>JAABSO010000034.1 GCA_011390335.1 Desulfotignum sp. | reverse complement strand
GAAACCAGTTTAACGCTTAAAAAAGAAAATTGCGGTGACTGGGATTGGCCAAAATATGCAGCAGAGGATATGATTTCTGAAATTGTTGATCAAATGAAAAGGAATGGATTGAGACTGCTTTAATGCGAAAGACTTTCCAATACAAGCTATACCAGGCAAAGCGCAATAAACATCTGCACCAGCAGATTGATATTGCTGCCGGGATCTATAATCACTGCATTGCTTTGCATAAGCGGTATTATCGGCTGTATGGAAAGTCTTTAAATAAGTACCAACTCCAAAAACATGTCACCAGGCTGAAAAAACAGGAGAAATTCAAAGCGTGGAACCAGGTTGGTTCCCAGGCGATACAAGATATAACAGATCGAATAGACCGTGCGCATAAGTTGTTTTTTGATTCGTTGAAATCTGAGAGGAAGGTTGCCCCTCCCGGATTCAAGAAGCGAATCAAATATAAATCTTTCACACTGAAGCAAGCTGGATATAAACTCCTTGGCGGGAACAAGGTGAAGATAGGTAAAAGGATATATCGATTTCATTATTCCCGGAATTTTGAGGGGATAGTAAAGACTCTCACGGTTAAACGGGATTCCTTGGGGGATTTGTATTTGTTTTTTTCATGTGACATCAAGGATCAAACCATAGACAGAATCATGACAGGTAAAAGTGCAGGTTTTGATTTTGGTTTGAAAACATTTCTGATGCCGAGTGATGATACAGATCCTATTCAATCCCCACTCTTTTTTAAGCAGGGGATCAAAGCCGTAAAAAAAGCAAATAATGTTTTGTCCCGGAAAAAGAAGGGGTCAAATCATCGTAAGCAGGCCAGGAAACATCTGGCCCGTGTTCACCGAACCATTGCCAACAAGCGAAAGGATTTTCATTTTAAGACAGCAAAGGCCCTGGTGAGTGAGTATGACCTGCTTTGTTTTGAAGATTTAAATATAAAAGCAATGCAACTGCTATGGGGCCGGAAAGTGTCTGATCTGGGCTTGTTCAGCTTTTTAAGAACAGTAGAGCACTACTGCCGGCAGGAAGGATCTGAACTGGCCTTTGTGGATCGATTTTTCCCGTCCAGTAAGATGTGCAGTTCATGTGGCCATATCAATAAAGAATTGGCATTAAAGGACCGGTCATGGGTATGTTCTGAATGCAGAACAGATCACGACCGGGACAAAAACGCCGCAACGAATATACACAGAGAAGGGGCATCTTCTCTTGGATTAGGGGACGTAAGACCTGTTTTGCAGGCAGTCCCTGCCTGAACCCAGAATCCCCCTGATTTATCTGTGGGGAGTATGTCAACGTTCTTCCACCGGAAACTTGGCCGGAAACCATTCCTGCCATCCGCCTCTGAGGAGCATATAAGATATAATTTCTATATTGGCATAGCCCCCGTTGGGTGTCCTGCATCCGGACCGTCAGATGATCTCGGGCCTGAAGCAGGACACCCAACGGGGGCGGGCATCAATTAACCCACAGGAACTTGATCTTGAAATCAACAGTGCATTCTTGACAATTTATGCACACCTCATTACACTCTTTACATATAAAAAAATTGAAAACAAAAGGTAAACGCCAGATTTGTATACTTCATTTTACAATTTATCTAAAAAGCCCTTCCAGATCAGTTCAGATCCGGCCTTTATGTGGTTTGGGGAAAAGCATAAAGAAGCCATGGCGACACTGGAATACGGAATCCTGGATAACAAGGGGTTTCTTCTGCTTACCGGTGATGTGGGGACAGGCAAAACTACCCTGATCAATGCATTGCTTCAGCGTCTGGGCCAGGATGTTATCTGTACGACGGTGCCTGATCCCGGTCTGGAGAAAATGGATTTTTTCAATTATATTGCCGCAGGTTTTGGTATTGACAAGGAGTTTCAATCCAAAGGGGTATTTCTGGCCTATTTTAAACGGTTTCTGGTCCAGACCAGTGAAGCCGGAAAAAAAGTGCTGCTGATTATTGATGAGGCCCAGCTGCTTACCCAGGAAATGCTTGAAGAGATCCGGCTGCTGTCCAATATTGAAAAAAGTGATACCAAGCTGATCAATATTTTTTTTGTGGGGCAGAATGAATTTAATGAAATTTTGAACAGGGAGCAGAATCGGGCTGTCCGGCAGCGGTTGACGCTTAATTATAATATTGACCCGTTAACACCCGATGAAACTGCTGATTATATAAAATACCGCCTGACAGTGGCTGGTGCCGACCATACGATTTTTGATGATGCGGCAACCCGGGAAATTTTCATCTACTCCGGGGGATTTCCCAGAAGAATCAATGTTATCTGTGATCACTGCCTGCTGTCGGGATATGTTCAGGAACAAAAAATAATTGACAGGACCATTGTCAGAGAATGTGCAAAGGAACTGAAAATTCCCGCCCATGTTAAAAACAGGGATATTGATGATTTTGCAGCGACCTATGAAAAAGGATCAACGCAGTCCTCCCCACCTGTTGTTCCTCCTGAAAAAACACACCGGAAAACCAGAAAAATCCGGCCCCAAAAAAGAGTTTCGGCAGCCACCCTGGCTATTCTTTTTTTTATGGCAGCCCTTGTGGCCGGATACCTGGCATTCCCGGCTGCATATCAACTTGCCTGGAATACAGCCGGCAACCGTTTCGTTTTACTCAGACACCAGATACGGGAGATGATGCCGGAATCATATGCAGCTTTTTTTTCTGAAGACACCGGAAAAAACACAAATACAGAGATTTCGGGCCCTGTGGAAAAACAGGTGTCGATAAATCAAAAGACAAATGACGCCCAGATGCCGGCCAGATTTGAAGAAGAAATTGCAAATAACAGGCAGACCCGGAATAATACTCCCCAGATATTTGATATTCCAAACGAAAATTCATCCAGCACTGATATATTGTTTCAGGAGCAGCCTTTGACTACTCCTCCCGGGCATCAGGAAACACTGACGAAACAGCACAAGAGCCAATTAACAGCGGCAGCAGAACCGCAGACTGCAACCCCGGTGGAACCAGTAAAAGAGATACCGCCTCTGCCTGAAGATAAAGTGGTGATTCGGTTTAAATACAATGCCAATGATTTTACTGATGCAGGATATAATGAACTGGCTGCATATGCCGATATTCTGGCCATGTACCCGGATGTTGAAATTGTGATTACAGGGTATACCGATTCAGAAGGGTACCAGCCCTACAACCAGAAATTGTCGGAATTTCGGGCGAACATTGTGGGCAGCTTTCTGCTTGGAAAGGGTATCAAACCCAGCCAGATGGAAATCAGGGGTAGGGGCAGTGAAAATCCCATAGAAACCAATGATACTCCCTGGGGACGTATGATGAACCGGCGGGTGGAGATTGAGGTTATAAAATCAGATCAAAATGAAAAATCCTGATATCAAGTAAAATGCCTGGTGAGCAAGCCCGACAACAATGCCATCACCAGACATCTGGACATAATACCCATCCGGACAGGCACAAAAAACCCATGAGGGTGTCCGCAGTCCTGTTTATGATCATCTGCACCATGATGGCAAAATCATGCCCATTCCCAAAAATAGATGAACAAAGCCGTTCAGGGTCATCGCATGTAACCACATCCTGTTCAGCTGCTTGATACCCGCTCCCTGAGAGTGCCCCGTTTTATCAGTCTGAGATTGGCATCTGATGGTCCACCGCACTTCACCCTCATGAGGCTATGTCAATATATGTGACGCTGCATCTACATGCGATTACCCTGTTTGGCGGTCAGTTCATAAGCCACTGCTACAGGCTTAACTGAAAAAATGGGGATTGCTAAAAAAATGTTGCAATTTTTCAACAACCATGTCAGAACTGCATAAAAAGCAGTTCAAGACAAAAAAGTATATGAAAAAGGAAACACCATGGCTGATAATAGAGTAGACAGTCTGATCCAGCGCATAGCAGACGCCACCGGCATCAGCTCCCAGTCTGAACTGGCAAGGGCCCTTGGTATAAATCGCTCAGGCATCACCCATGCCCGCAACAACAACCATATACCCGAAAAATGGGTAATCAAGCTGTACCGGCGCTTCGGGTTGAATCCAGGATGGATTGAATCAGGCACAGGGCCGGTATTTCAGCATGCACAATCAGGTGATGATACAGGTTTCAGGCATATCCCCAAGGTGGCTGCCCGGTTGTCTGCCGGTTCCGGATCATTTGACTGTGATGCACAGGTGTCTGAATATCTGGCGTTTTCTGCTGCCTGGCTGGGTAAAAAAGGATCATCCAGGAGCATGGTGGCCATGGAGGTGTTCGGCCATTCCATGGAGCCGGTGATCAAAGAAGGGGATACCGTGCTCATTGACCAGTCCCAGACACAGATTCTGGCGGGTGCCATCTATGCAGTGGGGGTGGATGACACCATCCTGGTCAAGCGGCTGGAAAAACATCCGGACAAACTGGTGTTGTGCAGTGACAACAAGGAGTTTGCCCCCATTTATCTGAATAAGGATGAATGTGAGAAGGTCCGTGTTCTGGGCAAAGTCATCTGGAGCTGCAGGGAATACAGATAGACGCCTCTATGCCGGCGTATTCCGCCGGCATTTTTTTGGGGTTGGTGTTTAGTTTTTTAAACAAATGATGAAAAATTGCAATACAATTATCAAAGGAGATAATCCAATGCAGCTGATTCGTAAGATTGTCCGTGCAGAAACCGGAAACTCTGATAAATTTTATGCACATACCAGATTGCAGGTGGTTGTGGGAGGTTGTATCTGGGTAGCCGGCCTGCTCATTGCCGGCAGTGACAGTGCGTATATGCCCTGGCTCAATGGCATTGGGGCAGTTGTTTTTTCAGGGGCAAGCCTGGCTCTGGGGAAATTGCTGCCCCGCCTGGATCCGGATGCTTCCGGCGGTTATTCCCATGAGCGGCTGCCCTGTTCCGATATAAAAAACAGGGACCTGATGATAAAGACCCGTAATGATATACTTCCCTGTGCTGTTATTTCACGGGCTCGCATTTTTTCAAATTTTTGAAAAAATGCGAAAAAAAAATTGAAATCCTTCAAGGGTTTCCTGTTGTGCATTTGCAGGAAAACCCGTATACATCCTTGCTGTGGTTCCGTGTTTAACTGAATGCTAATTCCGTTGTATTATGGCATGGTTTCTGCTAATATGCTTTGCCGTGTCCGATTTGGCCGGTGTGTGACAGCGGTCCGGACTGTGCCATGGGTGTAACAATTGTAATTAGATGAATATGACAATTAATATAAGGATGTGTATATGAGTTTTCAGGCAAAACTGACGTCCGGGGAATTTGTTGTGCTTGCTGAAATGGATACCCCCAAAGGCGTGGATATATCCGATCTGGTTACCAATGTAAGATATCTTAAGTCACGGGTGGATGCCGTGGTGATTCCGGACCAGGACAACGGGGTAATGCACCTGGGTGCTCTGGCCGGCGGGGCTGTCATGCGCCAGCAGGGTATGGAACCCTTGATTCACGTGTGCGGCCGGGACAAAAACCGCATGGCCCTCCAAAGTGATCTTTTGGCGGCCCATGTCCTGGGCATCCACAATCTTATGGTGGTGAAGGCTGAAGAGATGATCAACGGGGATCACCCGGATGCTAAAATCGTGGATGATCTGGATGACTTAGGCATTCTGTCCATGATTCGCTCCCTTACCACCGGCACGGATCTGGCCGGCTTTGAACTGCGGGGAAAACCCCAGTTCACACCGGGCATCGCCGTTCCCCCCATTGCCGACCAGGCAGACCTGGAAAAACAGGTGGCGGACGCCCGAAAAAAAATTGCTGCCGGCGCTGCATACATTGTGCTTCAGCCGGTGTTCGACCTGACCTTTTATACGCAGATCATTGATGCGTTCACCCCATTGAATGTGCCGGTTATCCCCTCTGTTTTCCTGTTGAAAAACGTGGGTATGGCCAGGTATATTTCCATAAATGATCCAGGTTCCCGCCTCTCTGAGGATCTGATCCGTCGGATACGCAAAGCCAGGGACCGTGAAACCGAGTGCATTGCCATAGCCGGTGAGATGATCCATGCCCTCAAGGGTATTTCCCGGGGAATCAAAATATCCGCCCTGGGCTGGGAAGACCGGCTGCCGGCCATCCTGGACAGTGCAGGCCTCTAGGAAGCAAACTTAACCCGAGAAGATCCGTTTTGCGTGTATGGGTCTGTTTGTGCTGGTCCTGATGCCTGACGGATATCCGTAAATAAAAATAGGTTACTTATGCAAAAGAATAATAGTTCAGAAAATGCGCTGTCCCCTGACAGGCGCGTGCTGGTTATCGGGGGCGGTGTCGGCGGAATCCGGGCTGCCCTTGATCTGGCGGAATCCCGGCGGGATGTGCTGCTCATCGATAAATCCTATGCCATCGGCGGATTGATGACCCAGCTGGACAGAACTTTCCCCACCAACAACTGTGATCTGTGTACCGTATCCCCATACCTGTCCCAGGGGGCCAGAGAACGCCACCTGGAAATCAAACCCATGACCAGCCTCACAAAGCTGGAAGGGGAGGCCGGCGCATTTTCCGCCACCCTGGTGACCGAACCCCGGTATATTGATACAGACAAGTGCACGGCCTGCGGCGAGTGTGCCAAACAGTTTCCAGAAGCGGTAAGGGTCACTCCGGGACTTGATCCCCGGGCACCTACCTGTATGCGCTATCCCCAGGCGACCCCGTTTGCCTTTTCCATTGACATGGCAAACGTCACGGATATTGCGGCACTCAAAAAAGTCTGCCGGGCAGATGCCATCCTGGCTGATGATACCCGCAGCGAAACCGTTATGGATGTGGCATCCGTGGTGCTGTGTGTGGGTGCGGACCTGTTTGATCCGGCGGTGCTGGATAACTACGGCGGTGGAAAATTTGATAATGTGGTCACGGGCCTGGAATATGAGCGGATCATGTCGGCATCGGGCCCTTTCCAGGGCAACCTGGTTAGAAAATCCGACGGCAGACGGCCCAAAAAAGTGGCCTGGATCCAGTGCGTGGGCTCCCGGGGCATCAATAAGGGAGATGTTCCCTATTGCTCAGGGGTCTGCTGCATGTACGCCCTCAAGGAAGCCATGGTCACCAGGGAACGGTTTGGAGACGATATAGATACCACCATCTTTTTCATGGATATGCGTACCTATGGCAAGGATTATGAGCTGTATTTCAACCGGGCCAGAGACGAATACAAGATCAGGATGATCAGAAGCCGGCCCCATTCCATCGTGGAAACAGCGGATACGAAAAATCTTTCCATCACCTATGCGTTGGAGGATAAACCGGTCCAGGAAACAGAAGAATTCGACATGGTGGTGTTGTCCACAGGATTCCGGGTGGGTGAAGATACAAAAAACCTGGCCGGTGTTCTGGGCATTGACCGCAATCCATATGATTTTGCCGCCACCCATCCTTTCAACCCGGTGCTCACTTCAAAGCCCGGCGTGTATGTGTGCGGTGTTATTGAAAGCCCCAAAGACATTCCTGAAACCATGGTCCAGGCATCTGCGGCCGCTGCTATGGCAGTCACCGACCTGCCTGTCGTACCCAAAGACCGGGAAATGGATGATATCTTTCCCCTGGAGCGGGATGTGCGGGGACAGGATCCTAAAATCGGTGTGTTTGTCTGTGACTGCGGATTTGAGATCGGCGGGGTACTGGATGTGGACAAACTGCTTGCCGCGGCCAAAATCCATCCGGATGTGGCTGTTGCCCGGGCAGTGGGATATGGGTGTTCCTCCGAGTCCATGGCCAATATCGAAGCCATGATAAAAGAAAACAACCTGAACCGGGTGGTTATTGGCGGGTGTTCCCCCAGGACCCATGAGACCAAATTTCAGGACCTGCTCCAACGGGTGGGATTGAATAAATATTTGGTGGAAATTGTCAATTTGCGGGACCAGAATACCTGGACCCATATGAACACACCTGACAGGGCACAGAACAAGGCTGTCAAACTGCTCAATGTGGGTATTTCCGGGGTGAGAAAAAACCGCCCGCTGGTTGACCATACCCTTCCCATGAGCCAGAACGCACTGGTGGTGGGCGGCGGTGTCACCGGCATGACAGCAGCCCTGAAGCTGGCGGACCAGGGGGTTAAAACCTATATTGTGGAACGGGCGCCTGCCCTGGGCGGCCTGGCCCGGTCCATCCGCAAAACCATTGAAGGAGAAGATGTGGGTGTTTTTGTCCAGGGACTGGTGGAAAAGGTTGCGGCCCATGACAACATCCAGGTTTTAACCAGATCCATTATCGTGGATCACTCGGGCATGCCGGGTCTTTTTAAAACCGGCATCCAGACCGGGGTGCGCATGAACTATATGCAGATTGACCACGGGGTGACGGTTCTGGCAACCGGGGCAATGGCCAACCGGCCGGCCCAGTATGGCCTTGGCACTTTTCCCGATGTCATGACCCAGCTGGAAATGGATTCTCTGCTGGAAGATGATGCTGCCCGTATCCAGGCCATGGAACAGGTGGTCATGATCCAGTGCGTGGGATCCAGGGAACCGGAAAATCCCAACTGCTCCAGGATCTGCTGCCAGGCAGCCATGAAAAATGCATTGAGAATCAAAGAAATCAGCCCGGATACCCAGATTTATGTTTTGTACCGGGATATGCGCACGTACGGGTTTCAGGAAGAATATTACCGCAAAGCCCGGGATCTGGGGGTAAAATTCATCCGGTTTTCTCTGGAGATGCGGCCGAAGGTGGTGGAAACCGACAATATGCTGGCAGTGCATACCCATGATTTTATTTTGGACAGTGACATTGAGATTGCTGCAGATTGCGTGGTCCTGAGCACAGGACTGATTGCGGATGATGAAACCACGGAAGATCTGGGCCTGATGTTTCATCTGCCCAGAACAATTGATAACTATTTTCTGGAAGACCATGTAAAACTGCGGCCTGTGGATATGGCCCAGCGGGGATTTTTCCTGGCCGGCACAGCCCATTCCCCCAAAACCATCAGGGAAAGTATCACCCAGGCCCAGGCAGCAGCCGGCCGGGCCCAAACCCTGCTGGCCAAAAAAGAGATAAACCTGGGGGCCTGCGTGGCCAAGGTGGATCCCGATAAATGCGCCTCCTGCCTGGTGTGCGTGCGGGCCTGCCCCTTTGATGTTCCCTTTATAAATGCGGAAGGCGTCTCCCAGATCGATGCGGACAAATGCCATGGATGCGGGGTGTGTGCCGGGGATTGTCCTGCCAAGGCCATCCAGCTGCTGGCCTATGAAGATGATCAGATTCTGGCGAAATTAGACGGCTTATTCGAAAGGTAAATATTTATGGAAAATTTTGAACCTGAAATTGTCGCATTCTGCTGCCATTACTGTGCATACACTGCAGCAGACATGGCCGGCAGCAAACGCATATCCTACCCATCCAATGTCAAGATCATCCGGGTGCCCTGCACCGGAAAGGTGGATGCCATCCACCTGATGAAAGCCCTGGAAAAAGGGGCTGACGGGGTTTACGTGGCCGGATGCCTTGCGGGGGACTGCCATTTTAAAAACGGTAATCTCCGGGCCCAGGCCAGAGTGGACCGGGTGAAAAAAATACTCACCGAACTGGGATGGGAACCCGAACGGGTGGCCATGGTCAATATGTCCGCCGGCATGGGCGAAAAATTTGCCGAAACTGCCAGAGAATTTACTGAAACCATAAAAAAACTGGGCCCCAGTCCTGGGAAATTAACCGGGAATGAAAGCAAGGCTGCCAGTTAAACACAATATCTTCGGAGAATATACATGATTACAGCAGAACAAAAACCTATACAGGAAATTATCCAGTATATTGCACCCTACGGCAGGATCCTTCTGGTGGGCTGCAATGAATGTGTGACAGTCTGTGCAGCCGGCGGCAGAAAAGAGGTCGGCCTGCTGGCGTCCGCACTTCACCTGAACAGCCTCAAACAGGGTAAAACCATCGATATCAAGGAAATCACGCTGGAACGGCAGTGTGATCCGGAATATGTTGAAGAGCTGGCCCCCTATATTGACGGGGCAGATGCCGTAGTTTCCATGGCCTGCGGCTGCGGTGTGCAGTCTGTTGCCGCCCGGTACAAGACTTCCCCTGTGTTTCCAGCGGTCAATACCCGGTTCATGGGGGCATCTCTTGGCCAGGGTGTCTGGGCTGAGCGGTGCAAGGGCTGCGGAGACTGCGTTCTGGGTATCACCGGCGGGATCTGTCCTGTGGCACGGTGTTCCAAACACCTGCTCAACGGCCCCTGCGGCGGTACCTCCAACGGCCAGTGCGAGATCGGGCCGGAAACAGATTGTGCCTGGCGGCTCATATGGGAGCGGTTGAAAGAACTGGGTATGGAAGACAGGTATGAAGATCTCATGAATGCAAAGGACTGGAGACCTGGTGGCGCCGCCGGACCCGGAAAAATTATCAGGGAGGATTTGGCACAATGAACACAGAAAGCAGACTTGAAAAAATTCTGGCATCCGGTGAACTGGCAGTGACCTCTGAGTGCGGCCCCCCCCGGGGCGCACGTCCTGAAAAGGTCAAGGAAAAATCAGCCCTGCTCAAAGACCATGTGGACGGTATCAATGTCACAGACAACCAGACCGCCATGGTCAGAATGTCCTCATTTGCCGCAGCCGTGATCATCAAACAGATGGGGCTGGACCCCATCATGCAGATGGTGGCCAGGGACAGAAACCGGCTGGCCATGCAAAGCGATATCATCGGGGCCTATGCCTTTGGCATCAACACCATGCTCTGCCTGTCCGGTGACCATGCCAAATTCGGGGACCACCCCATGGCCCAAGGCGTGTTTGACATTGATTCCGTTCAGATGATCAACATGGTCCGGCGTATGCGCGATGAAGAAACCTTTCAGGGGGGTGCCAAGATTGACGGGGCACCCAAAATGTTCATCGGTGCGGCTGCCAACCCCTTTGCCGATCCCTTTGAGCTGCGGGTCATGCGCCTGGCCAAAAAAATCAAGGCAGGTGTTGACTTTATCCAGACGCAGTGTATTTTTAACCTTGATAAATTTGAAGAATGGATGAAAGGGGTGACCGACCGGGGCCTGGATGAAAAGGTACATATTCTGGCAGGCATAACCCCCATGAAATCCGTGGGCATGGCCCGGTACATGAAAAACAAGGTGCCTGGAATGGATATCCCTGATTCGGTGATCAAGCGGCTGGAAGGGGTGTCCAAGGAACAGCAGCCTGAAGAAGGTATAAAAATGGCAGTGGAATCCATTGAGCGTATAAAAGAGATTAAAGGGGTTCACGGGTTTCATATCATGGCCATTGAATGGGAAGAAAAAGTGCCCCAGATTGTTGAACAGGCCGGACTGTATCCCAGGCCCAAGGTGTAAATGCAGGGTGTATTATGAAAAGACAGATACCATTGGTCTTGTCAGGACAAAAACTATAAGGAGATCGTAACATGAGCGAACAAAAACTCATTCTGGTTGTAGATGATGACCCGGATCTGGTGGAGGCTGTCTCCATGAAGCTGGAAGCCAAAAAATTCCGGGTGGCCAAAGCCTATGATGGTGTAGAAGCCATGGACCGCATCAAAGAAGAAAAACCGGCTCTGGTGATACTGGATGTGATGATGCCCCGGAAAAACGGATGGGATGTGTGCGAAGAGATCAAAAACAGTGATGCCCTCAAAGATATCGCCGTGGTGCTGCTTACTGCTGTGGCAGATTCCGTAAAAACAACCAGCTATACCCATCATGACGGCAAAACAACCCTGGCGGATGATTATATCCCCAAACCCATCGACCTTGATGAACTGATGGAGATCGTGACTGATCATTGCAATTAGGCTGCATATGTTGTCAATTATGCCTGCATAACCATATTGCCATGGATGGCGGGGAGAAACTGTCTGCCTTCCTGTCATCCATGTTTTTTTGCAACGTATTGTGTGCCTGATTATGAAGCAGATTTCCATTAACGGCATCCGTCTGGGCAGAAAAATGGTCCATGCCGGTCGGTATTCGATTTCAGGAGAAAATACTGTTCCTTTGTATCAGATCCTGTCGGAGCACAGGATCAATATGGTCTGTGCGGGACTGCACTCCATAAACACCGCACAGGTGTTCTCCTGCTGTCTGGAAGAAAAACACAGAAAACAGGCAGCCCGGATACCGGGATGTTCCCCTGATCTGCCGGACGTGTGCATGGTTTCCATCTATCCCCACCATGGCAATCACCAGGTACCAGGGACATTGCTCCGGATGCTGGGCCATGCCGGCATCAGATTTGTGCAACTGGTGTCTTCCCATGCCATGATTTGTGTGGTCATTGAAACCCGTGACCAGGACCGGGTCATTTCTCTTCTGGAATCAGCCTTTGCCCTTCCCCCGTCCCATACCCCTTATTACCAGGAAATTGAAGAAGATATTTCCCGTTTTTTGCAAAAATACCCGGAGACCCGTGCCTTTTATGTGGAAGAAAAAATCAAGACTTATGGGATCGGGCGCATGCCCGGCCTGGAGCTTCACCAGACCCGCTGCACGCTCAAAGAACTGGCAGATGCCGGTGAAAAAATGGCTGGGATGGCCCGGCTGGATAAAAAGTTTTATTTTGTGTCTGCCATGCCCGGGCCAAAAGATCTATATGACCTGTTTTTACTGACAGATCCGGATACTGGCGGTACCCCGGCAATGACTGCGGATTTTATCAGTTTCCACGGCCCCCATTTCGGGGACCGGTACAAAATTCTCGGGACTGCCATGGACTGCCTTGCAGCCGGCCGTGTCCCGGTTATCCTGGCAGGATGCACCGGTGCCAGCATCAGCCTGGTGGTGCCTGCAGGCCGGGGACAGGATGCCCAAAATGCCCTTGTTAGTGGATTTGAATCCCCATGAAACATGAAAACCATACACAAGAAGAGCTGTTCTGGCGGATCAGGCTGTTTGATTCTTTGTCTTATCCGTCGGTAATGATCTCCCTGGACAAAACCGTGGTGGGGGCCAACAAAAAATTTTATGATGTATACGGGCTTTCCCCTGAAGATATTCTGGGGAAAAAATGTTTTAATTCATTTTTGTACAAGGACACCCCCTGTAATTCAGAAGCCTGTCCCATCTCCCGGGTGATCAAAAACAAAGAAGTGCACACCTACACCCTCAAGCACCAGTACAAATGGGAGGAACGGGTGTTTTCTCCTATTTTTGATGATAACGGGGATGTGGCATTTGTGCTTTCCAGTATCCGGGATATCACCCGGACCAAATCCCTGGAAAATCAGCTCATCGGGGTCAAGGAGTTTATCACCCGGGTCATCTATGCCTCTGCCAGTGCCATTGTGGCGGCAGACCGGTCCGGCAGGATCGAGCTGATGAACTCCGTGGCCAAGGAGTTGTTCGGGGCGTATAACGGTGGTGAGGGCACTATCACCCATACAGAACAGCTGTATCCTCCGGGAAAAGCCAAGGAGATCATGCGCATGCTGCGGGATGAGAAAATCGGTGGCAGGGGCAAACTGATCATTCCCAGAACACCCATTGTCACTGCCAAGGGGGAAGAGATCCAAGTGGAGATGTCGGCGGCCATTATTTATGATGAACACGGCAATGAATCCGCCACCATGGCCATCTATAACGATCTCAAGGATAAGATCAAGGTTGAAAAAGAGCTCAAAATGACCCAGAAACAGCTGGCCCAATCGGAAAAAATGGCATCCCTGGGACAGCTGGCTGCCGGGGTGGCCCATGAAATAAACAACCCGTTGACCGGGGTGTTGTTTTATGCCAGTCTGCTGCTGGAACGGTCCGATCTGGATGCAGATGCAAAAGAAGACCTCAACTATATTGTGGAAGATGCCAACCGGTGCAAAAATATTGTTAAAAGCCTTCTGGTGTACAGCCGGAGTACGGATTCCAACAAGCGTATCATTCAGATCAATGAGATTGTGGAACAGAGCCTGAAACTGATCAGAGACCAGAAAAAATTCCGCAATATCCAGATCCGGCGGTATCTGTCCGAAGAGATGATGCTCATCAATGCCGATACAAACAAGCTGAACCAGGTGATCATCAATCTGGTGATCAATGCGGCAGATGCCATGCACGGCACCGGCAAAATTACCTTGCACACCTACAAGGACAAACCCCATAAAAAGGTGTTTCTGGAAGTCAAAGACACAGGAGAGGGCATTCCCAGGGAAAATTTGTCCAAAATTTTTGATCCGTTTTTCACCACCAAAGAGGTGGGAAAAAGCACCGGCTTAGGTCTGAGCATCGTTTACGGTATTATTGAAGAGCACGGAGGCAGAATTTCGGTCAAGGAAACCGGCACCAAAGGGACCACATTCATCATTGAATTCCCTTTGTACCTGCCCACTGAAGACGGGCCCCATTTTTGTGACCCGTCTGTAATGCAATAAAAAAAGCACACCCGGCAACGGGTTTGACATGATAACAGGAAACTTGCAGAAATGTCTCAAGTACAAACCAGTGATGAAAAAAATACAGCCGATGGTTCTGCTCTGCAGCAGAAGGTGAAGGATATCTTTTTCCAGCCCCGGGTTCTGGTGGTGGATGATGAAGAACGGATTCGGAAAGTCTGTCACCGCCTGCTCACCCAGGAGGGATGTGATGTGGCCATGGCGGACAACGGCATAAAGGGTCTGAAGATGATCGATGAGGCCCATTTTGATATTGTGCTGCTGGATCTTATGATGCCGGGTATGTCCGGCATGGATGTGTTGACCGGGATCAAGGCCCGGCACCCGGATACCGTGATCATTGTCATCACCGGATATGCTACCCTGGAGCATTCCATTGAAACCATGAAAAAAGGGGCTTTTGATTTTTTATCCAAACCCTTTTCCCCGCAGGAACTGCGGTTGGTGATATCCAAGGCCATTGAATTTATCCGAACCCTTCAGGATATCTCCAGTGAAAAATCACGCATGCGGGTCATGGTAAATACCCTGAGAGAAGGGGTGTTGACAACAGACCACCAGAAACGCATTGTTCTGGCAAACCCGGCTTTTTTAAAAATGATCGGTTCAGCTAAACGGTCTGCCATCGGCCAGGATGTCAGGGATGTTGTGGGCCACCAGCGGGTTCTGGAAATGATTGACCAGGCCATTGAACAGCCCGGCGACCAGTTTTCTGAAATCACCGATGAAATCACTTTGACAGACGAAAATGATCAGGAAGAACGGATCATCGGTATCCGCTGTATCCCTTTTCGGGACAGGCTCAACCGAAATCTGGGGGCGGTAACGGTATTCCATGATATTACCACCTTGAAAAAAATGGACCAGCTCAAATCAGATTTTGTGTCCATGGTGGCCCATGAAATAAAAAGCCCCCTAAATTCTATTCTCATGCAGCTCAAAGTGGTCCTGGACGGTCTGGCAGGGGACCTCACGGAAAAACAGACAGAAATTTTGTCCAGGAGCGCTGATAAAATCACCTCCCTGTCAGACCTGGCTGCGGAACTGCTGGACCTGTCCAAAATAGAATCCGGACTCATCAACCAGGAACGCGAAGAGCTCAATCTGACCCGCCTGATTTCTGAACAGGTGCAGTTCTACAGAGGACAGGCCGATGCCAAAGCCATTAATCTGACCAAAAAATCCTGTCCGGATGAGATGTTTGTCATGGGCAACCGCACCAATATTGAAGAGGTGCTGGCCAACCTCATATCCAATGCCATCCGGTACACCCCTTCCAATGGAAAAATAACCGTATGGTGCGATAAAAATGATGATTTCGTCAATATCCATGTGGCAGACACCGGACTTGGGATTCCAGAAGAATACAAAGCCCAGATATTTGACCGGTTTTTCCGGGTCAAGAATGAGAAAACCCGGTATATCAATGGTACCGGACTGGGGCTTGCCATTGTAAAAAGTATTGTGACATCCCACAACGGCACAATCCAGGTGGCCTCACAGGAAGGTCAGGGAAGCCACTTTACAGTGAGTCTGCCCATATCCCAGTACAAGATATGAATCCCCGCTTTTTTTCTTGTCATTTGGTCCAAAAAATCATATGCATGGCATGAACAAAGGGAAATTGATTTTCTAAAGCGGGGTCCTGCGTGCAGAAAGATGCCAGACTGGAAAAAAGCGAACGGCTGAACCTGGTGCTCACTACCATCCGTGATGTGGGTCGGCTGCTGATCAGCCAGCGGGATAAAGGCAGACTTGTCCAGGGGATCTGCGATATCCTGGTGGGCAAACGGGGATATTACAACGCCTGGATCGGCCTTATGGACCAGGATGGCAAGGTTGTTCTGGTGGCGGATTCCGGGTTCACCGACCGGTTTGCGGCTGTCCGAAGCCAGATCCTGGAGCAGAAATTTACAAGATGCATCAAAAAAACCCTGGCATCGGAACAGGTGTTTGCCGTTCTTGACCCGGTAAAAGAATGTTCCCGGTGCCTGCTTGCCCACGGGTATGCAGACCGCGGCGGACTGGCCGCAAGCTTTGTCCATGAACAGCGAAATTTCGGGTTCATGGTGCTGTCCATTCCCAAACATCTGGCTGATGATCTGACGGAAAAGCACATTGTCAAGGAAATGGCTGATGACATTGCCGCAGCCCTGTACCGCCTGGATCTTGAGGAAAAACAGAAAAAAGCGGAACTGGCCACCCAAAAAAGCCGGGCCCGGTTCAAGACCCTTATTGAAAACTCTCTCAATTATATTTCCATTATTCAGAACCACGAAATTGTCTATCAGAAACCCGGTCTGCGCAAAGTGCATTCTTTGATGACCCATGTGTTCAATCCGCCGCAGTTCTCCCACGTCTATGCCGGTGATAGAAAACGGATCAGCCATAAATACCAGGCCCTTCTGGCAGGACAGATCCTGCGCATGGAAGAAGATTTCAGGTATTATCCCAAAGGGTCTGATCAGGCTGCCGCTGAAGTCAGGTGGGCGTTGATTTCCGCAACCATGATCGATTACCTGGGGGTGCAGTCTGTGCTCACAAACATCATGGATATTACCGATTCCAAGGAGGTGGAAAATTTTTTACGGATCCAGGACAAGATGACTTCTTTGGGACGGGTAACCGCAGGCATTGCCCATGAAATCCGCAATCCCTTGTCCGGGATCTATATTTATCTCAAAGCCTTAAAAAATATTTACAATGAAATGGGGGACATCACAAAGGTGGTGTCCATTATTGAGAAAATTGAACTGGCTTCGGACAAGATTGAATCCATTATCAAGCGGGTCATGGATTTTTCCAAACCGGGCCAGCCCAGGTTTGTGTTTGCCAATCTCAACACCTATATTGATGAGGTCACCAAACTCACCGCTGTGACGCTTCGCAAAAGCGGCATACGGTTTGTCAAACACCTGGATCCGGATATCCCTGAGTGTTTTGTGGAACCCCACCTCATAGAGCAGGTGATCCTTAATCTGATCACCAATGCAGCCGAGGCCATGAAAAATTTTTCCGGGGAAAAGCAGATTCAGCTGTCCACCACGAGCACCGCCGATCATGTTATCATTCAGATCACAGACACAGGTCCGGGAATTCCCATATCACGGCAGGGCAAAGTGTTTGATCCCTTTTATACCACCAAGTCCAATTCATCCGGCATCGGGTTGAGCATCTGTCACCGCATCATCCTGGACCACGGCGGGGTGCTCAAACTCACTTCCGCTGAAAACAAAGGCACCCGGTTCACCATTGAACTGCCTTTGAAAACCAGGGTCAACAGCAAGGAAACCAGGGACAACAGCAAAGAGTGATACGGTACAGCATTGCCATTGTGGATGATGAGCAGACCATCAGGGACGGCCTGGATATGGTTTTGGCAGACACCTACGATCTGGCCCTGTATGAAGATGCGGAAAGTTTTGCCGCAGCCCTGGCAGACAAGGTGCCGGATCTGGTCCTCATGGACATCGGCCTGCCCGGCATGAGCGGCATCGAGGCCTTAGGACTTGTCAAGGCACAGCATCCCGGACTGCCCGTGATCATGATTACGGCGTTTGAAGATATCCAGATGGTGATCCAGTCCATGAAACTGGGGGCATTCGATTTCATCCTCAAGCCCATCAACCCGGACCTGCTGGAACTGACCATCCAGAAAGCCATCTCCTCCATTGCCCTGGTCAAGGAGGTCCAGCTGCTCCAGGAGAAATTTCTCCGGGAAAATGAGCCGTGCTTTATCGGGGAGAGCAAAAATATCGCAGATATCATGGACTTTATCAATATGGTGTCCAGCAGCCCGGATACTCCCATCATGATTCTGGGAGAGACCGGGACAGGCAAGGAACTGATCGCCAAAGCCATCCATGCCAGAAGTCCGGTATTCCAGGGTCCGTTTGTTGCGGTGAACTGTTCGGCCTTTCCGGAAGACCTGCTGGAATCCGAGCTGTTCGGGTATGAGGCCGGTGCGTTTTCCGGGGCCAGGCACCAGGGTAAGAAAGGGTTTATCGAAGAAGCCCACAAGGGCACGCTGTTTCTGGATGAGGTGGCGGACCTGAGCTCGGCCGGCCAGGCCAAGCTGCTCAGGTTCCTGGAAAACGGCGAATTTTACAAAGTGGGGGGCACCCGCACCTACAGGGTAGCCACCCGGGTGGTGTCTGCCACCAACAAGCATCTGGATGATCTGGTGGCAGCAGGCAGGTTCCGAAAAGATCTGTATTTCCGGCTCTGTGTCGTTACGGCCAATATTCCTTCTTTGAACGAACGGCCTGATGATATTCTTCCCCTGGCCAAGTATTTTCTGCTGCAGTTTAATGAGAAATTTGGCAAATCCTTGACAGGGTTTACAAAAGATGCCAGACAGCGCCTGGTATCCCACACCTTTACCGGTAACGTCAGGGAACTGAAAAACATTGTGGAACGGGCCGTGCTGGTGGCAAAAAATGATCTGGTGGACATACCTGAGCTGGGGCTGATACCGGGCACCGCTGACAGACAAGCCTCTGTCCATCTGTTACAAAGCGCCCCGGAAAACAGCCCTGAATCATCTGAACACCCTGTGATTATAACTGACAACGGCGTGGTTCTGGGAAAAATTCTGTCAGACATGGAACATGCCTATATGGCAAAGGCCCTGGCCCGGACCGGAGGCAATGAAAGCCAGGCAGCAAGGCTTTTGCACATGAACCACCACACCTTTCGCTACCGCTGGAAAAAATTGAACAAAAAAGATTAGGTCCCCTGTATGCCCACACAGGGGCGGCCGGATATCTGTTTTCAGGTGATATGCATGAAAGCAAATTATTCACATATCCAGGGTTGTCAATGGCCCGGGTGAGACAGGTCAATGATCCAGGTGAAACATATCAATGGCCTGGTCCCGCAGGTATTGGCCGATGGGAATGGCGGAAGTGGCAGCAGGAGACGGGGCATTGCACACATGCAGAGACCGCCTGGTCCGGGCAAACAGAAAATCATGCACCAGGCTGCCGTCCTTCATGACAGCCTGTGCCCTGATGCCGGCAGGCCAGGGCAGAAGGTCCTGCAGGGTCAACGAGGGACAGTATCTGCGGATCCGCTTCAGGTACCCGGGTCTCCAGAAAGAATCCATCTGTTCCCTGAAGCCTGACCCCAGGTTTTTTGCCATGACTTTCCAGAAACCGGGAAAAGAAACCATTCCTGCCATATCAGTGAGATCCATGTTCATGCAGCCGTATCCTTCACGCTTGTAACCCAGCACTGCATTGGGACCCACGGTGATGCTGCCGTCAATCATTGGGGTCAGGTGTACCCCGAGAAACGGCAGAGCCGGATCAGGGATGGGATAGATGAGATGGGAGACAATGTGTGACAGCCGGGAGGGGAGCCGAAAATATTCCCCGCGGAAAGGGATGATGGCAAAATCAATGGGAATGTGCATCATTTTTGCCAGACGGTCAGCCATAAGACCGCCGCAGGCTATCACATACCTGGTGAAAAAAGAGCGGTGCCGGGTGTGCAAAACCACTTTGTCAGAAGTTTCTTTCACATTGATGACAGCCTGTCCGGTCTGGATTTCTCCCCCTAGTGCCTGGAACAGGGCCGCCATTTTTTGTGTGATTTTTACAAAATCACAGATAGCCGTGGCCGGCACAACAAGTGCCCCAAGGCCCTGGATATGGGGCTCCAGACTGCCCAGTTCCGGCCGGTCAATCCGGTGCACCTGGATCTTGTTTTGGATACAGCGCTGTTCCAGGGCCTGCATCCGTTCAATTTCCACGGCATTGGCGGCAACCAGCACCTTGCCGCATTGTGTAAAAGGAAGGTTGTGTTCTCTGCAGAAATCAATGGTGGCCCGGGACCCCCGGCGGCAGAAATCCGCCTTGAGGCTCCCGGGCTGGTAATACACACCGGCATGGATTACCCCGGAGTTGTGGCCGGTCTGGTGGGCCGCAAACCGGTCTTCTTTTTCCAGCAGCAGGATGGCGGCATCTGTAAATTGTTCTTTGAGTGCCAGTGCGGTAGAGACACCCACAATGCCGCCGCCGATCACTGTGATGTCATACTGCGGAACCATTAGATCAATATCTCCTGATTTCTTCTGGATGAGGACCAACGGATTTATTCAAATGCAGGCATAATAGTACCAGGGGGTCAGAAAATCAAGGCATGTCTGCCGGCACTGGATATTTGCCATAGTAGCGTGCGCTTCTATGGGGACACCACCAGGGGCGGGGCTTGAAACAGAGTGCTGGGCTGATGCGGCGGTTGCAAAAAAGCACCTTTTTCCGGTTCAAAAACACATCTATTTTTTTTCCCTGGTTGACCTGTGCTTTGCAATGGTTGTATAAGTTCTTGAAATATATGAATTTGCTGGATTGAATTTTTCAACCGAAAATATGGCATGTTCCTTGCTTTTATTCGGGAAACCTGCAAGGCGTTCATCAGATGGAGAATGAAAAATGAATGATATGGATTTTTGGAACCGCCATTCTGCCCAATACCTGGAAATGGCGTTTGAAACTGCACATAAAGAGGTGCTTCACCATCCGGACGGATATGGCAAACGGGTTGGTGACTGTGGAGATATTGTGGAGTTTTTTATCAAAGTTGCGGACCACAGGCTGGCACATATTTCATTCACCACCCAGGGGTGTTTGAACACCACTGCCTGCTGCAATACGGTGGTGGCCCTTGCCCGGGGCAAAACCATTGACCATGCCTGGGAAATTACCCCGGACGATGTGCAGGACTATCTTAAAACCCTGCCCCAAGATCACGAACATTGCGCGCAACTGGCAGTGGGCGGATTTTATCTGGCATTGTCAGATTATCAGGCAAAGTGGAAAAAGAGTCAAAAAACAGCATAACCTTCTGGTTAAATATACCCTGTAGATTAGAAAAATTTCGAATTTTTGTAATGGTTCAAACCGATTTTTTGAATAATCCTTAAACCCTTCTGGTTTTTGTCTTGGTTTGTGAATCAACTGCCTGTTTTTACAGGTATTTTTTTTGAATCCGCTGTCTGGCATGGTTTCTGCTCTAAGAATTGGCATAGGGAGCAGGTGTCAATTTATATTACAGCGGGGTTTGCAAAGGCCATATGAAAAAACCCGGGGTTTCATCACCACAGATCATGTTTGTGGATAATGATCCGTTAGTCAGGGATTCTTTAAAGTTTTTTTTTGACAATGGCCACACACATTTTCTGATATTCAAATCAGGAGAAGAAGGGCTCAATTCCTTGAAATACCAGAAAATCGATGTGGTGGTGTGTGATTATTTTCTGCCGGATATGGATGGCATTCAGTTTTTAAATCAGGTGGAAAAACACTGTTCTAAGGTGTTCCGGGTGCTCATGGCCACCCTGATCAGTGATGACCTGCATTGTGAAGTCCAAAAAGCCGGCATTGACAGAGTTATTGAAAAACCGCTGACCGTAGCATCTCTGGATACGATTATTGATGAACTGACCTGTCATAAAACACCCTGAACATACGATACAATAAACATAAAACAGCGCAAGCATACAAAACCATGTAAGAATGCGGAGAGAAATATGGAAGAAAAAACATCATGGGACTGGCACACAGATTTAAAAGAAATTCCGGTTAAGGAATGGGAAAACCGCTTTAACTGGGTACAGGCCCCCCAGGTGAGCAAAGATGGGGAGCGGATTGCAGCCATTGTGAACCTGGATGAAATGGTTTTTAATGTCTGTGTGAACGGGGATGTCTGGGATGATAAATATGAAAAGGCATGGTGCCTTGCCCCTTTTGCAGACAACGGGTTTGCCGCGTTCGTGGCCAAAGATGAAGAATGGACCATGAATGTGAATGGCGTACAATGGTCCAACTGGTTTGATTTTATCTGGGATATGAAAATCAGCCCGAACGGTGATTTTCTCGGGGCTGCCTTTCAAACTGATTCGGAATACGGGGTAATTGTAAATGATGTGCCCTGGGAAGACCGGTATGAAAATTTGACTGGTGCAGTAATGGCGCCCAACGGGACATCCGCAGCCGTGGTCCAGATGGAATCCATGGCTGCGGCAGATGTGGATGCATTTAAAAAAGGCATTTTCAGTGTTGCCCGCAACGGTGAGGCACAGGCAGCCAGATTTTTAAATGCCTGGAATAT
The DNA here is from genome assembly GCA_011390335.1 of Desulfotignum sp. Taxonomy (GTDB): domain Bacteria; phylum Desulfobacterota; class Desulfobacteria; order Desulfobacterales; family Desulfobacteraceae; genus Desulfotignum. The sequence continues at coordinate 24,221 of JAABSO010000034.1, read as the reverse complement.
CAGTTTCGATGCAGGTGCGCAAAATATCGCCTGTACCGTCCGTCTGGACAGAGAAGCCTATTCCATTGTCCAGAACGATACCATATGGGACAACCGGTTTGAATCGGCATGGAAACCTCAGTTTCTTGATGAGAAAACCCTGGTGGCACCCGTACGCATCAATGGCAAATGGAAATTGTACAAAAACAACGCCCCTTTCTGGGCAAATGCCTATGACCAGCTGTGGCATCTTTCGGTCTCCCCGGCAGGTGAGGATATTGCCGCCATTGTGTCCACCCCCTACGGCCGCTGGACCGTGGCAGTGAATGACAGGGTGTGGCAGCACTCCTGGGATACCATGGTCTCTGACATCCATTTTTCACAGGACGGGGCCTGTCTCGCTGCTGTGTATAAACACAAAGGTGCATGGGACCTGGCTGTCAACCAGACCCCCTGGCAGATGCGGGCGGACAAGGTTTTTGTCCCCAGTATCAGTCCGGACGGCAGTGTGGTGGCAGTGGTTGTGGAAAAGAACAGCACCCGCCAGCTGGTGGTCAACAACAGGGTCATGGCCTCCGGTTTCAGCTTTATGGCAGATCCGGTCATCAGTCCGGATGGATCACAGGTGATGATCAAGGCAATTGAAAACGGGGTGTATAAACGGCAGATCATCAGTGTGTAACCCAATCCCTGTCACGCAAGGAAATTTTTTTCAAAGGAGTATGCAATGAACAGTTTTATCGCCTTTATCATGGGGCCCATGGTCTGGATATCGGCCATCATCTTTGTGGGGGGCCTGTTATTCAAAGGTATCAGCATCATTCAGTCTGTGCGGCAGAAAGAACCCTATATTTTTTCATATATGACCGTGAAACACAGTCTGCGGTCCATGGGGGCCTGGCTGGTGCCGTTTTTTCCCAAAAGCACCCGGCTGCGGCCGGTGTATTACGCGATCTCCTATCTGTTTCACATCCTGTTGTTTGTGGTCCCTTTGTTTCTGGCATCCCACATCGTTCTGATCAATGAGGCGTTTCAGGTCTCCTGGCCGGCACTCAATGACGGCCTGGCAGACTGGCTGACCCTGCTTGTGATTGCGGCCCTGATCTTTTTTGCCGTGCGCAGGCAGATGGTGCCGGAGATCACATACCTGACCTCGGCGATCGATTACCTGTTGATTTTACTGGTGCTCCTGCCTTTTGTCACAGGCTTTCTGGCTTATCACCAGTGGTTTGCCTACAGATGGATGGTGGTGGCCCATGTGCTGTCAGGGGAACTCATGCTGATCATCATCCCGTTTTCCCGATTTTCCCACATGCTCACAGCACCTTTGACACGGGCCTATATGGGGTCTGAATTCGGCAATGTCAGACATGCCCGGGACTGGTAGGAGGAAATACCAATGCAAACACAGGATAATACCATGACAGAACAATCCAGAGAAACAAATGATATGAAATCAGAAAAAGCCACAGATCCTGCCATTGAATCCGGTCTAAAAAGACTGACCCCGGAGCGGATCCAAAAGACCATCAACCAGGTGCTGGAAAAAGAAACCGGCCCACGGTTCAAGGCATATGTGGAAACCTGTATGCGGTGCGGTATGTGTGCCGATGCGTGCAGCTTCTTTTTGTCCAATGACCGTGATCCCTATTTTATGCCGGCAGCCAAGGTGAAAAACACCATCTGGGAGATGCTGGCAAAAAAGGGAAACGTGTCCAAAGATTTTTTGCGGCAGGCGGTGCGCATATCCCATCTGGAATGCAATGTGTGCAAACGCTGTGCCATGTACTGCCCGTTCGGCATTGACATCGCCTATATGATGCTGCTGGTGCGCCGTATCTGCCATAAACTGGAAATCACCCCCCAGTATATCCAGGACACGGTGAATTCCCATTCCGTTACCCTGAACCAGATGTGGGTCAAAGATGATGAGTGGATCGACACCCTGCAGTGGCAGGAGGAAGACGCCAGAGATGAATTTGAAAACCTGGAGATCCCTCTGGACAAGGTGGGGGCTGATATCATGTATTCGGTGATTGCACCGGAACCCAAGTTCCAGGCAGGCCTGATTTACCAGGCCGCCACCATGATGCATGCCGCCGGGATAGACTGGACCATGCCCTCCACCCCGGGATGGGACAACAGCAATATGGCCATGTACACCGGTGACAATGAAATTTCCGGCAGGATTGCCCGGGCATTTTTTGAAACCGCGGCAAAGCTGCGGGTCAAGCGCATTGTCATGGGGGAATGCGGCCATGCATTCCGGTCGGTGTATGACATAGGCAACCGCTGGAATTCCTGGGTCATGCCGCCCTTTGAGGTGGTCCATGCCCTGGCCTTCTACCATGAACTGCTCACTGAAGGCAGAATCACCATTAAAGAAAAATACAAGAAAAAAGTCACCCTGCACGACCCCTGCAATGTGTCCAGGGGCAGGGGGCTGCATGACAAGGCCAGACAAGTGGTGAACATGGTGTGTGAGGACTTTGTGGATATGGTGCCCAACCGGGAGCACAACTATTGCTGCGGTGCCGGCGGCGGGGTCATCAACTGCGGTCCTCCCTACAAAAACGAGCGCATGGTGAACAACAGAAACAAGGCGGAACAGCTGGCCGCCACAGGCGCCGAGGTGCTCATCGCCCCCTGCCACAACTGCCACAGCGGACTGGAGGATATTATCCACCACTATGACCTTAAAATGGAGATCAAATTCCTGGGAGATCTGATTTATGAAACCATGGAAAAGAAAATTTATACACCGGGGAAATAAAATGAAAAAATGGACCATATGCGCAGTTGTCCTGGGGCTGTTGTCTGCAGCAGGGTGGGTGGTTGTTTTTGCCCAGGAGGACCAATATCTGGAACGGCTTGATTCCTGGGCATTTGAATCACCCAGAAGGCCGGGGGCAGTGTTCAGCCATGATGACCACATCATGGACCTGGATGATGACTGCAGTATCTGTCACCATGTATATGAAGAGGGTGAACTGGTGCCCGGTGAAAGCAGCGAGGACTATTACTGCTCCGACTGCCACAGCCTGAAGGTTTCACCTGACAACAAAATGCCCCTGGAAGCCGCCTATCATAACCTGTGCAGGGACTGCCACTTTGACAGGGGAAAAGGCCCTGTTCTGTGTGGTGAATGCCACATAAAAGAATAAGGAGGGACCATGACAAAAAAAATTATGATCGTGGATGATGATCCTGCTGTGACCCGGTACCTTAAGGCCCTGTTCACGGACAACGGATATGAAACCTGTACAGCAGATGACGGCAAACAGGCCATGGATGTGTTTTTAACCCAGAAGCCGGACTTGATCACCCTTGACCTGGAAATGCCCGAAGAATGGGGACCCCGGTTTTTCCGGAAAATTTCCAAAAAAGGATATACAACACCGGTGATCGTCATATCCGGTCTTTCCGGCCGCAAGCATTCCATACCCAAAGCAGAAGGCTTTTTTGCAAAGCCTTTTGATGCTGATGAGGTCCTGGAAAAAGTCGGGCAGGTGTTAAGCAGGAGAACAACAAAATAATGGGTCTGCATGGAAAAAAAAAGCATACATAACAGGGGGCTTGCCTTTAAACTGCTCATACCGGTGGGTATTGTTCTTTTTTCCTCCATTTTTATCTGGACCCATTACAGCAGCAGATACCGGGAAAAACAGCTCCTTGATACAGCCGTATCCCAGGTGGACAAATTCTGCAACTCGGTATTGAAACTTACCTGGTTTGCCATGCTGCACAACCCGACACAGGGCATGCAGGATATTCTCAATTCCATGGCGGAATACAATGATATCAAGGAGATACGGGTATTCAACTCCCAGGGCCAGATCCGGTTTTCCAATAACCCGGAAGAGCTTGGCCAGAAGAAAAGCAAAGACCAGGCTGCCTGCGCTATCTGTCACAATACTGATCCGCCGGTCATGAAAACCGGTATCCAGGACCGGGTGCGTATTTTTGAATCTGAAACAGGTGAGCTGCTGCTGGGGCTGATCAATCCGGTGAAAAATGCCGACTCCTGTGCCACGTCAGACTGTCACTACCATCCGTCAAATGTGGTTAAACTGGGATCTATGGATGTGATCGTGTCTTTGGAAAATATCCGGGAAAAGATTGCCTCTGCCAAGAAAATGTCCGCCTGGAGTGCTGTTTTTCTGTTTCTTACCCTGGCTGTGACCATTTGTGTTGTTATCTTGTTTCTGGTGACACGGCCCATCACCCATCTGGTTGAAAGCACAAAGCGGATTGCTGATGGTGATTTCAGTGAAGCAGAACCCCACAGACTCTGGGCCGATGAAATTGAGCAGCTCTCCTGCGCCATCAATGAGATGGGTGAAAAAATCCATGAAAAACAGATGGCCCTGAACCGGCAGAAAGATATGTACCAGCACCTGTTTGAACAGGTGCCCTGTACCATAACGGTCCAGAACAGAAACTATGAACTGGTGGAATTCAACCAGGAATTTGTCCGGCGCTTCAACCCCAGTTACGGGGACCACTGCTATGCCGCCTACAAGGGGCTTACCACCAAGTGCAGCAATTGCCCGGTGGAAAAAACGTTCCAGGACGGAAAATCCCATTTCAGCGAAGAATCAGGCATCAACAAAGACGGCACAACCGCCCACTGGTTTGTAAAAACAGCACCCCTTAAAGATGAAAACGGACAGGTGGTGGCAGCCATGGAAATGAGTCTGGACATCAGCCGCAGAAAGCGCCTGGAAGAAGAGGTGCAGATTTCAGAAAAAAAATACCAGGCTATTTTCATGAATATTCCCAATCCGGTGTTCATCCTGGACAAAGAGAATTTGTGCATTCTGGATCTCAATGATGCGGCCCAGACCGTGTATGGATATACAAAAGGTGATCTTACAGGCAAGGCATTTGATATTTTGTTTGCATCTTCCCGGGAATGTGACCAGGTGAAAACCCATATCAATACCCCTTTTCATGAGCGGTGTGTGCATGTGAAAAATGATGATGACCATATCTATGTGAACATTTGGATCAGGCCGGCGGAATTTGCCGACCGCAATGTGCTCATCGTCACCACAGTGGACATTACCAGATCTGTTGAAACCGAACAGCAGCTGATCCAGGCAGGCAAAATGGCCACCCTGGGGGAGATGGCCACAGGGGTTGCCCATGAACTCAACCAGCCGCTGTCGGTCATCAAGACCGCATCCGGGTTTATTGCCAGAAAAGTTAGCTCTGATGCGCAGATTGACCGGTCCATCCTTAAAACCCTGTCCGAGGAGATAGAATCCCATGTGGATCGGGCCGCAAAGATTACCGGCCATATGCGGCTGTTCGGCAGAAAAACCGTGTTTAAAAAAGAAAAAGTGCACATCAATGAGGTGCTCAAACGGGCATTTGACATTTTCAGCCAGCAGCTCAAACTCCGGGAAATTGCCGTTGTATGGGATCTAACAGAAGATCTGCCGATTATCCATGCAGATCCGGTCCGCTTAGAACAGGTGTTTATCAACCTGCTCATCAATGCCAGGGATGCCATTGTGGCCAAAGCAAAAAATGCCGGAGATGACCAGGAAACAGTGCGGCGGATCAGTATTTCAACGGCCCTGGAAAAGCAAAGAATCCGGGTTGCGATCAACGACACCGGCACCGGCATCGCCTCAGCCAATATAGCCAAGATATTTGAACCCTTTTTTACCACCAAGAATGCGGGAGAAGGCACCGGACTGGGTCTGTCCATCTCCTACGGTATTATCCAGGAATCAGGCGGCGACATCAGTGTTCACAACAACAAGGACGGGGGGGCCACCTTTGTCATCCTGTTCAAAATCAGGGAAAATCAGAACCAATGAACCAGGATACCCATACCTATAGCATCCTGCTGGTGGATGACGAGCCAGGCATCCGCAACGTACTGGCCATCACCCTGACCCATGCAGGGTTCACGGTATTGCCGGCAACAGACGGAGATGCCGGATTACAATTGTTTTTTGAAAAACATCCGGATATTGTGATTACGGATATCAAGATGCCGGGCATTGACGGCATTGAGCTTTTGAAACAGATCAAGGAGGCCAGCCCTGAAACAGAAGTGATCATGATCACCGGTCACGGGGATATGGATCTGGCCGTAAAAAGCCTGCAGTATGAGGCCGCTGATTTTATCACCAAACCCATTGATGCGGCGGAAATAGAAACCGCTGTTCAAAAAGCGGTGGACCGCATTTCCATCAACAGACGCATCCGCAGTTATATGATTGATCTGGAACATATGATAAAAGAAAAGGATCGGGCCATTGATGAATCAAAAACCCTGAGCACCATCGGCCAGACCATCGCCGGCATGTCCCATGTGATAAAAAACATTGCCGGCGGCCTCAAGGGCTCCTCTTTTATCCTGGAGCAGGGCATTGAAAATGAGAACAGGGAGTACCTGGTCAAGGGCTGGGAAATGATGAAAAAAAATATCGACAAGATAACCAACCTGTCTTTGGACCTGCTCAACTATGCCAAAACCAGCCGCCTGGACCTTGCCCCCACCCATCCGGATCAGCCGGTGAAAGAGATCAAGCCCCTGCTGGGAACTCAGGCAGAACAGATGGGCATTGACCTGAAAGTAACCCTTCTGGGAAAAGAAGATGTCCAGGTGATGATGGATCCGGGTGCCATCCATACCTGTGTGTTCAATCTGACCACCAATGCCCTGGATGCCTTTGATACAACTATTGCACCGGAACACATAAGGCAGGTGCATGTATTTGTAGCGCTTAAGGACAATGCCGTTGTGTACCAGGTCCAGGATAACGGTATGGGCATGAACAAAACCATCCAGCAGACCGTGTTTACAGATTTTGTCACCACAAAGGGTACCCGTGGCACCGGATTCGGCCTCATGACCACCAAAAAAATTGTTGAAGAACACAAGGGCAAAATCGGGTTTACCACCCGGGAGGGAAAAGGGTCCAAATTTTGGATCCAGCTGCCCTTATCCTGAAAAATACTGCCAGAGGAGATATGGATGGAGTCCATTACCCTGATGCCGGACGGCTGGATTTACAAAAAAGACAAAAAAATTGGCCCAGACATTCTGCCGCTGCTGTCCAACACCATCTGCCTGGAAAAAGGGGTCACATTGGGGTCTTTTTTTAAAATGGCCGGGCAATATCCGGATCTTATCAGGTTGTCTGATTATCTGGATCCCCTGCTCAAAATTGCCGATACTGCCGGGGCCAATGCATATGCATCCGAAGACATCCAGAAACTTGTATTTTATAAGACCATTGCCATGAAAGGCTTTCCCGGCACCCCCAGAGTGGAGATTTACAACAGTTTAAAAGGTATCCAGGATGAAAAAAAGATGCTGCTCAAGTTTTTCTCCGTGGAAACCCTGGTGAACCATGAACTGACCCTGGGAAAACTGGAACATGTTATTTTCGGGGATGGCCAGGACATGTTCACCTATGATACCTATTATTCATTGTTTGAACTGGTGGAAGGGATTGCCTGGGACCTGTCGTTTTGCTTTAACCCGATTCAATGTACCTTAAGGAGGTAAGTTATGTTTAAAAAAATTCTCTTTGCCACAAATGCATCCCCTGCATGTGATGCTGCCGCAAAAATCGCCTTTGAGCTGGCACAGAAATATGACGCCGAACTGACTTTGTTTCATGTGTTCGGAGAGCCCTCCCGGGGTGCCAGCCAGCGGGTGAAATCCTATGCCACAGGCCAGGATGCAGAACTTGGCCCCGACTATGTTGACTGGATAAAACAGGAAATGCAGGCTACCTATGGGGAGCTGGCGGACAAATACACCACACCGGTATTTGCGGCCAAAGCCGGAATCCCGTCCACGGAGATCCTGCGCCTGGCCAGGGATATGGATGCAGACTGCATCATCATGGGGGCCCATGCCAGGCAGGATGATACCGCTGCCGAACGTTTCAGGGGCATTGTGGGCACCACCATGCAGAAGGTGGCCCAGCGGGCCAAATGCCCGGTATTGATCATCTCCCGGCCCTGTGAGACCTGTTTCTGGTATTTTAACCAGATCATATTCGGCACCGATTTTTCCAAAGCATCCCTGGCTGCATTCCAGTTTGCCTATAAAATGGCCAGCCATATCGGGTGCAAACTGCATCTGTTCCACGCCCTGGATATCCAGGTGTCCCAGGCCGGGATTCCGCCGGGGCAAAAATCCATTGAAACCCGCATAGCAGAAGCCAAAGCCAAAATCCAGGAACACTATGTGTCTTTGATGGACAACTTTGACAATTATGAGATTACGGTATGGGAAGGGGTTCCTTATGTGGAGCTGCTCAAATATGCCAGGGAAGTCAGCGGAGACCTCATTGTCATGGCCCATCACACACGGGAGCTGGACCCGGATGAGGCCCTGTTCGGCTCCACAGTGGAACAGGTGGTGCTGCGCTCTGCCTGCCCTGTGGCCAGTGTGAACCGGCCGGACAAATTATAACCAGCTATACAGGCAAAAACCAGCCGGACAAGCTGTAACATAATCCGCCAGACAGGCTATATAGCCAGCAAAACAGGCTGTAAACCAGCCAGACGGGCGCAGGTATAAAAAATGGCACAGCACACAGAAAAGACAGCCAGGCAGGTCCTGATCATGGAAGATGAAATGGACATGCAGTTTTATCTGATGACCATGGTCAAGTCCCTGGGACATGTGCCGGTGCTGGCCCGAAACGGGATGCAGGGGCTGGATGTCCTGTCAAAAGAGCGGGTGGATCTGATCATCCTGGATGTGATGATGCCGGAAAAAGGCGGCGGCCTGGTGTACAAAGAGTTAAAAACCCATGCCGGTTATAAGGAGATTCCCCTGATTGTTTTTTCCGGTGTGAACCAGGAGGCGTTTTCCCATTATGTGAAAATGCTCAACACAGATCCTGACCTGAATATCCCTGAACCAAAATACTATGTTGAAAAATCTGCTGATCCAGACTATTTAAAGGAGGTGATAACCAGGTGTATTTGTTAACTGATGATTGTGGATGGTGATTTATGGCAACAAAAATCCTGCTGGTTGATGATGAAGCAGGGATCAGAAAGGTTCTGGGCATCACCCTTGAAGATGCCGGATATGAGGTGCACACGGCAGCAGACGGCAAAACCGGGCGTGCCCTTGTAGATGAAATTGCACCTGATATTGTGCTCACGGATATCAGGATGCCTGGCATGGACGGCATTGCTTTGCTCAAATCCATTAAACAGGCATACAAAGATATCGAGGTAGTCATGATCACCGGCCACGGAGACCTGAAGCTTGCCATTGAAAGCCTGAAGATGGATGCCGTGGATTTCATCACCAAGCCCATCAACAATGATATTCTTGAAATCGCTTTAAAACGCGCCAATGACAGAATCGCCACCCGCCTGAAACTGGAAAAATACACCCGTAACCTGGAAGATCTGGTGGCGGAAAAAACAAGAAAGCTGGCTGAATCGGAAAAGCGCTATGTCCAGCTGTTCAATGAATCCCCTTCTTTTATTACCATCCAGGACAAAAATTTTCGCATTGCCGAATCCAACAACCGGTTCAAGGAGCAGTTCGGGGATGATCCTGAGATGTGCTGCTACCAGGTATACAGGCAGCGCACCACCCCCTGTGACAACTGTCCGGTAAAAAAGACCTTTACAGACGGCAGGTCCCATACCGCTGAAATGGATGTGACCATCAAAGACGGCAGTACCCGCAATTTTTTCATCCAGACTTCAGCCATCCTGGATGACAGCGGCCATATCAGCCATGTCATGGAGATGTCCACCGATGTCACGGTGATCCACCAGCTCCAGGACCATCTGGCAGCTTTGGGGCTGCACATCTCTTCCATTTCCCACGGCATCAAAGGCATGCTCACAGGACTGGACGGCGGTGACTACCTCATCAGATCCGGTCTGGAAAAGCAGAGTTTTGCCCTGATTTCCGACGGGTGGGACATTGTAAAAGAAAAAATCTCCAGTATAAGGCATATGGTTCTGGATATTTTGTTTCATTCCAAGGACCGGCCCCTGGCCATGGAGCCTGTGTCTGTGTTTGATTTTATCCAGGAACTGGTCACCACCATGGATCCCCGGATGAAAAAGGAGAATATCGATCTGGAGCTGGATATTCCCAGGCCCAGTTCCGATGTCCTGGTCGTCATGGACCGGACTGTCATGTTTGCCGCCTGCCTGGCAGTCCTGGAAAATGCCGTGGATGCCTGCGTCAGTGTGAAAGATAAAAAAAATGATCTGAAAATCCGCATACAGGTCGATTTCACCGGCAACCAGACCCTGTTCAAAATCCGGGACAACGGGAAAGGCCTGGACAGAAAATACCACAAAGAGGTGTTTTCCCTGTTTTATTCCGACAAGGGTAACAAGGGTACAGGCCTCGGGCTTTTCATCGCCCAGCGGTCTGTCAAAAAACACCAGGGGGTTATCCATATTGATTCCATTCCAGGCGAATTTACTGAATTTACCATTGCCATCCCCAAAAAAACATCTGACATTTGACACAATTGGTTTTATTGTTATGATAGTTACATTATTCACATGACAATGTGAAGCGCATGCAAGGGAGGGGGGTATTATGGCAAAATGGATGACAATAAGTGATGCCGTAGATGCGTTCGGGCTGTTTGATCTGTTCACTGAAATTGTGGATTCATACAGCGAGGATATGGATGACCAGAGCGCCGTTGCATCGGAACTGCTGGATCTGCTGGAAGAACATGATGAAGAGTATGAATTTTTTGCAGACCCGGACGGGGATTATGCCGAAAGTTTTGAGCGGAATCTGCGGGATGCCGTGGGGATGATTTTTGAAGAATACGACTTAGGAGAGCTGCCGGAAGATGAATTTCTGGATACAGCCGTGGATGAAGATGAACTTGATGATATATATGTGGATAAGTTTGAGGATGGCATAAAGCCGCACAGGGTGGATATGGGAACCTTTGAGGATGAAGACGAGGAGGAGGATGATGCAGATTCAGCAGTTTAGATACAGTGCAGATAACCTGGGATACCTGGTTTTTTCAGAAAAAACGAGTGTTGCCATTGATGCCGGTGCTGTTGCTGATATGACGGATTTTGCCCAAAAAAACCATATCACCATAAAATATGTCACAAACACCCATCTGCACCATGACCATATCAGCGGAAATGACCAGCTGCTGAAAAAAACCGGGGCTGTTTTTCTGGACTGCAAAGATTTTGCAGACAACCAGAAAATACAGCTGGACGGTGAGACACTAACGGTTTTGACCACGCCGGGACATACCCATGATTCGGTGTGTTTTGCAGCAGACGATTTTCTGGTGACCGGCGATACCCTGTTCAATGGCACTGTGGGAAATTGTTTTTCAGGAGACCTGGAAGCGTTTTACCACTCTTTGAAAAAACTGACGGCATTTGCCGGCCACACAAAGATTTTTGCCGGCCACGATTATGTGGCGGAATCTCTTGAGACAGCTGAAGCCATCGATCCTGACAACTTGGATATCTTGCAGTACCGCAAAAAATATGATCCCGCCCTGGTGTTGTCCACACTGGAAGATGAACTGCTGGTGAACCCTTTTTTACGGTTCAATGCACCGGCAATGATCAAAAAACTGCAGCAGCGCAATTATTCCTGCCACACGGAAAAACAGCGGTTCATTTCCCTGATGGAAGCATTTTAACATGGGTGATGATCCAGCACTTTTAGTCACTTTTCCCTTTGTCAAAACAGCTGAAAAAAAGGCATTGACGGCATTGTACAAGGATGCCGGGTGGTGGGATGAAAACTGTGAAAACCACCCTGAGTTTTTAGACCATGTGGTGAAAAATTCCGCTTTGTTTGTGGGTGCTTTTTGTGAAAAAAAGATGATCGGCATGGGAAGGGCCCTTTCGGATCTTACAAGTGATGCTTATATTCAGGATGTTGTTGTTTTACAGGATTACCGGGGCAGGGGTATCGGCAAAAAAATTATTGAAAAACTGATCACCGGTCTTAAAGACCATGGTGTGGACTGGATAGGCCTGATAGGAGAACCCGATACCCGCAGATTTTATGAAAATCTGGGTTTTCAGGAACTTTCAGGCCATATCCCGTACAGATTAAAGGATTAAATATATATGTATACCAGGAGCGAGAACTGTTCCCTTGACCTCAATCAAACCATTTCCTTTCCTACCGCAGGCATGTTTGCACTGTCCGACCGGCAGATGGTGCAGATCTATATTGGAAAATATACGCCCATGTCCTGTGAATACAATTTTGCCAATCTTTTCTGCTGGCAGGAGGCCTACCAGTATTCATGGCGGCTGTACAAGGGACGGCTGGTGATATATGACGGCGTGAACCAGTGCGCGTTCATGCCCTTAGGGGAAACACTGCCTCCGGAGGAACTGGCAGGTCTGTGCAGGGAACTGATGCTCAGCGGCCTGGAGCCGGATATTGGGCTGGTGACCGACAGCTACCTGGATGCGTATCCCCGGTGTGATCACTATTTTTCTGTGACCCCTGAGCGCGATTATGCAGAATACATCTATTCTGTGGACAGTCTGTGCCAGTTGAACAGCGCCAAGCTTCACAAGAAGAAAAATCTGATCTCACAGTTTGAGCGCCTGTATCCCGCATATGAGATCCAGGTGCTTTCAAAGAAAAATCAGGATGCTGCCCGGGCTTTTTCACGGGATCTGCTGTACGGGCAGGGAGGGCTGTCCCAGACCCTTGAGGCGGAATTTATGGCCATGGAAAAAGCCTTTGAGAACTTTGAGGACCTGGGACTTGAAGGGCTGGCCCTCATGGTGGACGACCGGATGGCGGCTTTTTCCATTTTCAGCCCTCTGAACCCTTCCACCTATAATGTGCAGTTTGAAAAATCCGATTTTGATTTTAAAGGGGCGGCCCAGGTCATCAACCAGCAGACCGCCCTGTTTTTGCAGGACAAATGCCAGTACATCAACCGGGAGCAGGATCTGGGAATCAAAGGACTGCGCCAGGCCAAAATGTCCTATGAGCCGGAAAAACTCCTGGTTCCCCATACCTTGGGTTTCAAGCGCAGCTGATCAGTTTCAGGCGCAGCTGATGCATAGCTTTTACATCCCGGTTTTGAGCCGCTCCCAGTAGCGCTCATATACCAGGATGGCATCCCCCACATCGGTCTGGAATTCTCCTTTTTTTACATCTTCAGGGTCCGGAAAAATGGTGGGATTGTTTTTGAGTTCTTCGGGCATCATGCCCACAGCCGTGCGGTTGGCAGGGGCATATCCGATATATTCGCACACCAGCAGGGCGTTTTCAGGTTCCAGGATAAAATCGATAAATGCCAGGGCTTCTTTTTTGTTCCTTGCCTCTTTGGGGATCACCATGGAATCCACCCAGAAAATAGCCCCTTCTTCAGGGTAGGCATACTGGATGGCGGGAAAATCCTGGGCCGCCATATAGGCTTCCCCGTTCCAGACCATGCCGGCCCAGGCTTCCAGGTTGAGCAGCGGCTGTTTGGGGGAATCGCCTGAAAAAACCCGGATATTGGGCATGAGCGACCGGATGGATTCATATGCCATCCTGATGTGGTCAGGGTCAGTGTCGTTCACGGAAAATCCGTTGATGATCAGGCCGACCCCCAGGACCTCCCGCACATCATCATTCATCACCAGGCGGTTTTTGAATTCAGGCCGCCACAGATCTTTCCAGGATTGCATTTTTTCAGGTGCTACCTGGTCCCTGTTAAAGGCCAGGGCTGTAGATCCCCATACATAGGGAATGGAATAGGTGTTTCCAGGATCATAGGGTTTGTCCAAAAGCACAGGGTCCAGGTGCTTGAAGTTGGCAAGGCTTGCGTGATCAATGGGGCTGAGCAGTCCTTCCTTGCGCATCTTGTGAACAAAATAGGTGGAGGGAAACACCACATCATATCCTTTTCCCTGGGTGAGCTTTACCTTGGCATACATGGATTCATTGCTGTCATAAGTGGAGTACACAACATTGATGCCGGTTTTTTCCTCAAAAGCGGTTAGCACTTCATCAGGCATATATTCGGTCCAGTTGTACACAAAAAGGGTCCGGTCTCCGGCAGAGGCCAGGGCAGGCACCAGGAGCAGGCATAAAATGACAATCCATTTTTTCATTTTTTTTTCTCCTTTATCAAAAAATGGGCAACCAGAACAGCTGCCAGGGTTAATACAAACAAAATGGTGCACAGGGCATTGACTTCAGGGGTTACCCCCAGTTTTACCATGGAATAGATCTTTAAGGGAAGGATTTCAAATCCCGGTCCTGTGACAAAGAAACTGATGATCACATCATCCAGGGACAGGGTAAAGCTCAGGAGCCATCCTGCCAGCACCGCCGGCAGGATCATGGGAAAAACGATTTTTAAAAACACCTCATGCTCCCTGGCCCCCAGATCCCTTGCCGCATCCACGACCGCCGGATCAAATCCTGCGATCCTGGCATGCACCAGCACAATGACAAAGGGCAGACAAAAGGTGATATGGGCCACCAGCAGCGTAAAAAAACCAGGATGGATGCCGGCGGTCACAAAGAGCATGAGCAGGCTGATGCCCATGACAATGTCCGGGCTCATCATCACGGAATACACCAGTCCGAAAAAAAGTTTTTTGCCGGCAAAGCGGTACCAGGCAATGGCAAAGGCCCCCAGGGTGCCCATGGCGGTTGCTGCCAGGCTGGAAACAAAAGCCACGGTCAATGAATTGACAAACGCATCCAGAAGGTACTGGTTTTCCAGAAGGCTGGCATACCAGGTGAGGGAAAATCCCTGCCATTCTGAGGTGTAGCGGGCCTGGTTAAAGGAAAAGACCATCAGAACCAGCAGCGGGCCGTACAAAAAAGCAAATACTGTTGATACCCAGGATATGCCTATCCAGCGTTTCATGACTCCTGGCTCCGGTTGAACCGGGTGGATATGAAAAAATAGATCCCCAGCATCACCACCATGAGCAGCAAAAGGAACACACTGGCAGCAGATCCAAAGGGCCAGTTGCCGGCGGTGAGAAACTGATTTTTAATGAAGTTTCCCACCAGCATGGTTTTGGCGCCACCCAGAAGATCCGGAATGTAAAACAGCCCCATGGCCGGTAAAAACACCATGATGCAGCCAGCCATGACACCGGGTAAAGACAAAGGCAGCACCACGTGTATAAACACCTGGAAACTGCCGGCCCCCAGGTCCCGGGCCGCCTCCATCAGCCGGATGTCCATTTTTTCCAGCACAGCGTACAAAGGCAGGATCATGAATGGCAAAAGTGAATATACCAGTCCCACATACACGGCCGCATCCGTGTACAGCATGGAAACAGGTTCTGACACGAGGCCGGCTGCCAAAAGAACAGTGTTGATGATGCCGTTGGCTTTCATCAGGATCACCAGGGCATAGGTCCTGATCAATGAGGATGTCCAGAAGGGAATAATCACCATCATGAGCAGCAGGGGGCGCCTGTGTCCGGGAGCTCGGGACAGAAACCAGGCAAAGGGATAGCCGATACCCAGGCACAAAAGGGTGGTGTTGAAGGAATATACCAGAGAATTTTTCAGAACTTTTGCATACACCGGATCCACAAGCTCCCGGTAATGGTCCAGGGTAAGGGGCCAGGCGAAAAAGGTGCTGATGTCGCGGGTCAGAAAACTGATGCCCACCACCATGAGGCCCGGTGCTAGGACAAACAGGGCAAACCACGTCATGTTCAAAAAAACTGCAAAAAATTTGAATCCCTGTTTCTCATTCATGGGGCAGGGTCACCTCCCAGCCTTTTATCCAGGAAACACAGACCCGTTCGTTAACGTCATAAAAAATATCCTGGTCATCTTCATTGAAAAATTCTGTAACAAAAATATCCTGTCCATTGTCCAGCCGGATGATCAGGTCCACGGTGGTTCCCTTGTAAATCATCTCTTTTACCTGACCTGGCAGAAATCCTCTATGACACTGGTCTTTGGTTCGTTCCACAGTCATGTCCTCTGGCCGCAGCAGCACCTTGACCGCCTGGTCTTTTTTGAAGCCCCGCCGGTTCTGGACGGTTTTTGAAACGCCCTGGATCCGGATCTCCATGTCCGGCCCCGTGGTGCTGGTCACCCTGGCATCAAAGATATTGCTTTCTCCCACAAAATCGGCCACAAACAGGTTCACCGGGGTTTCATAGATCTCTTTGGGGGTGCCTGTCTGCTGGATACTCCCGTTGTGCATAACCACCACCCGGTCCGAAAGGGTGAGGGCTTCTTCCTGGTCATGGGTGACAAAGACAAAGGTGATGCCAAGTTTTCTATGCAGATGCCGCAGATCCAGGCGCATCTGCTTGCGCAGTTTGTAGTCCAGAGCGCTTAAGGGTTCATCCAGCAGAAGGATCAACGGCTGGTTTACAATGGCCCTGGCTATGGCAACCCGCTGCTGCTGCCCCCCGGACAGCTGGCTGATGGGCCGGTTGTCCATGCCTGCAAGTTTTACCAGTGCCAGGGTTTCTTTAACCCGTTCCTGGATCTGCCGGGCCGGGATTTTTTTGAGCTTTAATCCAAAGGAGATGTTGTCAAACACGTTCATGTGGGGAAACAGCGCATAGCTTTGAAACACGGTATTGACATCCCGGTCGCAGGCAGGCAGCCGGGTCTGGTCTCGGCCGTTGATGAGAATGGTGCCGCTGTCACAGGTTTCAAGTCCTGCAATCAGGCGCAGAACAGTGGTTTTGCCGCATCCTGACGGGCCCAGGAGGGTCAAAAATTCCCCTTTGAGAATATCCAGGCACAGGTTGTCGATCACCTGCTGGCTGCCAAAGGACTTGGAAACATTATTCAAACATACCACCGGCATTGAGAAACCCCTTCACGCAAGCAAAAATAAGAGGCATAACCTACCTGAAACACATGGAAAAATCAAGAAATTTATACCTGGTGTCAGGGCGTTCGTATATAATAATGCCATTTGCTGCACAGGTTTGAATGCCATGACACATTCAGTACAGCGATGAACTGTCAGATCCGGGTGTTATCAGAAGGTTGCCGGTGAACAGCCGGTCTGGCCATAAAAATAAACCATGGTTTTCTTTTTTGACAAATAAATCAAACTATGGTTTAGCTATCCCCATGGACACGTCTTACGTCTTTACCTGTAAATCCTTTCAGTGGAGCATTGGTATATGGAACTGGACAGCAGGCTCGCCGGCACCCGGCTGAAGCCGCACAAGACCCGCATCACCTGGCGGGACACCACCAATTTTGCCGCGGCAATCGCCGAGGACCTCCCCCTTTATTTTGATGACAGAAGCGCGCAGGGGATATTTGCCCCGCCCGTCTTTCCCGTGGCCGTGACCTGGCCCATCCTCAGCAGCCTCGGGGAGTTCATCGAATCAAAGGACTTTCCCAGAGAAGTGCTGTTCACCCAGGTTCATTATACCGAACACCTCATTGTCCACCGGTTGATTCGGCCGGAAGATGAGGTGTGCCTGACAGGGCAGATAGCCGCCATCCTTCCCCACCGGGCCGGAACCCATGCCGTTATTGAATTGATTGCCGTTGATACGCAGAACAAACCTGTCTTTACCGAATATATCGGAGCCATGCTCCGGGGCGTGGAATGCTTAGGGGAAAAAGGACGGCAGCGCCTGCCCGTGACACCGGATGCTGCCCCCCTTGCCGCCCCGGTCTGGGCCTGCCGAAAAAAAATTGCGCCCTGGCTTCCCTATGTCTATGACGGGTGTACCAATATTGAATTTCCCATTCATACGTCCCCCAGATTTGCAAAAAGTGTGGGACTGCCCGGGATTATCCTCCAGGGAACCGCCACCCTGGCCTGTGCTGTCAAAGAACTGATCCGGCAGGAAGCAGGAAAAGATCCCACAAGGGTTCAAGAGATTGCCTGCAAATTTTCCGGCATGGTCAAACCCGGCACTGACATTGAAATCTGTTGCTTAGGATCCAAGGATTATCCCCAACACCTGGACCTGTTTTTTGAGGTGGTCAACGCAGAGAATAAACGTGCCATCCGGTCCGGATACCTTAAAATAAAAAAGGAGTCAGAATGAGCCAGCGGCTTGCAAGGGTAAACGATTATGTTGAAAAATGGGCGCGCCTGAGGCCAGACCATGTGGCCATGATCCAGCATGAGGATAACCGGGAAATCACCTATAAAAAGTTTTTGTCTTTGATCGATTTTTTTGCCTTAAAACTGCTGGACATGGGCATCCAAAAAGGCGACCGGGTGGCCACCCAGCTGGTCCTGGTACCCGAGCACCTGATGCTCATGTATGCCTGTTTTAAAATCGGGGCCATCATCGCCCCGTTGGATGTCCGGCTGACCGAGGCCGAAGTGGTGAGGGACATCAACAAAATTGCGCCCAGGGCCTTTTTCTTTCTGGGCAACACACCGGTGAAAGATTTCAGGAAAATAGGACAAGCCGTTCAAAAGGGATGCCCTGGTGTCCAACACCTGGTCCAGTTCACGCCGGACCCGGTTCCGGGTGATATTATTGATAATGCCGTCGGCATCACAGCCCTCATGGACAAAAAACGACTGGTCTGGCTGAAGCTTGTGGATCTTTTTACAGGGCGCCTGAAAAAAGCCTATGAACAGGTGGAAACAAGGACCCCGGCCCTGATTATCTATACCACGGGCACCACGGGCGAACCCAAACCCGCTATCCTCTGCCATGAAAACATCATTGTCCAGAACCAGATCCTGGCCAGGGGATTTGGCAATGAACCCGGGGATGACGGTTTCATCTGCCTGGTCAACCTGCCCCCAAGCCATGTGGGCTGTGTGACCGAAACCTTTATGACCACCATGTACCTGGGCGGCAAGGCGGTCCTGCTGCGGATATTTGACACAAAGGCCAGCCTTGAAGCAATTGAACGCCACAAGGTCACGGCCATGGGCCAGATCCCCACCATGTTCCGCATGCTCTGGAACCTGCCGGAATATGACACCTTTGATCTGTCCAGCCTAAAGTTCGTGGCCTATGCCGGATCTGCCGTGGACACCAAATTTTTAGAACGCCTTGCCGGCATGGCCCCGCGATTCGGCACAGGGCTTGGCATGACGGAAAATGCCGGGTTTGCCACCTTTACCCCGCCGGGCATCCCCTTGGAAGAGATGGCAGGACAGGTGGGACAAGCCTTTGACGACCTGGCAAAGGTTACGGTCCGGCTTCCCATGCAGGAAGACGGATCTGCCGGTAATGAAGTTTTTGACAATGAAACAGGGGAGATCTGCTACCACCCGCCCATTGTATTTTTAGGGTATTTTAACCAGCCCGAGGAGACCCGAAAGGCCGTGTCCAAAGAAGGCATCCTGTATACAGGAGATCTGGGATATTTCAAACAGATGGATGGGTACCGGGCTTTGTGTTTATCCGGCCGGAAAAAATTCATGGTCAAGCAGAAGGGGTACAATGTCTTTCCCGGCGAGGTGGAAGACCATATTGCGGCCATGGACGGCGTGGATGTGGTGGATGTCATGGGCATGAAACATTATCTGTTTGACGAAGGCATCTTTGCCTTTGTCCGGCCCAAAAAAGGCTGGGATCTGACATCTGAGGCAGTTCTTGCCCATTGCAAGTCCATTGCCGCCTACAAGCGGCCGCTGCATGTGGAGATCTGGCCCAGTGATGAAGAATTCCCGTTGACCCGGAGCACCAAGGTGGACAAGATCCGCCTCATGGAAAAAGCCGCCGCCGTCATAGAAGACTTAAGAGTTCAGGGAAAATGGGATGCCGGCCAGACTGAATAGACCAGATGATCCGTTCTATGTACTGCAATGAAAATCAGGCAATGAACAATTCTTACCGGGAGGACAGGGGGACAAAAAGACAATGGATCAGGAAAAACAGGAGGCATTCGGCAGCAGATTAACCGATATTCTCAATCACGGGGCGTTGAATCTGGCGCTGGCTTTGGGGTATCAACTGAAAATTTTCGATGTGATGGCGGACATGGAGCAGCCGGTATCCTGTTCCGCTTTGGCCCGGGCTGCCGGGCTTCATCCGCGGTATGTAAAAGAATGGCTGGGCATCATGTGCACGGGACAGATTATTGAAATCCAAAACAGCAGGACTGCAGAAAACGTGTATTTTCTGCCGCCGGAACATGCAGCCCTGCTGACCCGCAAAAGCGGCAGCAGCAACATGGGGGTGTATACCCGGGAGATTCCGCTGCTCACACAGATTGCCATGGCCAGGGTCACAGAAGATTTTTCCAAAGGTGAGGGCATACCCTATGATGCCTATCCCCGGTTTCAGGCATTCATGGCACAGTTGTCCCATGCCAAGCACAGACAGGTGCTGATCCGGCATTTTCTGCCCGAAGTGGAGCAGGGCGCTCTTGTGGCCCGCATGGAAAAGGGCATCCGGGTCTGTGATCTGGGCTGCGGCCAGGGTATAGCCCTGCACCTGATGGCGGAACATTTTCCTGCCTCCTCCTTTACCGGGATCGACAATGATGCTCCTGCCATTGAATCCGCCCGGAGCCGGGCTGCAGAGCTGGGCCTGAAAAATATAACATTCCTGGCAAAAGATGCTGCATCGGTTCAGGATGATCCGGATTTCTTCCAGGCATATGATTATATCACTGCATTTGACGCCATCCACGACCAGAGCCGGCCCCTGGAAGCGCTCAAGGCAGTCCGCCATATGCTGGCACCAGGGGGCATGTTCTCCATGGTGGATATTGATGCAGCCAGTGATCCTGCCGGCAATCTGGACCATCCCATGGGGCCTTTTCTGTACACGGTGAGCCTTATGCACTGCATGCCTGTAGGGCTTTCTGACAAGGGCATGGGCCTTGGCATGATGTGGGGAAGAGACCGGGCCGTGTCTTTGCTTAAAGAAGCCGGGTTCACCAGGATACAGGTCCTTGAAATGGACCATGATCCCTTTAATGTCCATTATCTGTTATTTTTTTAACGAACAAAAGGAGGGCAGAATGGCCTTAAGAAATTCAAATGACGGTACTTTTGGCTGGTGCGGCAGGTTTCTGAAAGTTGATCTTTCCGATCGGTCCAGCCGGGAACTTGAAACCCGGGATTACAGCAGACTTTTTCTGGGAGGACGGGGAATTGCCGCCCGTCTTTACCGGGATCTGATCCCGGCCGCCATTGGTGCCTTTGATCCCCAGAACCACCTGATTTTTATGACCGGCCCCATCGGCGCTACCGGTGCCCAGGGCGCATCCCGTTTTACAGTAACTGCCAAATCTCCCATGACCCTGCCGGAAGGGTACTGCTACGGCAACATGGGCGGTTTTTTCGGACCATATTTAAAGCGGGCCGGATTTGACGGACTGGTGGTTACCGGCAGGTCTGAAAAACCGGTCTATCTTTACATCAATGATGGTACCGTCACATTTGAAGATGCTGCAGAGCTTTGGGGAAAAGGGGTTTACAGTGTCAGCAGGGCCATCAAATCAGCCCACGGTAATTCAGCCCGGTTTGTCACCACGGGCGTGGCAGGTGAAAATCTCTGCCGCAGCGCCAATATCATGACTGACAATGAAGGCAGCGCAACCGGAGGCTTCGGTGCGGTCATGGGATCAAAAAACCTTAAGGCCATAGTGGTTTCAGGAACGGGAAGTCCGGTTGTGGCTGATCCGGAAGCGCTGAAAAAACTCAATAAGCTGACCATTGGGTTGAACCGGCGTGATCCCATGATGCTGCCTTTTGCCCCGGATCAGGTGAAACGGACCGGAAAATCTTCCTGTTATCAGTGCGGCGTAGACTGTTTGTACCGCAATCGTCTCAGGACCGCCTCAGGAGAGGAGGTTGTCAGGAAATGCCAGTCCATGTTTGTCTATTTTCAATGGGTGGCCGGGCGGCCTGAAGAATCAGCTGAAACTGCTGTGAAGGCCACCGGCATCTGCAATGATTTGTCCCTGTGCACAATGGAGATGTTCAATATTATTAACTGGCTGTCAGCCTGTGTTAAAGCCGGCTGCTTAACTGAAAAACAGACCGGGCTGAACATGTCGCAGCTTGGCACGCTTGATTTTTTTAATGATCTGGCCTCCATGATTGCTGAACGCAACGGCCTGGGCGATATCCTGGCCGAGGGGCTGCTTCGGGCCGGTGAAAAACTGGGACCCGAAGCCAGGGCCTGTTTTGCTCCGGAAGTTGGCGGTGTCGGTGACGGGGCAACCTATTCTGCAAGGGAATACCTGATGAACGGCCTGCTTTATGCATTTTCTCCCCGGCAGCCCATTGCCATGCTGCATGAGGTCAGCCGCCTGACCGGATTATGGGGAATGCACAAGGCCAATCCGGACAGTTCTCCGGTTTCAAACGATGTTTTCAGGAAAGCTGCCGGGCGGTTCTGGGGTCACAATAAAGCCTGGGATCTGATGACCATTGATGGCAAGGCCCAGGCTGCTGTTCACATCATTGACCGGACCTGCACCAAAGACAGCCTGCTGCTGTGTGACTCCATCTGGCCGCTCATGGTCTCCTGGCATACACCCGACCGGGTTGGCGATCCTTTGCTTGAAAGCCGTATTTTCACCGCTGTAACCGGAATTCAAACAGATGAAAAAGAATTACATACATATGGTGAGCGCATCTTTAACCTGGAGCGTGCCATCATGATCAGAGAAGGAACGCGCCCGCTGACAGATGATGATGTGGCTGAATTCAACTATACGCAACCGGTGCAGACGGTTTTCATGAACCCGGACGTTCTTGTCCCGGGTCCCGGTGACCAGGTGTTGAGCAGAAAAGGTATGGTACTGGACCGCAAAGACTTTCAGCAGATGAGAAAAGAATTCTACCAGCTCAGGGGCTGGGATCCGGAAACAGGTGTACAGCTTGGCTCAACCCTGGACAGGCTGTCGCTGCAGCATTAATAATTTTTTAAGGAATCTTTTATGAAGACAGCATTTATTCTTTGCCAGGAAACCCCTGAAGTTATTTGGAATGCATTTCGTTTAGCCAACATGATGCTTGAGGGAATGGAAGATGTAACGATCTTTTTTAATGGCCCATCTGTCAAGTATGAAAGCATGAACTCAGAACAATTCCCGCTTCTTGAATTGTCAAAGATCTTTACACTTTCAGAAGGGGTATTATTGGCCTGAGGTAAACTTATGGACCTTCACGGTGTGAAGGAAGGATATCATAAGAGAGCTACCCAGAAAAATCTCTACGACATCATAAAAGAAAGCGACAAAATCTTAACTTTTTGACTGTTGCTGCGTTCTGCATGACCTCTTGTCCAGGATTTTCCGCAACTTTTCTGTCCGCTCTGCGAAGTTGCCCTTTGGGCGGTGGGCTGAACAACAGTTCTCCGATCACTGAAAGCCGGAACTGGGCACAGCGCTGCCATATTTGATATGGCCGTATCAAATCTCCCTGGAATTTTTCAGGCATGAGATAATTAGTTTTGACTGTTATCGATGGATTGAATTACCCTGCAAAATATTTTGGCTATAAAAGGGTGTTGAAACCGTTCAGAATTTGATCGGTTTATAAATCTTCTTCATTTTCAATAATATGTTTTTCAGGTTTTGTGTTGTTTGAATTGTCAGTTTCTTGCCTGATTCTGTGTTTTTGACCTGTGTGACATTGTCACTTTTTGGCCCTTGTGTAAAATTCGGGCAATACTCCAACAGTCCGATTCAATCAGACTCTGAAAACCGTTTCTACAGTATGTTTTTTTGGTTATCCTGTGGCGGCAAACAACTCCATTTGTCCAGTGTTTTTCTTTCGGGGTTTTCTCCTCAAACCAGCCATTTCAATCAGTAAGGTTGCTATGGTTGTAAGCGTCGAGCGGAAAACAACGCCATGTTGACTTCTGACCCTTGTTTGTTCAAGGCCCTCACGCTTTTTCATCAGGTTGAATGGACGTTCACAATTTTTCCGAATCGCAATTGATTGTTCAGATTCGGCATGAAATAGCGGCATCGGTTGAAAATAGCCATTGTCAAAACCAATGGTTCTTGATTTGGGGCACCCGGATTCGATTGGACACTCTCCAGAAGATGCAGCACATCCGAATTCATGTCCTTTGTCCGATGTTCCCAAGTTCATCATCGGGATCTCACAAAAATCGTGGCACAGAACCCGCACCGGAGATTCCAAAACATTTTCAGGAATCTTTGTTTTTTCAGATGCCGGTGCCACCACATAAACTCCTGTTTCCTGAAGAACTGATCCGTCACTGTCATGATATGCCTGGTCGGCTGTTATCAGTTTTACATCTATGCCCATAGCCTGAGCAAGCTTGATCAAAGGCTTCAAAAAAAGGCTGTCATGATGGTTTGCTGCACCGACAAGGGAAATCAGAGG
>JAABSO010000033.1 GCA_011390335.1 Desulfotignum sp. | reverse complement strand
CCCCCACCAGGGATTCATGGTCAGGCAACAGGTCGTTGATACTCCGGATATGGACCCTGGGAACCAGCAGCAGGTGGACCGGTGCTGCCGGATTGATATCCTTGAACACCACATAGGTGTCATCTTCATACAAAAAACGGGTTTCAACTTCTTTGTTGACAATTCTGCAGAAAAGGCAGTCTTCGGGCATTGCATACTCCTTAATGAAAGTTTTAAGTGTTAAGGTTTAAGTGTTAAGCTAAGACCTGACTGCTTATACTTTTGTCATTTGTCGTGGTCACTCAGGCTAAGGGTGTTATATAATTTTTGGTTATTGCTGCCGGCGGTCCAGTTCTTCCATCAGGCCTTCCATGGCTTCCATGGCACTGGCTTTGATAAAAACATCTGTCACATCTTTTGTATATTCTGACGGGACGGGGTTGATCTCGATGATCACGGCACCATTTGCTTTTGCCGCACCCGGAATCAGGTTGGCAGGTGCCACCGTACCGGTGGTGCCGATGAGAAGAAAGCAGTCTGCCTGCCTGGTTTCCGCAAAGGCATCTGTTCTTGCAGGTTCAGGAATGGGTTCCCCGAAAAAAATCACGTCCGGCTTGAGGATCCCGTTGCAATGGCGGCACTTAGGGGGCAGAACAACCAGATCGATGTCTGAAATGGCGTATCGGCTGAAACAGGAAAGGCAGACCAGTTTTTTCAAGGATCCGTGGAATTCATGCACCACCCGGCTGCCGGCATCATAGTGCAGGTTGTCCACATTCTGGGTGATGACACTTTTTACCAGACCGGTTGCTTCCAGTTCCGCCAGGGCATAGTGGGCTGCATTGGGCAGCACCTTGCCGAACAGGTCATAAAAAATCTCCCTGATGGCTGTCCAGGATGCTTTGGTATGCTGGTGAAAATACCGGATATCAAAGGTGGTGGGATCATATCGGTTCCACAGGCCGTTTTCCCCCCTGAAGGGCGGAATCCCGCTTTCAACGGAAATACCGGCACCGGTAAATGCCACACACCGCCTGGCGTTTGCTATAATATCAGCTGCTTTTGCGTACATGCCGGAGCCTCCTTATCATGGTCGATTTGGTATTATCATGCAGGGGTGGGGATTATGTCCGGCCTGGTTATACCAGGTCCATGATCTCAAAAGAGTTGGACCACAACTCCATTATCAGCATTTTGTTTTGCAGTACATCCCCCCGGCCCAGCAGCAGTTTGATGCATTCCGAAGCCTGGACGGCAGCCACCATCAGTGCACAATAGGAAATATTGCCGGTGTGCGATTCAACACCCCTTGCAGGCAGGTGGTCCCTTTTTCCATAAATCAGTTCATATCCTTTGTCTTCGGGAAAAATCACCGTCACCTGACCGGATACACCGGCAATGGCCCCGCCCACCACAGGGATCTGTGCTTTTCTTGCTGCATCCTGGAGCATGAACCTGCCATGGATGGAATCCAGACAGTCCACCACCAGATCAGATCCCGTGATCATGTCAAAAAGAGTGGCCTTGTCTGCATATACCGCCACAGGGGTGACCTGCACCAGGGAATTTACGGCACGTATCCGTTCTTCGGCCGCTTTAGCTTTGGATGTGCCCACAAGCGCTTCCGTACACAAGAGCTGCCGGTTCAGGTTGCTGGCTTCAAATACATCACCGTCGATCAGGGTCAGATGGCCCACCCCGATTCTTGCCAGCATTTCACATACCCCGCCCCCCAGGCCTCCCAGACCCAGCACCGACACCTTTGCAGATGCCAACCGATCCTGTTCTAACCAGGTCAGGGTATCAAAGTTGCGTGCATAGCGTTCACTGTTTTCAGACATGATTGTTATCCTCCTCCCACCGGGGGAAACAGTCCCAGCCGGTCTCCGGATGTGAGCACATAGGTGGTATCCTGTTTTCTGCCATTGACAAAAATCAGTTTCACGGTATCTGCCGGAATGTTCAGATCCCTGATAAGCATTTCCACCGTGGTGCCCTCCTGGACCGGGAAATTGTCGGCATTTTTTGGCGCAAATGCTGTCAGTGTGACAAACAGTTTGATTTCTATTTTTATTTCTGCCAAGATTTGCCTCTTTGCATTCTGGATATTTTCAATGTAATGGTGTATTATATTACACAATTCATATATTTTGTATACCCCAAAGGAAGTGTTTATGACCACATCGGATCAGCAGCATCTCACAGTCCCGGAAACCGCCCAGAACCTGGCCGCCTTTGCCATTGACAGAACAGATCTCAAAGAGATTCTGGCAGCCCTGCCCAAAGAGGCCGGCCTGAACCTGACAACCATTGAATATGAACTGGGAATCCTCAAGATACTGAGTGTGGGATGGGGGATCTCTTTTTTCATGCCGGCCGGCGACAAAAACAAAACCCCTTTGTCAGAATCCTTCTGGCATATGATAAAAGAAATTTCACAAAACATTTCCACCCTCACGGAAACCACCACCGGTCACCAGATTGACTATTTCAATATCCTTAAGGAACGCCTGGACACCTATATCCAGAGACTGCAGACCAACCCGGACGGGACCACAGACCCGGCCGCTGTCATGGGGCCTGCCTTTTCTGAGGCCTGCGGATGCCCGGACAATGCCATTGTCATTCTTACAGGCACCAAGATGTTCTCTTTGACCTTAGGGGCAGTCAAAGAATACCTGGCTGCCGTTACCATAATTGATGCCGCTTCTGATTAACCCTTTGAAGTTAAGGAAAATCTGTCTTATGATACCTCTTTTTATACGGTTAAATGCAAATAAAATATATTTTGCAGGATCACCGGTTTTTCTGGCATTCTTGCTGATATTTTTTTCCGGATGTGCCTCCCCCGGTCCCAAATACCTCAACCTTTCCTATTCTACCGCCCATCCGGTCACACAGAGGCAGCAGACTGTCGGATTGAGCCGGTTTAACGACAAGAGGACCGGCGCCACAAAAGGATATGTGGGATACCGGCAGCTGCCGGGCGATCACAGGGAAATTTTTGTTGTAACAGGACAGGATCTGTCCGCAACCATGACCCGGGTCTTGCGCACATTTCTGGAACAAAGGGGATTTTCTGTTTCCCTTGTGCCCGCCTTTCCTGCCACGGCCCGGGGTGTATCTGATATGCCCGAGGAGTTCACCCATATTTTTGCAGCAGACATCAACCAGTTTGCCTGCCGGGCAGAAAAAACCGGGGTCACCACCCACATGACCCTCATCATTGACCTGACATTTTATCTGGGTTCTCCGGACAAACGCAGCATCACCACCATCCCCATTGCCCTCACCCTTGAACGCACCGAGCTAGTGTTTTCACGCAAAAAACTGGAAACCTTTGTCAACGATGCCATTGAGGAAATTTTTGCAAAGGCTTTTCCCTCATTATAGAACCACCATTACCAATCATGCCCTGAAAGTCCACAACAAATGATAAAAAGTTTAGCTGTCAACCGTCAGGTATCATCTACCACTTAAAACTTAACACTTAACACTTAAAACTTCAGGTATTGTTTCCCCATGCACTTTTTAACCCCATATATTTCTGCTTTTTCTCCGTCACGGGTATTGAAAACCATTTTATACACCAATGTGGCCTTATTTATAATAACCCTTTTTTTCAGCGGTAAGGCCGTAAATACCGGCTTCAATCCGTTTAACGCCCTGAGCCCTTCCCTTGACGCCCTTGTTTTCATGGGTGCATCCGGCCGCCTGCCCATTGTAAATTACCAGGCCTGGGGGTCGCTGATCACAGCCAACTGGCTGCACGGCAGTCTTCTGCACATTCTGTTCAACATGATGGCCCTCAAGACAGTGGCCCCGCTGGTCATAGCGGAATTCGGCGTGTTCCGCATGTTTACCATCTACACCATTTCCGGTGCGGCCGGTTTTCTGCTTTCCTTTCTAGGCAATGTGCCCCTGACCATCGGTGCTTCATCCGGGTTGTGCGGCCTGATCGGTGCCCTGCTCTATTTTGGGAAATCCCGGGGCGGCCCCTGGGGCCGGCAGATGTTTCAGCAGACCTCCGGATGGATCGTCAGTCTGGCACTTATCGGTTTTCTGCTGCCCAACATCAACAACTGGGGCCATGGCGGCGGCCTTTTGGGGGGCATGGCCTTAGGATGGATACTGGGCTACAATGACCAGCGCCGGGAAAGCGCAGCAGACCAGATCCTGTCTGTCTGTCTGATGGGCATCACTGTCCTTTTGCTTCTCCGCCCTGTTATCCAGGGATTTTTCCTTTTGTTCACCTGATCTGCCCTTGCCTGATTTTATATGAAAGTGTTAAGTTTTAAGTGTTAAGTGTTAAGTTAATATCTGCCTGCTCATACTTTCATTTTTGGTTGTGCCCGCCAGGGCATGGGGGTTATATGAAAGCCTTCAGCCGTCAGCCATCAATACTCAGCTAACAGCTAAAAGCTAACAGCTAACAGCTTTCATACCTTGCTGTCCCCGCCAGGGCATGAATGCTATTCAGATCTGCCCGAAGAGATATCCGGTCTGTTTTACACAAATTTTACACTGATCTCTTGCAACCAGAGCCTTTCTCCATTATATGACCCCCTATGACATCCCATGCCCAGCATATCGCAGTGGTTTCCATGGCCGGCATCTTTCCGGGGGCCTCTGACACAGACCGGTTCATCCGCAATATTCTGGAAAAAAAAGAATCCATCATTCAGATACCCGGACACCGGTGGGCCGCACCGGTAGAAAAAATGGTGGTCTCCTCCCTGTGCCCGGACCGGGCTGTCTCAGACCGGGCTGGACTTGTTACGGATTTCACATTTGACCCCCACGGCCTGGACCTGGACACGGATGTGGCAGCAAATCTGGATCCGGTCCACCACCTGGTGCTCACAGCCGGCAGAACCGCCTGCCAGGCCTGTTACCTGCCGGATGATGTAAAAAAACGCACCGGCGTGATCCTGGCTGCCATTGCCCTGCCCACTGACACGGCATCTGCTGTTTCCAGAGAAATTTTGTGCAAAAAAAAACCCCGGCGCTTCACAGCCATGGATGCTTTACAGACATCCATGGTGGCAGGACCTGCCGCCATCCTGGCCCGGGCCTTAGGACTTGCAGCCGGCAGCTTCACCCTGGATGCAGCCTGTGCATCCTCTTTGTATGCTGTCAAGCTGGCCTGTGAGCACCTGAACCTGGGCAAGGCGGATGTGATGGTGACAGGCGGTGTATCCCGGCCGGATTCTTTGTACACCCAGATCGGATTCAGCCAGCTGTCCGCCTTGTCCCCGTCCGGGCGGTGCGCCCCCTTCGACCGGACAGCAGACGGGCTTGTGGTGGGAGAAGGCTGCGGCATAATTGTGCTCAAGCGCCTGGCCGATGCCCTGGCCTGCCATGATCCCATCTTAGGGGTCATCAAGGGATGGGGGGTGTCCAATGATATTGAAGGCAACCTGGTGGCCCCGGCATCTGAAGGCCAGATCCGGGCCATGGCAGGGGCCTGTGATATGGCAGGTCTGCCACCGGACACCATCCAGTACATGGAATGCCATGGATCAGGCACCCCTGTGGGTGACAAAGTAGAGCTTGCCAGCATCAAAACGGTGCTGAAAAAGTATGCATGTTACAGCCAAAGCCTTGCCATTGGATCGGTCAAATCCAATATCGGCCATCTGCTCACCGCTGCCGGGGCCGCCGGTTTCATCAAGACCCTGCTGGCCATGCAGGCAAAAACACTGCCCCCTTCTTTGCATTTTGCCGCCCTGCCTGATGCCAGCCCTTTGGACGGCACCCGGGTGCAGGTCCAGGCCGAGGCATCCCGATGGGATCCTTCGGCCCCCGGTGTTCCCAGGAGAGCGGCAATATCCGCATTCGGCTTTGGGGGCATCAATGCCCATCTGCTGGTGGAAGAATATCCGCCCTCCCGGTCACAGCACGCCGTACCCCGGATGAACAAAGCGGTGCAGCCAGATCCTTTGAAATCTGCACCACCGCAGAAAACCGGCTTTGCCATCGTGGGCATGCACACCTTTACCCGGGAATGTCCGGATCTGGAAGCCTTCACAAACCTGGCCCTGGGCCGGGTTTCTCCCCGGCCTGTCCCTGCTGTCACAAGATGGCGGCGGTGGGACCATCTGCCGAAAGCGCAGCAGAAAATGTCTGCCAATTTTCTGGACACCATATCCGTGGACAGAGGAGAGTTTCACATCCCTCCTGTCCAGATGGGGGAGATTCTGCCCCAGCACCTGGTACTGCTCAAGGCTGCCAAAGGCGCCCTGGCAGATGCCGGCCTGCCGGTACGGCCCAAAGAAAATGATCCTGTGCGCCACAGGTTCGGCTGTGCAGTGGGCATTGGATTTGACTTCGGGGCCACTGATTTTTCTTTGCGCTGGAAAGCCCACCATCTTCCTGACACCATACTGGATCAACTATCGCCACCGTTGACATTTAACCGGACCCTGGGGGCCTTAGGCGGGATAGCCGCCTCCCGGGTGGCCAGAGAATGCAAACTGGGTGGTCCGTGCTTCACAGTTTCAGCCGGGGCCGCTTCCGGCATCAAAGCCCTTGAAACCGGCATCCATTCCCTGGCTGCCAGAGAAACCGATCTGTTCATCTGCGCCGCCGTGGACATGGCCGGCGACATCAGACAGTTTTCCCTGCACCAGGGCACAGATCCTGAAGGCCCGGCCAGACCGGCGGAAGGAGCCGGTGCCGTAGTCATCAAACGCCTGGATGATGCCCTGAAAGACAATGACCGGATCTACGGCATTATTACCGGCATATCCGGCGGCAGCGGGGGCAGGATGGCACCTGAAAACCAAAAATCTGCTTCCAAAGCATCGCCGGACACCCCCGGTCCCTATCTGACAGCCCTGCAAAAGGGTCTGGCAGACAGCTGTATCCGGTTTTCAGACCTCTCTTTTGTGGATACCTGTTCCGGAGGATACGGCAGATGGGGAAAAGATGAGGCCCATGCCCTGGAACAGCTGGCTGCCAAAGAAAACCAGACCGGCTGTGCTCTGGGATGGACCAGCCTGGCACCAGGAGACACACAGGCGGCATCCGGAATGTTCTCCGTTATCAGAACAGCGTTGTGCCTGTTTTTCCACACTTTTCCTCCCTGTCCACTGCCACCGGATTCTCTGCTCCATCCACTGAAAAAAAACGGATTTACCCTGGCTGATGCAGCCACCGCCTGGCCCAGGCCGGAATCCGGCCCCAGAAGGGCGGCAGCTTCTGCCATCACAGACGACGGATGTGCTGCATTCTGTCTGCTCCAGCAGGCATCTGACCAGACACCTGCCACTTTGAAGCCTCAGCCTGATAAAACCGTTTCCCAAAAAGCCCGGGGCAAGACCACTGAAAATACCCCAAAAGCAGCACCCCTGGTGATCCCCACAACACTCCCCCCTCTGCCGTGGGACCTGCTGGAAATGCTGGACCCGGACCACTCCAACCCTGCCCAGCCGCAAACGGCTGATCCCAGGGAAGATCCCTTGCCACCACCCCCGGCAGACAGTTTAACCGCCCCTGCATTGATGGATCCGAAAACGATTATGGAAACATCTGCAGCCACCGCCCGTGCCCATGAAGTATTTCTGTCCTTTTCCCAAACCAATATGCACGAAATGCATAAACAGATATCCAGCCTGATCACAGCAGCGGCAAAGGAAACCCAAAAAGATACCGGTACCCGGAACCATCCCGAAACTGTTCCGCCTGTTTTCACCCGGGACCAGTGCCTCGAATTTGCCACAGGCAGTGCCGCCAAGATTCTGGGACCGGCCTTTGCCGTTATCGACACCTATCCGGTACGGGTCAGGCTGCCGGATGAACCCCTGATGCTGGTGGACCGGATCATGCACATTTCAGGAGAACCGCTTTCTCTGGGACCGGGAAAAATCATCACCCAGCATGATGTGCTGCCCCGGGCCTGGTACCTGGACGGCGGGGTGGCACCGGTATCCATTTGCATTGAAGCAGGCCAGGCAGACCTGTTTTTATGTGCCTGGCTGGGCATTGACCATATGGTGAAGGGCCGGCGCAGATACCGGCTCCTGGATGCCAAGGTCTTCTTTCACCGGTCCCTGCCCAGGCCCGGTGAAACCATTACATACCATATCAGCATTGACCGGTTTCTCAGACAGGGGTATGTATATCTTTTCTTTTTTCATTACCAGGGCTTTATCGGAAACCAATTGTTCATCTCCATGCGGGATGGGTGCGCCGGTTTTTTTACCGAAGAGGAGGTAGAAAATTCCGGCGGGATCGTCCTGAAAAAACAGGACCGGTCTGTCCCCCCCCCTGCCGACCCTTTTGACCCCTTAGTGCCGGTCTTTCCCGCGGCATTCAATGACGACCAGGTGCGCAGCCTGCGCAAGGGAGATCTGGCAGGGGCATTCGGACCGGGTTTTGCCGGTATCTGCCCGGGAAAAGCCCAGCACCTGCCCGGCGGCCCCATGCATCTCATCGACAGGGTGCTGTCCTTTGATCCCACAGGGGGCAGATTCGGCATGGGAACCATCATTGCAGAGGCGGATATCCATCCTGATGCCTGGTTTCTCACCTGCCACTTCATCGATGACCCGGTCATGCCCGGCACTTTGATGTATGAGTGCTGTGCCCATGCCTTGCGGATATTTGTCCAGCGCATGGGGTGGGTAAGCCCTGACGATCAGGTGCATTTTGATGTGCTGCCGGGCAATGAAAGTGATTTAAAATGCCGGGGACCGGTGACACCGGAAACAAAAAAAGCCCGGTATGAAATTGAGATCAAACAGATGGGGTACACTGATGCAGATGAAACCCCTTTTGTGATTGCAGATGCCCATATGTTTGCCGATGACCTGCGCATCGTTCTGTACAGGGATATGGGAATGAAACTGTCCGGGGTATCCCGGGATGGTTTGAACCAATTGTGGAGACAGACATGAAATACACAAAGGTTTATATCACATCATTTGGATATGAACTTCCCCCCCACATCATCACCACCGCCCAGATAGAAGAAAGGCTCACCCCGTTCTTTGATGCCATGGGACTTGAAAAAAGCCAGTTGGAAGCGCTCACCGGAATCAGGGAACGCAGATACTGGGATGTGGACCACACCCTGGCGGAACATGCAGCCGTGGCAGGACAAAGGGCCATTGACGAAGCAGGCATTGATCCTGATGATATCGGGGCACTGGTGTATTGCGGGGTATGCCAGGACGGATTCGAACCTGCCACATCCTGTGCTGTTGCCCACCAGCTCAACATCGGACCCAGGGCCCATGTGTATGATGTCAAATCCGCCTGTCTGGGCATGATCACGGGCATGGTCCAGGTGGCCAATGAGATCGAGCTGGGCAATATCCGGGCCGGCCTGGTGGTCTCCTGTGAGACCGCCAGGCAGATTGTGGATGCCACCATTGCAGAGATCAATCACCACAAAAGCATCGATTTTTACAAAGAGGCTTTGGCCACCATGACCGGCGGGTCTGGTGCGGCTGCTGTACTGCTCACCGACGGCACCCTGGGAGATGCAGAGATCCGGCACCATGCACTCAAAGGCGGGGTGGTGAGAAACGCCATCCAGCACCATGGGCTTTGTTACTGGGGATTTGAACAGCAGGGGATGCCCACGGATGCAAAAGTTATCATGCGCACCCGGGCCGGGGATGTGCTGGAAAACGGGCTTAAGCTGGCCACCCAGACCTTCCAGGCCCTGAAACAGGAATTTCGCCTGTCTGAAGACAAGCCGGACAAGGTCATCGGCCACCAGGTGGGGTCTATTCACCACCAGCGGTTCTATGCGGCCCTGGGTCTGGACAGGGCAAAGGATTTTTCCACCTTCCCTTTTCTGGGCAATGTGGGCTCGGTTTCCCTGCCCATTACAGCCGCCATTGCAGATGAACGGGGATTTTTGCAGCCCGAAGATTTTGTGGCGTTCATGGGGGTGGGCTCCGGGCTCAACTGCTATGTACTGGGGGTGGCGTGGTAAAAGAACGCATCATCAACAACAGACTGCTGTCCACAAAGGGATTTGCGCCCCAGTATCCTTTTGCTTCCCATTATCTGGATATAAACGGACATGCCCTGCATTATCTGGACGAAGGCTCAGGCCCGCCGGTGCTCATGGTCCACGGCAACCCCACCTGGTCTTTTTATTTCCGCCATCTGGTGCTTCGCCTGTCAAATACATGCAGGACCCTGGTGCCGGACCACATTGGATGCGGTTTTTCAGACAAACCGGAGCCAGGTGCCTATGATTATACTCTGGCCTCCCGGGTACGTGATCTGGATGCCCTGGTGGCACACACGGTGCCCAATGGCAAAATCAGCCTCATCCTCCATGACTGGGGGGGCATGATCGGCCTTGCCTGGGCCCTGGACCACCTGGACCGGGTGGACAAGCTGGTGATCACCAACACAGCCGGGTTCTTTCTGCCGGAAAACAAACGCTTTCCCATTATTTTGTGGATGATCAAACATATGCACTGGTTTGCCGTGCCAGCCATCTTAGGCCTGAACCTGTTTTCTGTGGGCGCCCTTTTCTTAGGTGCTCACACCCGCCTTTCTGCAGAAACGAAAAAAGGGCTGACCGCCCCTTACAACTCCTGGAAAAACCGCATCGCCACCCTGAAATTTGTTCAGGATATTCCGTTGACCGAAAAAGACAGAAGTTGGCCTGTGGTGGACCGTGTGGACCGGAACCTGGAACGTATCCTGCCGGAGCAGGTATTGTTTTTGTGGGGGGCAAAAGACTTTGTATTTGACACACGGTTTTTAGATGAGTTTTTGCGCAGACTGCCCGGTGCCGAATTCCATCTGTTTGCAGATGCCGGCCATTACCTGTTTGAAGACAAGCCAAAAGAAACCGGTGATCTTATTCACAGGTTTCTGCGCACCTGACATTCAGGGCTGATTCCTCAGGACTGTATGGCAGATCTATTATTTTGCGCCTTGATATTTGCCATAAGCATGCCAGATTTTCGATCGCTGTGTACAGCACTCTGTCTCAAGCCCCGCCCCTGATGGTTCCTGTGCCCGACCCGCTCCGGCTCTGACGGTCCGTTCACAGGAATCATCAGGGGCACCCCATAGAAGCGCGCGCTACTATGGCAAATATTCAGTTTTGCGCATCATGTTTTGACTTTTTTCCGCTGCCGGGGTAAACACAGATATGCTTGGATTTAAAAAAAAAAATAAAAGCCAGGAAGAAACTAAAAAGGACCAGACCCTTTTGGAACCGGGCCGGAAGCCGGATGCCCCAAAAGCAGACAAAAAGGCTGACCCGCCAGCATCCGGAGAAGATGGCGGATCCCCGCCCCGGAATAAAACAAAAAAAATATTCCAAAAACTCTCTCCCAAACGGCTCATGGTATTTCTGGTGCTGCCGGCAATAGTTGCAGCCGCCGCCTGGGTGGGGTATGCCTGGTTTTTCAGCGACCCAGGGGAAAAACCACCAGAATATAAAAATATTCCAATGCCCCATGTCTCTTTGCCTGAAGAGATGCGCAGATTCTGTTTTAACCAGATGCCGGATCTGTACAAAGCGTTTGCGGCATACAATGACACGGTTACATTGTTTGACCATGAAATTGCGCGTATTACAGAAATCGGGGAGAATTATCCGGAACAAAAAAAAATTGCCGATGCTGAAAAGAAGGTATGGGAAAGATCAAAAGACAGGCTGTTAAACGCATTTTCAAAAATTGAGGATACGGTCAAACAGATGTATGTGCTCTTCCAGGTCAATGAGGAACAGGGCCTGGCCATGATACAGGAAAAGAAAGATGACCTGGTCAACACAGCACAGGATGCCCTGGCCCCTGCCAGGGACCAGGCCGGAAATATCACACACCAGCCGTCACAGGAACCGGACGGGATTATCCAGGGATTATTTTATACACTGAAAAAGAAATTTTTATGACAACCTATTGTAATATCGCATCAAGCCTGAAAAAAACCGCCCGGGCATTTCCCTATAAACGGGCGGTGGTGTATCCGGCAGCCAGGGACAAAAGTAGCCGGGTGCTTTACAGCCAGCTTACGTTCAGCCAGCTGGACCAGCTTTCCGACCGCCTGGCCTTTGGCCTGGAAGGTATCGGCATTGTCCGGGGGACCCGGACAATTCTCATGGTGCAGCCGGGCATGGAATTTTTCATGATAGTATTTGCCATGTTCAAAGTGGGGGCTGTACCGGTGGTAGTGGACCCGGGCATGGGCATCGATCGGATGGTGCAGTGCCTGCAGCAGGGCCGGCCCAAAGCGTTCATCGGCATTGAAAAAGCACATGTGCTGCGCCGGCTGAAACCCGGATACTTTAAAGAGATCACCCACTGGGTTACAGTGGGCCGCAGGTGGTTCTGGGGCGGCCATACCTTGAAACAGCTGCTCAGCAATAACCGCCAGGGCTTTGCCCAGGCCCAGACCACGAAAGATGAAACTGCTGCCATTGTGTTTACAACCGGTTCCACAGGTCCGGCCAAGGGGGTGGTGTACACCCACGGCAATTTTGCGGCCCAGATACAACAGATCCAGACCCATTTCAATATCGGATCCGATGAGATTGATCTGCCCACATTTCCGTTGTTTGCCCTGTTTGATCCGGCCCTGGGCATGACCGCGGTGATACCGGACATGGACCCCACCCAGCCGGCCAAGGCAGACCCAAAAAAAATTATCGAAGCCATTGAAAACCACGGGGTCACCAACATGTTTGCCTCCCCTGCCCTGCTGAACCGGGTGGGAAAATACGGAAAAGAAAATGGCATCACGCTGCCGTCTCTGCGCCGGGTGATTTCTGCAGGTGCCCCGGTGTCACCTGCCAATATTGAACAATTTTCCGCTCTGTTGTCTGATACCACAGAGATACACACCCCATACGGTGCCACAGAAGCAGTCCCGGTCATCTCCATCGGGTCCCGTGAGATTTTGTCAGAAACCAGGAAGCTCACCGAAAAAGGGTTCGGCCTGTGCATCGGCCAGCCCATCAACAACACCCAGGTACGCATCATCAAAATTACGGATGACCCCATCACCCAGATCCGAGACTCCCTGCTGGTTTCGGAAAAACAGGTGGGGGAAATCACGGTAAAGGCCGACCTGGTCACAGAAAATTATTTTAACAACCATGAGGCAGATCTGCTGGCCAAGATCCCGGACCCGGACGGCAGGGTCTGGCACCGCATGGGGGATCTGGGATGGATGGATTCCAAGGGGCGGATCTGGTTCTGCGGACGTAAAAACCACCGGGTGATCACGGAAAAAGAAACCCTTTTCACGATCCCCGTGGAAGCCATCTTCAACAACCATGAAAAAGTGTACAGAAGTGCCCTGACAGGGGTTGGCCCCATGAACCGCCAGATACCGGTGATTTTTGTGGAGCCCGGCTGCAAAATTGCCGATAAAGACCAATTTATTGCAGAGCTTCTGGAACTGGCGCGCAGCAATCCTCTGACCGCCGGCATTGCACATATTTTCATTGAAAAGACTTTTCCCGTGGATATCCGGCATAATGCCAAAATTTTCAGGGAAAAGCTGGCTGTCACAGCCAAAGAAAAGCTCAATCTGTGAGAAAGAATAGTGGGGTCATAGGGGGGTCAGGCTTGTGTTATTAAGGCGTTATCAACCACAGTCTTAGTACTCCCTTCTGGCAGCCCTGATAATGCCAATAACGCAAGCCTGACCCCACGACCCTAATCCGGCAGCAGGTCATAAAAATACATCATCACATCAGACCGGGTAATGATGCCGATCATCTTGTCATCCTTTATCACCGGCACCCTGCCGATATCATGCTTGATCATGAGCCGGGCCACCTCCACCGCACTTCTGTCATGGGATATGGTGATCACATTCCGGGTCATGAACGCTTTGACAGGGGCAGTCATCTGTTTGGACTGCCGCAGTTTCGTCAAATCCCTTCGGGAAACCACCCCCACGATACGGTCATCTGCATCCACCACCGGCATGCCGGTACATCCCAGGTCCCGCAGGATCATGACCACTTTTTCCACCGGCGTATCCTCATGCACCTTGACAACCGGATAGGACATGATATCTGACAACATCACCGATGTCTGCTGGTTGCCGCTGATCAATTCCACAATCATTTCCTGGACAACATCCGGGTTGGCTGCCTTGATCAGGGCAGAGCCGGCTCCGGGGTGGCCCCCGCCCCCGAGACTGCGCATGATCAGGCTGATATTGATTTCATCCACACCGCTTCTGCCGATCACCAGGCATTTGTCCTGTTCCAGGTCCCGGAAAATACCGAACACGGCATCTGCATTCATTATTTCCCTGTACATCTGCACCACCATGGCCAGGTTCTGGACCCGGCCCTGGATATCCAGCTTTGAAAACGCCACGGAAAAGCCCGCACTTTTTATTGTCTGACTTTTCTGGATCATGTCATAGAGGATATCTTTGTGTTTTTTTGCATAGGCCTGCTTCAAAAAAGTGGCCAGGATACTCAGGTCTGCCCTGCGGTCCAGAAGAAACCCGGCCGCATGGGCATCTTCTGCCAGGGTGGAAGCAAAGGTCATATTGCCGGTATCTTCATACAGGCCCATGAGAAACAAGGTCGCCTGGATCGGGGTGATCAGGGTTCTTTTTGTTTCAATCTGCTGTATAAGCTGGGTCACACAGGCACCGGTCTCTTTTATATGGGCCTGGGTTACCTTCATGTCTCCCTGGGAATGGTGGTCCCAGGCGATGATCTCCAGTTCCGGTTTTTCCTGCAAAACCGACAGGCGGTTGTCCAGCCGGCCCCAGGAATGGGTGTCCACAACAATCAAGGTGTCCACCATGTCCAGGTTGATTTCACCGGGGTCGGAAAACTTAAACAGATCCTTGTGAATGGCCAGAAACGGCTTTAAATTTTCATTGACATTACCGGGAAGTATTGGTGTGGCGTCAGGATAGATAAGGGTGGCTGCAACAAGGCTTGCCAGTGCATCAAAATCCGTCCCTTTGTGGGTTGTTATAATTTTCATAATATTGCAATTCTTTTGAATTATGAAAAAACACACCCTGCACATCCCTGTGCTTTCCGGGATATGCCTTGTGTTTTTTTCTCCAATATTCTATATCATATATTACGTTTTCAAATACAAGGGAAAATCATGAAAAAAGTCATTCTCATTACGGCACTGATCCTTTTTAATGCAGTCCTTGCATGGGGAGTACCTTTTGAGAAAGACGATTTTACCGGCAAACCGGAAGGGGTCATTCCCGGTGCGGCCCGGGACGTTTTCAGACAGAATATCCCATCCGTGGCCCGACAATTCATCGGCATCCCCTATGAATACGGGGGCAACCCAGTGACCACAGGCACCTCTGATAATTCCTATCTTTTTTTCTCCATTTACGCCAGGGCCGCCCAGATTGCAGGGCTGAAGTATTATGGGTACATGCCCATGAAAAACCTGCTGCAGCATACAAGAAAAGTGGATGAAAACCGTCTGCAAAAAGGAGATCTCATGGTGCTGAACAACCACCACGCCGCCATGATCTATAATATTGAAGCGGACACAGACCGGCTTTTCCTCATTTATGCATCTGAAAAACGCCGGCAGGTCATCTCATTCAACAGTGGCAACATCGTATTTGACGTATTCTGGCTGGAAAATCTGAAGGGGTTTTACCGGCTGACCGACACCATGCTCCGGCCGGAGCGGTGATCTGATCACACTTGGGCATCTGCAGAACTCTGGTATATTTCAGGGGTTGATATGTGTGGATAAGGTCTGTGACGATCATCCAAAACCCCTGTTAATGATATT
This sequence comes from Desulfotignum sp., assembly GCA_011390335.1. Taxonomy (GTDB): domain Bacteria; phylum Desulfobacterota; class Desulfobacteria; order Desulfobacterales; family Desulfobacteraceae; genus Desulfotignum. Next base: position 32,340 of record JAABSO010000033.1, on the reverse strand, counting down.
GTTTTCCGATGCTTTGCAACTTATTCAGACAATCGGGGTGACGTAACAACGCCAAGGTTTCTGCCGGTTCCAACCATGATTCCAACTGCTGCAGGCTGTCAGCGTGGTGCAATTTCCATTCGGCAATTATTCCGGGGGGGTCAAAGTTCAGTTTCTCGCCCTGTATGTCAGGTAGCTGAGATATATGCCATTTACATAATTGTGGATTATTCACAAGCCTGCGTAAAACGTCCATTTTTTGTGGTTGTGGCATTTCAGGCAGTCTTCGCTGTAATTCAACAAGAATTTGAACAGTTTTTTTTTCTTCAGGCGCACGCAGTAATCCGATCATTTTAATAAATTTGGTACGTCTCGCCCCCCCGCTCAGCCATGACAGGGGAATCGATAAGATCAACCCAGCCGAAATCGGTAACAACCAGTAAAAGAGTTCTTTGCTGAGCAGCAGTGAGATGACAGATAGAGCTGTTCCAAAGAGTGTGTGACCGGCATGGTGGCGCATAACTGATTTCCAGCCAAATGCACCATCATCCCTTGATTGCGGCAGCCATCCGCTATCTTTACCCCTCAATATGGAAAAAACGACGCCGAACTGGGATACCATCAGAATCGGGGCATATAAACCTGACATCACCATTTCCAACAAGGTACTGAGCGTTAACAAAACCGGCCCACCGAATCGTAAACACCGGGGAATATTAATCATGGCGGCAAACCAACCAAAAACTTTCGGCGCAAACACAATTGCCATTGAGATGATAAATAAACGTAAGGCCCGTTCTGAATCAAATACCGGCCAGGTAGGAAACAAGGATGGATTGGCAAAATACTCCGGACGTACAAAAGTCGCCTGAATGGCAATGGCAAGCCCCACAACAATCAACGATAACCAGAAAACGGCGCTCAGGTAGGACATTAGCCCGGAAAAAAGATGCAACCTGGTCGGCAGCGCAAAACCTTTTGCAAATATAAAATGGGTATGCTGCAGATTGCCCTGACACCATCTGCGATCTCGAATAAGCACATCAATGAGCGATGGTGGTGCTTCTTCAAATGAAGCCGGAATATCGGTATCAAAACGCACGCCCCAACCGGCACGACGAAGCAGGGCAGCTTCAATAAAATCGTGACTTAAAACATGGCCGCCAAAAGGCGGTTTACCTGATAGAATCGGAAGATGACAAGATTGTGCAAACGCTTTTGTGCGGATGATTGCATTGTGGCCCCAGAAATTTGATGACAAACCATGCCAGGAAGACAAGCCCTCCGCATAAACAGGGCCAAAGCATTGATTGGCAAACTGTTGCAGCCTGCCGTAAAGCGTATTGGCAAAAACAATCGTCGGCAGGGTTTGAATCAGACCCACACCAGGTGCTGCCGCAAGACGGCGGGATAATTTCACCATGGACTCCGCACTCATTATGCTGTCGGCATCAAGCACAATCATGGCCCCATAACCACCGCCCCAACGTTGCACCCAGTCGCCGATATTGCCTGCTTTACGTTCACTGTTTTGGTGACGACGACGGTAATAAACAGGACAACCCTGTTCGTCTTTATTTACCACATCCATGAAGGTATGTTCCTCAGCAATCCACGCATCGGCCCGATTGGTGTCACTGAGAATAAAGAAAGCATATTTTCCCGGCGCTTTAGCCATTAGATCAGAATGCATAGCCTCTATCGTGGCCCTGATACGAACGGGATTTTCATTATAAATCGGCAGCAGGACAGCCGTTTTAAAGGGCGGATCTTTTTCACACTGTTTCATTAAACGCGGCGTAAGGTGTATCAGAAAGCCCAATAATGCCTGTGAAAAAGCAAAAACAATCCAGATAAAATTAATGCTGAACAGAACTAAAAATATCCACTGCAAACCTGTGACTGTATTGGTGGTAAGCACCCCATACATTTCAGTGATACCATAAAGAGACAAGATCACCGTGACAGCAAGTACAAAGAGTCGGGAAAAAAGCGTGCAAACAACCTGGAAAAAAGTTTGTTGACTATTTTTGATTTTGAAACCTTTTTCAGAAACCCCATGACGAGGCATGGAAAGTGGAGATTCATCAGGCAAGGCGCGTTCGTCATTGTATCTATTGGTAATTTGCGCTGGCAAAGGATTATCCATTTGGCTCATAAAGGCCAGTCCTGGGAGGTAAGCCGGTAAAGCCAGGTCATGCCGATCGGTTTATCATTCTGCCTGAGCTGTACACGCAATTCAGCAACATCAAAATCTTTAAGATCAAATGTGATAAATACTCTTGCACCATCAATATTGGGATTGGATTCAATCCGTGACTCCAAAACAGCTCCTTTGCTGATACTTGCATCTATTTCAATACTGTTAATCTCATCTGCTTTCAGAGGGCTGTAATCGATTACTATTTCGTTTTTATCAGCAAATAACTTTTGGCCGCCGGCAGTGCGGACAACGCTCATTTTTCTCATTGTTTTTGGAATGTTATCAGGCCAGGTAAGTCTGTATGAATATGCAAATGGCTGATCTTTTTTCAAGCCCTCTTCTGGTTTCCAATAGGCAACAATGTTGTCGTTGGCTTCAGAATCTGATGGGATTTCAAAAAGTTCGATCTGACCCTTACCCCAATCACCGGATGGTTCAATCCAGGCTGATGGCCGAAGATGATATTTCGCTTCAAGGTCCTGATAATAATCAAACTGTCGATGCCGCTGAATAAGACCAAATCCTTTTGGGTTTTCCCCCATAAATGAGCTCGCCTGCAATTTGCGTGGATTATTGAGTGGCCGCCAAATTTTTTCACCATTGCCGTTTTCCATCAGCAGGGCTTCAGAGTCATGCACTGCAGGGCGGTAATCTGCGGTATCAGACCGATCTATTCCGCCATGCATAAACATTGAAGTTAAAGGTGCCAGACCAACATGCTCAACATCCTGCCTCGGGAAAAGGACGACATTGACATCCATCCAGGTGGGTGCGCCAGGGTATATTCCAAAACGATAAGCACCTGCTACACTTTTACTGTCGAGCAAAGCATGTACGACAATAGCATTTTGATGTTTCGATGGACGTTCAATCCAGAAGCTTTTGAACAGAGGATATTCTTCGCCTTTGGGCTTGGCCACATTGATCGCAAGCCCGCGTGTGGACAAACCATAAACCTGCCCTTTGGATATCCCGCGAAAATAACTTGCTCCCTGAAAAACAATAAACTCATCATTATACTCATTGCAGTTAATTGGGTAATGCAGACGAAAGCCTGCATATTTACCAACTTCTGCCAGAAGTTTGCCAATTGATTCATCCGGTACTCTGAATGATGATTCAGACAGTTCAACCGGAAAAGATTGACCATTCTCAACAACTTCAATATCAATCAAATCTTTGTAGAGAAATCCAGGAGCAAATAGTTGTAATGAAAACGGAGTTGGGGTTCCACCCCAGATAGCCTCATTTTGTTGGAAATTAATTTTGCGGTAAGTTGAATAGTCCATTTTCGCCAAAGCTTCAGGAACTTTTTGCGGTTCAATAAAGAGCGCCTGGGAGAGTTTTTTCGCTATCTCTACCACAGTGCCATGGGAAAATGGCTTTCCATCGGTATTTGATACCATTGCGCCCGCATAGACAACATTTATCCATGATAGAGACAAGAGCAATAATAGCAGCCAGGTCAAACCTTTTAAAGAAAATCGATGACCAACCATTTGTTTAAATGGTAATTTGCAAACCATGGTAAGATTCCTTATTGAGAACGCAAAAGATAATGTTACAAATGTAACCCGTATGCATCTTGCAAGGTTTTAGCTGATTTATCAATTTTATCAATAGTTTTTTTTATCCATTCACTGGGGACTCCGGGTAGAGCCATTCAAAGCCATGCCAAATCGGGTTCTTGCCCCTTGAATTTATCAGGTCAACCAGTATTGGGAAAGAATTTACGGACCATATTGAACATCTGTGTTTCAGGGAAGTTTTTATTTAATGGATAGGGCAGAAAGGGTTTTGTATCAGATATGGGTACAATGCGCCCACGGGCTGTCCAAAATCATAAAAAGGGGCAGCGCCGAACGCTGAACCCCTTAGTTTCTTTGGTAGCGGGGGAAGGATTTGAACCAACGACCTTCGGGTTATGAGCCCGACGAGCTACCAGACTGCTCCACCCCGCATCAACTCGATCAATATAGGCCAAAAATTTATAAAGGTCAAGCTTTTAATTATTTTTTTATTGGAACACTGTTCATATCTTAGTGAAGCAGTGATTCTATCATGGCTTTGAGTTCGTCATAGTTTTGGGTAACAGGGATGTCCGGGAAATCGGTGACCACGGATGCAGGGGGTTTAAAGAAAAACCCCTGATGGGCGGTCTTAATCATGTCGATATCGTTGTAAGAATCACCAAAGGCAGTCACCTGGTACTGCAGTCCCTTAAGGGCCTGCACCGCTTTTTGCTTCTGGTTTTCAATGCGCAGGTTGTAGTCTGTGATATTGCCCCGGGGATCAATGGTCAGGCTGTGGCACAAAAGAGTGGGAAAGCCCAGCCTGGCCATCAGGGGCTTGGCAAATTCCTCAAACGTATCTGACAATATGATGATCTGGTACCGGGAGCGTATCCAGTCCAGGGATTCTCTGGCGCCGGGAAGAGGTCCCAGGGTGGCGATTACCGCCTGTATATCCTGGATCCTGAGATTGTGCTCCTTTAGAAGGGCCAGGCGCCGGGTCATCAGCACATTATAGTCACTGATATCTCTGGTGGTGAGTTTCAATTCCTCTATGCCGGTCTTCAGAGCCACATTGATCCAGATCTCCGGGAGAAACACCCCTTCTAAGTCTGCCACAAGTATATCCATCAGGCAGCCTCCTCTTCAATACGGATCACCATGGGATTTCCCACCACGCAGTCTGTGGCTGATATCTGGGAAAGCGCGGTCTGTACCCATTCTTCTCTGGCAGTATGGGTGATCATGACCACGGGAACTTTGCCGTTGGTTTTGCGCCCTTTCTGGTGCACGGATTTGATGCTGATCTGGTTTTCCCCCAGGATGCCGGAAATTCTGGACAGAACCCCGGGATGGTCCTGGGCTTCGAACCGCAGGTAATACCTTGTCATCAACTCTTTCATGGACAAAATGGGCATGGGCCGGATATTGTCTTCCGGATATCCCAGGATGGGGACCCGGCGTTTGGTCCCGGAAATAATATTTCTGGCAATATCGGCAACGTCACTGAGCACTGCTGATGCTGTGGGCATCATACCTGCCCCGTGGCCGTAGAGCATAGTTTTACCGGTGGCATCCGCATCGATGGCTATGGCATTCATGGAATGGTTCACATTAGAAAGGGGGTTGGCATTGTCAATCATGGTGGGATGGACCCGGGCCTCCACATGGTCCCCATGGATTTTACCGATGGCCAGCAACTTTATGGTGTAACCAAATGATCCGGCAAAAGCAATATCCATGGGGGTGATGTGCCGGATGCCCTCCACGTGGATATCTTTGAGGTTGATTTCCATACCATGGGCCAGGGCATTGAGTATGGCCAGTTTATGGGCTGTGTCATGGCCGTCAATGTCAAGCGACGGTTCAGCTTCGGCAAACCCAAGCTCCTGGGCTTTTTTCAGGGCATCTGCAAAAGAACACCCGTCCTGGGAAATCCTGGTAAGAATGTAGTTGCAGGTCCCGTTCAAAATAGCGGACATGGAATGGATATCGTTTGCCACCAGAGACTCCCGAAGGGTTTTTATAATGGGCATGCACCCCCCGCAGCTGGCCTCAAACGCCAGATCCACCTGATTTTTCCGGGCGGTCTTTACCAGTTCGTTGCCGTAGCCGGCCAGAAGTGCCTTGTTGGCGGTTATCACATGTTTTTTGTTTTCCAGGGCCTGAAAGATAAAATCTTTGGCCACGGTTTCACCGCCGATAAGCTCTACAACAATATCAATATCCGGATCCGTAAGAACCGCTTTGGCATCATCCACCAGTTCCGTGCTGCCAAGATCGATTCCACGGTCCGTTTTTATATCAATATCTGCAATGGTCTTCAGGTGTAAATGGGCACCTGTTCTGGATTCCAGCAGATGTTTTTTTTGGGTCAGCAGTCTTGCCACCCCTGTTCCCACAACACCAAACCCCAAAATGCCAATGTGGACTGTTTTCATGGATCTGTTTTCTCCAAATTTCTCCAAAAAAATGGTCTATAATAAAAATACAATAGATACAATATAAAGGCGCCCATGTCAAAAAGCTTTTGACTTTTACTACCCATATGTTTATCATTGCAGGGTTTTATTAGGATGCAATTACCCAGACTAAGGTGACTTTCATGAACAATTCTCTGACTTATGCTGATTCCGGTGTGGATATCGACAAAGCCAACCAGTTGGTCGATAGAATCAAAGATATTGCCAAAACCACCCCAAGATCCGGTGTTATGGGAGAAATCGGCGGTTTTGGCGGCCTTTTTTCCCTGAACCTGTCCAATATATCAAATCCGGTACTGGTCAGTTCAACAGACGGGGTGGGAACCAAATTAAAAATCGCGTTCCTGATGGATCAGCATGACACCATCGGCATTGACCTTGTGGCCATGTGCGTGAATGATATTATTGTTCAGGGAGCAAAACCTCTTTTCTTTCTGGATTATCTTGCCATGGGCAGTCTGGACAATGCCGTGGCGGAACAGATCATCCTGGGCATAGCCAACGGATGTACCCAGGCGGGCTGTGCCCTTATAGGCGGTGAGACCGCAGAAATGCCCGGCATTTACCAGACCGGAGAGTATGATCTCTCCGGGTTTGCCGTGGGCATTGTGGACAACACCAAAATCATTGACGGATCCTATGTCAGACCGGGACACAAACTCATCGGCCTTGCCTCCAGCGGCATCCATTCCAACGGTTTTTCTTTGGTCAGGAAAATATTTTTTGACCACTGCAAATATGACGTGGGCACCCAGATACCGGAACTTGGCACCACCCTGGGAAAGGAACTGCTCCGGCCCACCACCATTTATGTGTCCACTATTTTAAGCCTGATGCGGGATCTGCCCATCCATGGTCTGGCCCATATTACCGGCGGCGGTATAGATGAGAACATCACCCGGGTCATTCCTGATGCCTGCAAAGCAGTTATCCACAAAGATGCCTGGGAAAGACCCGCCATATTCACATTGCTCCAGAACCTGGGCAATGTGGCAGATGCAGAGATGCACAGAACTTTCAACAACGGTATCGGCATGGTGATGGTGGTGCCGGAAAAGTCTGCCCAGGAAGTGATGGACCGCCTGGGTGCCATGGAAGAAAAAGCCTATTTCGTTGGTGAAATCACCTCCAGAAAAAACAATGAAAAACAGATCCAGTGGATCTGATGTGCAATGATCGTCCTGGGCATTGAATCATCCTGTGATGAAACCGCAGCTGCGGTGGTGGATGAAAACAACCGGATATTGTCATCAGTAATCGCCTCCCAGGTGGCTGTCCACAAACAATATGGCGGCGTGGTTCCGGAACTGGCATCTCGCATGCATGTGGAAGCCATCACCCAGGTGGTGGCAAAAGCCGTGCACCAGGCCGGTATCAGTCTCTCAGATATCGGCGGGGTGGCTGCCACCCGGGGACCGGGGCTTATCGGCGCCCTGCTGGTGGGATTCTGCTTTGCCAAATCCTTTGCATGGGCCAGGGGACTCCCCTTGGCCGGGGTCAATCACTTAGAAGCCCATATCCACTCCCTGTTTCTGGCAGACCAGAAACTGCGCTTTCCCTTTACCGCACTTGTGGTATCCGGCGGCCATACCAATATCTATCATGTCTCGGCCGACAACCGGTTTGTACTCATGGGCCAGACCAGGGATGATGCAGCAGGAGAAGCCTTTGACAAGGTATCCAAAATGCTGGACCTGGGATATCCGGGGGGGCCTGTGATTGAAAATCTGGCAAAAACCCAGGACCCCGACCAGATACGCTTTCCCAGATCCCTGCTGGAAAAGGACAGCTGTGATTTCAGTTTTTCCGGTCTCAAGTCAGCCGTTGCCCGGCATATCCATGAAAATCCTGTAAAAAGCCGGGCAGACAAGGCCCGGGTGGCAGCCGCTTTTCAGGCAGCTGTCATCGATGTACTCTGTGAGAAACTGCTGCGGGCTGCCAGGTCCATGTCCAGCAGTCAGATTGGCATTTCCGGCGGTGTTTCCGCCAACCAGACATTTGTCACAACCCTGGCCCGGCGTGCTGCCAGAGAAAAGATCCAGGTCATTGCACCGCCGGTATCCCTTTGCGGGGACAATGCCGCCATGGTGGCGGCAAGGGGAGCGGTCATGATCCGGGACGGATGCCTGTGCAGCCAAGACGATGATGTGTTTTCCAGAGCATTACACCAGGCGTAACAACTTCAGGCCGGATGCCGGCCCAGATATTTTTTCTTATACCGGTATATCCGTTCCAGACAGACATCCGCTCTGGCCTGCAGGGATGCGTCTGATTCCAGCAACCCCACCAGGGCCTGAAACGCGTTTTCAATATTGGGCCCTTTATGGCAGATCAGGGCAAGGTCGATGTCTGATGCCAGAACCTGTGCCATACAGGTTGCCATATCATGGTCAATGGCCTTCATGTCCAGGTCATCGGTGAGCACCAGCCCCTGGAATCCCAGAACATTTCTGAGCAGATCCCGTGCAATGGCCACCGACAGGCTTGCCTGCCATTGGTCATCCAGCCTTGGATACACAACATGGGTCAGCATGATCCCTGAAACATCCGCATGCACAGCTGCTTCAAAAGGCACCAGATCTGATGCCTCAAGGATGGAAAGATCTGCATCCAGAACCGGAAGCTTGTGGTGGGAATCCAGCACGGTTCTGCCGATACCCGGAAAATGCTTGGCAACAGCCATGACCTTGTTTTCCTGCAGGGTATTGATTACCGCTGTCCCTAACTCCGCCACTGTGCGGGCATCTCCGGCAAAGGACCGGTCCTGCATGATGGAATCTGTTTTTGGCGGTACCACATCCATCACCGGTGCCAGGTTCATGTTGATGCCGGATTTCTGAAGCTCTCTGGCTGTGATCCTTGCGAAATTCTCAGCTTCTGTCCGGGACCTGATACAAGGATTTCCCCCAAACCGGGTAAACGGCTCAGGCAGCCGGGAAACCTTTCCGCCTTCCTGGTCCACTGCAATAAACAGGGGTGGTCTGCCGCACGACCGGGCAAAGGACTGGGCATCGGCACACAGCTGTGCCAGCTGGTCCGGGGACTGGATATTGTTTCGGAACAAAATAATGCCCCCGGCCTGGTATTTTTCAATGATCTCCTTGAGATCCGGGGTAAGGCCGGTACCCTCAAACCCCAGCATCAACCGCTGGCCGGCAAGGTGATGGATATAGCTATCCATTGAGAATCTTTTGGGCCTGTTTTAGCTCCCGGGTCACTTTTTCAGACAAAGCCCCTGCCTGTTCCAGGTGTGCTGCAATTTTTTTCAGACCGGCATCTTCCGCCTTTTTGGCCCAGGAAAAAAAATTGTCCTTGTGGCTGTCATTGTGATCCACCCAGTGTGAAAACAGGACAGCCAGTTTTTCTTCAATGGACATTATTTTCCCATCTTCATGGCCATGATCATGGGTGTGTTCATGGTCATGGGTGTTGTTGTGGCTGTGGCTGCCGCCGTGATCGTGATTATGGTCATGGTTCATAACTGCACTCCGTTAAGATATTTATCCAGTTGAATGGGTTCCGGTGTATGCTGACACACCGGTCTCCAGTTGCAAAATGCACTGATTTCAATGCCGTTGAAAATAATGGATACCGGCCGGTCCGCAGACACCACCACCACAATGATTTTGGAATTGGCCGCGGAAAACCGCAAAGCGGAATTGTACCTGGCCCCCCTGGCCATATTTTCCCAATTGATGGTCCGCCCGTCCAGCAGACAGGCAAACCCGCGAATACAGCTGTCAGCCGTCAAGTGGACCGCCCCGTCAATTTTCAACAGCGAGCAGGCCAGATCAATGTTCTGGGGTTCCACAAGGCTTAAGGGGGGATCCAGGACATGACCGGACAGCCGTACCGGCGGGTCATTGAGATCAATGACCAGGGTGCAGCCGTGCCTGGCACGGCCGGCACTGTGAACCAGGTGAGACACCACCTGGAAAAGAATGGTGGATGTGGTGGTATCCATATCAGTATCCAGCAGCAATTCTTCCAGTTCCACCAACTTTGCCTCCCTGGTGGTGGAATGAAAACTGCCGTCAAAAAAAGAGGCTATCCTGGCATCATTCAGGTGCAGAAATCCATAATCTCCTTTGAAATGGGCGCTTATGGCGTAATCAGGTACAGGACCGCCGGTGATGCCGATAATGGTGGTTCCGTCAGACACAAGTTTCCGGTCAGATTCCTCCACAGCCAGAAGCAGTTTTCTGATATGCTTGATATTAGACACCTGGGGGCGCTCATGTTCCTGGATTCTGGTGATAAATTCGGTTCTGGTAATCTGCCGGGGATCACAAAAGAACAGAATCCCTTTTGGCCATGATCCCTCTTCTTTGGTTTTGGAAATATCCAGAACATTGTTCAAAATGGATGTCACCCGGATCTTGCTGTCATATCCCAGGTGCTGCTCCCTTTCATCCACAATATGGTCGGCAATAGCCTGGAGGGCATAATTTTTCAATACATACTCAGACGAATTGATGGCGGCCCTGCGGGAGTTGAAATCATGGATAAGCAGGGTAGCAGCCTGTTCCAGCCATCTTTCCGTGGGATGGATGGAGCACAGGTCCGGATGGTGTTCTGTAAACCATACCTGGTAAAAAAAATCACTGCAGCTGCCCCCATAGGAAATCAGGCCGGACAGGGCCAGGTCATTTTCCGGGATAAGATACCCCCGGGGCTGAAGTCTTATCCTGTCCTGAACCCGGGACCGCCAGCTGCCGTTTTCTGAATAAAACTTCTGCCGGATTTTGACCTCATGCCCCTGAAGCAGGTCCTGGGGGTCCAGCACCATCACCGGATCATCCGGTCCGGCAGCAAAAATCAGTCCCACCCGGCTGGGATGGGAAAAATTACAAAGCCCCTCGATCACTCCGTTCATGATATTGGCCACACACAATTTCTGATACACTGTCTCATTCATATTTTTTGTCCTGCCCGCTTTGAAAAACCAATGGTGTTTGATATCCTTGTTACCGGTATTTTGGCAAGTTTTTTTTTATGGTTCTTTTTTTGGGTATTGTAAAACACTACAGGGATTGCTATTGAAACAAAAAACAAAACTGGAGGCAATATGCGCGCGTTCTTCACCCTTATTTTGAGTTTGACTATCCTTTGTGCCGGGCAATTAACCTTTGCTGAACCCAGGACCGGTTATGTCAGCGACATGCTGATTCTTACCTTCAGGCAGGGACCGGGCCCCTCATATCAGGTATTGAAAACCCTTGAAAGCAATACCCCTTTAACCATTCTGGAAGAGGAAAACGGCTATTTCAAGGTGCAGTTATCATCTGAAGAAACAGGATGGGTGGACAAACAGTTTGTGATGTTTGACACGCCCAAAACACAGATCATTGAACAATTGGAACAGGAAAACCAGACATTAAAAAAACAATTGGAGGACCTGACCGCAGCCCATGACACCCGCATAAACCAGCTGACATCCCGGACCAGTTCCGGACAAAAAGAAGCAGCAGCCCTCAAGGCAGCCCAGGAAAAGGCACAGGAGCAGATCAACGCCCTGACAAAACAGCTGGCCGCAAGCCAGGAGCGTTATGCAACACTGGCAGAAAGTTCTGAAGATGTCCTGGAAACCATGAAAAAAAACAAAACCCTGGAAGAACAAAACAGCCGGCTTTCCAGGGATCTGGCATTGCTGGAACAGCAATCCGGCCAGGTTCTTAAAGCCGGCATGATAAAATGGTTTCTGGCCGGCTTCGGGGTCATCTTCCTGGGATGGATACTGGGCCAAAGCGTGTCTTCCAAACGCCAGAAAAAAAATTCCCTTTTACGCTGATTTTATTTTTTCATTTCCCTGCCGGGCATGACAGAAAGATCCTTCTCTGTTTTTGAATCCAAATTGCATTCAATGCCATGAACATTGTTTATTTTTTTATTTTTTTCCTTGACACAGGGGCTTCTTTAAATTTATTCAAATCACAATTACTGTTACAGTTTTGGATGCAATTCAACTTATATTGAAAGGAGCTGAACTTGGCCGATCAAAGCGTGTATGCAAAAAAAATCTGGTTAAAATCCTATGAACCAGGTATTGCCCCAAACATTGATTTCACCGATATGCTGGTTCCCCAGTACCTGACTGAATCAGCAAAACAGTTCCCGGACCATCCTGCCCTGATTTTCCAGGGATATACCGTGACCTTCAGGGAACTCGATGACATGGTGGGCAGATTTGCAGGAGCCCTCAAGGACCACGGCATCAAAAAAGGGGACAGCGTGGCCATCCTTCTGCCCAATGTGATCCCCTGTGTGGTGGCGTATTACGCAACCCTCAGAATCGGGGGCATCGTGGTGTTCAACAACCCCCTCTACTCGGACCGGGAACTGGAACACCAGTTTACTGATTCCGGATCCACATTTCTCATTACCCTGGACCTGCTGGCCGACCGGATGGTGAAACTGCGGGAGAAAACCGGTATCAAAACCATTGTATACACCTCCATCGGGGATTACCTTCCTTTTGTCAAACGGCTGCTCTTCCCCCTGGTGGCAAAGAAAAAAGGCCTGGCAGCAGCTGTGTCTGAAGCAAAAGACCTGTATACCTTCAAGGATGTCATGGCAAAATACGCACCTGACAACACCCAGGCGGAAATCACCCTTGATGATGTGGCCATGTACCAGTATACCGGCGGGACCACAGGCGTTTCCAAGGGGGTGATGCTCACCCACAAAAACATTTCCTATCAGATCCAGCAGATCGAAGCATGGTTTCCTGAATTTGAAAAAGGTGGGGAAATCATGCTGGGCGCCCTGCCCTTTTTTCATGTATTCGGCATGTCTGTTTCCATGAACCTTGCCGTGCGCATGGGTTGGACCAATGTTCTGGTGCCCAAACCCCAGCCCGAACCCCTGCTGGAAGCGATTTCCAAATTCAGGGTCACCTTTGCCCCCCTGGTTCCCACCATGTACATCGGCATGCTGGACCATCCGGACATGGAGCACACCGACCTGACCAGCATCAAGGGCTGTTTTTCCGGCAGCGCACCCCTGCCCCTGGAGGTGATCAACAGATTCCAGGAAAAAACCGGGTCCATCATTGTGGAAGGGTTCGGCCTTACCGAATCTTCTCCTGTCACCCATGTCAATCCCTTTAACGGCACCAGAAAAGTGGGCAGCATCGGCATCCCCATCCCTGAAACCGAATGCAGAATCGTGGATCTGGAAGACAGCACAAAAGAAATGCCTGTGGGGGAAGCAGGAGAGCTGCTCATGCGGGGACCCCAGATCATGAAAGGGTATCTGAACAAACCTGAGGAAACCGCCAAAACCCTCACCAAAGAAGGGTATCTGTGCACCGGGGATGTGGCTAAAATGGATGAAGACGGCTATTTTTACATTGTTGACCGCATCAAGGATATGATCATTTCCGGGGGATACAATGTATATCCAAGGGATATTGATGAGGTGCTGTTTGAACACCCCAAAATCCTGGAAGCCTGCTGCATCGGCATCCCCCATCCCAAAAGGGGAGAGGCGGTCAAGGCGTTTGTCGTGCTCAAAGAGGGCCAGGACATGACGGAAAAAGAGGTCGTTGACTATTGCGCCCAGAAACTGGCCAAATACAAGCTGCCCGTGGCAGTGGAATTTAGGTATGAACTGCCCAAGTCCAATGTGGGCAAAATATTGCGAAAGGATTTACGGGTCCAGCAGAAATAGGGTTATAAGACTTCCCCAGAGGGGTGGGCATCGGTCAATGGAACTGGCTCTGGTTCCATGGGATTGCCCTGTTTGTTGATTTTTTCAGCTGTTTCATATGATACAAATGTATGCTATGGTATTTGCTGCAATTTTTGTATGTACATTTACAGGCATTAATGAAAAGGAAACATTTGTATCATGGAAATCAACCATTATGAGTTTGAATACGGTGAATACGGTGAAACCACCGGAGTCACCATTAATCTGCGGGGATATGATATTCTCCGTTTCAACAACATCAGCAAAGGGACCGCTTTTTCCATTGCCGAACGTATCCGGCTGAAGTTGAGTGGATTTCTGCCCCCCTGGGTCAAGCCCCTTGAAGACCAGGTAAAAAACAGCCTGGATATTGTGGCAAAAAAAGAAAACGACATTGAAAAATTCATATATATCAGAAGTCTGTATGACCGGAATGTGGTGCTGGCCCATGCGGTTATAGCCAGTGACATAACCCAGTTTCTGCCTATCATCTATACCCCCACCGTGGGCCTGGCCTGCCAGCAGTATTCCACCATGTTCAGACGGGCCAACGGCATCCATCTGTTTCCCGACAACATCGACTATGCGGAACAGATCCTGGGCAACTACACAGACCAGGATATCCGTGTGGCGGTGGTAACAGACAACCAGGGTATTTTAGGCATCGGGGACCAGGGTGCCGGCGGTATTCCCATCTGTCTGGGCAAACTTATGCTCTATACCCAGGGCGCAGGCATTGCCCCCTGGCACTGCCTGCCCATCTCACTTGATGTGGGCACTGACAACCAGGACCTGCTCAACGACTCCAATTACCTTGGCTGGCGCCATAACCGGCTCAAAGGCGATGATTACGATGCCTTCATAGAAAAATTTGTCACAGCATTCAAAAAAGTCTTTCCCAAAGCCCTGTGCCAGTGGGAAGATTTTTCCAAGCAGGCGGCATTTTCCGTGCGGGATAAATTTCTTGACCAGGTTATTTCCTTTAACGACGATATCCAGGGCACAGGCGCAATTACCCTGGCCGGTATCCTGGCTGCCATGAAATCCAAAAAACAATCTCTCACTGACCAGGTTTTTCTGGTGCATGGTGCCGGTGCCGGAGGGGTGGGCATTGCTGAACAGATCATGACCGAACTTATGGAGCAGGGCCTGGATGAAAATGCGGCAAAAAACAGGATTCTCACCCTGGATTCCAAAGGGGTGGTCACCACAGACCGGGACCTGGAACCTTATAAAACCAAATTTGCCAGGGACCCGCACGCCCTTTCCTGGATCAAAACCCCAATAGACAATACCCTTGTCAATGCAATCATCAATGAAAAGGTTACAGTGCTCATCGGCACATCAGGCCAGCCCGGCTGTTTTACCCGTGACATTGTGGATGCAATGGCAAAAAACACGGACCGGCCGGTGATTCTGCCTTTGAGCAACCCCACCACCAAGACCGAGGCACTGCCTGAAGATCTCTACCAGTGGACAGATGGAAAAGCACTGGTTGCAACCGGATCCCCCTTTGAACCAGTGTTGCACAACAACAAAAAATACCGCATCGGCCAGATGAACAATGCCTTTATCTTTCCCGGGGTGGGCCTGGGCATTGTGGCCTCCGGCGCCACAAAAGTGCTGCCGGTCTTTTTTTCTGCCGCTGCCCATGCTGTGGCTGAGTTTATCAAAGACCAGGATATCCAGGACGGTATTTTGTGCCCGCCCCTGGACCAGCTGCGGCAAGTGTCCATTGCAGTGGCCAAAAAGGTGGGGGCCGAGGCCATAAAAGCCGGGGTAACAGACAACGGCTGTGCCTTTTCCCGGTTCAAACACAACAATGACGTAGAGCGTCTCAATGCCCTTATTGACAACATGATCTGGAATCCTGTTTATTTTTGACAGCGCAGGATGCGATCCGTAAAGAACATCCCCAAACCATTGCAACATGAGAAAGTGACACCTGCCCATGTACGGATGGACCGGAAAGATTGCCCGCATTGACCTGACCAGGCGGAAAATTGCCGTCCAAACACTGTCCCCTGACACCTGTGCCCGGTATCTGGGGGGCAGGGGCATGGGCGGTTTCTTTCTGCAGCCGGCCGCCACCCTGGACTGGGACCACCCGGACGTGCCGGTGTGTCTGTTCACAGGACCCCTCACCGCCACTGCCGCCCCCACATCCGGGCGCTGCCACATGGTGTCTATCTCCCCTTTGACCGGGCTTATGGCAGATGCCTCTTTGGGCGGAAAAATTGGGGTACAGCTCAAACGGGCCGGCTGGGACGGGATTGTCATCACCGGCAAAAGTGACACCCCAGTGGGCATTGACATCAGCGACAACGATATCACTCTGGTTACGGCCAAAAACCTGTGGGGAATGACAACCGATGCCGTCCACCAGCACCTGAACCCGAAAAAGGCAGGCCTTGCCTGCATCGGGCCGGCTGGGGAAAACAGGGTGCGGTTTGCCGCGGTGATCACGGACCGGTACCATGCTGCCGGCCGCACCGGACTGGGGCTGTGCCTGGGTGCAAAAAGACTCAAATACATTCTGGTGTCAGGCACCGGCCGCACCCGTGTGAAAGATCCTGAACAGCTTAAAAAAGCCAGACAAGACATATGCCGCCTGACTGCGGCATCCCCTGCCCTCATGGGCAGATACGGATTTTCCCGCATGGGAACCGGTGCCATGTATGATCTGATGGACAACCGGCACATGATGCCCACAGACAACTTTTCCGCCACCTGGTTTGGTCCTGCAAAAGAGCTCAATGCCGCTGCCTATGCCAGGGCCTATTCCCCGAAAAAACACGGATGCAGAGGATGCCATATTCTGTGCAAAAAAATCAGCACCCGAACCTCTGCCGGCACTGCCATGCCTGAATTTGAAACCATGTCCCATTTTACAGCCCTTGTGGGATTACAGGATATCGATCTTGTAACCGCAGCCAACCAGCGCTGCAACAGTCTTGGCATGGATACCATTTCAGCTGCCGTCACCCTGGCCTGTTTTCGGGAGATTACACAAAAAGATTTTACCCCTGCCTCTTTGCTGGCACTGCTGGATGACATTGCCCTGGACCGGGGAGAGGGGAAATCCTTGAAAAAAGGGGCTGCCGCCTATGCCGGGTCCATGGGACAGCCTGATGCTGCCATGGCGGTCAAGGGTCTGGAACTGCCGGCCTATGATCCCAGGGGTGCTTACGGCATGGCACTGGGATTTGCCATGTCCACCAGGGGGGGATGTCATCTGCGGGCCTATCCCATTTCCCATGAAATTTTAAGAAAACCGGTGGCCACGGACCGGTTTTCCTTCAGCGGCAAGGCCAGAATCATCAAAATAGCAGAGGACTCCAATGCGGTGGTGGATTCATTGATCGCCTGCAAGTTCATTTTCTTTGCCGCCGGCCTGGAAGAATATGCCAGGGTGTTTTCTGCTGTGACCGGACAGGATGTCACTGCACAGGACCTTCTGGCTGCAGGAGAAAGAATATATTACAACGAACGGATCATCAACAGCTGCAGGGGATTCGATGCCCGGCACGATGACCTGCCTGCCCGGTTTTTCACACAGCCCGGCACCGGCACAAGCCAGATCCGGGTACCGCCCATTGACCGGGCAGCTTTTTTACAGGCCAAAGCTGCCTATTATGCCGTGCGGGGGCTGACCCGGAACGGCCTGCCCACACGCACAAAAGCAGAACAGCTGGGGGTGCCGTGGAAATCCTTGTGAAAAAATATGCCCAAAAACTTGTGGATGCAGGCCTTGCCGCACCTTCCGGCCCGGGTGCCCCCCTGGTGGGCGGGCTGGATCAGACCCTGGTGTGGAATACAACCGCCCCGGAAATCCCGATGCTGGAAAAGATTTTCCAGCACCTGAATATCAATTCTCTGGTCTTTTTGCGGCCCAGGTTTCCATATGACCTGATCATCAGGTTTCTGGCCGGCCGTGCCCTGAAATCCGGGGGAGCTATTCTGCCCCGGGACTGTGAAACCCGCACCTTTCTGCATGACCTGCCTGTGGTGGATCAGTGGGATATACATGCCATTGTCCAGGCCCTGAAACAGAGAAAAATCGTCATTATCCAGGGAAATGCCCGGAAAAACGGATTTTTGGCACCTGCTGTGATTGCCCCGGGAACTGTCAGCCCGGAACAGGGATTTGTGCACATCAGTTCGGTATGCTTTGCCTGTTTTGTGGCATTTTTCAACAATTACCTGGCCGGCCTGAAAACCGGTCAGCATGATCCGGAAATGGATCTGGTTTTTGACCAGGTGCTGCCTTTTTTGCAAAACGGGGTGCCCGCCTCCCCTGATCTGATGCACGGTCCGTTTTCCCGGGAGATAGATGTATATACAGCCATGGCCCAGGCAGGCAGGAAAATTGTGGACTACGGCCTTGTGGATTCCTATTTCGGCAACCTGTCCTGCTGTTGGAACAACACCCTGTATATCAGCCAGACCGGGGCCAGCCTGGATGAACTGACCGGGTGCATCGATCCTGTGCCCCTGGACGGTTCCTCAACCGCAGGCATCACCGCCTCCAGTGAACTGACCGCTCACCTGGAAACCGTTGCCCGCACCGGCTGCCGGACCATTCTCCACGGCCACCCCCGGTTTTGTGTGATTGCATCCATGGACTGCGATCCCGCCCAAAAGGCTGCCTGTGCTTTTTCCGACAAATGCCATACCCACTGCCCGGTGCCCCGGCACATCGGGTCTGTTCCCATCGTGCCCGGGGAAGTGGGAACCGGACCTTTCGGGCTGTGCAACACCCTGCCCCGGGCATGTGACACATCAAACAGTGTGATTGTTTATGGCCATGGTGTGTTTGTCACAGGAAAAATTGATTTCACCCAGGCCTTTTCCAGCCTGGTGGCTGTTGAAACCCTTTGCAAAAACCGTTTTCTGGAACAGGTCCGGCACCTGAGACACGCCTGATGCGCCTTGTCGGATGCCCTGTCAGGATAATCGCATGTAGATGCAGCGTCACCTATATTGACATAGCCCCTTTGTGGGTATCCAGCAGCTGAACAGGATATGGCTACATGCGATAGCCGCCCTGGGTGCCCTGTGCACGGCAGTTGCATTTACGGACTGTTTTGTGTATAAAACACAGGAATCCATTTAACCTTCAGGCAAAAACCCCATGAACCATCCTAAAAAAATATTCGGCCCCCTGACAAAGGAAACCACCCAGGTCATCCTGGAATGCATCTCCGACGGGGTGTTCACCATTGACTACAACTGGGAGATCACTTCTTTCAACCGGGCTGCCGAAGAAATCACCGGTATCAGCAGAAAAGATGCCATCGGCCGCCACTGCTGGGAAGTATTCCGGTCCAATATGTGCGAAGTGGACTGCGCCCTGAAAAAGACCATGGAAGAAGGCAAACCCTATGTCTCCTCCTCGGCATATATCATCAACAGCCAACAGAAAAAAATCCCCATATCCGTATCCACTTCCCTGCTTATAGACAAAAACAATGACGTCATCGGCGGGGTGGAAATTTTCAGGGACCTTTCACTTGTGGAAGAACTGCGCAAGGAATTGTCCGCCAGCTTCCAGGTGGAAGATATTGTCAGCAACAGCAGTGCCATGAAAAAAATCTTTGCCATCCTGCCCCAGGTATCCGGCTCGGATGCCACCGTTCTCATCGAGGGGGAAACCGGCACCGGCAAAGAGCTTCTGGCCCGGGCCATCCACAACATGGGGCCCAGAAAAAACAAGCCGTTCATGGCCATCAACTGCGGGGCCCTGCCCGACACCCTGCTGGAATCCGAACTGTTCGGGTATAAAAAAGGCGCCTTTACCCATGCTGTCAAAGACAAGCCGGGGCAGTTCGCCCTGGCCCACGGGGGCACCATATTTTTAGATGAAATCGGAGATACCAGCCCTGCCTTCCAGGTGAGCCTGCTCCGGGTCCTCCAGGAACATGAATATACCCCTTTGGGCGGCATAGAAAAGGAAAAAACCGATATCCGGATCATTGCAGCAACCAACAAGGACCTGTCCGAGCTTATGGCGGCTGACCAGTTCCGCCAGGATCTGTACTACCGGGTCAATGTGGTCCGGCTCACCCTGCCGCCTTTGCGCCAGCGCATGGAAGATGTACCCCTGCTGGTGGAGCGCTTTATTTCAAAAATGAACCTGCGCCAGGGAAAATTCATCCAGGCAATTGACCAGGAGGTGCTGGCCGCCCTCATGTCCCACACCTTTCCCGGCAATATCAGGGAACTGGAAAACA
Organism: Desulfotignum sp.; assembly: GCA_011390335.1. Classification (GTDB taxonomy): domain Bacteria; phylum Desulfobacterota; class Desulfobacteria; order Desulfobacterales; family Desulfobacteraceae; genus Desulfotignum. The sequence continues at coordinate 12,239 of JAABSO010000033.1, read as the reverse complement.
TTATCGAGCATGCATTTGTCCTGTGTCCGGAAGGTACCATCACCTGGGAACATCTGCCGGGATTTCTTGCCGGAAAACCGGTTTGCTCCCAAAAGCCCTCGGATGATCCGGTGAAAACCGCACAGATCAATCTGATATCCGATGCCCTTGCCAGAAACAATTACAACAGAAATGCGGCTGCAAAAGACCTGGGTATCCATAAAAGCACCTTGTTCCGGCGCATTAAAAAACTGGGCATCAAATTATAAATGCAACCCATGCCAGTGAACAGGTCCTTTTTTTGCGACCCTGCCCCATGGATGACCGGCAGCATTATTTGTTTTCAATCCGCTGGATTGCCTGCCGGACAGGAAATTTTTCAAATCATTAACCGCATCCTCACATTCCGGTATAGTCAGGCACAAGCTTTGCATTAGTCATGTACAGCAATACACTGGCATACCAATTCTGCACATGGAGATTTTTTGTGAAAATTGCTGTCACCATATGGGGAAACAGGATATCACCTGTTTTTGATTCCGCCCGCACCCTGCTGGTGGTCCAGATTGAAGACAGGCATATTACCAGGCAGTTTTATACACCTTTTGATCCGGAATCTCCCGTACACCTTATCTCTACTTTGAAATCACTTGAAATTGACACCCTGGTCTGCGGCGCCATCTCCCGAAAACCCGCAGATCTGATATCAGAGCAAAACATTCAACTCCTCTCCTTTGTCACCGGCAATGTCCGCAAGTTTCTGGACAGTTTTGCCAAAGGGCAGACCGTGGTAAAAAAGCATATGATGCCGGGATTCAGCCCCGGGTATCGGAATGCGTATTGACATTTCCCTGCAAAAATTATTACAACCAGTAGCTGGATCAGAGATGCCATCGGCAGTGCAGACAATCTGCCGGGTTAATTGGATCTTTGCTATAATGGATTGTGTATCATAAGAACCTCGGGCCGGTCACAGCACGCCTCCAGGGGCGGGCTTGGGACCAGGACACGCCATGGACAAATGAAAAACTGATACACTTATGGTAAATATCCAGGGGTTAATTTCAGCTTTGACACTGTTTTTCAGGAGATGTGATAAAATGACATATGATACCGGAACGGTTTTGTTTGCATTCTCCCTTACCGTTCTAGCGGGCCTGTCAACCGGCATCGGCAGCGGCCTGGCTTTTTTTGCCAAACGCACCAGTACCCGTTTTTTAACTGCTTCTCTGGGATTTTCCGCCGGGGTCATGATCTATGTTTCCCTGGTGGAAATTTTTGTCAAAGCCAGACACTCCCTGGAAGCTGCCCTTGGTACCTTTAACGGGTACCTGATGACCACCCTGGCATTTTTCGCAGGGATCGTCCTGATCGCCCTGATCGACTATCTGGTACCCGGTTATGAAAACCCCCATGAAATTAGAAATGTTGAAGAAATTCCAGACCAGGATCAGGATATGGCGCTGCAGAAAAAAAAACTACACCGCATGGGGCTTTTTTCCGCCCTGGCCATCGGTATCCACAATTTTCCCGAAGGCATTGCCACTTTTGTCGGTGCACTCCAGGACCCGGCCTTAGGAATAAGCATTGCCGTTGCCATTGCCATCCACAATATTCCTGAAGGCATTGCCGTATCGGTTCCCATTTTTTATGCCACCGGCAGCCGGAAAAAAGCCTTTGGCCTCTCGTTTTTATCGGGCCTGGCCGAACCGGTGGGAGCGTTGCTGGGGTATTTTCTGATTCTCAGATACGCCACCGACACCTTATTCGGCCTGTTATTTGCCTCAGTGGCCGGTATCATGGTATTTATTTCCCTGGATGAACTGCTGCCCACAGCGGAAAAATACGGGGAGCATCACATTGCCATGTACGGCGTAGTGGCCGGCATGGCTGTGATGGCGGCCAGCCTGGTATTATTTGTGTAAAAGGATACCCATGAGTGAAAAACCAAGTTATGCGTCACTGGCAAAGCAGGTGGAAGACCTTGAAAACCAGCTCCGGCACCAGGAATCGTTGTGGGAAAAAGACCGGATTGCCGCAGACTACCACAGAAAATTTTTAAAATTTATTCCCTACCCGGTGCTGATACGGGATGCCGCAGGCATGATCACCTATCTGAATCCTGCCTTTACCCAGACATTCGGCTGGACCCTGGAAGAACTCAAAGGCACCCGGGGCAGAGAATATATCCCTTTGCACCTGCAGTCCGAGCTGACCAGAAAAATCAAAACCCTGCCTTCCGGGAAAAATGTATTAAAACTGAACACCAGACGTCTGACCAGAACCGGTCAAATCCTGGATGTGGTGGTCCGGGTGGGAATCGATCGAGATGAGGACCTGAACCCTGCAGGCATGGTCATGGTGTTTCGGGACGTGACCATGGAAAAGCGCGTTGACAGGAACCAGAGCGCCATAAACCGCATCAGCCAGGCCCTTCCCCAGTATCCCCGACTGCCCCAGCTGCTCCAGTATGTGAGTGGTGAGATCAAGGAGCTGCTGGGAACCCAAGGGGCCAATGTCATGCTCCTGAATGAGGATGAAAAAGAATTTTATGTCTTGAGCATGGCCCATGACGACCCCACCACCCGGGAACGTGTCGAAAAAATCCGGTTCCAGGTCGATGAACTGCTGTCCGGCCAGGTGGTCAAGACGGGCAAGCCCATTATCATGACATCTTTACCTGATGACCAGAAACTGCACCAGAACAGAAACCAGAAAATCGGATACAATATAAAAAATGTGATGGTGGTACCTCTGCACACCAACACGCGCATCATCGGGGTGATCTCAGCTGACAACAAAAAAGAGGGGGTGTTTGACCAGACCGACCTTGAAACCTTGAGCACCATTGCAGCCACGGTTGCCCTGTCCATTGAAAACGCCAGGGTCTCTGAAGAACTGAAAAAAGCCAATGAAGAATTAAAAAGTTTGAATGCGGCCAAGGACAAAATGATCACCCACCTGTCCCATGAACTCAAGACCCCTGTGGCAATACTGCTCAGCTCCATAAAGATTTTATCCCGCAGACTAGAAAACCTGCCCAAAGACAGCTGGCAGCCCACCTTAGAGCGCATGCGCCGCAACCTCAACCGCCTCATCGGTATTGAAGATGAAGTCTATGATATTGTGGAAAAAAAATCTTTTTCCCACAAACCGGTGTATACCCTTATTTTTGACCAGTGCAAGGATGTAATCGAAGCCCTTATCGCCCAGGAGACCGGTGAAACAGGGGTTATCCAGAAAGTCAGACAAAAGCTGGACGACATTTTTTCCACCAGGGACCTTGAAGAAAAACAGGTGCATCTTAACGATTTTGTGGCACAGCGCATCACCGAAACCAGGCCCTTGTTCAGCCGCCGGAATGTGGATCTGAAAACCAGCCTTTCTTCTGTTCCCCCCATCCGTATCCCCCTTGACCCATTACAGAAAGTGGTGGACGGCCTTATACGCAATGCCATTGAAAACACCCCGGACGGAGGCAGTATCCATGTTCAGGTTCAGGATACGGCAAAGGGCGTGGAATTCATTGTCCAGGACAAGGGAATCGGCCTTACCCCGGAAGCCCAGAAACGCATTTTTGAAGGTTTTTTCACCACCCAAGAAACCCTGCATTATTCCTCCGGACAGCCCTATGATTTCAATGCCGGAGGCAAGGGAGCAGACCTGCTGCGCATGAAAATCTTTTCAGAACGGTACCAGTTTAAAATCTCCATGACCTCCAAACGGTGCAGCCGCCTTTCCGGGGACACCGATGTCTGCCCGGGCAGCACAGAGGCGTGCAGCAAACTGCCGGGCCCGCCCTGTGACGGTTATACCCGTGTATCTGTATTGTTTCCCCTACCGTCAGACTGAATTTGGCAGCCTATAGCAGCCTATCTTCTGATGCACAACCAAGGAGGGTTTCAGGGGGCGGCATTTTGTTTCATAGCGGCCATGCTTCGGCAGGCAAAAAACCCTGTGTAATAAAGCCCGGGCATCAGATTTTCTGCTCATGCTTCTGGAAACAGGGAATGCACAGATCTTTTCCTGCAAACCTGCGAATCCTGGATTCCATGACCTTTTCCCCGCAGTCCTGGCATTTCATACTCTCCAGGATGCGGGGCGGCCGGGCCGGCGGCATCGTGACACCCGCCACCTGAAAAAGTGCATCCAGATCCGCTGCCATAATGGCCCGGGTCCTGTCTTCTCTTTGTGCAAATCCCCCGGCAGGCGCCAGCGCATCCACGGCATTGTCTTGAAACAGGGCACGGAACCCTTTTTCATTGTCCCTGTCATAAAAGGTAAATCCGGGCTTGCCGAAATCTTTATGAATCAAGTTTCCCTTGCCGAACGTGCACCCGGTCAGATACTGGATCCCGTCCACCCCGCACATGTCGGTTTCCACCACACACACCATGTTGGCACCAGACACAAAGTCCAGGCGGTTCAACGCCAGCTCCGCCGCCCGGATACCGATGGCCAGCCCCGGGCAGGAATGCCCGTGAAATGCAATGGTATCTTCTATCTTTTTTTCATCTATCATACAGGCCATACAGCCCTCCTTGTTGTTTAACGAATAGGATCAATACGTTTTCAGCCGATTATTACATCGGAGACACTGTTTCAAATGTGACATCATGCAACACTTTGCAGGCGATTTGCCAGATCATTTCCAGCGGTCGCCGGCGGCAATGGTTTGTTATCTTTCCGATACAGATCGATCGCCTCTTCTACAATCTGGCAGAGCGTTTCAAACACTTTTTTTTCATCATCCCCATGGCACCCGCCGAAAACCAATCCGGGTGCACTTCCAACATAACACTGGTCTTCTTCAGACCATTCAACGATTTTTGCATATCTGGCACTGTCTTTCATTTTTTCTTCAACTCCTCCAAGGCCAGGCGGACTGCCCGCACCTGATAATGCTTAACATCATCTCCAGGTTTGCCCGAAATGGTTACCGGTTTCCGGCATTTGGGATGAACAAAATTTCTGTGACTACCTTTGCCGCCACGGTCTACAAATCCGGCCTCTTTCAATTCTGCAATCAGTTCTCTGATCTTTGGCGGCATCACACATGCCCTTGCTATAATCAGTAATTATAGGATAACATAACCATTCACCATTAAAAACTCATAATTTTTTCCTCTTGGAATGTCAATACAAAGGAGCCGACATGCTGGCAGATCTTATAAAAAACCGGACCCACATACATACCCGGGATATCCGGATGGCCACTTGGCCCCATAAAGGCGGGCAGGTTATTGTTTCTGGAGAATTACACGATATCCGATATATACCGGTGTTTGATATTACAGGCCAGGTGCGTGAACCCGGCACCATTCACCACATCCGCCTGTTCTGCCTGATGGCCCCTGACCCGCTGCGCATTGTTGCGGCCGAAGCTGACATGCTCACCATTCCCATGGAAGAATGCCGCACCACCCTGGACCGGGTCCCGCTGCTTGCAGGGTTGGAAATCAAGCCCGGATTTACCCGCAAAGTGGCCAAGATCATGGGGGGCACCAGAGGATGCACCCATCTTTGCACCCTGACCAAGGCCATGGCCCAGGAGATGGTCCATGGATGGTTCACAGAAAAACGCCGGAGCCCCACACCTTTGCCGGACAACATCGAAGATATCAAAGAAAATGGATTTCTGGTGGATTCCTGCCGGATGTGGCAAAAAGATGGACCCAAGATCCAAGCCCTGACACAGGCCATACAACAGGCATCACGTAACAGCAAAAAAACACGAAAATTTTGAGCAGATGGTATTACTGCCGGATGGCCAGGCGTTTTTCAAAAAATGATATGGACCGGGACAGAGAAAAGGTCAGGATAAAATACAAAAGGGTGATGGTGATCCAGATTTCAAAGGTCAGAAAGGTGGCAGCCATAAGCTCCATTCCCTGAAAGGTGAGCTCCTGGACAGAAATGACCGAAACAATGGCGGAATCCTTGATGGTGGAGATAAACTGACCGGCCAGGGGGAATGCAACCTTGCGGAACGCCTGGGGCAGGACCACCAGCCGGAAGGTTTTAGACTGGGACAACCCGATGGACCATGCTGCCTCCCACTGGCCTGCGGAAATGCTGTTGATGCCGCCCCTCACGATTTCAGAAATATACGCCCCTTCGTAGATACCCAGGGCAATCGCTGCTGAAACAAATGCATTTATCTGCCCTGCGTCCGCGCCGAAAAACGACACCATCGCCCTGATTGTATCTGACTGGCTGCGCAGCCATATATCCAGGCCCAGGGCATCCAGAAACTGGCTGGAAACAAAATAATAAAAAAGAATCACCAGCACCAGAGAGGGGATGTTCCGGACAGTTTCCACATAAAACCGGCTGACCAGCCGGCTGGCAAACCCGCCTTTGGCACCCATGACACCGGAAACGGTTCCCAGAAAAAAGCCCAGCACCATGGACCAGGCGCTCAGCTTGATGGTGGTCATAAAGCCCTGCAAAAGCATATTGGTCTGAAGCCGGCCGGTGGCCGGGTCCCTGAACAGAAAATATCCGGGAATGATATCCCATTCCCACTGGTAATCCAGGACCCGCACCATGCGGACAAAAAAAAAGACAACGGCGGCAGCCACTGCAAGGACCACTGCCAGATCCACCAGGGTAAAGCGTCTGGCGGGTTTATTTAACAAGGTCTTCCCATTGTCTGGATTCAAACCAGTATGCTTTTTTCTCCGCCAGAAAATCCTGGGCCCGGGCGGTCAGAATCCAGTTGTTGAAATAATTGAGGGCATCATGGTCCCCTTTGCGGATGGCAAAGCCGATGGGCTCTTTGGTAAAGTTCTCCTTTAAGGGCACAAACAGCTTGTCCGGGTATTTCAAGGCATGGAACACAGGCATGGGAGCGGAAGACACAACAGCATGGACCCTGCCCAGATTCAGTTCCTGCAGGGCCTGGCTTTCATTTTCAAACATGCGCAGCCGGGCTTTGGGCAGGTATTTTCTGGCAGCCTGTTCTGCTGTGGTGCCCATGCGCACGGCAATATCAACATCTTTTTTATTAAAATCCGCCAGGGTGGAGAAGCCATCCGCCTTTTTTTGGTGGGCCACCATGGACATGCCGGAATAATCATAGGGGATGGTGAAATTCACCTTCAGGTTGCGCTCAGGAGTGATGCCCATTCCCCCGATGATCACATCAAACTTGCCGGTCATCAGGGCGGGGATAATGCCTGACCAGGCAGTGGGTACAAATTCTACCTCCACTCCCATATCTTTGGCCAGCTTTCTGGCCACATCGATTTCAAATCCGATGAGTTTGCCATGTTTGTCCTTCATGGCCCAGGGCACAAAGGTGGACATGCCCACCCGGATCACCTTGTTTTTCTGTATTTTTTCAATAACACTCTCTTTGGCCAGCTGGCTTCCCATTTCTCCGGCCAGGCAGGTGGTATATGATATAAATAATACTGCCAGCAGTGCAAATCCGATTTTTTTCATGAAACCTCCTTATTATTTGCAGATGTAAGGTTAATGAACATACTTCATCCGGTTTTCAAAGATGCGGATGATAAAAGAAAGTGTAACAGTAACTGACAGGTAACATAATGCCACAGCAAACCAGATTTCAAAAGTCAAAAATGTTTCAGATACGATTTTCTGGCCCTGCATGGTCAGATCATAAATGGAAATGGTACTGACCAGAGCGGAATCCTTGATCAGGGATACGCTCTGGCCGGCCAGCATGGGAAGAGTCTGCCGCAGCATCTGGGGAATGACCACCCGGTAATATATCACTGAGGTCGGCAGCCCGATGCTCTGGGCCGCTTCAAACTGGCCTTTGGGTATGTTGATAATGCCTGACCGGATGATTTCCGATGAATACGCCCCTTCAAACAGGCTCAGGGCAATGACGGCTGACACAAATGCAGACAGGCCCAAAACAGGTGATATCACAAAATATATGACAAAAATCTGAATCAGCAGCGGGGTATTGCGGATACCTTCCACATAACACCATGCCAGCACCCGCAGTGATATAAAAGGCGACAGCCGGGCAAAAGCAGAAACCATGCCGAAAAATAAAGACAAAAAAAGACTGATGACCGATATCTTTAATGTGACCAGCAGGCCCTGGAGCAGCACTCCTGATACAAACTGCCCCTTTTCAATGGAAAAAAAATAGGCAGGTATCCGATACCACTGCCAGTTATAGGAAAGATTCCGATATCCTGCCACCACAACCAGGGCCACAAGGATCACAAATATCCCTGAGGTTATGACATTTTTTCCCTGTTTCATTGCCTTTCCTTACCTAAAACAAAAAGGCAAATTACCACAAAAACCCGGAATCTGCCATCTTTTATTGTGTACTCTGCTCTGAAACAGGCGGCAGAATGGTCTGAAAATTGCGGTTTTCAGCCATGTCACCTGGTCTGCATAATGTGCAGAATTTTCAAAACAACCATCCGGTTATTTGCCGAAACCACCGAATAGGTAATGTCCCCCATATGAATGGTTCCATCTCCCATATCTGCAGAAAACCGCTGCTGATAGGGATGCTCACTGTCCAGGTCCAGCAGATACAGATCAAGGCAGATTTGACCGGATACAAGGCCTTTGTAAACCAGGGCTGTGTTGGCGATCTCAACCCGCTCCCCCCGCACAAGCACTACCTTGTCATCAGCTGCCCGGGATTCGGATGCTGTTCGGAACGATTCAGGCTGCTGCTGCAGGTCTTCATAGCGTTCCTGATAGCTCGGGGTGGATACATAATAGATGATGCCAAAGGGTATTGCCAGGCACAAGGCAATGAACAGTACAGCCAGCCATCTTTTCGGGCGGGTCTTTGCCATCTGTTTCTCCTGTGTCTTTTGATTGGACTCCCAGACAATTGACTATAATGGCTGGAAATTTTCTTGTCAAACCCAAAGACAAACCAGAATCATCGTCAAATTATGATAAAATATTGTTTCAGTAGTGTCTTTTTTAAAAAACAATCTTGACATAAAAAAATTATCCTTATAATAGATTATGTATTGAATTTCCTGTGCCCTCTTGTGCTATAGGAAAATTACATTGCGCTCTGCTTGTGTTTTCGCTCGCATTCTTTTCATTTAGTTTCTCACCTGGTTTATGAGTTTCATCATACTGGTCACTTTCTCCGATATTTTTTCGAAAATATTTCCGATGAGGTGGTGAACATGTTCATTTCTATACGCTTTGGTCAAAAAAAAATGCGCGTTTTTCTGATTGTTGTGTTTGGGGGATTATTATTGACGTTTCAATCAGTCACCCAGGCACAAGTTACACTTGATGGAACACTTGGACCACAAATGACATTAAACGGCCCGAATTACCAGATCAAATCTGAATATGGAAAGTTTGTCGGCAAGAACAATTTATTCCACAGTTTTGGAAAATTCAATATTGATACCGGCCAGAGCGCAACATTTACCGGACCTGATTCCATCAATAACATTGTCGGCAGAGTTACGGGCGGATCCCTGTCTAATATCGACGGACTTATCAAATCGGATTTACCAGCCAACCTGTTTCTGATGAACCCTAACGGTTTCCTGTTCGGTCCCGGCGCCAGGCTGGATTTAAACGGTTCTTTTCACGTGACGACCTCAGATTATATTTCCCTGGGAAACAAGGGGATATTTTATGCCGATCCTTTGAAATCAAGCCTGCTTACGGTTGATCCGCCAAGTGCATTCGGATTCCTCAGCAACAACCCGGCTGAAATCGCAGTCCAGGATTCCTGGCTTGAAGTGCCTGAAAAAGCGGCTCTGTCTCTTGTTGGCGGTGATATAAAAATAACAGGGACAAATACAAACCCGGGCTTAATTGCACCAGGAGGGAGAATCAATATTGCCGGCGTATCATCACCTGGAAAGATCATTCCCAACGCTCCGGGAGAAACCCCGTATTTAATGACTGATTCATTTACATCACTTGGAAATATTGATTTATATAACGCGAGTATAAATGCAGGCGGAGACGGCGGTGGAACAGTGTTTATCCGGGAAGGCAAACTGATGGTTGACACTGCCTTAATCTATGCCAGTACAAAAGGAATAAGCTATACAGGCCCCGGTGCCGGCATTGATATTGAGATATCAGGGGATATGGTTGTAGACAACTCTGCTGGAACCGGATCTGCCATCGGCACCAATGTTTTTGGAAACGTCAACCAGGGATCCGGGGGTATACGGATCACTGCAGATCACCTGGAAATTAAAAATGGCGCAGCCGTTCAATCAGTTGCATTTAAAGACAGCACCGGAAAGAGCGGAGACATTGAATTAAATACCAACACGCTTCTGGTGCAGAATTCGGGGAATATCCAGACCGGCACAGGGGGATCTGAAAAAAGCGGAAACATCCGTATCACCACCAACAGCTTAAAAATACAGGATAATGGGTTTGTTTGGACCAATGCATTTGACGGAACCGGGGACAGCGGTGATATTTTTGTAACCGCTGACAACATTTTTCTTTCCAATATAAAGTACCCGGGGATCCCCACAGGCATAACAACCCAGACCTATTGGCCCGGGACAGGAAAATCCGGTGACATCACCCTTTATACAAAAAACCTGCAGATGCTTCCGGGAACAGAGATCTCCTCCCCGACCTATTATCTGGGACAGTCCGGCAATATCCATGTGGATATTAAACAAACGGGTGCTATTTCCGGAATCAGCGGCCTTGATACAGGCATATTTACGAATACATTTTGGAGCGGTGCCGGCGGTGATATTACCATCAATGCCGGCCGGTTCGAAATGGATTCACATGCCTCTATCCAGGCAATGGCACTGTCTACAGGAAATTCGGGCAATATCACAATGGATGCTGACACCCTTGAGATAAAAAACGGATCCATCATCACCGCGACCGGCCTGTTTGGCACTGGAGGAGCAAGCGGTAATGTTGACATTACCGCAAAATATATTGTCATTTCAGGACCTGAAAAAAGTGATGATCCGTTTGGTTTTGATACTACCGGTATCTCCACTGTGTCAGGGGAGAGCGGCGGCAAGGGCGGGGATATTCATCTTCAGGCCGAAAACATCGAGATGACCAATAGAGGCCTGATCAGCGCAAATTCTTATGGTCCGGATGAAGGAGGAAATATAAACATAACTGCAGCAAAAATTGCGGTATTAGATGGCTCTGCGGTTACTTCCGGCGGCTTTGGGTCAGGAGATGGCGGGATGGTGGAAATAGTTGCTGAAACAATACTGGTGGCTGGTGTACATCCGGATTCTTATATGAATAAAATCACCAATGAAACGTCAATAGCACTGTCAGTAATAGGGTCCCAGGCAGGTCTAAATGGCGGAGCCGGTGGCCATGTGAGCATCCAGACCCGGGATCTGGAAATAATGGACGGCGGCCTCCTGGCCACCGACACTTTTGGAACCGGAAATGCCGGCAGTATTACTATTGATGCCCAAAATATTCTTGTTTCCGGTGAAAATTCTGATTTGAAAAATTTTCTTCTTGATTCCGGTGGAAGCCCCAAAAATGCCGCTTCCCATATAACTTCGGCTTCCAGCGCCACTTTTTTAGGAGATCTGGCCACTGGGGATGCCGGCACGATCACCATAAATACAGAAACCCTGCTGCTTGAAGAAAAAGGAAGTATTTCATCTGAAACAACAACGCCGGGAGAAGGGGGAAATATTGATATATCAACTGGGAATGCCTTTTTTTCTTCCGGTGCATCCATTTCTGCCATGAGCCGGGTTTCAGAACAGGCTGGCAAAGCCGGCAATATAAACATTGCCGCCGGAGAAACGGTAAAAATGGACAATACCGCCCTGTTGACCACTTCGGAGCAGGCACAGGGTGGGGACATCACTATCCGGGCAAAGAGCATTGATTTGACCGGTAACACCCGCATCTTGGCCCAGAGTGAAGGAAAAGGAAATGCCGGCAATCTTCGTCTTGAAGGGCGGCATGATTTTACTATGAACAACAGCATTCTTTCCACAAACGCGCGCCAGGCTGACGGCGGCAATATAAAAGTGTTTGCAGACTATATGGTCTACCTTGTGGACAGTGAAATAACCGCCAGTGTCGGTGGCGGAAAGGAGACAACCGGGGGCAATGTGAGCATTGATCCCAGGTATGTGATCCTCAAAAACAGCATAATAAAAGCCAATGCCTTTGAAGGAAAAGGGGGCAATATTGAAATAATTTCCGATCTGTTTCTGGCTGATCCTGACAGCATGATTGACGTATCCTCCTCCCTTGGCATTGACGGCCAGGTGGATATCCGGTCACCGATAACCAAT
>JAABSO010000032.1 GCA_011390335.1 Desulfotignum sp. | reverse complement strand
CTGCCTGCTTTTCGTGTTCGCCGGGCTGTCTTTTCTCAACTCCCTGCAGGTGGGTCTGCTCATGACATCCCGTTTGAGCCTCATCATTGTGGCGGCCACAATCGGTCTGGAATTCGGATTTATCACCCAGGCTTTCAAGGATGCCATTATTTTGCTGGCCATCATCACCTGTCTGATGGGTCCTACCCTTTTCAAGGCCTTTTACCAGTCTGACAATGATGCCATGGACACCCGCATTCGGATCAAAAAAAAGAATTTTGCCGCCGGCTGGATGCGTCACGAGAAATAATACCAAGATACTTACGTTTTTGGGCACACTGTCCAGAGACCCCAGGTGGAAAAAAAGTGACAAAAATGGGTGAAGGTCTTGCGCAGACCTTTTCAAGTATATAATCAGAAATCTCTTTGCGGTGGGTCATGGTTGTGGGTATCTCCCGAAGATCAAAAATAACGTAATATTTTTTCGATGATGTCAAGATCCTCATTTCTCATCCCCCGGGGTTTGGTCGAATAGAAGGCATAGTAGCGGACAGTCTGCTCATATCTTCCTGGAAGATGGGTCACCAGACGAGCCAGCCAGATAACAAAATACATTGACCGAACCCATAAGAGTCATTATTATGGTCATAATTAATTTTTTACTCATTTTTCAAGGATACGCTATGCAGATCGATACATATATCCCAGTCACTCGGGCAAAAACAAAATTTCTGGACATGATTCGAATGCTCGATACCGAGGGCAGCACCGTTGCCATCACCCGGAACGGGGTTCCCAAGGCGGTGCTGATGTCCATGGATCAATATGAGGCCATGCAGGAAACCATGACCATCCTGGGGGACCGGGACATGATGGATCAGATTCGCCGTTCCCTGGATGATATTCGTTCTGACAGACCGCTGATGGATCTGGAAGATCTGCAATGACATTTCAGATCAAATTGACGGCTTCTGCGGCTGACATGTTCGCCCGCCTGCACCCTGAAATCCGGAAAAATATCAAAACCGGACTCAAAGGGTTCAATGAAAATCCATATCTTGGCAAGCCGTTGCAAAACGAACTGGCTCTGTTCCGATCCCTGAAGCTGAAACGTTTCCGGGTTGTCTACCGGATCGATGATGTCAACACCAGGGTGGTGGTGTATGCCATCGGGCACCGCAAGGACATTTATGAGGTCATTCTTCAGATGCTGGGATAAGACAGAAGGGCTGCCGATGCCTCCCGGCACTGGTTTTTCGGCATCCGGAATCTGCCCATCTTAATCTTTGCCACAGCCGAATTCGCTTTTCCATTTCCTCACCCAAAAGTATCGGCAATACAAATTTTGTATTGCCGATACTTTCAAAAAAAGAACTGGGAATAAATACTCCCCACCCTTTGTCAGGCAAGGGATTTTATAGCTTTTGAAAGAGTTCATGGCTGGTTACCCCACCGATATTTTCATCCACCCATGGTATGGTTCATTTTGTCGGTCCTTAAAAAAATCGCTTTGGCTGGTTTTTGTTGGAAACAATTATACCAGCTGTTTCCGGCCTGAACAGATAGTTTAGGAAAACAGGATTGTCGGAAATGCAAAATATTGCATTTCCGACAATCCTCAACCGATACATGCCGGTATCTTTTTTTCATGCTATTCTTGACAACAAGAAAGTTCTTATATTATTGTCCTGAAAGTCGATTTGTTCCAAAATTGCATACTTGCCTTATTCATTTTGAAAGATTGATTTAAAGAGGATGTCTCAATTTATATTTTGCATTAATTATATAAAATCAGGGGGAGACTTTAAAAATGAAAAAATGGATTGTATTTGTGATCTTGTTTTGGATGGTGATGTCTGGAATTTCATCTGCAGTTGATTTGGGGATCATCACTGGAAGCACGAAAGGGACCTACTTTCAATTCGGATTGAATATGAAGGAAATGGTCAAACAGTATGGGTTTGATCTCCATGTCTACAACTCCAATGGATCAGTGGAAAATGTGTATGCGGTTTACAAACGACCCAAAACGCAGATGGGAATCGTCCAGTCCGATGTACTGGCCTTTGTTCTGAAAATAGAGACCAACCCCACCCTCAAACACATTGCAAGGAAAACAAAAATGGTTTTTCCTTTGTACAATGAAGAAATCCATATTTTAGGAAAAAACTTGATTCTATCCTTTGACGATTTGGAAGGGAAAACCGTTGCAATCGGAGAAGAGGGCAGTGGCTCATATCTGACATCAAAACTGTTATTTGAAGTTTCCGGAATACAACCCAAAATGACAGTGCCTCTTGGAACGGAAAAGGCATTGTCCGAATTGAAACAAGGGAATATTGACGCCATGGTTTATGTGGCCGGTTTTCCGGTCAAACTCTTTTCGGAAAATGTGACGGGCATCGAAAATCTTCATCTTGTACCCATCGCAAATAAAAGTATCACTGAATTTTATCCCGTAGTACAGATTCCCGCCAACAGTTATGCCTGGCAGCCTGAATCAGTTGACACGGTTGCTGTCAAAGCAGTTCTTGTTTCCTTTGATTTCAGGCGAAACAATTGCGAAAATGTGGGAGAATTTGCAAAAATTGTCTATGACAATCTGGACTGGTTGAAGCAAAGTGGTCACCCCAAATGGAAAAGCGTTGATCTTGATTATCCCCTCAAGGGATGGGATCAATACGATTGTGTTAAAAAATACCGAAATATCTATCCAGGAGGGACAGTGCCGTCCACGGAAAAAAATCCATTGCTTGATGCCATTAAGGAAATATTATAGGCATCCTTTTTTGAGGTTTTGACTGTAAAGTGGAGTGTGTGAATGTACCTTCAACATTTCAACCTTGAAAAAAAACCATTTCAAATCAGTTCGGATCATGAATTTTTATGGCTGGGGAAGAAACATGCCGTCGCCCTGGAAATATTAAAAAAAGGACTGGCGAATAAACAGAGGATAATGATATTGACCGGTGATGTGGGCACCGGAAAGACAACGCTTACCAATGAAATAATCCATACGCTGAATGCAGACACACAGGTCGCTAAAATTGTGGACCCTTGTTTTGAAATGAATCATATTTATGAATTCATTGCCCAGGCATTTGGATTTGAAGCGTCCTATAAAAAAGGGAAAAAATTTTCATCTGAATTTTTTTCTTTTTTAGAAACAGCTCACAGCAATGGCAAGAAAATACTGATCATTGTGGATGAAGCACAAAGAATACCTGAACGGTTTTTAAAGGAAATTGTTTCTTTTTCCGAAGTGGGTCTTGAAGGAGTTCTGACCGTTCTTCTTGCCGGCCAATTGGAATTTCTGGATGTTTTGAAAACAACCCTTGGTCCTTCCTGGAAAGACCAGATAGATATTCATTCCACGCTTGAACCGCTAAATGAAGAAGAGACGAAGGCCTATATCAACAAACGACTTGAAATAGCCGGAACCCACCGGAAAATATTTTTAGTTTCTGCCATTAGTGAATGTTATACCTATTCAAAAGGTATACCTCGGTTGATTAATATATCCTGTGATCAAGCTCTCATTCAAGCCTTTGCAAAGGGAATGAAAATTGTTGATGCAGTCAACTTCAAACAAGTTGTACAGGAACTATCCCTGCCCGCTGGAAAATCTGAACGTCAGGAACAAAAAAAAGACAACCCGCAGTCAGAAAATATGATGAAACAAGGCAGTTTGTTTATTACGCCAAAAAAAAGTGCATTGTTGACTACGACTGCCGGCATTTGTCTGTGTTTTTTGGTCTTGTTTTATTTGGGATATACCCCTTCTGCCTTAAACAAGATGCCATCCGATCCACCCGATAGCATTAAATCCTGGAAAAGCGAGGTAGAGCATACCATCCCCCCGGTACAATATAATTACAATACCGATGATGCCGAACAGATATTGACAAAAACATCTGCCCCGGCTGCCAAAAAAATCCCAAAACCGCCAGGCAAAGAAATCGGTCTTGGATATACACCGGCCCTGCCTTCAGAAACCATGGGACACCGCTCCCCTGGCTTGACAGCGGACATCACTAAAAAAGACCCGGCAGCAGAAACCGGAAAAGACAGAATCAAAGACCTGGATGAGTTTATTGAGGACGTTTTGTTAGTAAAAAAACAACCCTTCTGGTTTCCAGAAGACTCGATTGAAAACCAAAAAAACACATCGATGACACCGGAAATGTCTCCGGTTTCTTTAAAGGAGCCTGAACCGGACGCCATCATTGACTGGCTTATCGAAAAAAGAAACTCTGTCAAAAACCAATAGGTAGACTTCAGGTCAAGAACACCTGTTTAAAAGCTCCCTAGAATCTTTTCCATTATTTTCCATACTTTTCTTGATAAAGAGCATCTTCCCATATTAGATGAAGAGGATTTTACAGGAAAGGGATGTAATCCTGTTTCATCATCAGTTTTAGAGCTATTGCGCAATACTGAATTTCATTAAACCTCAATGATACTCAAGGTATCTGTAATAATTCACGCAATAATACATTTCACAATCACCCTCAAAAGTCCAGTCCAGACAGAAAAAAACTTTCACAGGTTGTGACAATTGCTGTGTCAATGCAAATCTGGCTGCGTATAACGTCCCTGAGAGCCCCACACAGGCCAGAGATCCTCGATAGCTACCATGCCGCTTCAAGCAGTGGGCAGCAGGCCCTGAATGAACTCCCGGACGGCATTCACCCCCTGGTCTTCCACCACCCGGATGGTCTCGGAGCCGATTACCGCAATATCGGCTTTTTCTCGAAGATACATCATATCCGCCTTGTCCTTGATGCCGAATCCCACAGCGATCGGTACTGAAGCCGCCCTGCGGCACCGGGCCAGATATGTGGTCAGGTCGTCGGAAAACTGCGTGTTTGCACCGGTCACCCCTTTTCTGGCCAGGCAGTAGATGAACCCTGAGGCCACGGATGCAATCTGTGCCATGCGCGCATCACTGGTGCTGGGTGAAAACATCTGGATGGACGACAGGTGGTTATCCTCCATGACCTGGATGTATTCAGCCCCTTCTTCCATGGGCAGGTCCGGTACAATGGTGCCGGTCAGGCCGATATCGGCAGTGGCTTTTGCAAACGCTGCCATGCCGTACCTGAAAGGGATATTGGCATAGGTCATGAACAGAAAAGGGATGGGATACCGGGCAGCCATATCTTTTGCAAAGGCCAGGCATCTTGCCACAGTGGCGCCGTTTTCCAGGGCTGTCTGGTTGGCCTTCAGAATCACCGGACCGTCTGCCATGGGTTCTGAAAAGGGAATCTGCAGTTCCATCAGGTCCACGCCTGCTGCCACCATCTGCCTCACCATGGCATGGCAGTCTTCAAAAGAGGGGTAACCCATGACAATATGGGTCATGAGCAGCAGTTCCTTTTTTTTGCGATTTTCCCGGATATAGGATTCAAGCATGGTATTGTGCCGCCTTTTTCTGGATAAAGGTTTTCCATTCAGGGTCGTTCAAGGCCTCGGCCACGGTGAAGATGTCCTTGTCGCCTCTGCCGGACTGGTTGATGATGATGACCTGGTCCCTGGACAGGGCCGAAGCTTCCCGGAAACCCCCGGCAAAGGCGTGGGCCGATTCCAGGGCCGGGATGATCCCTTCGGTCTTCATGGTCAGTTTCAGGGCATCCACCACTTCGGTGTCTGTGGTACTTTCAAACCGGGCTTTTTTGTTTTCATGCATGTAGGCCAGGATGGGGGATACCCCCACATAATCCAGACCGGCGGAGATGGAGTGGGTTTCTTTCATCTGGCCGTCGCCATCCTGGAGAAAAAAGGTTTTGTATCCCTGGGCGATGCCCGGGCAGGCATCGGCAGAAGACAGGCGGGCGGCATGAAATCCTGTGCCAATGCCTTTGCCGCCGGCCTCCACCCCCACCAGCTCCACCGGATCATCCATAAAACCGGAAAACAGGCCCAGGGCATTGGAGCCGCCGCCCACACAGGCATAAACCTTATGGGGCAGGCGGCCTTCTCGTTCCAGGATCTGCTGTCTGGCTTCGGTACCGATGATGGATTGAAACCAGGCCACCATTTCAGGGAAAGGGTGGGGGCCGCAGGCGGTTCCCAGCACATAGTGGGTGGTGTCCATATTGGTGACCCAGTCCCGGAACGCCTGGTTGATGGCATCCTTGAGGATTTTTGTGCCGTCGGTCACCGGCACTACGCGGGCTCCGAGCTGTTCCATCCAGAACACATTGGGTCGCTGGCGCATCACATCCTTTTCTCCCATGTAGATGGTGCAGTCAAACCCGAATCTGGCCGCCATGGTGGCACAGGCCACCCCGTGCTGGCCGGCCCCGGTTTCGGCGATCACCCGTTTTTTGCCCATTTTCTGGACCAGAAGCCCCTGGCCCATGACATTGTTGGCCTTGTGGGCCCCGGTGTGGTTCAGGTCCTCGCGCTTGATATAGATTTTTGCGCCCCCAAAATGCCGGGTGAGGTTGGCGGCAAAGGTCAACGGTGTGGGCCGGCCGGAATATTCAGCCATCAGGTGTTGGTACTGGTTCCAGAAGGCAGGATCGTTTCGGGCATTCTCAAAGTCAGATGCCAGTTCGTCAAAGGTGGGAACCAGGATTTCTGGGAGAAACGCGCCGCCGAAACGGCCGTAATAACCGCGGTGTTTCATGGTGTGATATTCCTTGGGGCAAAATGGTGATAGAAATGGGTCATCTTCATGCCGGGCTCCCGATGGTCTGGGAAAAGGCAAACCGGTCGGTTCGGCAGTAAAGGACGGCATACACGGCTTTGGGGGCACGGGGAAAATTCAGCTCCCGGTGCACCGTGAGCACGGGGGTATCCGGTTCAAGGGCCAGCTGTGCTGCCGTGTCAGGGTCGGGTATGGCCACTCGAAATGTCTGGGTGCCGTTTTCCGGGACCAGATGATACAGATCCGCCACCACCCGGGACAAAGATTTTGCAGCGACATCCATGCGGTCCAGACCACGAAACAGTTCCGGGTCCAGATAAATCTCTTCCTTGAGCACCGGTATTTCCTGTGCCCGGATCACCCGGGACAGAAAATAGGCGGATGATCCGTCAAAGGGATTGTCCGGTTGACTGGTTATTGTCACCAGGGATACCGGGCGAACCGGGATCTTTTCAATTTCGATGCCTTTTGTCAAAAATGCCTGGGAGGTGCCGGCCAGAGAAAACAGATCCACGCTGGGGGCCGGGGCCTGCACAAAGGTGCCGGCCCCGCGTTTGCGAAGGACCAGTTTTTTTTGCACCAGAAGATCCATGGCCTGGCGCACGGTGGGCCTGCCAATGCCGTACTGACCGGCCAGTACCGTTTCAGAGGGGATGGCCTGGCCGGGCAGATATTGTCCTGACCGGATTCGTTCGGACAGGATTTCCGCCAGCTGATGGTACAACGGGACCGGAGAATTGGGATTGAGCATAGAACCTCATCTGGGTTATCAATTTTCCGGTACCATAGGACAAAGCTGTCAGGTTGTCAAGACATATTGTCAGATTGGGTCAATCAATGAGCGCCTTTTCCAGCCGGTCCACCATGAAATCCATCTCTTGTTCATTTATCACCAGGGGTGGGGAGATGCGGATGGTATGTCCATGGCTGTCATTGACCACCAGGCCCAGTTTCAGCAGTTTGCGGCAGAACTCCATGGCATTGCCGTTTTTTACCTCAATGCCGATGAACAGTCCTTCGCCCCGGACCTCCTTCACATGGGGGGACCGGGCGCCGATCTCCTGGATGCGCTGTTTAAGGATCTTTCCTTTTTTTGCGGCCTGTTCCGCCAGTTTTTCCTCTTCAAAGACCTTGAGAGAGGCTGTACCGGCAACGCATGCCAAAGGATAGCCCCCGAAGGTGGAGCCGTCAGATCCTTTGGAGAATACCATGTCCATGAGTTTTGTATTGGTGATGAACACCGACAGCGGGATCAGACCGCCTGACAGGGCCTTGCCCAGGATCACCCCGTCCGGCACAATGTTCTCGTGTTCAAAGCAGAATTTTTTGCCGGTTCTGCCCATGCCCACCTGGATTTCGTCTGCCATCAGCAGCATGTCGTGGTCATCGCACAGCTGGCGCAGCCCGGCCAAAAACCCTTTGGGCGGAATAAGCATGCCGCCTTCTCCCTGGAACGGTTCCACTAGAATTCCGCAGGTGTTAGGGGTGATGGCGTTTTTCACCGCTTCAATATTGCCGAATTCCACGGACACAAACCCCGGTGTCAGGGGGCCGAATCCTTCGTAGTTCTTTTTCTTTGAGGAGAAAGAGACAACGGAAATGGTGCGGCCATGAAAATTGTTGTTGAACACGATGATTTCCTGTTTTCCGTCCGGGATGCCCTTCTGCTTGAATCCGTAATAGCGCATGGCTTTGATGGCCGTTTCCACTGATTCCACCCCGCCGTTTTTGGGCAGTACCTTGTTGCCGTGATTCCCGAAACGCGGGGCCATCTGGGGAGCGAATTTTGCCGCCTCGGACAGGAAGATGCCCAAAGGATCGGTAAATACCACATTGGACAGCACGGATGCGTAATTGCCGATCAGGGCATCCATGACCGCATTGGTGATGGTGGGGTGGTGGTGGCCTGGATTGGCTGCAGAATAGGCGGCCAAACAGTCCAGGTATTTGTTGCCTTTGTCATCGGTGAGCCAGCAGCCTTTGGCATGCCGCACCACGACATGGATGCGCTCATAATGGTGGGCACCGAAATCGTTTTCCAGATGAAAGATGGTGTCGTCGCTCTCATTGGAAAATCCGTCAAAATAATGTATTTTTCTCATGCTGGTCATGGCCCCTTCTCCTTAATTGTCTTTTTTGATGAGTTGGTATAATTGTTTTTCTTCATTTGTCAGGCCCTGGTGTCTGTCCAGGGTTTTTTCCAGAAAACAATGGTAAAAATCGTGGCGCAGGCTGTCTCGATTGGCTACTACAAACCACTGGTTCCGGGTCCAGTTTATGGGCGAAGCGTTTTCATTGCCCACTCCAAATATGCCCACCAGGGCTTCACCCTTGTCGGTGATGATGTCAAAAGACCGGCCCCCGATGGTTGCGATCAGGTTTTCATGGTCCGGATGGGTGACCTGTACCGCAAATCTGTGGGGGATGTCACCCATGGCAATGTACCGGATGGCAACCCCTCTTTTTTCCGCCTTGATCAGGTCATTGCACAGGTGTTCGTCTGCCTCCGGAAAGAGCCGGGCATAAATTTCGGTTTTTGCATCCTGGATCATGTGCCTGGCTTTTTCCATGACATTGTCATACCCGGTCAGGGTCCAGATGAACTCAAAATCATCCTGCCGACCGGCCTTGGCGATTTCGTCTTCAAACGCCTGGATGGTGGCGTTAAAATTTCTCCGCAGCCGCCGCACCAGTTCATCTGCCGGCAGCGGTGCATACAGGCCGGTGTTGACTTCGATGACAAAGCCTTTGACTGTCAGGCTGCGCAGCACATCATAAATACGGGACCTGGCAATGCCGGATATTTTGCTCAACTGAGATCCGTTCACCGGGTGATTTCCCACCAGGGCCATGTAACAGGCTGCCTCGTACTGGGAAAACCCAAGGTCTTTGAGTCTGGATCTGTCTTCCACTGCCCGTACTCCTGACAAAAATAAATGGTAAAAAATAGTTGCTACCTTAATAGCAACATATATGAAATACCGCTTCATTGTCAAGCATTATTGCATGCTGGTTGACTGAAATGATGGCCCGTTTATGGGCGTTGATACCGCAAACCGGTTCATTACCTATTAATCGGTCATCTATATGGAAAAATTACATGATCTCGCCGCATCATGCGGACATGAAGCCGGGCAGGGAATAGCCCGGGTTTATACAGGTGGGAAAGGGTAGTTTTCTGCAATATTTCCTGCCAGCCGCCGAATGGAAAGACAGTCGCGTTTTTCATATCCTGTACGCAAAGGGTTTGCATGTTTGCAACGGTTTGGGAAAGGCGGCTGTGATTTCTGGGGTATCATGATTGGCGTGACGTTTTATAGCGTTACCGGTGTGAAAAGGTAACGTTTGCAGGATTTCGAAGATCAGTTCCGTCAGAAGGGGATGATCGCCTGCAGCAGCTGTAGGACAATCTTTCGGAGCTGGGATCCGTGTTTAAGGGTCTTTGTGGTCAAAGACCCGTGTCGGGCGGTCCCTGTGTGTCTCATCCGTCTGCCCTGTTTGACATGGTGTAGGGTATGCTGCGCTGAACGTCAAAAACTGCGGGCAGGTATGTCCTCATACAGTTTGACGTTTTTACCGCTTTGCATGCCCAACACCATGTAACAAACAGCCGCAGAATGGGATTCAATCCACAGGGACCGCCCGACACTAGTCGCTGAAACAGCAGGGCTCTCCGATAAAATGGTACCAGGAGATGGTTTTGCACGGCAGGAAGCTGCCACCGGGGGCGGCACATTGGTGAAAAGTTTAACGCTGCCTGTAACCGCGATTTCTGATATCTGAATGGACAGCAGCTTTCAACACCTCTTCTTTCAAGCCGTGGTCTGGGTGAGGATTACGGTACCCGGTGGAAAAACTGGCGTAAATTAATGTGGTCTGGCATAAAATGTGCTTTTGAATTATAACGGTGATCAGATAGAGTAAAGGCATTTACTTACCTCCAGAATCTGAAGCGCCATCGGGGTCCCGGGACAGCTTGATACCGCCAGGAGCTGCCCCGGGATTCCCGCCCGATTGATTTTACAAAGGCGTGAAAACAGGATATTAAGGAACTTCATGTTGAAAGTTATTGTTGATATGCAATTAGTCAAGGAGATGTGCTGATGACCATGGAGATTTCATTTCCCGGCAATAAAAAGGTTGTTTCCCTATATAAGGGATTCTCAGTTGAAACAGATCAACCCAAAGATGAGGGGGGAGACGGCAGCGCACCGGAACCCTTTGATCTGTTTTTGTCCTCCATGGGAACCTGTGCCGGTATTTATGTTATATACTTTTGTGAAGAACGAAACATCGATACCACAGGCATGAAAATGTCTCTTTCTTTTGACAGAAATGAACAGACCCACCTGGTGGAAACCGTGCACATCCAGATCAGCCTGCCGCCGGGATTTCCTGAAAAATACAGATCAGCCGTGGAGAAAACCGCAGGTCTGTGCACGGTGAAACGCAATATCCTCAATCCGCCCCGGTTTGAGGTGTCTGCACAGATACAGACAGAATAATTAGACAACTCACATAACCCAACAGGACATCAGCGGACCTGTCATGAAAAAGCGGGTGAAAACCGGTTAAACCTACAGCACCCGCTTCAGGTCAATGCCGTGTTTCTTCATGCGGTTCCACACTGTGACCCGGGTGACGCTGAGCAGCCGGGCCGCCTGGGTTTGGTTGCCGTTTGTTTTTTTTAAGGCCTGAATCAGAGCGGCTTTTTCATCAGGTACAAAGGGTTTGGTGTCCTTGGGGATAACAGGTTCCTGGTCCGGGAGGGGCGCATCAATCAGGTGCCTGGGTAGATGGTGCCGCCCGATAAAGGTAGGTGACCAAAGCCTGTCTGGAGTGCCATGATACCCAAGGGGAAGACATGCTCAAAAACGCCCACTGACTGTGGCGGGGAGCGTCTCCCTACACCACCGGGCACCGCAAGGATATTCTGCACGGCAAAGGGGGATAAGGGCGGGTCAGGGGTGCTGGTGCGACATCATCGGCACCTCTGGCCCAATCTTGCGGTATCAATCGTCAACAATGTGGTATTTTTCTGACGAACCGTCCACTTGTCTGACAATATGAAAGGACAGGATGCGGCTTTCATAATTTTCAACACGGGTTTTGAGTCTTTCCTTTGCCTGGCGGAATTTGTCGCTCTGAAGGCCGGTGATCAAAGTTTCCGCATCCTTGACCCGTCCCTCACAGATAGTTCTTGGACCGTCTCCGATGAGCACTTCCCATTCTTCGGCAATATGGACCCCGATCTCTTCCAGTACCGGGTAAAAATTCGAAATGACAAATTGTCTGTATTTTTTGAAATCATCTTTTTCCCGGGTGACGACATCCCACATCTGGTTGAATTTAATAGTTTTTTCACCAAAATCCATGGAATACGCCTGTTCTTTTTTCAGGGGCACCAGAATTTTGGTTTTGTAATGCTTGATATAATTGAGCAGGTCGGATTTCAGGCGGCGGTATTCTGCACTTTTCAGGGCTGTTTCCAGTTGATCCAGATCATTGCCGACCGTTTCCACGATCACTTCACTGTATGACCCCACCAGTACGGACCAGCCGGCCACCGTGTGTATCCCTAAGCCATTGATGCCGGGAATGAATTTGCTGGTTATGAATTCAGCGTATTCGTCATTTTTCGAAGGGGTGATCGTCCAGTAATGCATCAGTTTTACGGCCATGGGTGCCCTCCTGTCTTGGTTTGATTGATATCTGTCTTTACGACTTAAAATAGGACCTTTCATTTGTCAACCAAAATAACCGGCGAGATGGTAAAAATCGCCGGAAAAAGCATAATCCAAGTGCATGAAGTCATGGTTTCTTCCATTGTTTTACTTGATGAAGCCTTTTTTTCATGATATGGCTAATGAAAATAAGTATCAGCGTCCGGTAAAACAGTTGCACGCAGGGTGCCTGGCGTTTACCCGAAGCCGCCGGCATTGGCTGGCCGAGGAGGAAATACCGAAAAGAATGGATACTTATATGAGATGCCCAACCACTGCAACTGCATGTCAATTTGTGACGATTCCGGAGAAATAGCGATCATGCCGGTCGTATTCACCTTTTTTGTCATGCTCGCCTTCTGGATTGTGATGTCCGGGAAATTTGATTTTTTCCATCTCGGCATGGGGATTGTTTCCAGCGGTCTGGTGGCCGGGCTCTCCCATGACCTGCTGTTTGAGGGCCATACCAAAAAACTGGCTGCCACTCTTGTTGAAATCACCTGTTTTCTCAGATATTTGGTGTGGCTTTTCTGGCAGATTGTCCTGGCCAATTTTCATATCGCCGGCCTGGCCCTGTCATTACACCCCAAAAAACACATGGATCCTCATATCATCAAATTCAGGACCTCTCTAAAAACCAATTTTGCCCGGTTCGTTCTGGCCAACTCCATCACCCTGACCCCGGGTACGGTGAGTGTCAGAATCGAAGATGATGTCTTTTATGTCCATGCCATCACCCGGCGCTCTTCCGCTGATCTGGCCGGCCTGAAGCCCGGTGAGATGGAACGCTGGGTCGCCTGGGTGTTTGAAGGCGGGTCCCGATGAACCTGGAACCGTTCTTTATCGCTATGGCAGTGGCCATTCTGTTTTTGATGCTGTGCAATCTCTACCGGGTGGTGGCCGGTCCTACGGTCATCGACCGGATGCTCGGAATGAATGTCATCGGAACCAAAACCACGGTTCTCATAGTGCTCATCGGAGTCATCGACGGCCGGGTGGATCTGTTCATAGACATCACTCTGGCCTATGCGTTGCTCAATTTTATCACCACCATTGCTGCGGCCCGTTTTTACCAACGTCTTGCCCAACCGGTCCCGGCTGATTCCAGAGAAACGCTGGTGGCGCCATCCGCCGGTCCCGAGGTGGAAGAGGCGGATGCACCTGTGACGGCATCAGATCCGGGCCGAAAGGAAATCCCATGATATTCGATATTCTGGTCATTCTCGCAATGCTCACCGGGCTGTTATTTTTTGTGGCCACCACAGTGGGACTCATCCGGTTCCCTGATTTCTACTCCCGGGTCCATGCCGCCGGCAAGGGAGACACCCTTTCCACCACCCTGTTTCTGGGAGGAGCGATCCTGTTCCTTTTACGGGATTTCAGCGGAGACACCCTTCTGACCGCAGGCAAGCTGCTGCTGATCGTTTTTTACATCTTTATTGCCAGTCCCACCGCCACCCACGCCATTATCGATGCCGGATACGAGTTCCGGGTGCCTTACTGGACCAGGCCGACAAAAGACAACAGCACTGAAAGAGACGAAGAAAACCTGGATAACGGGTTCTACCCGGAAGATTTGAAGGGATAAAAAAAATGACCTGGGATGCCAGCCTGCTGTGGCAATTTGATATCCTGGTTCTGTTGATGATGGTGATCTGCGCCGTCACGGCCCTTGCCCTGGAAGGATTGCTCAGCAGCGCCATTGTGACCGGGGTGTACAGTTTTCTCATCTGTCTGATGTGGACCCATATGATGGCGGTGGATGTGGCGTTCACCGAAGCAGCGGTGGGGGCCGCCATCAGCACGGTGATTTTTCTGGGCACGGCCCAGTATATCAACCGGTGGATCAAGAAAGACCGGCCCGGAGAGCAGGGAATCAAGCAGCTCACCCTGGTCACTGCGGTGATCTGCGCCGTGATGATGATTAACGCGACCCGGGATCTGCCGAACTGGGCTGACCCGGCCTCTCCGGCCAGCACCCATCTGTCGCCCGGATATATCGAACAGGCGTATCATGAAACCGCCACCCCCAACGTGGTGACCGCGGTGCTGGCGGATTACCGGAGTTATGACACCATGTTCGAGGCGGTGGTGGTTTTTGCCGCGGCCCTGGTGGTCATGGTGATACTGCGCCGCACCTCTCACAAGCACCGGAAGGTGCTGCACCTGCGTCCCAAACGGGAAGGCCGGGACACGGTGTTGCGGGGGGCTGCCCAGTCCATCATTCCGGTGATGCAGATTTTTGCGCTGTATGTGCTGTGCCACGGCCATTACAGCCCCGGGGGCGGGTTCCAGGGCGGGGTGATCTTCGGCGCAAGCTTTATCCTGCTGGCGCTGTGCTACAACCTGAAGTTCTCCATGAACCGGTTTCGGGAACATGCAGTGCAGTGGTGCTGTGCCGGGGGGGTCCTGCTGTATGCCGGAATCGGTGCTGTCTGCCTGGTAATGGGATGGAATTTTCTGGGATATGCGGCCCTGGCAGGCGTTCTCGGGGTTTCCGAGGTGATGGCCCGGTCCCATGGTATCCTGGCGGTGGAGGTCGGGGTGGGGATCACCGTGATGGCTGTGATGGTATCGCTGTATTATGATCTCGCCTCAGGCGGCGATCTGGAAGACGGGTTGTAACGCCATGGATGACCTGTTTTTTTTCATAATCGCCAAATACAACTACTGGGCCGCTATCGTGCTGCTCTTTATCGGCTTGTTCGGGATCATCGTTCGCAACAACCTGATGAAAAAAATAATTGGAATGGTGATCTTTCAAACCGCCATTCTGCTGTTTATCGTGTCCATCGGGGTCAAGCGGGGGGCTACAGTGCCGATTGTCAAGTTTTCTTTGGATAAGCAGCCCCTGCTGGATGCCACCGCCTATGCAAACCCGCTGCCCCATGTATTGATTCTCACCGCCATCGTGGTGGGGGTGGCCGTGCTGGGGGTGGCCCTGGCTCTTTTGCAGAAGATTCAGCGGGTCCACGGCACCATTGAGGAGGATGAGATCCTGGAGGATATGCGCAAATGATGGATCAGGCCCCTGCCTTCATGCTTGTGGTGCCGGTGTTCGCCTCCCTGGTACTGACCCTGATCGGTCCTTTGGGCCACCGGGCCGCTTACGGCCTGCTGATCATCGCCATTGCCGTATCCCTGGCAGCGGCCCTGGCCACCCTGGTGCAGGTGGTGCAGGCAGGCCAGGCCGTTCACTACCGCATGGGGGACTGGATGCCGCCCATGGGCATCGAACTGGTGATCGACCACCTGAGTGCCGGGGTCCTGGTATTGATCAGTGCCTGCGCCCTGCTCACGGCCATTTATTCCATGCACACGGCCCGGCAGGACAATCCGGACCGGCTGAACCACTATTATGCCCTGTTCGCCCTGCTGGTAGCCGGTCTTCTGGGGATGACCGCTACCGGGGATGTATTCAATCTGTACGTGCTGCTGGAAATTTCCGCGCTTTCCAGCTACGGCCTGCTGGCCCGGGGCAAGGGAAAGGCGTATTACGCCACCTTCCGGTACCTGGTGATGGGCACCATCGGTGCCAGCTTTTATCTGCTGGGCGTGGGATACATCTATATAATGACCGGCTCCCTGAACATGGCCGATCTGGCCGAGATCCTCAGTCGGCCGGAACTTAAGGAATCGGTCAATGTGCGCATCGGATTCACCCTGATCATTCTCGGGGTCTGGATCAAAATGGCGCTGTTTCCCCTCCATGCCTGGCTGCCCAATGCTTACAGCAGGGCCGGTACCACCACCGCCTGTCTGATCGCTCCGCTCATGACCAAGGTCAGTGTCTATGTGATGCTTCGGATCATGTTCACGGTATTTTCGGCCGACTATATTTTCCAGCAGATCGCCTGGAGCCGGCTGGTGATTTATCTGGCATCCACCGCTGCCGTATTGGGCATGATCACGGCCCTGGCCCAGCGGGACCTGCGCAAGATGCTGGCCTACATCATCGTGGCGGAGATCGGATATCTCACCGGCGGGGCCTGGCTGGCCAACACCGCCGGCTACACCGGAGCAGTGTATCATATTCTGGCCGACGGCCTCATGACACTGTGCCTGTTTATGGCGGTGGGGGCCATCATTTACCGGACCGGAGAAAGTACGGCCTCCGCCATGCAGGGGATTTTCCAGCGGATGCCGGTAACTGCGGGGGTGTTTCTGGTCGCTGCGGCATCTGTTGTGGGCATTCCCCCCACCTGCGGTTTTTTTTCCAAATGGTACCTGCTCCAGGGAGCGGTGCAGGCCGGGGCATGGGTTTTTATAGCGGCCTTGCTCATTGCCGGCCTGGTGGCGGCGGTGCTGTTTTTCAAGCTGCTGGAGAGGGCTTTTTTCGGCCGTCTGGATGATGCAGTGACGGAACAGGGCAGCGGAAAACCCCACGCCGCCGCCTTGAAAATCCGTATGCAGGAGGCACCCCTGACTATGCTGCTGCCCCTGGTTTTTACCGGTGCTGCCCTGTTCGGTCTGGGGATTTATACCAATGAAGTGGTCCAATACCTGATCCGCTGGTCCGTGCCGGCCGGTATTTAGAAAGGAGCCATCAAACAGGTCATGCTTTCCGCCGCCTTTTATCAGACCGCCCCGGTGATCGCTTTGTGCGCGTCGCTGGGGGCTGTGCCACTGATCGCGCTGAGCCGCCGGCACCCCAACCTGAGGGAGTTCTGGACCTTTGCGGCGGCTGCTTTAAAATTCAGCATGGTGCTGCTGCTGGCCGGAAAGGTCCTGGCCGGAGATGTGGTGGAGGTGACCCTGATCCAGGTGCTGCCGGAACTGGCCATCCGGCTTCGGGTGGATGCATTCGGCATCATATTTGCCCTGGTGTCCTCTTTTCTGTGGATTGTGGCGGCGGCCTATACCATCGGGTATATGCGGGGGCTTTCAGAACATGCCCAGACCCGGTTTTTCACCTGCTTTGCCCTGTCGTTGTGTGCAGCCATCGGGGTGGCGTTTTCCGGCAACCTGCTGACCCTGTATCTGTTCTATGAAATGCTTTCTCTTTCCACCTATCCCTTGGTGGCCCACCATCAGGACAAAGAAGGCCGCGGCGGGGCCCGCAAATACCTGACCTTTCTGCTGGGCGGATCCGTGGGACTGGTCCTGCCGGCCATGATCATTGTGTTCACCCTGGGAGGGAACCTGACCTTTGCCGACAATATCCACCACGGCATCATCCCTCCCGGCACCGGGGACACCCTGGTGACCTGCCTGTTTTTTGCTTTTCTGTTCGGGTTTGCCAAAAACGGGGTGATGCCCATGCATGCCTGGCTGCCCGGCGCCATGGTGGCCCCGACCCCGGTTTCCGCCCTGCTTCATGCGGTGGCCGTGGTCAAGGTGGGGGTGTTCTGCACCACCCGGGTCATGCTGTATGTGTTCGGCATCGATCTGATGGATGCCCTCAATCTGGGGATTGTGACGGCCTATATTGTCTCCTTCACCATTGTGACCGCGTCGATCATCGCCATGACCAGGGACAATCTCAAGTCCCGGCTGGCCTATTCCACCATCAGCCAGCTGTCCTATATCATTCTGGGGGTGGCCCTGCTCACACCTGCAGCGGTCCAGGGCGGGATTATCCACATTGCCAACCATGCCTTTGCCAAGATCACCCTGTTTTTCTGTGCCGGGGCGGTCTATGTGGCCACCCGTAAAAAAAACATTTCGGAAATGGGGGGACTGGGCCGGGTGATGCCCTTTACCTTCGGGGCCTTTGCCCTGGCCTCGCTGTCCATGATCGGGGCCCCGCCGGTGGGGGGATTCATCACCAAATGGTATCTGCTGACCGGGGCCCTGGAAGCCGGTCAGATGGCCATCATTCTGGTGCTGTTGGCCTCCACGATGCTCAACATCGTCTATTTTGCACCGGTGACCTTTCAGGCGTTTTTCGGGCGGTCCCAGGATGAAGCACCAGGTAACACGGGTATCAGGGAAGCGCCTTTGCTCATGGTGGTGCCGATTGTAGCCGCAGCGCTCCTGTCGCTGCTGGTGGGAATCTTTCCCCATGTAATGATGCAGTTTGTCCGGATGGTGATATCATGATCGTGGATCTGATCGAATTTCTGCGGAACCGGCTCAAACGCGTGATCCAGGTATGCTGCGTGATTCTGGCCCTGCTGGTGGGGTTTGACGCGCTGCTCCTGGACAAGGACAAGGCCCATACCGCAGCGGAAAACATGTGGGGATTCTGGGCGTTGTTTGGGTTTGTTTCCTGCGTGGTGATCATCTTTGTTTCCAAATGGTTCGGCAAACTGGGCATTACCAGACAGGAGGATTATTATGATCGCTGACCTGTGGCTGCATCCGGGTCTGATTCTGATGGCCGGGGCCCTGTTCCTTCCGCTGGTCAAGGGGCGGTTCTTCCGACCCTTTCTTTTGCTGGTACCGGTCCTGGCTTTTGGTGCGGTCCTGTGGATGCCCAAGGGAGTGTTCGGGGTATTCCCGTTTCTGGAATGGGACCTGACCTTTGGCCGGGTGGACCGGTTGAGCCTGGTGTTTGCCTATATCATGACCCTGATGTGCATCATCGGCACTCTGTATGGCCTGCATGTGGAAAACCCCTTTGAGATGGCAGCGGCCTGGATCTATGTGGCAGGCTCCCTGGGGGTGATCTTTGCCGGGGATTTTCTGGTGTTGTTTCTTTTCTGGGAAGTAATGGCCTTTTCTTCGGTGTTTCTGGTGTGGTTCCGCAGGCGCCCGGAATCTCTGGGTGCCGGATTCCGGTTTTTGCTGGTTCATGCCGCGGGTGGGATGGTCCTGCTGGCAGGCATCGTGCTGCTGTACCATGCCACCGGGGACCTGGGGTTCCATCTCCTGGATGTCAGCCGGCCCACGCTCCCGGTGTATCTGATTCTGGTTGGGTTTATCCTGAATGCGGCCGTGCCGCCGCTGCATGCCTGGCTGCCGGATGCCTATGGCGAGGCCACGGTGAGCGGGGCGGTGTTCATGTGCGCCTTTACCACGAAAACCGCTGTGTATGCCCTGGCCCGGGGGTTTGCCGGCATGGAGATCCTGATCCCACTAGGCGTGGTCATGGCCCTGTACGGCGTGGTGTACGCGGTGCTGGAAAACGATGCCAGAAGGCTTTTGGCCTACCATATCATCAGCCAGGTGGGATATATGGTGGCCGGGGTGGGCATCGGCACGGAGCTGGCCATCAACGGGGCCTGTGCCCATGCCTTTGCCCATATCCTCTACAAGGGACTGTTGTTCATGGGCGTCGGGTCGGTACTGTACATGACCGGTAAAAGCCGGTTCACCGACCTGGGGGGGTTGTACAGCAGAATGCCCCGGGCCTTTGTATTCACCCTGATCGGAGGATTGTCCATTTCCGCATTTCCATTGTTTTCCGGGTTTGTGAGCAAATCCATAATCGTGGCAGCCGGGTTTGAGGACCACCTTTACTGGGCCGCTTTCCTGCTGACCCTGGCCTCGGCCGGCACCTTTCTGCACACCGGACTTAAAGTACCCTATTTCATCTGGTTCGGGAAAAACAACTGTACAAATGGCACCTGGGAAAAAGCAAAAGACCCCCCGCTGCACATGCAGCTGGCCATGGGGATCGCCGCGTTTTTATGCATCTTCATCGGGGTGTACACCCCGTATCTCTATGATATGCTACCCTATGCCGCAACCTATGAACCCTATACCGCGTATCATGTGACAGAATCGATGCAGATTCTGCTGTTCACGGCCCTGGGGTTTTTTATTTTTCTGAAGAAACTGACACCGGAAGCGCTCATCAGCCTGGACATGGACTGGTTCTATCGGATGGGCGGGCGGGTGTTCCGGCTGGGGGCCGGCAAAGGCATGGACTATTTGAGCACCCGGGCGCAACAGTATCTGGGGGAAGCACTTCCCCGCCGCCTCAATACATTTTTCCAGTCCGGTCCGGCCCGGTTGAGCCTGCTGCTGATCCGGCCCTTGTGGTATCTGACCGGGGTAACGGTCAAGGGGCCGGACGGGGTGGAAAAGCGGTTTACAGACACCTTCAACCGGTCTTTGTTTACCATCGGTTCCACAGCGGTATTCACCATCATCATGCTGATGGTCCTGCTTTTCTTTATCACCTGAAACAGCTGAAGCTGGACGGCAAGTCTGTATTGTCTGGCGGTTTTTGATGAAAACAGATCAGTGGTCTACAAGTTCATACCCTACGGACCGGTAGCCCTTTATCTTTCGAATGTGAAACGACAGGATCCGGCTTTGGTAATTTTCAACAAATAGTTTGAGTTTCTTCTTAGCTCTGCGGAACTCGGGACTCTGGAGGGCGGGAATGAGAGCGCTGACATTGTTCACCCTGCCTTCACAGACCGAGTGCGGCTCATCTCCGATCAAAACTTCCCATTCGCCGGCAAGATGGACACCGATTTTTTCCAGTAACGGGTAAAACTCATGGGTGACAAATTGTTCATAGTTCTTGTAATCACCGGGTTTCTGGGTGATTACATCCCACATCTGGTTGAATTTGATGGTGTCCTCAGCAATGCTCATGGAGTAGCTGCCCCGTTTTGCAATGGGCATCATGACTTTGGTTTTATAGCTTTTGATAAAATTGAGCAGTTCAGATTTCAATTTCCGGTACTCATTGGTTTTAAAGGCAGCTTCCAGTTGATCCAGTTCGCTGCTGATCGTTTCCAGGATCACTTCACTGTAAGATCCTACCAGAACGGACCAGCCGGCTACCGTATGCAATCCCAGGCGGTTCAGGCCGGGAATGTATTTTTTGATGATGAAGCTGGCGTAAGCATCCTTGCTGGAAGGGTTGATCGTCCAGTAGTGCATCAATTTTACGGCCATGGCTGCCCTCCTTGTCCGGTTTTTCGTTAAACGGGAGTCACCTTTGTGTAAAAAAATGGATCATCCAGTCCTTCCTCTTTAACAGGTAAAATAGCTACCCCCATTTGTCAACTAAAATATGCCGGAAATTCCCGGGTCTTCAGTTTGCGAATTCTCTGGCATTCAGTTGCGGTTTTTCAGGTTCAGCTGGTTTTGGCGGACCGAACATGACATTGACGGGTGTCAGTATCGTCAAAGCCTTTTTTGGTTACAAAATGGATGGGGCAGGATGACCGGAATTTACAATAAATGTCCGGATCACGGCATGTCAGGCACTGGTCGCACAAATAGATGTTGTGTTTCATGCAAAGGTAACTGGTTTGTCTTTCCGGATGGTTCACGCACTTGCCCATATTTCCTCCTGGCGCATTGGTTTGCGCTATATTTTTTTTGTCAGAACATCGTCCAAATTTTTTTCCAGGGTTTCTGTGGACTGGACCCCCACAAACCGCGTAACTTCCCGCCCGTGATCAAACAAAATCAGGGTGGGGATGCTCTGGACCATATAATGGGTGGCCACTGCAGGCTGGGAATCGATGTTTATTTCCACAATGGCGGCCCTGTTTTTGTACTTTTCTGTCAGCCTGCTGATGACCGGTGCCATCTGCCTGCATGGCCCGCACCAGGGTGCACTGAAATCCACCAGTGCCAACTTGTCTTTTATATCGGGTGCAAATTCCGTTATTTCCATTTTTGTATCCTTTTGCGTTGTGTGTCTGCATTGTTGCTGCTTCCGGCATAAAGTAAATCAAGATTCATGCCAGAAAAAACCATGCCCTTGAAACCATGGACAAAACAGGCAGGAACCCGGCTTTGCCCATGGTCTTTCGGGGGGATGCAGTCCGCAGGATGCCGTTACCTTATCACAGGTATGTGTCAGATCATAACGGTAACGTTATAGGGGGCTGCTGCTGTGTCAGGTTCATGATGGTGGTGGTGAGCTGCGAACAGACGGACATCACCAGATTGGCGCCGGTAAAAAACACTGTACCGTTCATGACACTGTTTCATATGAGAGATAAGGCCTTGACAAAAAAAAGTCCCGACTTTAGGATGCAAAAAGTCCATCAGGTCCTGTCGGCCTCAGATGCCGATTATTCCGGCCGGCTGCCTGACAGGAAAAATGACAACAGCGGTATTACCGACAACGGGCACCAGCATGACACCATGAAGATTTTATCCTTTATTTTACAAAGAATAAAAACCGCTGTAACGGATCTGCTTCCCATTATTCTGGTGATCGCATTTTTTCAGCTTGTTGTTATCAGACAACCCCTGCCCCAGCTGGGAGAGGTGATTTTCGGCGCACTGCTTGTGGTTGCGGGGCTGGTTTTGTTTGTTCAGGGGCTTGAAATGGGGCTGTTTCCCATCGGAGAAGCCATGGCGTATGCTTTGGCAAGAAAAGGGAGCCTGTTCTGGCTTCTGCTGTTCGCCTTTGCTCTGGGTTTTTCCACCACCATTGCCGAGCCGGCCCTGATTGCCGTGGCAGCCGAAGCCGCTGATATCGCAGGCCAAGGCGGGCTGATCGATCCGGATCAAAAATCTTTGAACACCTATGCCTTAGGGCTTCGTATCAGTGTGGCAGTGTCCGTGGGCCTGGCCATCCTGGTGGGAGTCATCCGCATCCTCAAGGGCTGGCCCATCCATTTTCTGATCATCGGTGGATATGTGGTGGTGATGCTCATGACCATTGTCGCCCCTGAAGAGATCATCGGCATTGCCTATGATGCCGGCGGGGTCACCACTTCCACCATCACCGTACCCCTGGTGGCGGCCCTGGGCGTGGGACTGGCATCTTCCATCCAGGGAAGAAGCCCCCTGCTGGACGGGTTTGGACTCATCGCCTTTGCTTCATTGCTGCCCATGATTTTTGTCATGGGATACGGGCTGCTTATTTTCAACTGATAAAAGGAGGGGACCGTCTTTGGAATTTTTGATGGATTTCTTGAAAATACTGGTTGCCACCGGCAGGGATGTGCTGCCGATTATCCTTTTGATCGGGGGATTTCAGCTGCTGGTCCTGCGCCAGCCCATTCCCCATTTAGGCCGTGTGCTGGTGGGCGGTGTGTATGTGGTGATCGGGCTGGCCCTGTTTCTGGCCGGCCTTGAAAAAGCGTTGTTTCCATTGGGAAAAATCATGGCAGCCCAGCTGTCCGATTCTCTGTTTCTCTACGGCACCCCTGATCAGCCAGTAGTGGCAGACTGGACTGCCTATGGATGGGTTTATCTGTTTGCCGCCATGATCGGATTTGCCACCACCATTGCCGAACCGTCCCTCATTGCCGTGGCCTACAAGGCCAGTGAGGTGTCCATGGGTACCATCAGCCAGTGGGGCCTTCGGATTACCGTTGCCATCGGGGTGGCTGCTGGCATCAGTCTCGGCACCTTCCGCATTGTTACCGGCACCCCCCTTTACCTGTACATTCTCGTGGGGTATGTCATGGTTCTTTTCCTGACCCTGGTATCCCCGAAAAATATTATAGCACTGGCCTATGATTCCGGCGGGGTTACCACATCCACCGTTACCGTGCCTTTGGTGGCGGCCCTGGGGCTTGGCCTGGCATCCACCGTGCCGGGCCGCAATCCCGCCCTGGACGGGTTCGGGCTCATTGCCTTTGCCAGTCTTTTTCCCATCATATCGGTACTGGGATATGCCCGGCTGGCCGTATGGATGACCCATCGTAAAACCAGAACAGCGGAGAAAACCTATGCGGTTTAAACTTATTTTATCCACGGTAAAAGCAGAGATTACCGACAAGATTGTTGATGCCGTCAAAAAAGAGGGGGCCACAGGCGCCACCATCATTCCCGCCAGAGGGACCGGCATCAAAGAGGCAAAAACATTTTTCGGCCTGACCCTGGAAGCCCAGACCGATATCATCATGCTGCTGGCGGAAGAACACGTGGCGGAAAAACTGTTGACCGTCATAAAAACAGCCGGAGAATTCGGCAAACCCGGCACCGGCATCGCGTTCATACTGCCGGTGGAGCATGTGGCAGGCCTGGAAAGCCAGATGGAAAAATTCAGGCAGAAAGCCAGGGACAGTTACCTGTAATAACCTGGTTACATTATTTATATCTAAAGGAAGGCAATGTATGGAACCGGATAAACCAAAAATCATTCGGGTCAGGGATGTGATGTACAAGGGGATCATCTCCATTGACGGCATGGCCACAACCCGCGAAGCAGTCAAAAAAATGAAGGAGAACAACGTATTTTCTCTTCTGGTGAACAAACGCCATGAGGACGATGCCTGGGGAATCCTGGTATCCCAGGATATAATCAAAGGCGCGATACTGCCGGGCAGGTCCTTAGATGAGGTGAATGTGTATGAAGTGATGACCAAACCGGTGATCACCGTACCGGCGGACATGGATATCCGCTATGCGGTGCGGCTTATCTACCGGGCCGGTATCCGCCGGGCACCGGTGGAGGACAAGGGGGAACTGGTTGGGATGATCTCCCTGATATCGCTGATCCTCGATGAAAATGTGTTTTAAAAATCACCCCGCTTTGACAGGTGACGTAAACCCCGGGGGTTTGACGGCAAGTATGGAACACATCAACTGATGAAAAACAGCCTCTGCAGTGTTGCCGATGATAAGACCCGAAATCCCTGTGCGGGCAATGGTTCCCATGACCACCAGATCTGCGGACAGATCATTGGCCAGTTGCGGGATCATTTTTTTGGCCGGTCCCTGGATCAGATGAAGCCGGGGGTCAATGGGGTTTCGGGCACTGGTATCGATCCATTCTCCCAAAGCAATCCCCAGGGTGGACAGGCCTTTTTGGTGGACCGCCTGTTTTTTTCCAACATACGCGGCCACACTTTCGGCTGAGATTCCTTTTTGTGACAGAAATGTCTGTTCCACAGAGGCATCCCAGGCATGGACAAGATGCAGGGACGCATTGTCGGCCAAGGCAATGGACCCGGCCAGTTCCAGAATGGTTCGGTTGAAATCCTGATTTGCGGGCATCGGATTTACCGGGTCAATATCAACCGCCGCAAGAACGGTTTTGAATATGGTTTTTTCAGATGGTTTTATCAGCCATACCGGACAGGGACATTTCCGCAGCAGATGCATGTCATCACTGCCGAACAGCCGATCCATCCAGTCCGGATCTTCAGCCGGTTTGACAACCAGATCAAAGGATTGGGATAATACCATGCGGATCACTTCCAGAAACCGTTTGCCCGTCACCACCTGTATCCGGATGTCAAGGCTTTGTGTGAATGGCGCAATCAGGGATGCCAGCGCCCTGCGGCGGTCCGCTGCCACCTCGGCCTTGAGTTCTTCAGCAGAAGGACCCTCCGGCGGCAGTCCAACCGCAGCGGCGATGACTTCATCCGGGATTACATCAACAATCGTCAAATCCGCCTGGTTATGTTTTGTCAGGGAAACAGCCCTTGCCATGGCCGACGCTTGATTGACACCTGTCTCGTTGACATAGAGTATGTTTTTGAACCGTTTCATTTATGCCTCATATTTGTTGGTTGTTGCTACAAGAGGGTTTTGTCTTTCAGGTTTCTCACCACATCTGCTTTTCCGATCACAATGAGGGGCAGTCGCCGGCCTGCAGTTTTTCTGCCGACAATACCGGTAAGGGTTACAGGCCCCGGATGGACGCGATTTCCACAAATGTGCTCTCGTTCATCATCGTGCAATGTTCCTCTTATGTATCTGTCTGCTGGTTATTTTTCCGATGCTGCCGGATATTTTGCGATGAATGTTTTTTCTGCGCCGGCAGTGCCGATGAGTACCAGTTCATCTTCTTTTTCAAGGACGATGGCCGGGTCCGGGTTGATGATCAGGTTTTCATTTTTTTTGACGGCCACCACACTGCACCCGGTTTTTTCCCTGATCTGGATATCAATCAAGGATTTGTTTTCCAGCTTGGCATGCAAAGGCATCCGGAATACATTGAGGCCTTCGGAAAGCATGAGCATCTTCTGGGGCTGAATCAGGTTCATGATGGTGGTGGTGAGCAGCGAACTGAAGGACATCACCAGATTGGCGCCGGCCCGGTGCAGGGTGTTGATGTTTCTGTCCAGGCTTGCCCGGCTGATGATTTGCACATCCGGCCGCAGACGTCGGCAATAAATGGTCAGGTAGATGTTCAGGTTGTCGTCATGGGTGGTAATGATGATTGACGGGGTGTTTTCCAGGCCTGCTTCGATCAGGGTATTGCGGTCGGCAGCACTCCCATGGATAAAGTTGGGGTGCTTATCTGCAATGCCGGGTCTTTTTTCCACCACACAAAAAGCAACCTTCCGGACACGCAGGGCCTCTGCCACTGCCTGGCCCACCCGGCCGCCTCCCAGTACCACCACCGGGCGGCTGGTATCAGCCTCTTTG
Organism: Desulfotignum sp.; assembly: GCA_011390335.1. Classification (GTDB taxonomy): domain Bacteria; phylum Desulfobacterota; class Desulfobacteria; order Desulfobacterales; family Desulfobacteraceae; genus Desulfotignum. The sequence goes on along the minus strand of JAABSO010000032.1, from coordinate 23,258 downwards.
TTGTCAGCCAAAGCAATGGAGTCGTCAAACTGTTCCAGCTGTTCTTTGGTTCCGGCCAGCACCAGCACTGTGGATTCAGTGATCCGGGTGTCAGGGGTGGGAATATAAAATTTGCCCTGTTCCCAGATCCCAACGGCTGTCACGCCGCAGATTTCCCGCAACCGGCTTTCCGCCATTGTTTTCCCCTGGAGCCAGGTCCGCATGACCGGGGCTTCGGCAATCAGCAGGTCATCAAACTGTCCGATGATATTGGCCTGCATGTTGATTCCCAGAACCCGGCGGGACAGTGCTCTGCCCAGCATCTGGGTAAACTGGAAAACATAGGTGCTGCCGGCCATTTTGAGAATATCCAGGGAGTCTTCCAGGTCGGCATTGGTCACGGTTTTCACCCTGTCATTGGTTTCCCGGATGGTGTAAATGATGTTGGTGCTGGCAATGTCATCATTTAACACCACCACCAGTGCGGCCTGGTCAATGCGCAGGCGGCGGTAGGTGTCCGGGTCATCCAGCTCACCCACCACCACATGGTAGCCCTTGTCATATAAATCCAGGGCATCCTGCAGCCCGGATGAGAGAATCACATAGGCAAATCCGTATTGGTTGAGCTTTTCAATGAGTGTGACAGCAACGGCATCAAAATAGGTGAGAATCACATGCCCGGACATGGTGTCAGGGACAGATCGGGGCGCCCGGGCCTTGTTCTGTTCCTCCAGCCACGGGGCATAAAAAAACTGGATAAAGGTAAAGGGCAGCATTACCAAAAGAAAAACAATTCCGCTGAACAAGACCACTATGGAAAAAAGACGGCCCATATCACTGTGAAAGGTAATATCACCGAATCCCAGGGTGGACATGGTGGTCAAGGTCCAGTAAAACCCGGTTATCCAGCTGTATTGACGGCCTTCATACAGCATCAGTACATGAAACAGCACCGAGAACAGGGTAAAAAGAAACGCCAGTATCAACCCGAATTTGATCAGAATCCAGCCATTGCTTTTTTTGCTGCCGGTTTTAAAAACAAGGGTCAACTGGGTTGCCATGGTTTTGAGCATCGATTTGTTTTCCTTATCCTTTTTCGGCCAAACTGATAATTTTTATCTGTTGTATATCATACCGTACCTTCAGAACCAATGGTTTTTCACTTAAACTCCTGTTAAAGGACGCTGTACTGTTCATGCTGCCGATGACGCATATGCAGGGCTGAAAATTGGTTTGCTTTTGTCCAAAAGGGTATTGTATAAAACAGATTTACAAACTGATATTAAAGCCAGGTGTTGATATGACCGGAAGAGAAAAAAGGCATAAATGATTACCACTGAAGCATTGGCGATTTCCTGCGGTATCGGCAGTGCCATGGCATGGGGGGCAGGAGATTTCAGCGGGGGGATGGCCTCCAGAAAAGGCAACCTGCTGCGGGTGGTGCTGTTTTCCCAGTTCCTGGGAGGACTTTTTCTCCTGGCCCTGGCCCTGGGGTTTGCTGAAAAAATGCCGCCGGCAAGCCATCTGATCTATGGGGCGTTTGCCGGCATTTTTGGCAACATTGGACTGATCGCCCTGTACAGGGGGCTTTCAACCGGCCGCATGGGAATTGTGGCCCCTTTGTCGGCAGTGCTCACCGCCCTGGTTCCCATCGGGTACAGTGCATTTTATGAGGGGCTTCCGTCACTGGTCCGGTTTTCCGGGTTTGTGGTTTTCATGGTTGCGGTGTGGCTGTTGTCATCCGGAGAGGCCGGGTTCCGTATGACCCTCAGGGAACTGCTGCTTTCCTTTGTCGCAGGTCTGGGGTTCGGGCTGTTCTTTATTTTTATTGACCGGGCAAATGACCTGGCCATTTTCTGGCCCCTGGTGGGGGCAAGACTGGCATCTGTATCTTTGCTGTTTGGTGTGATTCTGCTTATGGGCAGACCAGCTTCTCCCTTGACAGGGCAATGGCTTTTCATCGGGATTACCGGCGTGCTGGATGCACTGGGCAATCTGTTGTTTTCCATCGCATCCCACCTGGGGCGGCTGGATGTTTCCGCTGTTTTGGGCTCACTTTATCCGGCGGCAACCGTCTTGCTGGCCTGGCTGTTTCTCAAAGAAAAACTCAGGTTTCAGCAGTGGGTGGGGGTTGGGGCAGCCTTTGTTGCCCTGATCCTGATTTCGGTGTAAACCCGATCCTGCAGACAGCAGCGTGTTAAAGGAAGATCATGGACCAGAAACACAGCAAAATCGATGATGAAACCATCCAGATATACCGGGTGGCCGGGTATGCTTTTGTTTTAAATTTGTTTCTGGCGGGCATGAAAGCCATGCTTGCCTTTTTTTCAGGAAGCCTTTCCATTACTGCCAGTGCCATTGATTCTGCCACAGATGCTGTGGCATCCCTTGTGATCTATGGGGGGGTTAAACTGTCCACAAAAAAGACCCGCTCATTTCCTTTGGGCCTGTACAAACTTGAAAATGTCGCCTCGGTGCTCATTGCTATTTTTATTTTTATTGCCGGGTATGAGATTGTCGTAAGTATCTTTTCCTCCGCACAAAAGACACCTGAAATCTCCCTGCCTTTTGTGGGACTGCTTGCCCTTGCCACAATACTGACATATCTTTTTGGACGGTATGCCATTATCATCGGCCGCAAAACACAATCCCCCACATTGGTTGCCGAAGGCCGGCACCGCCAGGTGGATGTGCTTTCTTCTCTGGTGGTTTTACTGGCTGCTGTAATGGGGTATCTGGGTGTTGATTGGATCCTGTTCGGTATCACCATTGACCAGTTGGGGGCCTGTCTGATCCTGGTTTTTATTGCCCGTGCCGGGTGGGATCTGTTGTCAGACGGCATGCGGGTGCTGCTGGATGCATCCATTGATTTTGCCACCCTGGACCAGATACAGAAGATCATAAAAAAAGAGCCCCTGGTGGATCAGATAACGTCTTTAACCGGCAGGAATGCCGGCCGGTTTCAGTTTATCCATGCAGGTGTTACCGTAAAGACCCGCCACCTTGAAAAGGCCCACCAGGTCAGTGAGCAGCTTGAAAAAAAGATCCGGGAACAGATACCCCACATTGAAAAAATAAGAATTTTATATGAACCACAGCAGCGGGAGCATGTCAGGATAGCCCTGCCCCTTGCCGATGAAAACGGCAGGATCAGTGGGCATTTTGGTGAAGCCCCCTATTTTGGTATGGTGCATGTCCAGCGCAAGGATCAGACAATCACCAAACAGAAAATTGTGAAAAATCCCCATGCTGAAACAGAGACTGCAAAAGGTATCCGGGTGGCGGAATGGCTGGTGGATTTTGGTGTTGACCATGTGGGAATGAAAGAAGATATATCCCACAAAGGACCGGGCTATGTGCTGGCAAACGCAGGGATTAAAACCCACCTGCTTTCCTGTGACCACCTGGGCCAGGCTGTTACTGAAATAAGCGCTGCCGCACTGTGATGTCAGCGGTTGGTTCTGCAGCCGCCCCCAAGGCCTCTGCCGCCGCCCATACCCTGACCGCCGCCACCCCCCATGCCGCGGCCGCCACCTTTTCCCATGCCCCGGCCGCCGCCCATACCGCCCCCGCCGCCCATACCCCGGCCTGTGGGCGGGGTTCGGGGTCCCTGGTTGGCACCAGGGGGGGGAGCATCTTTTTTCGAAGGCGATGAGGCGGCAAGTCTGCCGTTTTTAAATGCCTCTACTGCCTGCCGGACAGTCCCTGCCTGGCCTGTGTATACGGAGATGTTTTCTGTGGCAAACACATCCATGGCTTTGGGACCGCAGTTGCCGGTTAGCACAGCCTTGGCCCCCTTGGAAATTACAAAACTGGCCGCCTGTATCCCGGCACCGCTGGACTGAGCACCATTTTCATTGGGAAAACTTTGGGTTTCCATGGTGTCCGAGTCTATAACCAGAAAATAGTCGCACCGGCCAAAACGCTGGTTAATAGAGGCATCAAGATCTTTGCCCGAGGCGCTTACTGCTATTTTCATTTTTTCCTCCTTTTGTATAAAAGAATTCAACCGTCAGAAGGCAGTTATCAGCTTTCAGTAAACAATTACAAATTTTTTCCTGCTGGTAACTACCGGCTAACAGCTAATAGATGTCATTTCTTGTGTAATCTGGTGAAACACCGCTGTGATGGGGGAATCTGCGAATTTTTGCTGAAACCCCACCCCCTGGTCTGCGCACGCCACCATTTGGGGATCAAACGGGATTTTTCCCAGAAACGGGATTTCATAAGCCAAAGCGGTTTTCTTACCGCCGCCGGCCCCGAAAATATCAACCATCTTGTTGCAATGGGGACAGGTGAATCCGCTCATGTTTTCAATGATGCCGTAAATATGCATGTTGACATTTTTACAAAAATTGATGGATTTGCGGATATCCGCCAGGGCCACCTCCTGGGGGGTGGTCACGATAACGGCTTTGGCATCCGGGATCAGCTGGGCAATGGTAAGGGGTTCATCTCCGGTACCAGGGGGGGAATCTATGATCAGAAAATCCAGATCTCCCCAGTCAACATCCCCGATAAACTGGCGGATGGCTGAATGTTTGACAGGCCCCCTCCAGATGATGGCTTCATCCCTGTTCTGCATCAAAGATTCCATGGACATGACCTTGAGGTTCTCAGAATAGGGGATAGGGGTCATTTTGCGGGTACCGTCAACCGTAAGCATCCCGGACAATCCCAGCATACGGGGGATATCCGGTCCGTGGATATCAACATCCAGTAATCCCACCTTATGGCCTTTTTCGGCCAGGGCAATGGCAAGGTTTACAGATACACTGGTTTTTCCAACCCCGCCTTTGCCGCTCATAACCAGAAATTTGTGTGTTATTTTTTTCAAAGACTGCCTGGCTGATTCATCCGGATCAGGGCCCGACATCTTGTCTGAGATCTGTCCTTTTGGATGGGTTTTTTGGTTCATATGTAACGCCCTTTCATGTGGTGGTATTTGTCAATTACACATATAAAGAAATAGCAAGGTTTGTACCAGAGGCATGATAATAATGCAGGGCTGTAATTTTCAGTCGTAAATAAAGGCGTTCACGGTTCGGGGTATCGACAGATGGTGGTAAAACAGTAGCAGTATTGCATTGTTTCCGATCATGATCGCAATATTGCATCTTTGGGGCTGAACAAGAATTTTAGACGGGAACAAATAATTGACATTTGGCTGGTCTTGTGTGCATATTGCCTTGGTAAACAGCAGCACAAACCACGATGACAAGGAGTGAATTATGGCGGGTGTAAACAAGGTAATACTCATCGGTAATCTGGGAAGAGACCCGGAAATAAGGTATTCCCAGCAGGGGGTTGCGGTGGTTAATTTTCCCATTGCCACAAGCGAGCAATGGACGGATAAAAACACCGGGGACAAACAGGAAAAAACGGAATGGCACCGGGTTGTGGCCTTTGGAAAACCAGCTGAAATTCTGGAAAAATATCTGTCCAAAGGCAGGCAGGTGTATATTGAAGGCCGGCTCCAGACCAGAAATTATGAAAAGGACGGCCAGACCCACTATATGACCGAAGTCGTGGCAACCAATTTTCAGTTTCTGGGTGGCGGCAGAGGCGACAACCAGGGCGGCGGCGGATATCAGCAGGACAGCGGATACCAGCAGGGTGGTCAGCCTGGCGGTGGATACCAGCAGCAGGGAGGCCCGGCCCCCGGTAACCAGAATTTCCAGAGCCAGACCAGTCCGGGTATGGGCGGAGGCCAGGCCCCTATCCCGGATGATGATATTCCCTTCTAAAGATCAGGATCTGTCGGAGGATCTTGCGATATCGATGATTCTGGTTGTCAGATAATCTTTGGTTTTATATCTGGTGATGTTCATCAGATCATTATTTAGCCGAGCCATTCTGTCTGTTTGTGTCTGGATGGCATCAAGGGCTTGGGCAATATCATTTTTATCCGGGTCATTGAATGCAGCTTTCCTGATGGGTTTTCAAAAACAGCTCCGCCTTATTCTCTGGGATTTTCTTTTCGCCACTGTTTCGGGCTTTTATAGCGGCTGCCCAGGGACCACATGCCGATGCGGTTATTTCGGGCCCGGGTCTGGGCTGCCACATAAGGAGCCGCATCAAAATGCTTCGGTTTTCTGCCCTGGTAGACTTCTGCAAGCCCCATTTTCACCATTTCCAGGTTGGCATTGGTGCCTCCTGTGGTGAACACTTCTGCCAGAATCCGGTTATACCCGCCCAGGCCGTAGCTTTTCAGGGTGACAGGCCGGTCCTTGACCAGGCGGGTTAAATACAGATGGGCTTTTTTGCTGTAAGGCTGACCAGGGTTGCTCCTGCCCCCGGTTTCCGGGGCATCAATTCCCACCATGCGTATCTTGAGAGTCAGATCCAGGCCTTTCACCAGCAGCGAATCACCATCATATACTTTGAGCACCTGGAAGGGCCGGTCATCTGAGATTTGGTTTTGAATCTCTTTTCCCAGTATTCGTGCATCGTCAGCTTCCAAAGATGGCGCAATATTGGAAAAATGCCTGAATCCGTCTTCATCTGTCCAGACAAATACGTCGCTGCTCACCTGTATGGCAAGCATTAAAAGTACCAGGCCTGGTATCAGATATCGGATATATTTTTTCATTGGCCCCTTGGGGTTTCCGGTTTCCTAAAAATAATAAGTATAACGGATCACTCTGCCACAGACAATGGTTTTTATGACAGCTGTTTTCAGTCTGCTGGCGTGCGGGTAAGGATCAGGGCTGCCCATTTTTTCAGTGTTTTTTCCCAGATCCGGACAAAGCCGTATCCAGAAAAATCTGCTGCCAGGTCTGTGGTTTCCCATTCCCTTATGCCGGAAAAAATGAGCAATCCCCCGGGTTTCAGCCGGCGGCGCATGACAGGTGCCAGCTCTGTCAGGGTAGGGGTGCGCAGATTGGCACAGATGATGGAAAAATCAGGACCGGTGTCCGGCAATGGATGGCCGGACACGGAAATTCTGCTGCAAAGATGGTTGGCCGCTATGTGTTTTTTGGCTTCATATACAGCATTGGGATCAATGTCACAGGCATGGCACCGGTCCAGGCCTGCCAGACACAGGGCAATGGCCAGAATACCTGAGCCTGTGCCGATATCCGCGCCTAAGCCCCGGTCTTTTGCCGGCACAAGATCTGCGGTGAAAAACACATGATCTATGGCAGCCAGGCTCAGCCGGGTGGTGGGGTGGTGGCCGGATCCAAAGGAGATGCCCTGGGTCAGCCGGATGTCCAGTTGACCAGGGCCTGCAATGCTGGGTATATCCGGTGGAATCAAAAAAAAATGGTCGGTTATCCGGACCGGTTTTTGAAAATTTGCAATGACACAGGTGGTGCCGAAAAGATCCTGATAGGCCAGATCCTGATTTTCCACCAGGGTTTTGAGGATGGTTTTGGCACGAAAAAACGGTATCTTAAGCTGTCGGGAAATGGCACGCACACAGGCCCGGGCTGTCAAACAGGTGTCTGCATTGTCCAGGATGGCCAGTACAGCATCCCGTTCAGAGGGTGTCATGCCCTTCCTGTTTGAGCAGGGTCTTGTACCAGCAGGCAAATTCAAACATGCCTCTGATTTTTTCCTCTTCATTGATAATACCCAGGCACATTTCCAGGGCCCCCTGGGCAAAGGAATTGGTATAGGTGTCATGGTCGGCCTGGGATAAAAATTCCCTGATCAACACCTGGGAAGTTCTTTTGGTTTTGTCTTTTCTGATATCAATGGGATCTTTGGGTTCCTGGAACGGGTCCCATTTGTCATACCCTTTTTTCAGGATTTGGCGCTGTCCCCGCTTGCCCATGGCATCAAAAATCGCTTTTTTCCTCTCCTGGATCTGCTGCTCAGTAAAGTTATCCATCCTGTCTGACCCCCAGATATTCTTCATTAAAATCAGTGACCAGGGCCATGGATACCGGGATCAGCATTTCATGCATTTTGATATTGCTGGAATTGATGTCCTTTATGAGCTGGGCTGACAGAAGCTGGAGCTGGGTATAGAGCTTGTCCATGTTCAGGGTGGGGTAGGCATTTCCCTGGATGAAGTTGGTACGTCCGCAGATATGGCTGGCACCGGCGGTGGAGGTGGGTATCCCGTAAATCCGGCAGGTGATGGGCCGAAATTCATACAGCACGCACAGGTCGTCAGATCCCAGTAAAGGGCACCTGACCCTTTCCTGGGACATGCGGCCCACAATCTCCAGCTGGTCTGCACCAGCCTGCACTTTTTTATAGGCCTCCCGTTTGAGCTTGACCAGGGCACGGTCTGTTGTGTCAGCTTTTTCCAGGATATCATTTTTGGCTTTGCCGGAAAATGTTTCCAGAAATTTTGCCTTAAGGTACAGGGCTTCAATCAGGGGCATGTCAAAAATGGCGTAACAGCAGTCACTGCACTTTTCTCTGCAGAAAACTTCTTTGGGGTATTCCTGTTTGACCCGGTCGAACACGCCGTCCACCACCTGAACCAGTGCTTCGTATTGTATGAAATGTTTTTTTAAGTCAAGTGCCATGGGCAAGTATCCTTTTTTATTTTCCAATGCAGAAATTATTAAAAATAGTATCCAGTATATCCACAGATGCGGTTTCCCCTGTAATTGTTCCCAGAGAATCAATACTGTTTTTCAGGTCAATGGCCAGGGTTTCTTCGGGTTCCCGGTTTTTTATATTCTCTTTTGCAGATGCAAGAAACCCAAGGGTCTGGACCAGGGCATTTTTATGCCGCAGATTGGGGATCACGGCAGAGTCCTCCATGGTCAGGTCCCGGACACACAGGTAAACAATCTTTTCGCGCAAATGTTTAATACCTAAGTCTTGAAGCGCTGAAATCTGTATGCTGGGCATGTCATCACAGGCATCGGGCAGTTCGGGCATTGGCGGTTTGCCCGGTTTTTCCTGTCCGGTTGGGTCTTTGACCAGGTCAATTTTATTGGTCACAAGGATGATTTTTTTGTCTGCAGGCACCATTTTTTCAAATTCCTTGTCAGACAAAACCGTTCCCGGTTCCACCATGAACAATACCAGGTCGGCATCCTTGATATGGTCTTTGGCCCGTTCAATGCCGATGATCTCCACCAGGTCGTCGGTATCATGGATACCGGCGGTATCTGTGATCACAAAAGGCACGCCGTTCATGTTCACAGCTTCCTGGATGGGATCCCGTGTGGTGCCCGGCATGGCCGTGACAATGGATTTTTCTCTGGTCAGCAGCCGGTTCATGAGGCTGGATTTTCCCACATTGGGTTTTCCGCAGATGGCGATGCGGATGCCTTCTTTGAGAAAACAGGCATCTTCGTGCTGCTGGATGAACGCTTTGCACTGGGTTATCACCGTGTCAAGGATCTCATTTCCCTGAGCTGTGACATCAAGGTCTGCGGCATCATCCGGAAAATCGATGCACACCTCCACTGAGGACAGAAGATCAATCAATTTGTCCCGCAAAGTCCGGATCTGTTCCTTTAACACCCCCATGTTCTGGGAAGCGGCAAATTTAAGGGCTGATACGGATCTGGCATTGATGATATCCGCCACAGCCTCTGCCTGGGTCAGGTCTATGCGCTGGTGTAAAAAGGCCCGTTTGGTGAATTCTCCGGGTTCAGACAACCTGGCCCCTTTTGACAGCAACAGTTCCAGGATCTGTTTGAGGACAATGGTGCCGGAATGGGCCTGGATTTCCACCACATCTTCGGCTGTGTAAGACCTGGGTCCGTACATGGGAATGAGCAGGATCTCGTCGATGATCTCTGCCTTGTCCCGGATATATCCGTGATACACCCGGTGGGATGCCAGATGCCCGGTCGAAGTTGTTCCTGTGCGGGTCCTGGAAAAAATCTGCGCCGCAATATTCATGGCCTCCGGACCTGATATCCGTATGACGCCTATTCCTCCGCTCCCGTATGGGGTGGCGATTGCAGCAATGGTGTCATTCATAAAGCCTATCTTTTAAACCGCTTTTTCCCGGCAAAGGAGTTCTTTTTTTTGGGGAAGATGACCAGCCGCCGGTAATAGCCGTCTCCCATACTCTGGGTCCTGACCTGGTTATCATCCTTGAGGGTCAGGTGGACGATCCGCCGGTCCTGGGCACTCATCTGGTTGATGGTGGCCGGCCGGCCGGTTTTTTTGGCTTTGTCCGCCATTTTGACAGCCAGGTGCCGCAGATTGGATTTGCGGGTTTCCGTATACCCTTCCACATCCACTTTCACCCGGACCCGAGCCTCGCTTTTCCGGTTGATGATCTTGTCGGTGAGAAACTGCATGGCATCCAGGGTCTGGCCTTTTCTGCCGATGAGAATACCGGCGTTTCCGCCGGAAATTTTCAATGTCAGGTGATCTTTGTCTGTTTGTGCCTCTACCACAGCATCTTCGGTGATCAGGTCGGCCATTTTCTGCAGGGTCAGCACGCCCAGATCTATTGACTCCCGGGTGACATCCACCACTACGGGCGCATCTGTCGGGGGTTCGGGCGGGGAATCCGGCGTTTCATCTTTTGGTCGGGGCTTTGGTTTGTCAGCCTTCGGCCGGGTTTCCGGCTGCGGTTTTTTGCTGTCAGCTTCCGGCTGCGGGGGGGATGCAGCTGTTTCAGGTTTTGCCTGAAATTCCGGCCGCGGCTTTTTTTCAGGAGAAGGGTCAGGCTTTTTTTGCGGCTTTGCAGGGGCCTGTTTTTTTTGCTGACCGTCATTATCGGTTTTGTTCTCTTTTTGGCGGGTATCCTGACTGTTCAGCCGGGTGTCTTCTCCAAAGGCTTCATCCACCATGGAGCGGATGCCTTCCATATCATCTTCAGATGCGTCTGTGCTGTTCTGGGGAAGAAACACCTTTATGACGGCATCTTTGCGGCCCACGATTCCGAATATGCCGGATGCACCGGCAGAGATCACGTCATACTTGAGTTCTTTTTTGGAAACAGACAAGACTGAGCAGGCAGTCTTGACGGCAGTGTCAACGTCTTTTCCACTGAATTCCTGGGTTTTTTTCATAAATTGCCTCCTGCTATCTGGAAAATTTCTTTTGGGTATAATACTGCTGGCCCATGGAAATGATATTGTTTACAAACATGTACAAGACCAGTCCTGACGGAAAATTGATAAAAAGCACAGTCATGAAGATGGGCATGAGCATCATCATTTTCGCCTGCATGGGATCACCGGCCATGGGGGTCATCTTCTGCTGAAGCAGAAAAGAGGCGCCCATGAGCAGGGTAAGCACCGGTATGCCGTATGGTGCATCCATCAGGGGAATGGCAAAGTCAAAATGAAACAGCCGGTCCGGACCGGACAGGTCGGTGATCCAGCCCACAAACGGGGCATGGCGCAGTTCAATGGCCTGGTAGAGCATCCGGTACAACGCAAAGAAGATGGGCATCTGCACCAGCAAAGGCAGGCAGCCCGAGGCAGGGTTGACCTTGTAGGTTTTATACAGGCCCATTATTTCCTGGTTCATGCGCTGCTTGTCATTTTTGTATTTCTCCCGGATTTCCATCATCAGGGGCTGGACCTTTTTCATCTCATTCATGGATTTGTAGCTTTTGGTGCCCAGGGGCCAGAAAATGAGCTTGATGAGAATGGTCAAAAGGATGATGGCCACCCCATAGTTGGGAATCACATCATGGATAACATTCATGGTGATGAGCAGCGGTTTGGCAAGAATATCAAAAAAACCGAAATTGATGGATTTTTTCAAAGAATTGTCATACTGGCTGAGCACCTTGTGGCTTTTGGGCCCCATATAGTAGACAAAGGGATATTCCCCCTGTTTTCCCGGATCCAGCCGGTCCATTCGCCATACCAGTCGGCTTTCTGCGATCTCATTCTCATACTGGAGTGTGAGATGGGCATCCCCGGTTTCAGGAGGCAGGACAGCTGTCAGAAAGTACCGGTCTGTGTATCCTGTCCAGTCGACCTGGCCGGCAAAGGTGTCCTGGTCTTCAATATCCTTGGGTTTAATGGTGAGATACTCATTGCCGATATAGGCCACAGGTCCTTCAAAGGCGAACCTGGACCGCTTTTTGGTTTCTTCGTCAAAAATACCCGGGGTGGTGATGACTAGCGCGTCATTCAAGGGCATGCCGGACCCGTTCTGGATCACAATATCACAGGCAATCAGATAGGAGTCAGCCTGGAACCGGTAGATTTTTTTGACGGTAATGCCGTGGGGGCTGGTCCATGAAAAGGCAACAGCTTTCTCCCCCTGGCCAAGGTTCAGATTTGTGGTGTCTGTGTCTGCGGAAAATACGGCATTGTCAAGCCCCTGAATGGTGCCTCCCTGTGTGTCGGTGATCAGTGTACCCCGGGGCAGCCGTGGGTTCACCATCTGCTTCAGGTCGGTGGATGATCCATTGCTGGATTTGTACTGTTTGAGGGACTGGCTTGTGACAGCAGCCAGATGTTCGGATATGGCAATACTGTACAGGGGGGTTGACACGGAAATGGTTCTGAAATCCGCTGCTGCCGGCCGGGGTGAGGGCGAAGGAAGACCCTGGTCTGCACGGTTGTAGTCGGAAACAGTGGACTGGCTGTCTCCGGCGGCGGGCTGCCTGGCCTGGTCCGAAGATTCCCGGGTGTTTTGTGGCAGATTACGGTCAGCCGGCGGTGTGGTAAAAAAGAATTGATACCCCACAAGGACTACCACAGACAATAATACCGCTAACAATAATCGTTTTTGTTCATCCATTTTCTCTCCTAAGTTTGAAATTTTTTTCAAACGGTTTTCAGGGGAGAGGAAAACAGTCGGGCATATGGATCAATTATGGAACCGGATCAAATCCCCCTGCATGAAATGGATGACAACGCAATATTCGCTTTGCAGCCAGCAAACTGCCTTTGAGATTGCCGTGTTTTTGCACCGCCTCAACCGCATAGGCGGAACAACTGGGATAAAACCGGCAGTTCTGTCCTGTCAGCGGTGATATAAAAAATTGATAAAATTTAATCAATAGTAACAATAGCTGCTTCATCATTCTTTATCGGCCAATGCTATTTTAATAAAAAGTTTATCAAGCTTCTCAATTATCTGCCTGTTGGATAGCGTAGTCAGACCCTTTCTTGCAATGATATTGATGTCCCTGGCTCCCGGGATTGAATGTTTCTTATGTCTGAAATATTCTCTGATAAGTCGTTTAATCCTGTTACGCGCTACTGCATTCCCCACTTTTTTTGATACGGTAATACCGATTCGGTTGTACTGGTTCGAACGGTCACAGACAATGGCTAAAAAATATTGGGAATATACTGTTTTCCCCTGTTTCGAAAGCGTTAAAAATTCGGCCCTTTTCCTGAGCCTCACCTCTTTGGGTAAAGAAAAGTCCTTCAATCAAATCCTTTTTACAATGCCAGTCTTTTTCTGCCTTTTGCCCGTCTTGCCCGGATGACGCGTTTTCCGCCCGGTGTGGACATTCTTTTAAGGAATCCGTGTTTTCTGGTTCTTTTCCGATTGCTTGGCTGAAATGTTCTTTTCATAAAATTTGTGTCCTTAATTGCATCTGGTTATTATTTTTGGGGTTCAACGACAAACTATAATAAACATATTATAATATTTTTTTTCGAAAAAAAAGTCAACAAGGGAATCATCATTTCACCAGGGATTCAAAAATATGGTATTCTTCCAGGTGGTAATGGGGTTCCGGATAGATGGCAATGGGTTTGGAAAACTGGGTTTCCAGGGAGGCGATCAAATGTTTTTCCCGGCCATGGAGCAGCTGGGCAATTTCCGGGTGCACCTTCACCGTGAATCGGTTGCCCATGATATCCCCTGCCTCTGAGACAAGGTCCCGAAAAATTTTGTGGCAGATGGATTTTTTGGACAAAAGATGGCCATTGCCGTTGCAGTAAAAACAGGGTTCACACAGGGTGCGGGTCAGATTGCGCCGGGTCCTTTTGCGGGTCATCTGGACCAGGCCCAGCTCGGTCAGGGGCAGGATATTGGTCTGGCTTTTGTCTTTTTTCATGGCCTCATTGAGCTGGGACATCACCTTTTCCTTGTGGGAATCTTTTTTCATGTCTATAAAATCGATGATGATGATGCCCCCGATGTTGCGCAGCCGGATCTGGTAGGCAATCTCCTTGACCGCCTCCAGGTTGGTCTTCAGGATGGTTTCATCAAAATTGTGTTTGCCCACATACCGGCCGGTGTTTACATCAATGGCCACCAGGGCCTCGGTCTGTTCTATGACAATGTATCCCCCGGATTTGAGCCATACCTTTTTTTTCAGGGCCCTGGCCACATCCCCTTCAATATTAAAGGCATCAAAAATGGATTCCCGGCCCTGGTAGAGTTCCACATGCAGATGTACATCCGGCAGTAGTTTTTGTAAAAACTGCTGGACACGCTCATATTCCACCGGAGAGTCAATGATCAGTTTGTCCGCCTCACTGGCCAAAAGATCCCGCACTGCCCGGAAGGTGATGGTAAGGTCCTTGTATACCAGGGAAGGGGCTGAACCGATGCGGTTTCTGCTCTGGATCTCTTCCCATGTCTTGGTGAGAAAATCAATTTCCTTTTTGATGGTGGCCGCGTTCACCCCCTGGGACTGGGTTCGGAAAATGTACCCGAAACTGTTTTTGCGAATGGACAGCAAAAGTTCCCGCAGGCGGTTTCTTTCTGTCTCATCTTCAATGCGTTTGGAAATGCCGATATGGTCCACCGTGGGCATCAGCACCATGTACCGGCCGGCCAGGGAAATATGGGTGGTAACCCTGGGACCTTTGGTGCCGATGGAGGATTTGGATACCTGGACCAGGATTTCCTGGCCTTCGGTGAGCAGGTCTTCAATGCTGCAATCCGGGTGTGATGAGGGTTTCCATGTCTGTTTTTCCAGGGGGAGGCTGTCTTCATCATCTGTTTCAGTTTCCGGTTCCACATCCTGGTCCTGTTCAAATTTCTGGTACATTTTGTGGCTTTCCGTATCCAGCACATCATCCACGTAAATAAAGGCGGCCTGGTCAAACCCGATGTCCACGAAAGCCGCCTGCATGCCGGGAAGCACCCGCTGGACACGGCCTTTGTAAATATTGCCGGCAATGCTGGTTTCATCTTCCCGTTCAATGAACACTTCCACAATATTTCCGTTTTCCAGCAAAGCCACCCGGGTTTCATGGGGTACGGCATTTACAACAAGCTCTTTTAGCATGGGGTTATCCTTGTTTCAGTTTTTTGATCCGTGCCTGGCAGACAGCGGTATCTGAAAGGCCGAAGCACTGCTTTAGAATGGTTCCGGGCCGGATCTGTCTGCCGTTATAGGGCTGCATGGTCATCTCAAGGGTATGGGGTGTTTTCCAGTCCAGTGCAGCAACAGACTTCCGCAAATCGGTTTTTCTGATTTTACCTTTTTTGGTCAGATCTTCAACAATAAAAGCATCTTTGGCCATAAACCGGTCCGTTGTGTCTGCATCCAGGCTGGTTTCCAGAAGCCGCACCTGATAAACACAGACAGCAAAAGCATCGGTCTGCCCCTGGAAGGTGCGGCGGCAGTCTGTTACCGCCAGGCCAGGTGGCAGCTGGCGGTTTAAGGCATGCTGGATGGTTTCCGGAGCCAGTTTCCGGTCAAGGAAAATATGAAAAATCTCCTCCTGGCTTTCCATTCCCACAGGCAGGGCACTGTCAAAGGAAAGCCGCATGGACGGGTTGAATCCTTTGGAGTATTTAACGGCCAGTCCGGCCCGTCTCACTGCCCGCTGGACAATGGTGGCCAGTTCCAGGTGCCCGAAAAACCGGGCATCTTCCAGTTTTGAATACCAGACAGTATACCGGGCAAAGGCGGCATCTTCCATCGGGGGGGCAGGCGCTTCCCCGGAAAACGGCATTGTTTTGGTATCATGAATAACCGGCCGGATCTGTTTGAAGTCGCAGACCCCGCATCCGGTGCAGTCCTGCTCTCTGCAGTCCGGGGTTAAGGCCTTTTTTGCCGCGTTTTCCCACTCTTTTTCCAGAAACTGTTTTGACACGCCGGTATCAATGTGGTCCCATGGCAGCGGTTCCTTTTTTTCCCGGTGCCGGGAGGTGTAAAAGTCCGGATCAATGCCGGTCTGGTCAAAGGCTTTTTGCCATCTGGAAAAGTCAAAATAATCACTCCACCCGTCCAGGCGGCAGCCGTTTTCAAAGGCAGTTTGCAAAAGATGCGACAACCGCCGGTCTCCCCTGGAAAAGACCCCTTCCACAAGGCTCATGCAAGGGTCTTGCCATTTGAGGTTGACCTTGGGATGGCCCAGGTTTTTCTTTATGAAATTCAGGCGCTCCATGGTGGCATCCAGGGTGAGCTGGGGATGGCGCTGGAACGGGGTGTGGGCCTTGGGAATAAAGGTGGTGACGCTGACGTTGATACTGCGCTTTCCTTTGGCATAGGCTGATGCCAGGCTGTCGGAAAGATCGCATATGCCCTGGATGTCTGCGGCTTCTTCAAAGGGCAGGCCCATCATGAAATACAGCTTGATATTTTTCCATCCCAGTTCAAAAGCGTTTTTCACCGTGTCCCGGATGCTCTCTTCTGTGAGGTTCTTGTTGATGATGTCCCGCAGGCGCTGGGTCCCGGCTTCCGGTGCGATGGTAAATCCTGTTTTGCGCACGGTTTTGATAAGGGCCATCAGTTCGGGGGTGAGCCGCTCCGCCCGGATGGAGGGCAGGGAAATGGCATTACACTGGTTGCGGCTGATGGCCAGCAGTTGCTGCATGAGATGCGGCAGCCGGGAGTAGTCACCGGTACTCAGAGACAGCAGGGAAATGTCTGCATACCCGGTGGATGCCAGAGAGGTTTTGGTGATCTGGATCAGGTCCGGCACCGAGCGCTCCCGTACCGGCCGGTAGATCATGCCGGCCTGGCAGAACCGGCATCCCCTGGTACAGCCTCTGGCAATTTCCAGGCGCAGCCGGTCATGCACCGGCTTGCCAAAAGGCACGATGGGATCCATGGGAAAATTGTCTTTTGTCAGTTCCGGTAAAAAGGCGCGTTTGACCCGGGTATAATCATCCCGGACACAGGAGAGTATCTGGCAGCCGGTTTCATCAAAAAAAGGGGTGAAAAACTGCGGCACATATACCCCGGCAATCTCAGACAGCATGCGCAGCAGCGTGGATTTTTTTCCATCCCCCTGCTGCTTGAATGCAATGACGGTCCTGGAGACCGCCAGCACGGTCTCTTCCCCGTCCCCGATCACAAAAGCATCAAAAAAATCCGCCAGAGGTTCGGGGTTGAATGCGCAGGGGCCGCCGCCAATGACCAAAGGAAAGGTCTGGTCCCGGTCCTGTGCAAAAAAGGGAATCCCGGACAAAGAAAGCATGGTCAGAATATTGGTGAAGTTCAGCTCGTACAACAGACTGAAGCCGATGATATCAAAATCTGCCAGCTCTTTTCTGGATTCCAGGGACAGGCAGGGAATCTTTTTTGAAGCCATCTGGGCTTCCAGATCCGGGGCCGGGGTGAAAAACCGCTCTGCTGCAATATTTTTTTCCCGGTTCAGAATAGAATACAGAATCTGGAGACCGAAATGGGAGGTGCCGATTTCATACAGGTCCGGAAACACAAGGGCAAAGGTCAGATCCACCTGATCCAGATCCTTTTTTACCGTATTGATTTCATTGCCTGCATACCGGGTGGGGGACTGGACCAGCCCAAGGATGTCTTGATAATTTTGTTTATGCATGATACTGAATTTTAAAATAATAGTGTTTGTGTGGCATTGGATGACCCAAATTTTTTAATATATAATTATTTCCAGGATATGGCAATGAAAAGAATAAAAATCAACCGGTTGACCGGGTATGACACCTCCCCGGGAAAGGTGCTGATCAAAGGATGGGTGCGGACCCGGCGGGATGCCAAAGGATTTTCTTTTATGGAGATCAATGACGGATCCTGTCTGAACAATATCCAGGTGGTGGCCGGCAGCGAGCTGGCCAATTATACCGATATCCAGGGCATCACCACAGGGTCTGCCGTGGCGGTTGCAGGAGATCTGGTGGCATCCCCGGGCAAGGGCCAGAAATGGGAGATTCAGGCGGATACTGTCGAGATCATCAGCCTGGCGCCGGAAACATACCCGTTGCAGAAAAAAAGGCATTCAGATGAATTTTTGCGCACCATCGCCCATCTGCGGCCCAGAACCAACAAATACGGGGCAGCCTTTCGGATCAGGTCCGAGATGGTGCATGCCGTCCACCGGTTTTACAGAGAAAAAGGCTTTTTTTACCTGACCTCGCCTGTGATCACAGGATCTGACTGTGAAGGGGCCGGGGAGATGTTTCGGGTCACCAGCCTGGATCCTGATGCAGTTTTAAAACAGGGGAAAATGGATTTTTCACAGGATTTTTTCGGCCAGGAATCCAACCTCACCGTATCCGGGCAGTTGTCCGCTGAGATGTTTGCCCTGGCCCTGGGGGATGTATACACCTTCGGCCCCACCTTCCGGGCGGAAAACTCCAACACCAGCCGGCATGTGGCGGAATTCTGGATGCTGGAGCCGGAAATGGCGTTCTGTGATCTTTCCGGCAACATGGACCATGGAGAGGAACTGGTAAAATATCTGGTGAACCATGCCCTCACCGCCTGCACAGATGATTTGGACCTGTTTACAAAGTTTGTGGACAAGAATCTTGCCGGCCGGCTGAAGACTTTATCCGAGAAGACCTTTGAGAGAATGTCCTATACTGAAGCCATAGGTATTCTTGAAAAATCCCATAAGAAATTTACCTATGAGGTCAGCTACGGTACGGATCTTCAGTCAGAGCATGAGCGGTTCCTGGCGGAAGAATATGTGAAAAAACCGGTGTTTTTGTTTGATTATCCCAAAGAGATCAAACCCTTTTACATGCGCATCAATGATGACGATAAAACCGTGGCAGCCGTGGATCTGCTGGTGCCCGGCATCGGGGAACTCATCGGCGGCAGCCAGAGGGAAGAACGCCTGGATGTCCTGGAATCGCGCATGGCTCAGATGAAAATGCCCAAAGAACCCTACTGGTGGTACCTGGATTCAAGGCGGTATGGATCGGTGCCCCATTCCGGGTTCGGCCTGGGATTTGAGCGGTTTTTGATGATGGTCACCGGCATCTCAAATATCCGGGATGTGATACCCTTTCCCAGAACCCCGGGGAGCATCGATTTTTAAAGAAAAGTGCACTGCAGTGATGTTGCAAAATTTTTACCACGAACACGAAAAAAGGTCATAAAGTATGGCATTTGATGAATGCGTGTTGACTTTATACAGGCAGGACAACCCATGATAACCCTACTGGATTACGGCGCTGGCAATGTGCGCAGTGTGAAAAATGCCGTGGAAAAACTGGGGGGCACCCTGAACACCGTTGCCTCCCCGGAAGATATTTTGTCTGCTCAAAAGATCATCTTTCCCGGGGTGGGCAACTATGAAAACATGATCCAGGTGCTCAACCGCAAGGGGTATATGGCCCCGCTGCGGGAATACCTGGCTTCTAACCGGCCGTTTTTCGGCATCTGCTTAGGCATGCAGGCCCTGTTCCAGGGCAGTGAGGAGGACCTGTCCAACACCGAGTCCATCGGGTTTTTCCAAGGCCGGGTGGAGCGGTTCAAGACAAAACTGTCCGTACCACACATGGGATGGAACGGGATCCATCTCAAGCAGGACTCACCGTTGATGCAGGGGATCGGGCCGGATGCCCGGTTTTATTTTGTGCACTCCTTTCACCTGGTGCCCCATGATCCGTCCGTGGTCCTGACCACCACCACCTATGATTATGCATTTGCCAGCGCCATTCAGCAGGGCAATATTATCGGCACCCAGTTTCATCCGGAAAAAAGCGGAAAACACGGGATGCGGCTGCTGGAAAACTTTATCAAACTGTCGGACTTCACCTCTTGCGGCCGGGTGGATATTCCGGGATGCGGGCTTTCCAGAAGGATCATCGCCTGCCTGGATGTGCGGTCCAACGACCAAGGAGACCTGGTGGTGACCAAAGGGGACCAGTATGATGTCCGGGAGAAGGCAGATGACGGCATTAAAGGGGGTGTGCGGAACCTGGGCAAACCCGTAGACCTGGCCCGTCGGTATTACAAGGAAGGAGCCGATGAGATCACTTTTTTGAACATCACCGGGTTCCGGGATTTTCCCCTGGCAGACCTGCCCATGATAAAGGTGTTGGAAGAGACCTCCAAAAAAGTGTTCGTGCCGTTGACCATCGGCGGCGGGATCAAGGATTACACCGATGCCACCGGCCGGTCCTACACAGCCCTGGAAGTAGCGGACCGGTATTTCCGGTCCGGGGCGGACAAGATCTCCATAGGCAGTGATGCCGTGCACATTGCCAAGGCGTTTGTGGAGACCGGGAAAAAAACCGGGAAAAGCGCGATTGAGCAGATTTCCCGGGTGTATGGGGCCCAGGCCGTGGTGATCTCCATCGACCCCAAGCGGGTGTATGTGGCTGCGCCGGAAGATACAGGAGGCCACCATGTCATCAAAACCCGGATACCCGGCCCCAATGGGGAATCGTTCTGCTGGTACCAGTGCACGGTCCAGGGGGGCCGCACCGCCGTGGACCTGGATGCCGTGACCCTGGCCAGGGCCTGCGAGAAACTGGGGGCCGGCGAGATTCTGCTCAACTGCATCGACCGGGACGGTACCGGGGCAGGGTTTGACTTGGAACTGATCCGGGCAGTGAAACAGGCCGTGTCCATTCCCGTGATCGCCTCCTCAGGCGCCGGGTGTGCCGCCCATTTTTCAGAGGTGTTCAGGGAAACCGGAGCGGATGCGGCCCTGGCAGCCGGTATCTTTCATCGCAAAGAGGTGCCCATCGCCGCAGTCAAGGCACATCTTGCGGAACACCGTATTCTGGTGCGGTATTGATCCGGAATGTCTTTAAATCGGACCGGCCGGCACGGAATCTGACCCTGGCTGCCTGTTTTTGATGGTTGCACGAAAATTTCCTTGTGAATGTGAAAAATGGTATTGACATGGATCGTATGGTGTGTCATTATACATCGTTAATAGGCGATAAACGATATAACGGGACTATGGTTCAGGATAACAGCCAATGGATATGGAGCAGATTGCAAAAATTTTTAAGGCCCTGGGCCATCCCACCAGGATAAAGATCGTTAAGCACCTGATTGGGATAGATACCTGCATCTGCGGAGAGATCGTGGGGATTTTCGCCTATTCCCAGTCCACCATCAGCCAGCATTTGAAGATACTCAAGGAATCGGGCATTGTCTGCGGAGAGGTGGAAGGACCCAAAACCTATTTTTGCGTGGATAAAAACGTGTTAAACGATTTCAAGCAATATGTGAACGATTTATAGACCACCCAGGAACCGTCATGAAAATTCTTCCAATGGACACCAAGTCAGAAAACCCGGGCCGCGATCCTTTTCAAAAAAAAGGCCCCGGCCTGTCAACCAGCAATGTACAGATCATGCCGGCAATGAATATGCAAGGGCTGTCATGTGCAACCGAAGAGATCCGCCCGCTGGCGGCATATGACAAGCCTGGATATGCATTGTGCAATTATGTGGATCATTTCATGGAAACCGGTGCCGGCCCGGTGCCGGTTATCCGGCCGGACCTGGACAAGAGGGACCGGCTGTCCACCATTGCGGTCCGGTGCGGCATCCGGCGGCACAAGTATCTGGTGAGCCCCGGACTTTACGGCATCGGATCACCGGACCCGGATTCAGAAGTGCTGGTGACCGCCAATTACAAATTGACCTTTGATCATTTGAGATCCGCGCTGGGCGGCATCAGTGCCTGGATCCTGGTGCTGGACACCAACGGGGTGAATGTCTGGTGTGCAGCAGGCAAAAAAACCTTTTCCACCCGGGAACTGGTCAACAGAATCCAGGCGGTGTCTCTTAAACAGGTGGTGACCCATAAACGGGTGATCGTCCCCCAGCTGGGTGCCACCGGGGTGTCGCCCCGGCAGGTTAAAACACAGTCTGGTTTCAGGGTAGTCTACGGTCCGGTGCGGGCCTGTGATATCCCGGTGTTTCTGAACAACGGCAGAAAAGCGGACAAATCCATGCGCCAGGTCAGTTTTACCCTGTTTGAACGGTTTGTGCTGACCCCGGTGGAACTGCACGGGGCGTTGAAAATGGCAGGTATCACAGCCTTGGCGCTGTTTGTACTTTCAGGCATCGGTCCCGGGATATTTTCTTTTCATGAGGCGTGGGAAAGGGGCCTGGTGTCCCTGGCCGCCCTGGTAACCGGACTGATTTCAGGTGCGATTCTGACTCCGGTGCTGCTGCCGTTTATCCCGTCAAAAAAATTTGCTTTCAAAGGCATTCTCACGGGAAGTGTGTGCACCCTGTTGCTGTTGCCGGTCATTTATCCCGGGATTGGCAGCATGGCCGGTGCAGCAGCCCTGTTTATCTTCAGCGTGATGGTCAGCTCTCATCTGGCCATGAATTTCACCGGGGCCACCCCGTTCACCTCTCCTTCCGGGGTGGAAAAAGAGATGAAGCAATATCTTCCTGTCCAGCTGGCCGGGGTTTTGGTGTCTGCGGGGCTGTGGATTTACAGTGCATTTTAAAGGATGTTAACGGGTTGAATAAAGGAGTATTTAAATGAAAGATTTCAGATATCTGGAGGATGTGGCCACCCTGGTGCTGGATGAACAAAAATGCATCGGCTGCAGCTTGTGCACCGAGGTCTGCCCCCAAGCCGTGTTTGAGATGATTGAAAACAAAGCCCGGATCGTTGATTTCAACGCCTGCATGGAGTGCGGGGCCTGTGTCAGCAACTGCCCGGCAGATGCCATATCGGTCAGTCCCGGGGTGGGTTGAGCCGCCTATATTATCCAGGTCTGGATAAAAGGTAAGGAAAATGCCTCCTGCGGGGACGGGTGCTGTTGAAAAAAGAGATCAACCTCACCTGGCTGCCGCCGTTTCTGTCGGTGGCTGGTTGGTGATCCCTTCCTTTCATGGTTTTCATGGGAACGCTGTACTGACTGACCGTTCAGCGTGATTCAGCCGGATGGTATTTTCGGGGATGGTTTTTTGCAGGCCGTCGACCAGGGTGATCATCCCGCCTGAAATCCGCCATGCTTCAGGTTCCATGGGACATCCGGAAATGGTTTGGACATGCCCGTCCGTGGTTTGAACATTGACGAAGCGCAATCCCGCTCTTTCAAGGGCGGGTATAGCGAGTTTTTTTACGACCAGTTAATGCCTTTGACTTTTTGATACTTTTGTCAGAGGCCGGTTTTCGTTGGTTCTGGATATATTGCTTGATGACATCCAAAGGAGCACCGCCGCAGGAAACAGCACAGTAACTAGGAGACCAGAGATGTTTACCCCACAATTTATCTTTGAGTTGTTCCCAGTATTCTTGGCAAAGGAAATAAGCAGATTTT
>JAABSO010000031.1 GCA_011390335.1 Desulfotignum sp. | reverse complement strand
TGGGAATAGATGCCGTGGGCATGTATCTGCCGGTATTTGAAAACGGGCTGACATTTGAACATTTCTGGATGAAGAAATTGTATCTTTTCTACTATCTGGTACTGGCCCTGGCAATATTTACCGCCTATGGTATACGGCATTTGAATATCTCCCGGACAGGCCGTGCCTGGGAATCCATAAGAGAAGATGAAACCGCGGCTGAACTTATGGGGGTGAACACCTTTATCTATAAGCTGCTGGCCTATATCATGGGCGCATTTTTCGCCGGACTGGCCGGGGCTTTTTTTGCTGCACGGATGCGGTTTGTGAGCCCGGAGAGTTTCACTTTCCTGGAATCAGCCATGGTACTGTGCATGGTGGTCCTGGGGGGCATGGGATCCATTCCCGGCATCATGCTGGGCGTGTTTGCATTGATTGTACTGCCCGAGGTGTTCCGGGAATTTGAAAGCTACCGGATGCTGATATTCGGTTCCACCATGGTCATTATGATGCTCTTCAGGCCGGCCGGCCTCATACCTGCCAAGCGCATGGGAACCAGATCCGACGAAAGGGAGGGATAGTCATAACATGGGTAAACAACCGATTCTTGAACTCACAGACGTCCACTCCGGATATGGGTCCATTAAAGCGCTGAAAGGCATTTCCCTGAAGGTCATGCCCGGAGAGGTCGTGGCTATTATCGGTGCCAACGGGGCCGGTAAGTCCACCACTCTCATGACCATCTGCGGAATTGTGACAGCAGAAAAGGGGGATGTTTTTTATGAAGGAGAGCGCATCAACAAGGTGGCGCCGGAAAAACTGCCCACCATGGGGCTGTGCCAGGTGCCGGAAGGCCGCAGGATTTTCCCCCGGCTGTCTGTGGAGGAAAACCTGATCCTGGGAGCATTTCACCGCAATGACAAAGAGGGGATACACCGCGATATTCAGCGGGCCTATGACCTGTTTCCCATACTGGGGGAACGCAGCCGGCAGGAAGGCGGAACCCTGTCAGGCGGTGAGCAGCAGATGCTGGCCATTGCCCGTGCCCTGATGACCAAACCCCGGCTCCTGCTGCTGGATGAACCGTCCCTGGGGCTTGCACCCATTATTATCCAGCAGATTTTTGATATTATCAAAACCATTAACAAAGAAGAAGGCGTTACCATCCTGCTGGTGGAGCAGAATGCTACCCTGGCCCTTCAGGCAGCCTCCAGGGGCTATGTGGTGGAAACAGGGCAGATCACCCTGGAAGATTCCTCTGAAAACCTCATCGCAAACCCCAAAATCCGTGAGGCCTATCTGGGCGAATAATTCTCATCAGCAAAAACAGTATGCAATGATAAAAAAAAACATCCGGTCCGGGAAATATTCCCGGACCGGATGTTTTGTGTTTGCAAAGACACACGGTGTACGGCATCAAACAGATGATTTGCAGGAAAATCTTGCCACAAGCGGGTTGTGGTCGGAAAACACCCTGTTTTCCAGGGCATCCATATGCTGCAGCGTCAATTGTCTGTAATAGATGCGGTCCAGTTCAAACCCGAAAATCTGTTTGACCAGTCCGGGTCGTCCGGGCCGTGCCTGCCGGAGGGTGAGAGCCCGGGCCAGGTTGTTGAGAAGCTGCTGCCTGGAGCGGTTCCAGCAGTTGAAGTCACCCGCCAGGATCAAAGGGCCCTGGTGGTGCTGCAGGGTTTTGAGCAGACGGGAAAACTCCCATTGATACCAGGCCCGGGATGTGAAATTCACCGCATGGATGTTGGCCACCAGCAGCAGGTCCCCGGAACCGAGCCAGTACCGGGTCATAAGGGCATTCTTCCGCGTTGCAACCATGGTTTCCCTGGCCAAAGACATGACATCTGTTTTGGTGTG
Source organism: Desulfotignum sp. (assembly GCA_011390335.1). Lineage (GTDB taxonomy): Bacteria > Desulfobacterota > Desulfobacteria > Desulfobacterales > Desulfobacteraceae > Desulfotignum. Next base: position 48,952 of record JAABSO010000031.1, on the reverse strand, counting down.
CATATCAGCCATGGCTGCGGTCAGCACCCCGAAATGAAGCCTTCGGATTCTGATGTTGGCGGCCGCCGCATAGGACAGGCCGGCAACGGAAAACAGATTGTCCGGGAATACCGCTTCCTGAAACAAAAGAATATCCATGTCAAAAAGGCGTATCCAGTTTCTGACCATGGTGTCGAATTCCGGTTTCAGGTTCTCCTTGTGCACATTCCAGCACAGAATGCCAAAATCACAGGGAATGATTTTGTTTTCCAGAATTAATGGGGACCGCAATAATGGAATATGTGGTTTAAACATGGCTTTTTTGACAATCGCTGGTTACAGCAGCGGGGCAAATACGCTCATGAAGTTTTCACTGAGCCTGCGCCACCTGGCCGCTGCTGGCATATGGCATTCGCAGTTGTCCAGGAGTTGTGCCATCCATTCTTCACACTGGTCGATGATCACCCTGGAATAGGCGAAACTCACCACTTCATAGTTGAGGAACAGGCTGCGCTGGTCAAAATTGGCAGAGCCCATTATCACACCCCTGCGGTCATACAGGATGGCTTTGGCATGTATCATCCCATGGGGATAAAGGCATACCTTTACCCCTTTGCTGTCAAGATCCCGCATGAACCCGGACCGGCTCAGATCGGCAACAAGATGGTTTGAGCTGGACGGGGTGATGAGCCTGACATCCACTCCCCTGTGGCAGGCAATGACCAGGGCCTGCATCAGGCTTTTATCCGGTACAAAATACGGGGTGACGATCCAGATGCGTTCCTGGGCTGAAAAAACGGCAGACAGCAGCGCTTCATACAGGGCATCATTCTGGATATCCGGGCCTGAGGGCACCACCTGGATATTGGTGTCACCGGCGGCTGCCGGCATAAAATCGGGCAGCGCCAGTTTGTCTGAAGCGGTATGGTTCCAGTCCGCAGTAAAAATTTCCAGGTAATGGAATACAGCCGGTCCCTGGATGAAAAACAACAGGTCCTGCCACCGGTTCCTGCAGGGTGACGGACCAATGTATTCCCTGGTGATGTTCATCCCTCCGGAAAGAACGGTTTTGTCATCAAAGATGAAGATTTTGCGGTGGTTTCGCAGATTGATATAGTTCTGAAAAGGCCGGGTCAAAAGGGGCATGTAAAACGCCACCTGGCCCCCGGCTTTTTTCAGTTTCCGCAGGGGCAGCTGGTACAGATACAGGGGCAGGGAACCGATGCAGTCGATGAGCAGTTTCACCTGAATCCCGCTTTCCGCTTTTTCTGTCAGCGCAGCCAGAATGTTTCGCCCCACATTGTCCGGCCGCAGTACATAGGTGGATATGAGAATGGACTGTCGGGCCGAAGATATCTGTTCCATAATAATATTATAGGCTTTGACGCCGTCGGTATAGAAAAAAAACCGGTTGCCCCGGGTGGCACCGGCAATGCCGTTGTTCCGCAGCACCATGTCAATGCGGGTGGCGTCCTGATCCGGGATTTCTCCTTTTTTCGCCAGTTTGAAAACCGTTTTTTCCCGGCGTTTGAGCTTTCTGCTCCTGAAAATAAAATACAGGGGCACGGCAAGATAGGGCAGCAGGATGATGGCCAAAAGCCAGGCAATCATGCTGGGGGGTTCTCTGCGCTGATACACCATATGCCCCAGTACCCCCAGCACCAGGATGCCGGACATGATGGCGGTGCTCTGTACCAGGATAAAATAAAAAACATTCTCACTCATGCCATAATTGAACCATACTCCCTGAAAAATAGCAACCCGGTAGCATACAGAAGAAATATGATGCCGGTTCTGGGTTTACAAATCCGGACCAGGAATATCAAAAAAGCTTGTGGTCATGTGAAATTTTGATTATTTTTATCTGTACACATATATTTTTGGTAAGGAGGTAGCACATGGGACGGGAAACCATATTATTTAAAACAGAGGAAAAAAAATCTGCCAGGGAGGTCAGCGATACCCTCCGGTTAATTGCAGATAAGATTGATGCCGGTACCATGACCCTTGAACAGGGGGGTAATGAAGTTACTGTGACATTTCCGGCAGCAATGGAAATGCAGCTGAAATTGGAAGAAGAACAGGGTCCAAGATTGAAAAAGAAGTTTGAAGTGGAACTGGAATGGATCCCTGGAGAGGGAGCTTCACAGGGATCCACTCTGATTTCCTGAAATGTGACGTTTTATAGGGGAGTAAAATCGAATCTCTGGCCACCGATGGTTGCCTCATACATCAGGCCCCCCTTGGTATGAACAAACACGGCTACACCTTTTCTATACCCTAAGCTGGCCTGGGTTCCCGTGTCAGGGCCTGCACTGGCACTGGCAGTTCCGCCTTCTGTGCCGGCCTTTGCCTGGGCGCCTGCTGTTATCACCACAGCAGAGGCGGATGCATCAAATTCAAATGTGCCGCTGGTAAATTCATCATAGGCCCGTTTGTCCTGAAAAAAAATAATTTCGGAAAATGCCTGGCCCCCCAGCTGGAATCCCACGCTCACTTTGGACAGGGTCACGTGACCGGTAAGAATTCCCTGCCGGTATACCCGGCCTTTACCAAAGGCACCCCCCACAACAATGCCGCCCTTTCCCACTGTGGGAAATACAGCATATCCATAGGCATCTTTAAAAAACGGATTTACAACCGGGGATTTTTTAAATACTGAGATGGTGTGGCTGTAGTCATCTGCAAAAACTGCAGATCCAAGGGTTGCCATCCAGAAAACACATATTATCAATAAAATGGTTTTGATGGGTTTCATGTGTCTGACTCCTTTCATTTATTTATCTGTACCTGCGCATTGGCTGTCACCCTGTACATGAATTTTTTGATATTAGTCAGTAAATCAGGCAAAAGCAATGGGGTAAATCGTGTATTAACCGAAAAAAATCATGTATATGTTCGTAACAAACTGCAGAAAACAGATAACCTCACGGCCGGTGCGCATCCAGAGATGGAAACCGGGTAGCTGCGGAAAACCGGTCTACAAATCCGGGTTCGGAAGCCAGATCAAGAAAATGCACCTGTCTGGATAATTTCTGGATTTCCTTTTTGTGTGTTTTGTCCAGCAATGCCATGACCGCGCCGGTACCGGCAAGGTTTTCTGCTGCGATCATCTCGTTTTTGCAGATGTTGTGGGGCAGCATTCCGATATCCCGGGCATTTTTCCAATCAAATTTGGCGCCAAATGCCCCGGTGAGAATGGTGCGCGCCACCTCATGGACCCCGGCCCTTTTCAAAAGAAGTTCAATCCCGACATACAGGGCAGCCTTGGCCAGCTGGACCTGGCGGACATCCTTGAGAAGAAACTGGATGGTTGTGCCCGGCAGGGTAAATGCCCGGCCGAAACCTTTTTCATCACAGGTCACACCGTCTTTTTTTGGATCAAAGGTGCCATTTTCTCGGATGATACCGGTTCTGCGCATGGCAGCCAGAATATCAATAACCCCTGAGCCGCAGATGCCCACGGCCGGTGCGTTGTTGATGGTTTCATGGGCAATGGTGCCGTTTTCCACCCAGACGCGGCTCACCGCGCCGGTGGCAGCCCGCATCCCGCTGGATATCTGGGCCCCTTCCAGGGCCGGTCCGGTTGCACAGCTGGTGGCCCAGATTTTTGTGCCGGTGCTGAGCAAAAGTTCGCCATTGGTTCCGATATCAATGATAAGGGTTTTTTCATCATGTATATGGGCCTGGTCCCCTAAGCAGGCAGCCAGGATGTCTCCCCCTAAAAATCCGGAAACCACCGGGAAGATATACACCGGAACCGCCGGAGAAACAGTGAGTCCCAGTTCATCCGCAGTGGTGGCAAGGCCTTTCTGGAGAACCGGCAGGTAGGGGGCGATGCCCAGGGTGTGGGGATTAAGCCCGGCAATGAGGTGCTGCATGGTGGTGTTGCCTACCATGGTAATGCTGTCAATGGCAGCCGAATTTTTTCCAACTGTTTCCAGGCACTTATCAATGAGATGATTCATGGCCCCCACAGCCAGATGCTGCTGGGCTGCCAGATGGTTTGTATCTGCGCCGGCGGCTGCTATCCTGGAGATCACGTCTTCTCCATACCGGCGCTGGGGGTTGACCATGGCTTTGGCTGTCAAAATTTTACCCTCTGCCATGTCACACAGGTAAGCGGCAATGGTGGTGGTGCCGATATCAAAAGCCAGACCCAGGCTTGTGGGGTGCAGGCCTTTGTAGACTCCTGTTACAGCGCCATCCTCCTGAAACACCACGGTAAGGTCCTTGTCATACATATCAGGATCAGAAAGTTGTGCCAGAGAAAACCGGGAATTGAACCGAATGTTGTGTGAGAATTTTGCTGCCACCGCCAGGCAGATTTTTTCTGTGCGGCTCAATATGCCTTTGCCGGCAGCCGCTTTGATATCGGCTGCCGAAAGGGGAAAACGGCGCACTGCCGGATTAACGGAGAATGGACCTTTAATCCCGGTTTTGCCGAACACCTCATTTCCCAGGATCAGGTTTTCCGGTATGGTGACCTGCAGCGGTCCTTTCAGTATCCGGGCCTGGCAGGACAACCGGTGGTCAGGGGTTTTTTTCTTCAGCAGTTTTTCTTCCTGTTCGGTTCCGGGGGCCAGGCGCTCGGGGTGATCCACCATAACCCGGCATTTGCCGCAGGTACCTTGTTCTCCGCAATCGGACCGCACCAGTATTCCCTTGGAAAGGGCGGCCTGAAACAGGGTGGTCCCGGTCGGCACGGTGACCCGCCGCCCAAAGGGCTCAAAAATAATAGTGCAGGGTGTTGTCATTAGATAACAAGATCCTTTCAGTTAAACCAGATATCATTTTCCAGGTAGGCCTGGTCCAGCTTTTCCTGGTGGCGTTTCAGTTCATCTCCCATATCTGCGGCCAGGGTATGGAGCAGGTAATGGATCAGGCTGATCATGGACACCGGGGTGCCCAGAAACGGGATGCTTTTCTGGGGGGTGATCAGGACATGGTCGCTGAACTGGACCAGGGGACAGGATGTGCTGTCTGTGATCAGGACCTGGCACAGCTCCCGGCGCCGGGGTATTTTGCCCAGGCGGATCAGTTCATTGGGATAGCGCGAGGTGGCAATGACCACCACCACTGCGCCTTTAGGGGCAAAAACCATCTGGTCCATGCTGGTTCTGTCACTGCCGTTGAGGATGTACACATTGGCCCGTATTTTTGACAAGGTCCAGCCCATGTAGTGGGCTGATGAATAAGACAGCCTGGAGCCCATGACATACACCGCCGGCGCGGATTTCAATACGCTGCGCACAGCCTGCACTGCTGCAGGGTCAATGTTTTTGTGCATGGCCCTGATGCTGCGGATATCCTGGTTGATGAGGCGGTCCAGCTCCGCATCTTCACTGCCGGCCACAAGATGGCGCATCCTGCCCCTTTCCACCAGGGTCAGGTCCCGGTCAATGAGGTCCCGGAGGGTGTTGATGAAACCAGCATAGTTCCTGAATCCCAGCTGCCGTACAAACCGGACCACGGTTGCCTCACTGGTGCCGACTGCTGCCGCCAGCTGCCGGGTGGTCATGAAAACCGCCTTGTCCGGACTGGACAAAACAAAGTCTGCCAGACGTCTGCCTTTGGCAGCCAGGGTATCATATTTTTCATGGATGGTGGTTTGCAGAAAGCCTGGCTGTTTTGTCATGTATTGTCCGTTTGTAATTATAGCAAATATCCAGTTATTTTCAGCTGCATTCTTGTAACAAAAATTATCAAATTGTACAATAAATTTAAAAAAAGAAAGCTTTTGTTACACTTTCCTTGACACCCGCCGGACCATGACATAAAATAAACCAATTGCCCATAACCAGCTGAACAGAAAAACAATAATCACATAAAAACCACCCCAAGGAGAAGGATATGAATTTAATGGGATTGCAGGGCGGGCAGTACAAGCCGCTTTCCGCACAACAGATCGACACAGTACACAACGCTGCATTGACCATTCTGGAAAAAACCGGGATCACCTATGAATCCGGTCTGGAAAATACAGTGGACATGCTGGAAAAAAATGGGGCTGCAGTGAACCGGGAAAAAAAACGGATCATGTTCCCCGGCGACCTGGTTGCCGCATCCGTAAAAAAAGCACCCGCAGAGGTGGTGCTCTGCGGCCGGAACCCTGAAAATGACCTGCGTCTGACAGAAGACCGGGTCCATCTGGGAACCGGCGGGGCTGCCATCAAAATTCTGGATCCTGACACGGGCGATGTCAGGGCCACTACCCTGGATGACCTGCAAAAGGTTTCCTGCCTGGTGGACCAGCTCAAAAATATCCACTTTCTGGTGCGGCCGTGCATCCCTACGGATATTGATGAAAAAGACTATGACATTAATATGTTCTATGCCTGTCTGTCCGCGTCCGGCAAACATGTCATGTCCGGGGTAAACAACGAGGAAGGGCTTCACGAGGTCATGGAGATGGCTGCCATGATCGCCGGCAGTAAGGAAAAACTGGCAAAACGTCCCATCATTTCCGTGATCACCTCCTTTGCCATCAGCCCGCTGAAGCTGTGCACCCAGTCCACAAAGATCATGCAGGAAGCTGTCAGAAACAGCATCCCGGTGGCCCTGTCTTCGGCCCCCATGGCCGGTTCCACCTCGCCCCTCACCATGGCCGGCACACTGGCCCAGCTCCATGCCGAGGTACTGGCCGGCATCACCATCTGCCAGCTGACAAATCCCGGGGCGCCTCTGCTTTATGGCGGCATTCCAGGCATGGCCAACCTGGCCACCATGGGATACTGCGGCGGGGCTGTGGAGTGCGGCATGATGAATGCGGCCATCCACCAGATGTCCCGGCATATCAAGGTGCCCAACTACAACTCATCCGGACTGTCCGATGCCAAGGTGCCCGATGCCCAGGCCGGGTATGAAAAAGCCTTTACATCGGTGCTGGCTGCCATGGGCGGTTCCAATTATATTCACCACAGTGCCGGCATGCTGGAATCCATGCTCACCATTGCCCATGAGCAGTTTGTGATTGATGATGAAATCAACGGCAGCTGCTGCAAAGTATTGAAAGGCATAGAGGTGGACGACGAACACCTGGCCCTGGAAGTCATTGACAGTATAGGACCTGGCGGCAATTTCATGACCGCTCCCCATACCATGACCCATATCCGCAAAGAATATTACAACAGCAACGGGGTGACCGACCGCAGAAACAGGGACCGCTGGGCAGCGGACGGGTCCCTGGATGCCCGGCAGCGGGCCCTGACAATAGCAAAAAAACTGCTGGCCAACAAGACTGCCTATATTCCGGAGGATGTGGATGCCGCTATCCGGGAAAAATTCAATATCCTGCTGCCCAGACAGAACTGAACCGATCATGACCCGCACCAAGAAGGTGCCGGGGAAAAATGACCGCCATGCTGACCGATTATATCCTTTACCTGGACAATAAAAACTGGATCAGTTTTTGCAATTGTGTGTTACATAGATGGCGGTATCGGCGTGATCAGGGAAAACTGTATGAGGAGATAATCACATGTGCGGTATTGTTGTCTACTATGGGGATGCCCAAAACCGGCTGACGCGTATTCTGACGGGCATGTGGGCCATTGTCTACCGAGCCCCGGACAGCACCGGTATCGGATTGCAGGGCAGTGAACTGGAGCCCATAAAGATCCGGCGGGAACTGGGGTCTGTGGAAAATCTCATCGACCACCTCATGAGACATCCGGTATTTGAAGACGGGGACCTGCAGGCAGCGGCCCTCATGGATGATGACAAAGGAAACCATGCCGGTCTCATAGCCCGGGTCCAGAAAAAACTGCTCGCTTATGAAGGGTTTTTTTCAAAAAAACCTGCATCTTTTCCCACATGGTCCCAGATGACGGACACAGAGACTATCTGCCAGGTGGAACCTGGAACCTGCGGTAATCCAAGTATCCAGAATATTTTCATCATTGATTCCCCCAAAGCGTTGAAGGCAGCTGTTGATTGCATGATAATGGATTATGATCTGCCTGCTGCGGTGGTGGAAAAGCTGATTAAAAAGGGATTCCAGGAACAGGTGGACCAGGCTGAAAAATTTTCTCCCCTGCCGGTGGAAACATCTGATCTTTTCCATGAATTTGCCCAGATTTTCAACCGGTTTGCCTATGATGAAGCACCGGTCCGGCCCCGGCGTGTGGAAGCCGGGCAGGGCCCGAAACATCCCTTTGCAAGAAAATATGTCTGGCACTACCTGCGGCAGGTGATCGTCACATTGCCCGCAGATTACAGTACAGATGGTATTGCCAATCTTTTCAGATATCTGGATGCCTGGGTCCTGGCCGGCCTGACACAGGAGGCCGTTGACCGGATCCAGCTCATATTTGAAAATTTCTGGACCGCATATACAGACCGGCCTGCCCGGCAGTGGCAGATCCTCTATCGGATCGAAAGAACCTGCAATTTTTACGGCCTTGCTGCCACCGCTGTCCTGGCTTATTATCAGACCCGGGTCTATATGAAACAGATTCCGGTGACCCAGGCCGGCAATTACTTTCCCCTGGGCCATGTGCCGGGACCCACCCACCCGCTCTTGCTCAAATCCATGGTGCAGCCGGTGATCGGACAGGGCCGGTGGGCTATCCAGTCCGCCATCTCCGTGCGCAACGCCCATCCTTTCATGGATGAGTACAAGATCCGGGCGGTGGTGCTGAACGGCCAGTTTGATTCAGATGTGGAATCCCGGCTTAAACAATACATTACCCAGGTGGCCGGCATTGGTCTGCGCACCGACAACTCCACTGAATTGTTCGCCATGCTCTGGGGCCATTATTTTGAGACCGCCTGGCAGGAAAATCAGCGGTATAAAATCATTGAGGACCAGCACCGTCTTGAGCTTGAGGAGATGTCCATCTGCAGCCAGTCCATCGATTATACAATATTCAAGGCCCTGAATAAAAAAAATATCCATGATATTGATGAGATGGCCTTTATCAGAGCGGTACAGGCCATGATGCCATCAGGGGGGCAGTTCGCCGTATCCGGCATCAGCCGGGTGTCACCGGACCGGCTTTTTGTGGCAGCCCACAACCGGCCGTTGTATATTGTCAAACGCCGGGAAACATCCGACTTCATGGTGGTATCGGATATCAATGCAGCCCTGGGACTGTTTCCCCAGACATTGATCCAGTCCACCCGGGTCAAGCTGATGAAGCTGATGAAAAGTCATTCAAAAAAATCTATGATCGTGGAGCCGGATTTTTTTGATACAGATACCGGTGCCCGGGGTGACTGGTTCAGACAGGAAAAAAAAACGCTGCTGACTCCCTTTCTTGTGGATATCTATGCCCTGGACCAACCGGAGATTTTTGCACGGATTCAGACAAAACCGGGCAAGGATTCGGTGATGCGTCACCTGCATTTTCAGGATTTTTCCGGCAAGATCAGAACCGACATCCGGCCTGAGCAGACATATATCACCCCTGTGTCATATCAAAAGGATTATGGTAAAACCTTTTATGAAGAGCATCTGCTGGAAACCCCCGGTCTGATGGAAGATATTTTGAACCGGCATACAGATGCCGCCATGTCACAGCCGCGGTTTGGTATCCGGCACCGCCTTCTGGAAAGGCGGTTTGGACGGGGGCTGACCAACCTTAACCGGATCATCATGGTGGGTACCGGGTTCAGTTATCTGGTGGCGGAAATTGTGGAAAAGACCATGGAACCGTTTTTTTCCGGCATCAACCTTGTTGTGACCACCCCTGCGGATATCGGTCATGCAAAATCCGCCATCAACCCGGACCGGGACCTGGTGATCATGGTATCCTGGTCCGGCACCACCTCGGATATGATTGATTTTGCCGTGATGCTTCTCAGGCAGAATGTTCTCATGATAGGTATCACTGAAAAACCGTTTTCCGACATGGCCCTGGTGGTGCGGAAAAGTGCCGGAGTCATTCCGGTGCTCAGCGGAGAAGAGGTCACGGTGGCACCATTGAAAAGTGCCATGTGCATGCTTTTGACCCTGGATCTGTTCTGTCTGTATATGTGCAGGGTTGTATCCGGTAAAACAGATGCGATTGACGGCCTGGTCAAAGAGATGCGCACCCTGCCGGCATTCCTGGATACCATGCTCACGGATGAATCAGTGCCGGCTTTCTGCACAAAAGCCACCAAAAATATGCAAAATACGGTACTTCACTATATTGTGGATGCGTTTCACGATGTGGGTGCCGCCAAAGTCGGGGCACTGAACCTGGAACTCAATGCCTGGACCTCCATGGGAACAGCGGTTGACTATTCAGAACTGGACCGCTTTCTGGAGATCCCAATGACTGAAGATGATTTCATACTGGTGCTTGCCACCAACAGACAGCGCCTGGATGAAGCTGTCCGGTTCATGGCGGCCCTGCACAGAAAAAATACGCATTTTATTGCCGTCACTTACCAGAACAGGGAACAGGAAGTGATCAGGAAAATGGCAGACCAGGTGATTCTGCTGCCCAAGGTGTCTGCCCATTTTCAGCCTTTCATGGATTTGCCGTTTCTGTTTTTACTGGGATTTTATTTTGGCCTTGCCCAGGGAAGGCTGGCAGGTGAAATGCCCAGAAACATGGCCAAATCCGTTACAGCCGGCAGAACAAAAAATGGCAAAAACTGGTCTTTTTCCGATATTCTGGATGATATGGACCAAAAACAGCAGGCACTGGGGCTTGGTATTTACCCCATGGTGCAGCATCGGCAAAAGCGGCCTTGCTGGATCAACCTGGCAAAAGACAATATTGAAAAGCGCTATTACCAGGATCTTCTTCTGCTGGGAGGTGCCCTGCATGAAAAAGATCTGTTTTCAGCTGTTTTTACCTGTACCGATGATACCAGGCTCAAAAAGCTGTCCCACCTGATTTTTACCCATCTGACAGAGGACGGGATTCTGATTTTTGTTCCCATGGACAAACAGGCCGAAGCCGGGTGCCGGAATTTTGCGCGGTTGTGGGAACCTTTTTTAGGAATCCCCATCCAGGTGGAGTTTGCCGAAAAACTCAAAGGGATCAGCCTGGAAGACAACCTGGTGATGATTGTTGCTTCACAGATACCGGATACAGACAGGTTGTCTTCCATATTCAATCATCCCCATGGAAATCTGCTCTGGATCGGTCCTGAAAATGGTGTGGTGTCCCAAAAACTATCTGCTGGTTCCCATGACGGGTATTATGTGAAAAACCCAAACCTTTTGTGCCGGTACGAACAGGTGTATGTGGCACTGTCCCTGTTTTTTTCAAAGGTGATGTCTTTCAAGTTTCCCGGGCGTGCAAAGCGGTTTGATACACATCTCAAGCTGATGCTGCCCATGGTGCAGACAATTCTGGCTGATGCCGGCCTGCGCCGGGAGCTGCAAATTGCTGTCCGGGAAAATCAGGCATATAAAAAACAATTGTTTTTAACCAGCATGCGGGGAAATTGTATTACCTGGAAAACCCATTTCAGGGGCCAAAAAGCCCGGGGCATAGAAAGTGATCCCTTTGGGGTTTCCGCCTATTCCCACCTGGTAATGGTGGACTATAGGACAAATGAAAAATATGTAAAACTGGTACCTGAAAAAAACCTGAAAGCAGCTTTTGGAAAAAATCTGGTGCACGAATGGGAAACCCGTTACCTGGGAGGGGCCGGCGTGGATGAATTTTTGTCCAAAACATCCATGCCGTTTTCACCGGATGCGGTTCTGCCTTTTTTTGTTGACGGCCAGTGGTATCTGCCGGTGCTCAGGCCGGAATATGATACAGACCAGGATTGCCTTATAATTATTGATGCCACCAGCGAAGCCCAATTTGATGCTGCCCTGGATGAACTGGCCACTTTCGGCAGCCGGTATGCCCGGATGGTGGTCATAACCCAGAAGGGCTTTTCCAAAGATACCAGGCTGTCCAATCTGAAAAAATACCCTTTAAGCCATATTATACTGGTTCCTGGAATAGCTGAAAAAACAGGTGATTCCGGGACCATATCCGATTTTCTGCTGCCTGTGGCCGTAGGTCTGGTGGGCGCTGCCATGAAATTTCTGGATGCCCGCACTGGCGAAAGCGAAATAGCCCATAAATGAAATGGTGCCCGCAATCACCGGAAGATACAGGTGATTGCGGGCACCATGGTCTGTTACTTAACTTCATGTGAAGCAACTTGCTTGTTTTGTTAGTTCCGGGTACGCTCACAGGGTGGGTTTATATGAAAGCAGTCAGTACTCAGCCATCAGCTTCCTGTAAACAATTACAAAGTATTTCCTGCTGATAACTATCGGCTAACCGCTAAAGGGTTGCCAGTGCCTCTTCCGCCCGGGAGGTCTTTTTGACTTTATGGGAGGAAAGCAGCTCTTTTGCCTTTTCATTGCACCTGGTGAACAGATCTGTTTTGCCCTCTTTTTCCCAGGATTCAAACCTGGACCTGTTCATGAGTTCCGGCATGAGATGGGCTGTGCGGAAATGGGCAAAGGTGTGGGGATCACTTAAAAATATGGCATTTTCAGAACTTTTGCTGACCCGGTCAATGACATCCAGGGCCAGGGTCTGCTCGTTCACAGGGATGCCTTCTACAAAAAATTTGGCCATGGCCACCATTTCATCTGCCATGGTTACCATTTCCAGGCTGGAGGTGTGACCGGATTCAATATATCCCACATCATGGATCACATTGCACCGGGACAGCATGGCCGTGATAATGGACAGCATGCCTTCAGCCCCTGCCTGGGCATCAATAACTTTGGAATCGGTTGAACCGGCAAAAGACCAGATAGGGATCTGATACAGTTCATCGCGCATGTCGGCAAAGGCGGCCTGGGTGAGGCTCCATTCCGTGCATCCATAGGAAACCACGGTGTGTTTCATGTCCAGAACAGAAACATTGGGAGCAAACAAAAACGGTGCCCCTTTGTTGGTCAGCTGGTGGATCACAAGTCCCACCAGGTTTTCCGCAATTCCCTGGGCCATTGCACCGGCAAGGGTCACAGGTCCTCCGCCCCCGGCATTGCACCCTGAAGGCAGGCAGATGGGGATCTCTTTTTCAGCACAGAACACCAGTTTTTCCATGACGTTTTCCGGATAGTGCAGCGGACTGATGGCTTCGGAATAGTTGAATAAAAATGGTTTTTTGCGCAACTCTTTTTCTCCGCCCACAACCGCGCAGGCGATGTCGTATATCTGTTTTATGTCCTTGCCGCTGTCGGCAATAAAGCAGATGGGTTTGTTGCTGTTGCGTACCATCTCCTCAAAAACCTGGACATAGATCTGTTCAATGTCCACGTCTTCCGGGTTTCCCATGGACATGGAAAAATCCATGTTGGGAAGCGCATCCACCAGCCGGGCAAAATTACCGGTGTCTGCCAGCACAGGCCGTCTTCTCTCGCCGGTTTCAAGATCAATGGTGAAAATCGTATCAGAACCGGTGCCAAAGAAAAAGTTTTCACCTTCAAGGGGCATGGCCAGGTTTCCGGCCTGATCATAGATATCAAATTTTTTCGGGGCAGACATGACGGCGTTTTCCACCAGGGCTTCGGGCATGGTCACACGGTTGTCCTTGTCCATGCTGCAGCCGTTGTCCAGCAGCATTTCCAGGACCCCGTCATGTTCCATGCGGAACCCTGTGGTTGCAAGAATTTTCAAGGCTGCATCGTGGATGGCCATTGCCTGTTTTTTATTGAAGACCTTTAGCCGGGGTTGATAGGTCGTTATATCCTGTAACATGTGTTTTCTCCCTTTTTTTGGTTTTACGTTTGGTATCGCTGTTTGGTGGTGCTGTCTCCTATTTTCGAGTTAGGTTATGAACACCGGCCTTGGTGCCGGACAAAAAAAAGCCTGCACATGAAAGTTACCCAGATGGAATATCAGATACTGCAGGACAAGTTAATTTTTTGTTAGAAAATTATTATCATGGTATTTACACAATAAAATATTTTCTATTCAAAATATATTTATACATAAATACTATGAATGGAATGGTTTTGTCAAGAAAAATCTAAAAAAACTGCCGGGACTAAATATTGCCGTTGGGATCTGCCAGGTCTTCTTCCGGTTGCATGACGTGTTTGGGTGGCTCGGGAAGGCTGGACCCTGGAACGCTTTGGCCCAGCATATCCACCAGCAGCTCAAGTCCCCACAAAAGCATGGAAACATCCTTGGATTCCATCTGTTCCAGTTTTTCCATGAACCGGTGGTGGATGGGGGTGGGGGCATCTTCTAAAAATTTCAGACCGGCCCGGGTGATTTCCACATGGACCTGTCGGCGGTCCTGGCTGATTCTGACCCGCTGCACCAGTTTGCGTTTTTCCAGCCGGTCGATGATACCGGTGACAGTGGAATTGTTAATGAAGACAATTTGCGTTAAAGCACCAATGGCGATGGGGCCATGGTCTGCAACCTCTTTAAGACAGATCAGCTGGGGCAGGGTGATGTTGTATTTTTCCTGGAGCTGTTTTGAGTGTCTGGACATTTCCTGAATGATCTGCCGCAGCCGCATCATGATCTGCATGCTGATGTTTTCTTCCATGGGCAAAGAGACCTTATATACTGGGTATACTGTGTTATGCTGTTATCTGCCGGGCAAATGCAACTGCCTGTTCTCTGACGGATGCATCCATATCTGCCGGGGTTGTGCATTTGCCTGTGTACAGTGTTCCGGAATGGATGGTTTTGTGGGGATTCTGCATCCGGCCAAAGGCTGTAAACGCTGCCTCAGCATTGTTGTCCCATCCGCCGGCCCCGGTTACCAGAAGGGCCTGGCGCCGGCCTTCCAGCAAAGAGGCATGGTCAGGTTCATGGTACCGGGTATAGAGACTGTAGGTCCTGTCTATAACTGCCTTGAGCTGGGCAGACACACCCCAGAAATACAAAGGAGATGCAAACACCACCAGATCAGCTGCCACCATCCGGCCCAGAATTTCCGGAACATCATCTTTCTGCACACATCCCACATCATCCGGAACCTCTTTGCATTTGGCACAGCCCATGCAGCCGTTCAGATTTTTGCCGTGAAGATAGATGCTGGTCACTTCATGGCCCTGGTTGATAAGTTCTTCTTCCACCCAGCCAAGCACGGTTGCGGTGTTGCCTTTTTTCCGGGCACTGCCCTGCAAGGTCAAAATTTTCATTTTTATCTCCTGGCTTTGCGGTCAGGGATGTACCTGCCGCAGAATTTATTCATCAATTTATTCATTAGGGGCTTATTTTACCCAAAGAACGGCAATTGTCAAATAAATAAAAGGGATATGGGCACTTTAGAGGCAAATACAAGAAGGGTATCATATATAAACCATGTTTTTTTTATTTGACATCGAACACGGTTTTGTTTGAAAACAAGGATATGGTATATATTACCCCCTTGGCTGCATGGCGTGATCAGGATAAAAAGGAACTCTCATGCTGAGAATATTCAAAGATGAACTGCTCAACCCCAAAAATTTTGTGGTGACCCTGGCACAGGATTTTGTCCCCCCCCGTATATGGGAACTGCACAAGACCTCCTCCTGGATCAACTTTCATCTGGGCAGGGATCACCAGAAAAAAAAAATAAGACGATAGAAAAAAAATAAAACAATGTCCGGCTTTCAGGCGTTGGACAAATATCCGGCCCGGGATATGGAGGTATATATCTGAAAGATCATAACCATGCATTTGCAGGGCTTATCCATCAGCAATGGCAGGGATGTCCCGGATTTGTGGCAAAAACCTGCGGGTCTGCCATGGACCTTGCATGGGATCTTTACAGGGCAGGCAGTTTTCCCGAATATGCCTGGGTCCTTGCAGAAAACCAGACCCGGGGAAGGGGGAGAATGGGCCGGCAGTGGGTGTCTGTTGCCGGAAACCTGTTTGCAGCCGTACGGCTGCCTGAAAAATCCCGAAACTTAGGTGCCCTGCTGTCCATGGCCCTGGCTTTGCCTCTTATCCGGACCCTGGAAGACCTGGGCGTGCCTGGTTTGATTAAATGGCCCAATGATATCATGACAGGCCCCTGCAAGGTGGGGGGGATACTGGTTGAGGAAAAACAGCAGACAATGATAGCCGGTATCGGTATGAACCTGTGTGCAGCACCGGAAAACAGCGGCACGGAAAAATTTTTCCACATAAAAGCTGGATGTTTACAGGCATCTGGTGTAAATATAACACCTTCCGGGCTGTGGGATCTGTGTCTGACACATATCCTGCAGCATTTTTCCGTCCTGGTAACAGATCCGGCCCTGGTTGTCAAAGAGGTTGATGCCTGTCTTGCCTGGAAAGACCAGGACGTGGTTGTGGAAAATACCGGCAAAAATGCCGGCCCTGCCCGGATTTTGGGAATAGACCCCGCAGGAAGGCTTTGCATCCGGACAAAAAAGGGCATATCGTATATCAGTTCAGGAACCATCCATCCCAGGATGATATGATTACACACAAGGAGTATTACATGGAAGAAAAGACATTTGAACAGGTTGTCAAAGAAATTGCAGGCAAAAAAATTCTGGTGGCCAACCGTGGTATCACGGCAAGGCGGATCATTCGGTCCATCAGAGAAGAGCTCATGGCCGTTCCTGTTCTGACGGTTACCGATGTCGACAAAACCGCCCCGTTCACTTCAGGTGCCCAGGAATTTATCCTTTTAGGGGAAAATCCCAGGGCCTATCTGGAGATTGACCGGATATTGGAACTGGCCAAAGAAAAGGATGTGGTGGCGGTTCATCCGGGATGGGGATTTGCTTCAGAAGATGCAGGATTTCCCAGAAAATGTGCCAAAAAAGGCATTTTGTTCATCGGTCCGCCCACCGAGCCTATGACCCTTCTGGGAAACAAGGTCCAGGTCAGGGAACTTGCCAGAAAACTTAAGGTTCCGGTGGTACCGGGATCACTTGATGCGGTTGAAATGCACGAAGCCAGAAAAATTGCCCTGGATCTGGGACTGCCGGTCATGCTCAAGGCCGAGGGCGGCGGCGGGGGCAGGGGTATCTATGAAATCTATGATATGGACCAGCTGGAAACCGCTTTTTCCAAAGCCGCGGTCCTGGCCCAGGCTTCTTTCGGAAACCCCAGGATCTACGTGGAGAAACTGCTCACATCCGTGCGCCACATAGAGATCCAGGTCATTGCAGACCAGCACGGGAATGTGTTTGCCTTTGATGAACGGGATTGTACCGTCCAGAGAAATCACCAGAAGCTGGTGGAGATCACCCCGTCTCCCTGGCCGAAAATGACCCAGGACCTGCGGCACCGGCTTAAGGAGTATGCCAAAGCCCTGGTAAGGGAGGTGGGGTATTATTCTCTTGCCACGGTGGAATTTCTCGTGGATGAAGACCAGAATCCCTATCTCATCGAGGTGAACACCCGGCTCCAGGTGGAGCATGGCATTACCGAATGCCGCTACGGCATTGACCTTGTGGAGGAGCAGATTGCCGTTGCATTCGGATCGCGGCTGCGGTTCACCGATGAAAAAACACGGCCCACGGCCCATGCCATCCAGGTGCGCATCAATTGTGAAGACCCGCGAAACGATTTTGCCCCCAATGCCGGTCACATCGCCCGGTATATCTCTCCGGGCGGACCCGGTGTCAGGCTGGATTCATGCATCGCCGGCGGGTATGAATTTCCCTCCAATTATGATTCTGCCGCTTCCCTGCTCATCGCCCACGGCGAAACCTGGGAAAAATCCCTGGCTGTCATGAACCGGGCCCTGAAGGAATATATCATCGGCGGTGTAAAAACCACCATCCCCTTTCACCAGAAAATTGTGGCTGATCCGGTATTCCGGTCCGGTCTGTATGATACCCGGTTTGTGGAAAAAACCCCTGAACTGATGCACTACAGGGACAGTGAGTCCGAGGGCCTGCGCCTGTCAAGGCTCATGGCTGAAATATCCGCCATGGGATACAACCCCCATATTCAGCTGTCAGACTACCGGGGGGTTGCCGACAAGCGGGTGGGTGGTTTTGATCCTGTGCTGCCGGCCCTGGAGCCGGTGCCTGCAGCAGGCAGGTATCCCAGGGGGGACCGCCAGGCCCTGATTGATTATGTAAGGGACGCAGATATCGTCCATTTCTCCGACACCACAGCCCGGGACATCACCCAGTCCAACTCCGGCAACCGGTTCCGCCTGGCAGAAGACAAAATCATGGGGCCGTATCTGGACCGGTGCGGATTTTTCTCCCTGGAAAACGGGGGCGGGGCCCATTTCCATGTGGCCATGATGGCCAATATGACCTATCCCTTTAACGAAGCCCGGGTATGGAACCAGTTTGCCCCCCTGACCCCCAAACAGATCCTGGTTCGGTCCACCAACCTGCTGGGCTACAAACCCCAGCCCAAAAACCTCATGCAGCTCACCAGTGAATCCATCTGTGAGCACCATGACATTGTCCGGTGTTTTGATTTTCTCAACCATGTCGCAAACATGCGGCCCCTGGCAGAGGTGGTGATGAACTCCCGGCAGAATGTCTGGCAGCCCGCTGTATCCCTTTCCTGGGCAGCCGGATTTGATGTAAACCATTATATGGGCGTGGTGGAAGAGATTATCCAGCAGGCGGCGGACGTGTCCGGGGTTTCTTTTTCAAAGGCCCAGTCCCTGTTTATCCTGGGTCTTAAGGACATGGCCGGGGTATGTCCCCCGCGGTTTATTTCAGCGCTGGTGGCGCAAATCCGCAAAAATTATCCGGCCCTGGTGATCCATTACCACCGCCACTGCACAGACGGGCTGTTTGTTCCTGCTGTGGGGGCTGCAGCCAGAGCCGGGGCCCATATTGTGGATACGGCCATCGGCGCTGCTGTGCGCTGGTACGGCCAGGGGGAGGTTTTGTCCACTGCTGCCTATATTGAAGAGGAGCTGGGCCTTGCTACCAGTCTTGACAAAGATATGATCCGGGACTGCAATTTTGTTCTCAAGCAGATTATGCCCTATTATGACCGGTACACAGCCCCGTATTTTCAGGGCATAGACCATGATGTGATCCGCCACGGCATGCCCGGAGGCGCCACCTCCTCCTCCCAGGAAGGGGCCATGCAGCAGGGGTATATCCATCTTCTGCCCCATATGCTCAGATTTCTGGCCGGCACCCGGCAGATCATCCGGTACCATGATGTGACCCCCGGCTCCCAGATTACCTGGAACACGGCCTTTCTTGCAGTGACCAGTGCCTATCAGCGGGGCGGAGAAGATGAGGTCAGGCATCTGCTCTGGATACTGGAAACAGTGATTGCAACACCGGAAGACCAGCTCAGTGATGAGATGAAAGAGGAACGCAGCGTGCTCTACAAAGACAGTAATGATGCCTTCAGGAACCTGCTGTTGGGAAAATTCGGAAAGCTCCCCCTGGGGTTCCCGCCGGACTGGGTATATGCCAGTGCTTTCGGGAAAAATTATGCACAGGCCCTTGCAGAAAGAACACAGGTATCTCCCCTGGAGGGACTGTCCCCCGTGGATATTGAGAGTGAAAAACAGGAACTGGAAAAACAGATCTCCCGGGTGCCCACCACAGAAGAGCTGATCATGTACCTCAACCATCCAGGGGATGCGCTCAAGACCATTTTATTCCGGCAGGAATTTGGTAATCCCAACCGGGTGCCCCTGGATGTCTGGTTTGAGGGACTGGTCCCTGGTCGTGAGCTTGCCTTCAATGATACGGACGGCAAACCCCATTCCATGAAAATCCTGGGGATCGAACATCCTGATGAAAAAGGGATGAGCATGGTCCGGTATACACTGAACGGAGAAATTTTCACCCACACGGTAAAAGTGGCGGATGCCGCCGGCCATGCAGCCGATGCCATCCAGATGGCGGAACCGGGCAATCCCTATCATGCCGCATCACCTTCCAACGGAGACCTGTGGATCATGTATGTGAAACCGGGGGATGTGGTGAAAGCAGGCGAGGAGTTGTTCAATATCACCATCATGAAGCAGGAAAAATCGGTGGTATCTGCTGTGGATGGTATTGTGGAAAGTGTCGTGAAAACCGCTGATTATAAATTTGATAAAAAAATGGTGCCGGTGAAAAAAGGAGAACTGCTGGTGAAACTGGGGCTTTTGCCCAGAAAATGTGCGGCATGCGGCACCCCGTTTGCCAATACAGACTACAAATTCTGTCCCCATTGCGGTGAAAAGGTCTGAAATAGGATTTATGGTGATCCCAGAAAGGCAAGACAAACAGAGGTGCCCCCGGAATGAAAGCAGTCATCCGGTGCTGTGCAGAAAGGGCAGCGCCGGATGTCTCCCGGGCACAGATCTGTGTCTGCAGGAATATATCTGCACCTGGTGGAATCAATCTTCAAGGTAAAATGAAACCGTTCGGAAAACAGCTTTATGCGCAGCAGATCAAACCCCCTGCCCCCGGCATTGAATGCATAGGGGGTTTTGGTGGTGTATTCAGATGATACCGGCGGGATAAAATAATTTTCAAAAATCAGGTGCAGCTTTTCTCTGGTGAACCCGATGCCGTAATCTTTGATGACCAGTTCCGGATGGGTTTTGTTGCCGGTGACAATGATGTCGATCTGACCGCTGTCCGGGGTGTATTCAATGGCGTTTCTGACAAGGCCGGTTATGATAATATCAAGGATCTCCCGGGGAATATGCACTGGCAGGGCCTTGTCCAGATGGGTGTTTATGGCACATTGGCGGAAGGCAATATCCGGTGCAATTTTTTTCAGATGCTGTGTGATATAATCGTCCAGAAAAATGGTCTGATTTTCCAGCCGGGCCGGGCCGAACAGGGTTTCAATGGCCTTTTCCACAGCATCCAGCACAGCAGCATCCCGGGTCTGGTTTTCAGCCAGGAGCATAAACTGGTCTTTGCAGGCATCCACCAGCCGGCCCAGGATATGATAGGCGGCAAACTCCTTTTTTTTCAGCAGGTCTTCCACTTCATACTGGATGTCCAGTATCCTGGCAAGGTTTCTTCTGCCCCGGGAAACGATCTTTTCCATCTGGGCATCATGTATGCCCCTTGCCGCCAGCTTTTTAACCAGCAGTTTCATGGCAGCATCCACCACAGACACCGGGGTTTTCAATTCATGGGCCAGGTGGTTGATGACTTTGTCCTTGGCCTGGTTTAAAATTTTCAAATCAGCATAGGACTGTTCCAGTTCCTCGTGGATCCGGGTATTTTCAATGGGCAGGGCCATTGTGCTGGCCACCATCATCAGCTGGTCGGTGTCTGTGTCATCAAAGTGCCCCTGGAGCTTGTTCACCACCGATACCACCCCGATAACCCGGTCTTTGAGCCTGATGGGCACGGACAGCATGTTTTTTGCCACCAGATCGGTTTCCTCATCCACCCGTCGCAGATAAAAATCACATTGTGATATATCCGGGATCAGCAATGGACGGTTGGTCTTGTAGACATGGCCGGATACCCCCTGATCGGCCGGGAACCTGATTTTTTTGAACTTGCTGCCGGATGCCGCATCCTTGAACCGGGCAGAGAAAAAATACAGTTCATCTGCTTTTTCATCTGCCAGAAGGATGAACGCCCCCTCCACAGTCACCAGTTTCTGGATCTCCGCGGTGATGATGGACACCAGGTCCCCGAGTTTGTGATAGGTGTGCAGGGCATGGGAAATTTTGAACATGATCTGGTTGGTTTTTGCCATGCGTTTTTCAGCGGTCACATCCCGCAGTATCAATACCTGGCCCATAGGGTTGTCATGTTCATCATACAAAATAGAGCCGTTGATCATGATATCAAGAATCCGGCCGTCCTTTGTATACCGCTGGGTTTCGAAATCAAGTACCGTACGGTTCAAAAACAACTGCTTCATTCCCTGTTTTGCCTGGTCGAGCAGGTGGGGAGGGACAAAATTGATGTTTTTGCCTTTTATTTCATCCAGGGTCCAGCCGAACACCCTTTCAAATGCCGGATTGACATATTCCACAGTATTGTCCAGGGTAAAGGCGAACACTGGATCAGCCAGATATTTGAGCAGGGTGTTCAGGCGCTTCTGGGCCAGGCGGCTTTCCTTGTAAAGCCTGCCGTATGCATCAGGGCTGCTGCCGGAATTTTTACTGGAAGATGACATGTTGTCCTGCATCCGTTTGCCTGGGTTGCATCAATTGCCAAAGTGCTCTAAATGAAGCCAATACCGGATTCTCACAAAGTTATCTACCATTTTCAGATATGAAAGTAAATCAATAACCCGGCGGTGCCAGGGCCATCGTATGGAATCAGACCTTGTTCAGCTGCTTGATGCCCGCCCCCTGCGGCAAACAATCGAAAACCTGGGATGCTTGTAGCAAATGAGGGCTTGCTTGCTTTTAGGAGACAAAGTGTCTATATTTACCTGTCAGATAAAGCACAGATCAAGAAAACAGGAGCGGATCATGGCGGTGGGATGGGCAAAAGACGGGGCAGTGCAGGAGCAGATCGATGCCGGTGTGGCAGATGCGGTGAAGCGGGCCAGAAGCCGCCTGGGACATGGTGAAAGCAGAACCCATTGTGAAGCGTGCGAAGAACCGATTCCCGAGGCACGGCGCAATGCCCTTCCCGGGGTACGGCTGTGTGTTCAGTGTCAATCGGAAATTGAAAAAACCGATGCCGGATCCAGCCTTTACAACCGCCGGGGCAGCAAGGACAGCCAGCTCAAATAGACCGGACGCAGGTATCTGAACCCTGGTCCGTCAAAGAAAGCATTCCGAAGCCTGCCTCAGCCAGGGGATCTTCCAGGAGTGCGCGGAAAAATACCAGCTTGATTTGAATTTATATGATGGTGACATAAGACGGTGACATAAGACGGTGACCCAGCCGGGCGGGGCTGCCGGCATGCTTTCTGACAGACGTCGCTCTAACGATCTATCTTTGTTCGTTCGCCCTTTGTTTGTCAATAAGGCTGCCATGAACATAACGATGGAGTATGCTTGCCATCAAAGTTTGATAGGGAATGCCATTTTCAATGGCAAGTGTCTGTATTTCATCTAAATCTTTAGCCGAAATCCTGATATTGACCCTTTTATCCTTTTTTAGGGTTTTTCTGGCATATTCTTGATGTTTTTTAATTTCAGCTTTATGATTTTTGACTCTTTCCCATTCTCCGCGTTCGAAAGAATCAAGGATCTCTTTTTCCTCTTTATCAAGATTAATCTTTCCCATTTTTTTCTCCTAAGTATTCCCGTGTTGCTTTACGACTCGGTATAATTGTTTTCAGGAATATCCCTTTTGAGGACACAACAAATGGAACGATATACGCGTAATTTTCAATTGCAATCACAATAATTTGCTGATTCGGGTATTTTTTCTGGTTCGGATGGACAAATAGGTCCAATACATCACCACGTTCTATATGCATCACCACTCGTTCAAAACCGATGCCGCGCTCAGCTTTAAGTTTCTCGTTTTTTTGATTACCCCATTGGTAATAATCCATAGTGTGAAAATAGCACGATGTGTGCCTTATGTCAACAAAGAGATGCGATCATTTATCACAGCAGATTTTTGCCGGATCAAAAGAACCGTGACTGCCAGCAGGAGTGCCAGGCCGGCCAGGGCCGGGGTGAAATCATGATAGATATCAAACACAAATCCGGCCAGGATGGGAGAGAGTGATGCCGGGATGTTGGCGGTGAACAGCCAGCCATAGACCCGGGAGATATGGCCTGACCCCCAGCTTCTGGCGGCACTGGATACATAAATCACCAGCACCCCGCCATAGTTGAACCCGGTAATCAGGGCGAATGCCCAGAATCCTGCTGCAGATCCGGTGAAAAGCGGGGCTGCCGCCAGAACAGCTGCCTGGCAGATCAAGTTGGCCTGGATGGCGGCAGATGACCTGATCCGGTCGAACACTGCTCCCCATATCACCCGGCCGGCGGCGTTGGCCAGGGCGAACAGGGATACGGCGGTGATGCCGATTTCTGTTGCATGCCCGTTTCCGGAAAAAATTTCCTTGAGGTTTGCATTCACGGCAAATCCGGCAGCCAGTCCCATGAACATGGCAAGATAGAGCAGTTGAAAAGTGGCATGCCCCATCACCTGTGCCGGTTTGAGTGAGGACAAAGGGGCAATAGTTTTTGCGGTTTCAGGAAACTGCATCACACTGCCTGCCATGACCACCAGGCACAAAAACAGGGTGCCGAAGATATAAAATGTCTGGAACGGGGTATACCCAAGATTGGTGGTGAGAAATCCCCCCACCTGGCTGACCATGGCGGCCCCCCCGCCGAAACCGGCCACGGCAATACCGGTAACAAGTCCTTTGGATCGGGGAAACCAGCGGATGCACACGGCAATGGGTACGATATAGGCCATGCCGGCCCCAATACCTGCCAAAACCCCGATTCCCAGAATGGTGAACACAAAGCTGTGGCTGCCCAGGCCTGCCACAAGCCAGCCGCCGCCGAACAGCAGCCCCCCTGTCATGGCACTGATCCTGGGACCGATTTTCGGCAGGAAACCGCCGGCAATCATCATAGTCAAAGGAAACACAAAATAAAACACGGTAAACGGAATCTGTACCGATCCCTGGCCAAGCCCTGTCAGAGTTTTGATGGGCTGGACATAGACGCTCCAGGAATAGGTGGCGCCGAGGCAGACCTGCATGAGTACGGCAAAAACAAGCACAAGATATCGCATGGGCGGATGCACCAGACAGGCCGGGCCTGTGACACAGGGTTTCAGGTCAGCATACGGTTTTCAGAGAAGCTGCAAGCTTGTCCACATTTTCGGCCCGGGCTGTATGCCCCATCAGGCCAATGCGCCAGATTTTTCCGGCAAAGTTCCCCAGCCCGGCACCAATTTCGATTTTATGGGTTTTGAGCAGTCTGCTTCTGACTGCTGCATCATCCACCCCGTCCGGGATGTACACCGCGTTGAGCATGGGCAGGCGGCAGGATGCATCCACCACCATATGGATGCCCATCTGATCCAGTGCCTGTACCAGGCGCCTGTGGTTTTCCATGTGCCTTTCAAAAACCTGTGTTTCTCCTTCTTCCAGGATCAGAAAAAGGGCCTGAAAAAGGCCGTAGAGCATGTTGATGGGGGCGGTGTGGTGATAGGCCCGGGTGGCACCCTCCCAGTAGTTCATGATCAGAGACAGGTCCAGATACCAGTTGGGCACCTTGGTCTTTCTGGCCTGGATGGCAGCCACGGCCGCCGGAGAAAAGGAAACCGGAGAAAGTCCCGGCGGGCAGGACAGGCATTTCTGGGTACCGCTGTAAAGCATATCGATTCCCCAGTCATCCATGCGGATTTCCATACCGCCGAAACTGGTCACCGCATCGACCAGAAAAAGGGTGTCACTGTCTTTGAGCAGGTTTCCTATGCCCGGCACCGGGTTCTGGACACCGGTGGAGGTCTCCGCATGAACCACCGCCACCAGCTTATAGGATTTTTCTTTCAGTTTTTTCTGCACCACATCCACTATAACAGGGGTTCCCCATTCAAATTCCAGGGTTTCCACCTGTGCCCCCAGCCGGGTGGCAACATCCTGCATCCGCATGCCGAACACCCCGTTCACCAGGATCAGGACCGGATCATCTTTTTCAATGAGGTTCACAAAACAGCATTCCATGCCTGCCGAACCTGTCCCGGAAATGGGAATGGTCAAATCATTTTCTGTATGCAAAAGGGTCTTTAATTGGGTTTTTATGGCATCCATGATCCGTATGAATTCCGGATCCAGATGGCCCAGGGTGGGTTTTGAAAGCGCCGCCAGCACCGATGGGTGAACACAGGAAGGTCCGGGGCCCATGAGGGTGACAGGGGCAATGTCTTGCAGCAGGTTTTTCATGGTATATTCCTTAAATTATTAAGCGGTGGCCAGCATCATGCGTGCATCCCCCCGCTCCATGGCAAGTTCCGTGAGTTTGTCCGCCGGGATATGGCACAGAATTTTGTGGCCGTTGGGCAGGCGCTGGAATTCAGGTTTTTCCTGTTCACAGATCTTCCCGTTTTCCGGCAGCACTGATCTTCTGGGACACCGGGTATGAAAACAGCACCCGGTCGGCCGGTTGGTAGGGCTTGGCACATCCCCGGACAAAATAATGGACTCGCGTTTGGCCGTGGGGTCGGGGATGGGTACCGACGAGAGCAGCGCTTCTGAGTAGGGATGATAGGGCGGGGGATAAATGGCGGACACCGGTCCGAACTCCACGATCTCGCCTAAGTACATCACTGCCACAAAATCGGAAATAAAGCGCACCACACTCAAGTCATGGGCAATAAAGATCATGGTGGAGCCCATGTTTTCCTTGATCTCATTGAGCAGGTTCAGCACAGCCGCAGCCACAGACACATCCAGAGCAGACACCGGTTCGTCACAGATCACCAGAGACGGCCGGCTGGCCAGGGCCCTTGCAATACCGATGCGCTGTTTTTCCCCGCCGGACAGCTGCCTGGGATACCGGTCATAGTAATAGGAAGCCAGTTTTACCGCCCGCAGGAGCCGCTCCACCTCCTGGCGGACCTTTTTTCTGGGAACAGTCTTGAACTTCTTGATGGGCCGGGCTATCTGGGCACCGATGGTGTAGGAGGGATTCAATGTGGAGTCCGGGTTCTGGAACACCATCTGCAGTTCCCGGATCAATGACAGGTCCCGTTTCTGGGCCGGCTCGTTCAAATTGATGCCCATAAGCTCCACCTTGCCGTCCGTGAGTTCCTCCAGGCCGATGATACCTTTCACCATGGTGCTTTTGCCGCAGCCCGATTCTCCTACGACTCCCAGGGTGGTACCCTTGAGAACCTTCAGGGAGATATCATCCACCGCCTTGACATATGATTTTTTTTCCAGTCCCAGTATGGCCCGCAATGACGGGTTCTGCTCCGGATAGTACAATTTCATGTTCCGGATATTGAGCAGGGTGTCCATGGAGGAGAAATCATCATCCCCTTCCATTTGCACAACGGTTTCCTTCTGGCCCCGGGCATAGTCATCCCAGGGGACCTTGAGGGGTTCTCTGCCCAGAAAGCACCGGGACCAGTGGTCATCCGATATGGCCACAAGCTCGGGGTGCCGGGTGGTACAGTTGGCGGTGAGGCTTTTGTCCTCCAGATGCCGGCCTTCGATACGCCAGTCGCATCTGGGGGCGAAAATACAGGCATTGAGGTCCCGTTCCGCCGGGTCCGGCACCCGCCCCTGGATGGACCACAACCGGTTGTGGCCCAGGCTGTCCCCAAGGCGGGGAACACAGCACAAAAGCCCCCGGGTATAGGGGTGGGCCGGGTTGGCAAACAGGTCATTGATGGGACCCTGCTCCACCATCTCCCCGGCATACATGACACAAAGCCGGTCACTCACCTTGGCCACCACGCCTAAGTTGTGGGTGATGAAGATGATCCCTGTGTTGAAATCTTTTTTCAGATCCTCGATGAGATCCAGGACTGCGGCTTCCACTGTTACATCCAGGGCTGTGGTGGGCTCGTCCATGATGAGCAGGGACGGGTTGTTGAGCAGGGCCATGGCAATCACCACCCGCTGCTGCTGGCCGCCTGAAATCATATGGACATACCGCTTCATGACATTGGCGGCATCCGGCATGTGTACCCGTTCCAGCATGGCAATACACCGGTCCCAGGCTTCTTTTTCACCTATGTCGGTATGGGCGGTGAGCACCTCTGTGAGCTGGGTGCCGATGGTCAAAGAGGGGTTCAGGGCCTGCATGGGGTCCTGGTACACCATGGAGATATTGTTGCCCCGGATTTTGCGCAGTTCCCTTTTGGGGGTACCCACCATCTCCTTTCCCATGAATTTGATGCTGCCCCCCACCACCTTGCCGTTGGACCCTAAAAAGTCGAGGATACCGAAGGCGATAGTGCTTTTGCCGCAGCCTGATTCCCCCACAATACCCACGGTCTGTCCCTGTCTGACGGTGAAATTGACTCCCCTCACTGCCGGCACCATTTGTTTGCGGGTCTGGTAGGAGATGGCCAGGTCCTTGACCTCCAATACCGGTATATCTGATGTGTGTTCCATAGGATCGCTTTCTTTTTCAGGGCCCGGCAGTCGTGCTGCCGGGCACATGTTTACTGATATCTCATGGATTCTTCACGAATCCCGTCTGCCAGCAGGTTGAGCCCCACCACCAGCGAAGCGATGGCAAGGGAAGGCCACAGGGCTGCATACGGGTTGCCTGTAAGGATAAAGGCCCTTCCTTTGGCAACCATGGAGCCCCAGTCCGGTGATGGCGGCGGCATGCCAAGGCCTAAAAATCCAAGGGTACCCATGGCAAAGATGGCATACCCGATCCTGAGCATGGCATCGATGATGATGGGGCCCCGGGTATTGGGCAGAATTTCCACAAACATGATGAACCAGGCACTTTCCCCCCGGGTCTCCGCGGCCCTTATATATTCTCTGGTTTTGATGTCCAGGGTCAGGCTTCTTACCAGCCGGGCGATGCCCGGCACCCCCACAATGGAAATGGCGATGACCACATTGACGGCGGATGCACCGATGGCGACCACGATGATCAAATAGAGCAGGATGACCGGGATGGCCATCATGGCATCCAAAAGCCGCATGACAAGCTCATCGATCCATCCCCCCTTATAACCGCCGATCAACCCTAAAGTGGCACCGATGAGCAGGGCCACCACCACCCCCCAGATGGCGGTACCCCCGGGCAGAGAGATGTTTTCCGATACCGGCAGAACCACCAGAACCACCCGGGCGCCGTAAATCAGCCGGGTCCACAGATCTCTTCCCAGCTCGTCCGTGCCCAGTATATGTTCGGCAGACGGCCCCTGGTTGGGGGCTTTCCAGTCCTGTTCAAAGGGGGTGTACGGGGTTAAATACGGGGCGAACAGGGCCACAAACACCCAGAACAGGACAATGACCAGTCCCACCATGGCAATTTTGGAACTGAGCAATATGGCGAACATGTCCTTGAACCGCACTTTTTTGGTTTTTGCATTGTTGGTTTCAACTTTTTCAGGCATACCGTATCCTCGGATTCAAAAAGGTATAGATGATATCGGCCACCAGCTGGGTGCCGACGGCTACCAGGACCATGATCATGGCGCCTGCTTCCAGGGCGTTGAAATCTTTATACAGGGCTGATTCCAGCAGATAGGCCCCCAGTCCCGGATATCCGAACACCACCTCCACGATGACGATCCCTCCTAAAAGCCAGTTGACATGCAGCATGATGACTGTGATGGGGGCGATGAGGGCGTTTTTCACCGCATGCTTGAACACCACTTTCTTATAGGGCAGCCCCTTGAGAAATGCGGTGCGGATATAGGGGGATTTCATGACCTCCACCATGGAGGCCCGGGTGATGCGCAGAATATAGCCCAGCTCGATAAGGGTCAATGTCAATACCGGCAGGATCAGCATCATGGGTTTCTCCCAGGGTGCAGACATGCCCAGGACCGCCGCACCCGGCAGCCACCCCAGCCACACCGAAAAGATCAGGGTCAGAAAAATACCGGTGGCAAATTCCGGCACCACGGAAAACATCATGCCGCCTACCGATAAGAACCGGTCCCTGACAGATCCTTCCTGGAGCCCGGCAATGAGCCCCAAAAGCAGGGCCAGGGGCATAACAATGACAAAAGCGGTGCCTGCCAGGACCACGGAGTTGCGCAATCGTGTCCACAGGCTTTTGTTCACCGGCCGGCCGGTGCGAAAGGAAATCCCGGGATCACCCCTGACAAATCCTTTTTTCAACGGTATATAGTCTTTGGGTCCGCCGGAACTTTCCATCCAGCCCTTGCCCATGACAAAGACAAACATGGTTTCGGTTTCACCCTTTACCCAGCGCACCGCATGGTTCTGGTTGTCAATCCCCCAGAATTCCTGCTTTCCGTCTTCAATGGCCTCCCACCGGCCATTGTCAATGTATTCTGTTTTTTCGCCGTCTTCAGTGATCACAATGGCCACCAAGTCATCCCCGTCCACTTTCCAGCGGATCAACGCCCCGTCTTTTCTGACGGCCCACCACTCCTCAAAATCTTCTTCCGTGGTGATCTTTTTCAAGGGCATGTTGATTTTCTTTTCAGCGATCCAGTCATTGCCGGCGATCCAGTGCAGATACCGCACATACATGGGCTGATCCAGGCCGTTCTGCCGGATAAAGGCGGCTTCCTGTTCAGGGGATATAAAGGCACCCAGCACATTTTTGGCAATGTTGCCGGGGGATGATTCCGCAATGACAAAAACCGCCACAGACACGAGGACCATGGTCAGCAGTAAAAGGAAAAACCGTCTGAGAATAAAGACAATCATAAAAATCCCTGTCCCTTTGTTTAAGGGGCCCGCACGCTGGGTGTTTCAGGTGCGGGCCGCACAGGTTTTTATTTATCCGACGGACACATCATTGAACAGCATGTACCCATTGGGGTGCCCTTCCAGGCCTTTGATATTGCTTCTGGATACCATCCAGACAGCCCGCCAGTAACCAATGCCGATGGAGCCCCTGTCATACTGGATTTTCTGGAGTTTGCAGAACAGTTTTCTGCGTTTCTCCACATCCAGGGTGCCGTTGGCTTTTTCCAGGATCTCGGAGAACTCATCATCCACCCACCGGGTCTCATTCCAGGCTGCGGGGTTGCCGTCCGGGTCCGCCTTGTAGGCCAGATTCAGCACCATGGTGCCCAGGGGCCGGTGGGTCCAGGGGGTGATACCGAAGTCCACTTCCGTCCATTTTTCCCAGTACTGGCTGTTGGGCATGGTCTGCAGGTTGATTTTGAATCCGCCTGCAATGGCATCCTGTTTGAGGACTTCCGCATACCGTACCACATCCGGCCACCCGGAGCCTACCGCCAGGGTGACTTCCAGGCCGTCGGGGTATCCTGCTTCGGCCAGCAGCTTTTTGGAAGCCTGGGGATCATAGGGCGGGATGGGCATTTCGCAGTATTCAGGGTGCAGCTGGTACACATGGAAATCCTGTCCTTCCAGGCCCTGACCCATGTATGCCAGTGCCAGGATTTTTTCATGGTTGTGGCATTTTCTCATGGCCAGCCGGACCTTTTCATTGTCCCAGGGCTTGACATCCACCCGCATGCGCAATACACGGGCCGAGGCGGTGGGGGCTGCGAGGATGTTGATTTTGGGGTCATCCTTGAGGGCCCGGTAAATGTCGGTACCGCCGATGTCGGACAGATCGATGAAATCAATGTCTTCGCTCTTGATGGCGGAAATCATGGGGGCGGTTTCGGTTCCCATGTCAAGAAAATGCATTGCATCCAGGTATGGCAGGGGTTTGCCGTCAGCACCTTTCTGCCAGTAGTCGGAGCGGGCCTTGACAACCGCCAGTTCCCCTTCTCTGTAAGTTTCCAGGGTGTAGGGACCGGTGCCGTGGGGGGCTTTGAGAAAATCCCCTTCAAAGGTTTTGTGGTTGAGTATCTGGGCCGGATAATGGAACATGTGCTCTGGAACCGCGATTTCAGGAACCGACAGATGCAGTTTGATCTGATAGTCATTGACCTTTTCAATATTATTGGCACTCAGATATCCGCCGATCATGCCTTTCATGGATGATCCCACACTTTCATCAAGCCACTGGTTGAAGGTGAAAATCACGTCATCTGCGGCAAAGGTGTCACCATTGTTGAATGTGACGTTTTTTCTCAGGTTCAGGGTCCATGTTTTGAGATCATCACTGGCTTCCCAGTTTTCCAAAAGATAGGGATGGGTAATGTTTTTGCCATCGGTCAGGGTCAGATACTCGGCCACCTGGCGGGTGACGTTGGATGCAGCGATCCAGGAATAGGTGGCGGGATGGGCGATTTTCTGAAGTGCGGTGGCAACCTTCAGGGTGCCGCCGCGTTTGACGTTGCCGGCAAAGGCTTTGCTGGTCCAGGATAGCCCTGCCATCTGGGTGGCTGTATAGGCAGATACCCCTAAAAGGGTGGAATACCGCAAAAATTCCCTTCTGGAAAGTTTGCCTTTTTCCATGTCACTTTTCATGTCATGTACTGCCGGATGAATTCTTTTTTTCATACTTGCCTCCTTTTTTTGTCTTGAATGATACCATAGTTTTCATACAAACCACTGACCTGTGACGTCTGTATGTTTATTACACGCCCTCCTGTTTAATGCAAATTTTTTTACTTGTTTTTTAAAAAAGGGTTTTTATCCTTTTTCCAGTTTGGCCAGAATCTCTTTTTCTCCTTCAGTCTTGAGCCGTTCCAGTTCCGCTGTCACCTTGTCGCTCAAAGGATCCGGCTTGTGGGTTTCCATGATGGACCGGATCTCTTCTTGCACCTTCTGGTCCATTGTGGGCCGGCCGGCGTTTTTCCAGGCATCGATGGTCTGGCGGTTGAGCAGCTTTGACACCGACAGTTCCTCTTTGAAATGGTCCAGGGTGTGTTTCTGGGTGATAAAGTGCCCGCCAGGGCCCACATCCTCTAAGATCTGTCTGGCCAGGGTTTCCTTTGTCACGGTAATCCCTTCCACAAACCGCTTGGTCATGCCCACAATTTCATTGCCCATCACCAGCTGTTCCAGGGAACAGGCCATGCCCGAGGCCATATACCCCACATCATGGATGAGGTTCAACCCGGACAGTCCCTGGGCCAGAATGGAAAAGGTGCCTTCCAGGCCTGCCTGGGCATCCAGAATCTTGGAATCCGTTGCACCGGCAAGGCCCCAGGTGGGCAGGTCGAATGATTTGGCTATTTCCGCCTGGGCTGCGATCCCCAGGCTGTTTTCCGGGGCCCCCATGGTCATGAGCGCGGTTTTCATGTCCAGTATCCCCACATTGCCGCTCATGGCCACCGGACACCCGGTTTTTCGCAGCTGGGCAATGGTGATGTGAACCAGGGCTTCGGCCGTGATCTGCACCAGCATGCCGGCCAGGGTGACCGGGCCTGTGGCACCGGCAGATACGGTGGATCCGGGCAACTGGGGCATGAACCGGTCTGCGGCAATGAGAATCCGGTCCACCACGTCATCGGGAAAAAACAACGGCGCAATGGCTTCCGGGTAGAGTATGAGAAACGGTTTTTCCCGCAGTTTGTCCTGCCCCCCGGCGATCACGGCAGCCATCTCATACACATACTCACATCCCAAAGGCGAATACCCGATAAAAGCGGCCGGCTTGGTGGTGTTGGCAAACATGGCCGGAATTTCATGAACTTCCGCAGCAGCGCCCGGCACATCCTGGGATGAGCCCATGGGCATGACAAAGTCGATATGGGCGCAGGCATCCGCCACTTTTGCGCCCAGGGCGATATCATTGATACTGGTGGGGCGGATATCTCCGGTGAACGGGTCCCGGTGGTTGGGGCTGGCCGTGGAGGTGCCGTAATGGCTTTTCTCCCCTTCCACCTCCAGGGCCCGCCTGCCGTTTCTGTCATAAATGGTCCAGCCTTTGGGCGCGGAGGCCAGGCACCCCTGGACAATGTACCTGGGGATCTTGATGCGGTCGTCCTTTATCCATGCCCCGGCCTGGGCCATCATTTTGTGAACCTGGCTGTGCCGGCATTTAAACCCCACTTTTTCGATAATATCAAACGCGGCCTGTTTGATTTCCCAGATCTGGTCGTCGGTGAGAATCCGCATGCCCACAGAGCGGCTTTTGGTGCTGGATGACTGAATCACGTGCTTTCCTTTCAAAATTGTTATGTCAAAATCGTTGATTTTTTAAAACAACGGCTGTTCCGGTATGGCTGGATTTTGTTTTTTTTCAACAGGGGTATCCAGATCCGGGGGTATCCCGTTTTTGTCCCAGCCCATGGCCTGGTAAAATTCCGCCAGCATACTGGACAATGCTTTTCTGGTGAGCCCGTCCGGGACCTCTTTGCCGGAAAAGAACCTGTCCGGCAGCTGGTCTAAAAGGGGCAGGACGGAATGGCGCAGGTTGAAAAGTCTTTCCATGGCTGCAATTTTCTCTCCAGTCTCCGTCAGGCCGTCTCTGGTAAAACCTGTTTCCGCCAGTGCGTTCACAAGAGAAATTTCCGGTTCCAGGTTGAATGACTTGAGCAGAGACAATACCGGTACCTTGCACAGCCCCAGGCAGTCCACCAGGATATTTGTGACCACGGCCTTTTTGATCAGCCATCCCTTGGCCTGGGTGGCATGGATATCCACTGCCAGGGCTGTGCCGAATTCTTTGATGGCTGCTTCTTTGGACCAGCTGTACTCCAGAGAGGCATAGACATTGTTGTAATCACCGCCCCTGCTGGAGACTGCATATCCCAGGGCGGTTCCCATTATGGCACCGGGATGGTAGGCGGTCAGTTCCAGGCCTTTGACATGGGCGGCACAGGCTGCTGCTTCGGTCCCGATTTGATCAGCCGCATGCCTGACACCGCAGGCCAGAAGCCGGCCCAGTTCCGTGGTGCGGGTTGCGATTTGGTGAATCAGGGTTTCCATGGTGCGGGCATTGCCCCAGGACAAATCCAGATCAGTTTTGAGATGTTCCGGCATCAGCCCTTTTTCGTCCAGATCCATGGCAAAGGCGATCACTGATGCGGTGGAAGTGGTGTCCAGCCCCAGCCGGTTGCACAGGTTGTCCAGCCGGACAATGGCAGCCAGATCTGCAAGTCCACATTTGGGACCAAAGTTTATCATTGGTTCAAACTCCGGCCGGGTGGATATATCACCGGGTCTGGCAGGGTCCATCACAAGCTCTGCCTTGCACTGGACCGGGCATTTGAAACAGCCCGAGGTTCCGGCACGTTTCTCTGCCAGTTTCCTGCCGTCAATGGCACTGACATCTGTCATGCCGATCTCATTATAGTTTTTCGCCCCCATGATACCGAAATCATTGACCCACTGGAGGTATCCGGCCCCGCCGTATCTGGAAAAAAAGGAAAATTCTGACGCATTCCGCACCAGGGCGGCATAGGTTTTCACTGCCTGTTTTTTTTGGGGGGTATCTGCCGGCAGGTGTTTGTGGCTGCCTTTGGCAATGACGATGGCCTTGATGTTTTTGGCGCCCATGACAGCCCCCATACCGGTGCGGCCGGCAGCATGGTCTTTTTCCGTCATGACGGCGGCAAACCTGACCTGGTTTTCTCCGGCAGGGCCGATGGCCAGAATACGTGTTTTTTCATGGCTGTGCATCTGTCTGAGCCGGTCCTGGACCGCAGCCGTGTCCAGGCCCCACAGATCCCGGGCGGACACAAGCCTTGCCCCGCCTTCATGAACATACAGATAGACCGGCCCGGCAGCGGTACCGGTCACCACAATGGCGGCCAGGTTGCAGGACCGCAGCCAGGCCCCGGTATATCCGCCGATATTGGAACTGCCCAGAATCCCGGTGAGAGGAGACAGGGCATTGATATGGAGTCTGGCCCCGCAGGGGGCCGCAGATCCGGTGAGCAGCCCCGTGGAAAAAAGCAGTATATTGTCCGGTCCCAGAGGGTCTGTTCCCTGTTTCAGGTGGTGGTAAAGAAACCAGGCATTGAAGCCCCTGCCCCCCAGAAACGGCAGTGCTGGTTCTGGGAAGGCCTGAAACCGGCAGATTCTCCGGGTCAGGTCCACCATCAGAATTTGACCTGCCTTGTCGCCTGAAGCCATGGTGGTTTTTGTCTGGCTGCCATGGCGGTTCATTCTGGTTGAACCGCCTGTTAATACTGTGTTCATGGATTAAATATGTATCATGTTATGGAATTGGAATCAAATCATTATTTGCCGGTTTTCTGGGCAATCATACCGGCTGCCAGGATGCCGATCAATACCAGGATTTTCAAATTTCTCCTCATGGTTGGTTGGTACCATAAATGACCGGTTAACACAAGTGACGGCAGGGACCCCTGGGCTTTAACCTGAAAAAACTTGTATCTGGAACGTATTCATCATAATATCTGGATATATGAAAAAACGGGGAACGATCTTTTTGCACCTGGAGAATGACATGAACCGTGATACAGCCATTCAGAATCTGGAAGCCTTTGATGGCTACTGGGACATTATCGTCATCGGCGGCGGGGCCACCGGTTTGGGGGTGGGCGTGGATGCCGCATCCCGGGGCTGCAGGACCCTGCTTTTAGAACAGCATGATTTTTCCAAGGGAACCTCCAGCCGGTCCACCAAGCTGGTGCACGGCGGGGTCAGGTACCTGCGCCAGGGAAATATCTCCCTTGTTCTCGAGGCCCTCCATGAGCGGGGCCTTCTCATTCGCAACGCCCCGCATCTGGTCAGCAACCAGGCCTTTATCGTTCCCAATTATGAGTGGTGGGACGGGCCGTTTTACGGGGCCGGCATGAAGGTATATGATATGCTGGCAGGCAGACTGGGGCTGGGGCCGTCCAGACACCTGTCCAAAAAAGAAACCCTGAAACGGATACCCACTCTGGAACCACAAAAACTGCGGGGCGGGGTGGTCTATTACGACGGCCAGTTTGATGATGCCCGCCTGGCTGTCAACCTGGCCCAGACCATGGTGGATTACGGCGGTACCCCTGTCAACTATATGCAAGTCACCGGTTTTACCAGGGCTGGTGACATGATTGACGGGGTTACAGCCACAGATATGGAAACCGGCCGATCTTTTCAGATGCATGCCCGGGTGGTGGTGAACGCCACCGGGGTTTTCACCGACAGCATCCTGCAGATGGAAAATCCCAAAGCAAAACCCATCATATCCGCCAGCCAGGGGGTCCACCTGGTGCTGGACAAGGAATTTCTCCCTGGAGAATCCGCCATCATGGTTCCCCAGACTGCCGACGGCCGGGTGCTGTTTGTCGTGCCCTGGCATGACAAAGCTGTGGTGGGTACAACTGATACGCCGGTGTCAGATATCAGCCTGGAACCGTGCCCCTTAAAGGAAGAGATCGACTTCATCCTGGAACATGCCGCTATCTACCTGTCTAAAGACCCGGAACCAAAGGATGTCAAAAGTGTGTTTGCCGGGCTGCGGCCCCTGGTCGACACCGGCAGCAGCGACAATACCGCTGCCATTTCCCGGGACCATTTTCTGGTGGTTTCCGAATCAGGCCTGGTGACCATCACGGGCGGCAAATGGACCACTTACAGAAAAATGGCGGAAGACACCGTTAACCAGGCCATGCTGGTGGCAGGTCTGGATGAACGGGAGTGCGTAACAAAAAAACTGCGGATCCACGGGTGGCTCAAACATTTTGATAAAAATGATGCCCTGCATTATTACGGATCAGATGCCATCCACATCAAAAAACTGATCAAAGAGAATGCCGGGCTGGGGGAAAAACTTCATGCAGACCTGCCCTATATCAAGGCTGAGGTGGTCTGGTCCGTGCGCAGGGAGATGGCCAGGACAGTGGAGGATTTTCTGTCCCGCCGCAGCCGTGCCCTGGTGCTGGATGCCCGGGCCGCCATGGATATGGCACCGGCTGTGGCGCATCTTATGGCCCGGGAACTGGGATATGATGACACATGGGAGGACCGGCAGGTCTCTGCTTTTACCGATCTGGCAGGCAGGTATCTGATCGGCGGTTCTGTGCATAACAACAAAGGGCGGTCATGACGATTTTACTGGTGGACGATGCTGCTGCCGCAAACCTGGTTCTGGCAGATATGCTTGACAAAAAAGGGTATGACTGTCTTCGGGCCTCTGATGCAGCACAGGCCCTGTCTCTGGCAAAACAACATGCGATCCGCGTTGTCGTATGCATTCGGCAGGCCTCTGATACAGCCGGCCTTGATTTGTGCAGCAGCATCCGCAGTCTGAAAACAGACCATTATATCTATTTTATAATGTGTACCCCAAAGGATAATAAAACAGAAAAAATAAAAGGCCTTGCACAGGGTGTTGATGCATTTATGACAACCCCGGTGGATCATGAAAAACTGACGGCACTGGTGCAGGTGGGCATGCGGATATCAGGGTTTTCCATGCCAAAACCCCTGAAAAAAGATGTCCGTAAAAAACCAGATGTTACAGAATATGATATTCCTTTTGCCAGAATCGCACTGGAAAAAAAATTTGTCACAAAAGAGCAGCTGGCAAAGGCGTTTTCATCCCAGAAAAAAGAGCAGCTGGCCGGCGGCAGAAATCCTGACCAAAAAACCGGTGACACCCCGTTCCCCCAAAAAACGGCTGACATCCTTGTGGCCCAGGGGGCGATAACAGAAGAACAGCGGGACATGATCCGCCGTGAAATGGGGAAAAACCGGCGCATTGTTGCTGAAACGTCGCAACAGGCAGACGGTTCAGGCCAATCCCCGAAACAGGCAGATATTTCAGGCCAATCTCCTTTTCAGGTGCAGATCTCCAGTGACAGACTGGAGGCCCGGTTTGTTGTAAAAAATGCATTTCTGGACCGCATCACCCCGGATGCCATTGCAAAGGCTCTGGCAAAAGAGAATATCCAGTTCAAGGTGGCAGATCTTGAAAAACAGATCATCGCCCTGAAAACAGCCCTTAAGGAAACCGTGTCATTTGTTGCTGTCAGAGGTCGGGCCCCTGTGCCGGGCACAGATGCCTTTATTTCCTATCAGTTTGACACAAACTATTTAAAGCCCGGAAAAATCGATGCTGAGGGCAAAATGGATTACAGGGAACGCGGAAATATCCCCAAAGTTGCGCCCGGGGATCTGCTGGCAACCAAAATTCCCATGAAAACAGG
Source organism: Desulfotignum sp. (assembly GCA_011390335.1). Lineage (GTDB taxonomy): Bacteria > Desulfobacterota > Desulfobacteria > Desulfobacterales > Desulfobacteraceae > Desulfotignum. The sequence goes on along the minus strand of JAABSO010000031.1, from coordinate 10,614 downwards.
AGAGCCGGGCATAGATATCTATAATACCCCCATCCCGGCGCCGGAAGCAAAAGATGTTGTGCTTCAGTGCGGACAGGGTGCACATCTGTCTGAAGACGACATGAAAGCGTATGCCCAGATAGGTGGCCAGCCCCATGTGGCTGTGGGCGGGGCAGTTTGCGTTTTTGCAGAACTGACCATTGACGGGGATGTGAATTTTACCACCGGAAATGTTGATTTTGACGGCAATGTGATTGTCAAAGGCACCGTTATGAACGGGTTTACCGTAAGATGCGGGCATCTTTTTGCAAAGGAAATCAGCGGCGCCGCTATTTTCGCATTAGGTGATGTTGTTGTTTCCGAGGGCATCAGCAATGCAGATATCAAGACGGAAGGTGATGTAAAAGCCCGATTTGTTACCGGTTCCAACATAAAATCATTCGGCAGCGTTATGGTTGACAAAGAAGTTATTGATTCAAAAATCCGTTCCAGTGCAAAATTTTTATCAGAACGGTGCACCATCATTTCATCTTTTGTCTCTGCTAAGATGGGAGTATCTGCCAGACAGATCGGCACGGATGTCTCTGCTGCCTGCCGTATCCATGCAGGAATGGATGAAAATGTAAAAAAACGGATCCAGGCCTTTGCCCATGCCATTAACGATAAAAAAAAGATACTGGAAACCGTCCAGAAACGGTATGAAAAACAATCAAAAAAACAAAGAGTTATCCACCAGAAAATTTTTGAACTGGCCCAGAATCAGGAGCGTCAGGCATCAGACACAGAGGCTGCGAACGCCCTGGCCAGGGAACTTGATCTGTGTTTCAAGGACCAGGAAATACTCGAAGAGCAGATTGCACAGGATCTTTTTGCCATTGAAGCATTAATAGCAGAGATTGAAACCATTGGCGGAGAAAAAGAAGCCATACTGCAATGGTCCAAAGAAGAAAAGGGGGACCCGGTTGTCACGGTCAGCGGTGCCATCACCCGGGGTACAAAATTGTTCGGGATACATACATCTTATATCCCCAATGAAACCATCCGCAACGTCACCATAAGAGAAACAAAACATCCTGAAATCGATGCCTGGCAGATGGTGATTCAGTAAAGATGATGCCATCGACCGGCAGGGTTTGCCTGTTATCTGCCCGACTCGGAGCATATTTCAGATTTCAAATAATTTTTCATGCTTCTTGACAATAAACATTTTCCTGTCTACATTTATTAAAAATTGGAGGATATTCATGGAAAATCAGAAACTTATCATTATGCTGAACAAAGATATGGCTGAGGAACATGCGGCCATTATCCGTTATCTGGTCCACGGCTATCTGGAAGGTGAAGATACGCCGATGGGTGCCAAGTTGCTTTCCCGATGCCGGGAAGAAATGTGGCATATGCACTGGCTGGGCATGGTTGTGGGAAAACTGGGGGGTGAACCCAACCTGAATCCGGCGACCTACCCCTACGATCCCACAAACCGTGCTACTATTTTCAAATCTTATGTTGATTATGAGAAGAGTTTGATACCCCATTATAATTTTGAGGCAGAGAAAGTGGATGATCCGCATATCAAGCGCGTACTTCAGCGGGAAGCTTGGGAATCGGCCATGCACGCCAATAAATTCGAACGTATGCTTAACAAACTTGACAAAAAAGAGGCGGCAGGGTTACCAGGAGAAGAAAATGAATTGCCAAATGATTATATTGAAAAATTCCAGACCCTTGTTGAATACAAGTATAATCTGATGTTGCGGCATATTCGTGATTCATGGGTTTTCCAGAAAGAGGATATGTTCGGTTGGAAAATCATGGATTTTGCCATGACCCAAATGAAACAACTCGCTCACCTTTCCGAACCCGTGGCTGAAAACGGCATTCCCCCCCGCTTTAATGTACAGCCATCGCACCTGAGTTCAAGCCTTGGCGCTGCATTGTCAAAGACGCTGGAAGATGTGGTATCCTCCATAAAACGCCATCAAGACCTGAAAAACGAGGAAGAAACCCAGAAGCATGCAGGCGAAATCATCAATCTGGAACTTTCCGTTGATCAGGAAACCTTTCAGGCAGACGAGATAAAGGACTGGCTCAAGAAAACCCCCTGAACCAAAAGAAATTTGCAATCAGAAGAAAACCTCATAGGACCCAAAAGGACTGGGACCGCCTACGGAAAGGGCCGGACAAAGACAAATGAATTATGTATCCATTCTTGATCTGGTTCATAATCTGGCATTGCTGCTGTCCACAGCCTTTGTTTTTGATCTGGCAACCACCGGCCGGGCAAATGAGAAAGCTGCATTCCGCCAGATTCTTATCGGTGCAGCATTAGGCATCATGGGCATTACCGCCATGCTGGTGCCCTGGACGGTAGCCCCTGGCATTATCATTGATTCACGTTCCATTCTCCTTGGTATTTCAGGCCTTTTTTTCGGGTGGCTCCCCGCAGCAGCAGCCATGGCCATGACCGGTTTGTTCCGGCTTTACCAGGGAGGCGCAGGGGCATGGACCGGGACGGCCGTCGTACTGGCCTCAGGGTGCATCGGGATTGCCTGGCGCCATGTTTACAAACGCCCCCTGTCTGAGATCTCCTGGAACGATCTGTATGTTTTCGGGCTTGTGATTCACCTGGTGATGCTGGGGCTGATGCTCACAATGCCATGGGGAACTGCGCTGTGGATTCTTTCAAAGATCACCCTGCCGGTGATATTGATTTATCCGCTCGGCACCCTGTTTTTGGGGATGCTTATGGTCAATCGGCTGCAAAGGAAAAAGCTTCAGGAAGATGTAAAGCATTCTCAGGAGTATTTAGAACTGGAAAAACAATATGAAAATGAACTCAGGCAGGCAAAAGAAGATGCAGAAAGAGCCAACAGGGCCAAATCCGATTTCCTTGCCAATATGTCCCATGAACTGCGGACCCCGCTCAATGCCATCATCGGTTTTTCCGAGGTGCTCAAGGAACAGTATTTCGGTCCCCTGATCGGAAAACAGGAAGAATATGTCCAGGACATCCTGGACAGCGGCAAGCACCTTCTCTCGCTTATAAATGACATCCTAGACCTGGCAAAGGTGGAGGCGGGAAAAACAGAACTTGAGCTGTCATGTGTGGCGGTGTCCGGCCTGATCACCAACAGTATCAACATGATTAAAGAAAAGGTGATGAAACACCATATCACCCTTGACATAGATATCAGCCCGGATGTTGCGGATCTTGAAATCATGGCGGATGAGAGAAAACTCAAACAGGTATTATACAATCTGCTTTCAAATGCCGCCAAATTCACCCCGGACGGCGGTGCCATTTATGTTTCGGTGAAACTGGTGCAGCATTCCCGGTTCGGAATCAAAAAAAATAAAATTATGGTTGATTTTCTTGATATATCGGTCGAAGATACCGGCATCGGCATCAACCCGGAGTACCAGGAAAAGGTTTTCACCCCTTTTTACCAGGTGGAGGACACGGAACAGGGCAAGCGCCCGGGCACCGGGCTTGGTTTACCCTTAAGCCGGGATCTGGTGGAACTTCACGGCGGCACACTGTCTTTGGAAAGTGACGGCAGAAATAAAGGAAGCAGATTTACCTTCAGGATTCCTGTAAACCGGGGATTGACAGATAATTAATGTATTTTATATGATAGCTATCACAGGAGTTTTCATGCCGGAAGCAAAAAACAAAACCATCCTCATTGTCGAGGATGAACCCCAGAACCGTAAGCTCTTTCGTGATATTCTCCAGTTCAACGGCTATGCCACCCTTGAGGCTTCCGACGGCCGGCAGGGAGTGACGCTGGCAAAAGAGCACGTACCGGATCTGATCCTCATGGATATGCAGCTGCCTGTCATGAACGGTATGGAGGCGACCAGAATCTTAAAGCAGGATGAACAGACAAAAGGTATCACCATTGTTGCCCTGACGGCAAATGTGATGCCCGGTGACAAAGATAAAATCATGGAAGCCGGGTGCTGCGATTTTATTGCCAAACCTTTTCGACTGAATGATTTTTTGAATAAAATAACCGGATACCTGGCCTAAATCCATCCCAAATCCCCAACAAAATAAGGACGTGTCCTAGATGCATAAAACACCCAGAATACTGGTGGTGGATGATGAAGACAGAAACCTGCGGCTCATGGAGGCAATCCTTGTGCCTCTGGGATATGACATCCTCTTTGCCCGTGATGGGGAACAAGCTATTCAAAAGGCAGGAACAGACGGTGCAGACCTGATCCTTCTGGATATCATGATGCCGAAAATGGATGGGTTTGAAGCAGCCCGGGCATTAAAAGCAGATAGTGACACCAACATCATCCCCATCGTCATGGTTACCGCCCTCCAGGATGTAGCAGACCGGGTGAAAGCCCTTGATGCAGGGGCAGACGATTTTCTGACCAAACCGGTGGACAAAACCGAGGTGCGTGCACGGGTTGCCTCCCTGCTGAAGGTCAAGGCCTATAACGACCATATGCGTCATTATCAGATAGAGCTGGAATCCCAAGTGGCGGAACGGACAAAAGAGCTGAAAAAAGCCTTTGAAAAAGTAAAATCCGTATCACTTGAGTCCATTTACCGGCTCACCAGGGCTGCTGAATACAAGGATGAAGACACCGGAGACCACATCCAGCGCATGAGTAATTATTCCGCCGCCATTGCCCGGGCCATGGGTCTGGAAGATCAGGTCACGGAAACCATTCTCTATGCCGCGCCCATGCATGATATCGGAAAAATCGGAACCCCGGACCGCATCCTTTTAAAACCCGGCAAACTCACCCCGGACGAGTGGACAATCATGAAACAGCACACCCTGATAGGGGCACGGATTCTTGAAGGATCCGACACCGAAGTCATCCGGCTGGGTGAGATTGTGGCCCTTTCCCACCATGAGAAATGGGACGGGACCGGTTATCCCAAGGGATTGAAAGGCAAAGACATCCCTCTTGCCGGCCGGATTGTGGCCATTGCCGATGTGTTTGATGCCCTGACTTCCAAAAGGCCCTATAAAGAACCTTTTTCCCTGGAAAAATCATGTGAGATCATCAAACAGGGCCGGGCCAGCCATTTCGACCCCGAGGTGGTGGATGCTTTTTTTGCCTCTGAAAGAAAGCTGCTGGAAATAAAAGACAAATTCAGGGGAGATGGCAATTTTTCAGTGTGATTGCCGCAGTTTTGGAGTCACTTTACCCCCGGAAGAAAAGCAGGCCAATATTCAAAAATAGCTGTCTGGACTTTTACCGTCATACTCTGTATATAACAGTCGAAAAAAAAAGGGGGGGCTTTTTGATTCCAACGGGCATCAGTGAAAAGGGGAACCGGGAAACCATGGAATTTCAGTGGCAGAAGCTCAGCAGGCGGGTGGTGGATGACCTGCAGAAACGGTCTACATCTGGCGTGTTTTTCTACATACTGATTCCGCCGATTCTGTTTTTCACCGATGATTATCTGTATCGGCACTTGACAGAGAGTCTGATTTTTCTGGGTGTCTTCTCTTTTATCTGCCTGTTCCGCCTTGGCCATGTATTTACGTCCAGAAAAATGCCGGACGAATGGGATTCCCTGAATAACATGGTGTTTATTGCCAGTGTGCTGCTGACGGCGCTGCTGTGGGGATTGGGATCGGCCTATTTTTTGGGTCAGCGGGGTGAACAGGCCCTGCACGCCATCATGCTCATCTGTACGGTGGGATTCTGCGCAGGTGGCGTCATGTCTTTTATGCCCCTGCTGTATCTGGCCGTGGCATACAATGTATTGATGCTGGTGCCTGTCATCGGCGCGATTTTTTTCAGAGGCGACATGCCTACGCTGGGATATGCCATTATCCTGTATTCCGCATACCTGGTTCTGATCACCCTGCGGGGCAATCATGAATACTGGAAGGCACTGGAGAATGAAAACCTGCTGGAGGAAAAATCCCGGGAACTGGAAAAAGCCAGCCGCACCGATGTGTTGACAGGTCTTTACAACCGCCGGTATTTTGATGAATTGTTCGAGCTGGAATGGGGGCTTTCCAGCCGGAGAAAAACCCCTTTGACCCTGTTGATCTGTGATATCGATCATTTTAAAAAAGTTAATGATACCCATGGCCACCAGGCAGGCGATGCCTATCTCAAACTCGTCAGCAGCCATCTTCAGGGGATTTTCCAGCGGGAAAGCGATGTGGTGGCACGGTACGGCGGCGAAGAGTTTGTGGTGCTGCTGCCGGACAGGGATGCAGAACAGACCCGTGATCTTGCAGAGCGGTTCAGAAAAAATATCGCTGAAGCCGTGCTGGAATACCAGGGAGAAAAAATTCAGACCACCATCAGCACGGGAATCAGTTCCTGTATCCCGGGATCTGATATGACCCGGGATGCATTCCTCACCCGGGCGGACGATGTTTTGTATGAAGCCAAAGATTCAGGGCGCAACATGACGGTTGTCGACAAACGATGAATCAGCTGCTTTGCTGTTCCATTTTTTCCATCTGAATATGCCGGCAAAAAAAGTTGCGGAACTCATCTTCCCGGTGGCTGACATAAAGGATGGTGCCCTTCGCTTCTGCGGCCAGATCTGCCAGAAAATCCAGTATGGCAGCGCGGTTTTGCTCATCCAGCCCCTGGGTGGGTTCGTCCAGTATCAGCAGGCGCGGGGTTTTGATCAGGGCCCGGGCAATAAGGACCAGGCGCTGGTCAGCATGGGCCAGATCCCGGAAGGCTGTGGCTGCCGCCTGTTTCAACCCCAGCCGTTCCAGCCAGTACATGGCCAGCTGTTCCTGGGCCGGAGTGACCCGGCTGTAAAGACCTATAGTATCAAACAGCCCGGACAGGATACAGGCCAGCACACTGCCGGGAACCCGGAAATTTCTGTGCAGGTCTGAACCCATGATGCCCATGTGCTGCTTTAAGTCCCAGATGGATTCTCCTGTTCCCCGCCGGATACCGAATATGGTTAAATCATTGGTATAACAAGCTGGGTGATCACCAGTAATGACCTGGAGCAATGTGGATTTGCCGCTGCCGTTGGGGCCGGTGACAAGGGTGTGGTCCCCTTGGTTTACCACCAGGTCCAGGTCCGTAAAAACAGGCTGCCCCCCGTATCCGGCACTGCCCTTGTGCAGCTGGATCAGGCATGAAGTGCCCGGTTCTTCACGTGCACGGTGTTGTGTCTGGTCCAGGTCCTGCACCGTGGCTGTAAAATCCGCTCTGGCCGGGTTGCTGCGGATCTTGCGGAGGACCTGGTCTGCAGGCCCCTGGTCTTTCAGGCTCCCGCTGGCAACGATGGCCAGGTGGGTGGTCCAGGAGGGAATATCCGCCTGGTTATTGACATAAAGCAAAAGCTGAATTTTCCGGCAGAACAGATGAAACAGGGCCTTGTCCAGTTCTTTGCAGCTGCCCTGGTCAAGTCCTTCAAAAGGGGCCTGGATCACCAGACAGGAGACACCTCTGGTGATCTGGGAGAGGATCATCAGTTTTCTGGCCTGGCCAGAAGAGAGCTGGCGATAGCCCTGGTCCAGGCAGGCGGTCATATCCATGGCCCGGATCAGTCCGGCATGTTTTGCCGGATTTTTCAGAAAATCCCGTGCCAATGTCCCCGGATCCAGGCGGTCCAGAAAATCGGTCTGGTCTTTTTTCAGCTCTGCCTCATATATTTCCTGCTGGTATTTAAAAGATACCACCCCCAGCCTTTCCGGCAGCACCAGGGTGTCTGCTGTACCATCCCTTTTTTTTTCTGACACAAGGTTAAAAAAATCCTCTATACCGGACCGGTTGGCTCCCCAGATGCACCAGGCCTGGCCGGGAAGGGCCTGGAACTGCCTGATATACATATTTTTTGTTCTGGCATTGATAATTTTCATGCGCCCCATTCAACCAGGAACCGGTCTGGATGGCAAGACAAAAACCGCGGAGTTGGGGATAATTTCCAGGGTGTTTGCATGTGACAATGCATTTTTTTTCGCTCCTGCCCCAGGTGGTGTCCCGCCCTGGGCTGTAAACGTTCCCGGGCAATGGGGTGTTTGTAAATTTCTTGATTTCATTGTCTGCTGTGATATTACCTGTGCAGAAACTGAACCGGGACATAAAGGAGACAGAAAATTTGCCATGAAAAGATCAGGTGGAAAACGGATTTATGTGGATATGGATGACGTGATATCGAAAACCACCGATACCTATGCTGCAATTGTTGCCAGGGAGTTCGGGAAACAGGCCCGGTTTGAGGACCTGTCCTCTTTTGACCTGAAAAAATCCTTCGGCCTGACAGACAAGGAGTTCTGCTTTTTTTTCGATCTGGTTCACCAGCCTGAGGTGCTTCTGGCATATGAACCGGTGGAAGGCTGCGTCTCTGTGCTGTCCAGGTGGGCCCGGCAGGGGTGTCACATAGATATTGTCACGGGCCGGCCCCCTTCTGCCAGAGATGCTTCTTTGGCATGGCTGGACAGATATCAGATTCCCTATGCTGCATTTATCATGGTGGACAAATACAACCGGACCGCCAAAGACCTGTCCACTATTATAACCAAAGACCAGCTCATGCAAAGGCAGTATGATATGGCGGTGGAGGATTCCCGGGAAATGGCGTTTTTTCTGGCTAACTCCATGACTGTTCCTGTGATGCTCTATGACCGGCCCTGGAATGTGCAGCCGGTGGAACACCAAAACATCAGGCGGGTCTGTTCCTGGCAGGAAATCGATGGGTGTTCTCCTTGATTTCAACCAGACCGGTATTATTTTTCTGGTGATACCGAAGTTAATGCAACCAATGAAAATACAAGAGGAGAACCATGGGTAATCATATAAAAACCGTTTTGCTGCTCACTGCCATGACCGGGATTTTTCTGGTGCTGGGGTATGCCCTTGGTGGCCGGACCGGCATGGTCATCGCATTGGTCATTGCCTTTGCAATGAATTTTATTTCCTATTGGCAGTCGCACACCATTGTGTTGAAAATGTACCGGGCACAGCCGCTGGACCGGTCCCAGGCTCCGGGGCTGCATGATACAGTGGCCCGCCTGGCATCCAGGGCCGGCCTGCCCATGCCGAAAATTTATGTTATTCCGGAAGATGCACCCAATGCATTCGCCACTGGAAGGGACCCGGAGCACGGCGTGGTGGCCGTCACCCAGGGACTGGTACGTCTTATGGACCAGAAGGAGCTGGAAGGGGTGCTTGCCCATGAACTCGGCCATATCAAAAACCGGGATATTCTCATTTCCACCATTGTGGCCACCATGGCCGGGGCTATCATGTTTGTGGCCACCATGGCACGGTTTTCTGCTTTTTTCGGAGGAAGAGACAATGAAGAAGGGGGCCTGGGGTTTGTGGGTGTCATAGCCCTGTCTATCCTGGCGCCTCTGGCTGCCATGGTGGTGCAGATGGCGGTCTCCAGGTCCAGGGAATACCTGGCAGATGCAACGGCCGCAAGTATTACCGGTCATCCTGAGGGTCTGGCATCAGCCCTGTCCAAACTGGGGTCCTACACCCGTCACAGCACGGTGGATGCCAATCCTTCCACAGCCCATATGTTCATTGTCAATCCGTTGTCCGGCAGAAAAATGGCCAGCCTTTTTTCCACCCACCCGCCCCTGGAGGACCGGATCAAACGCCTCACAGGTGCTGGAAATCCACCTGTCGGCCGGCAGGACAGCCAAAAAGGCGGCTCCACCATGACCGAGCAGAGCCGGGCGTTCTGGGATTCTTTGTCCTGATTTCGACCAGATCCGTCATCATAAAAACACAGGTGTTGTGAATGTGCCATTGCTTTTGTGGCCACCTACAGCTTGACTCCTGTCAAATCCCATTCTATGGTAGCAGGGCGGAAAAAAACAGGTATTCAGGATGATACGGAGGCGGTGAATGAAGCTGTTGAAAAGGGCCAAGGGATTTCGCCTGCAGATGCGCACGGAATATCCGTTTGGCTGGTCCATTGTGATGGGTTCTATTTTCATCCTGCTGGTAATAACAGCGGGCACATCCGGCTATATGCTGCTGGAGGGATGGAGTTTCATAGAAAGTGTGTACATGGTGATCATTACCCTTTCCACAGTGGGATTCATGGAAGTTCGGCCGTTGTCCAATCTTTCCCGGGTCATGACAATCCTGGTGATTTTCGGAGGTGTGGGGGCGTTTTTTTATCTGGGGGGATCTCTGGCCCAGATGCTTGTGGAGGGGAAATTTCAAAATATTCTTGGGAGGCGCAGGGTGCAGAAAATCATTGATGAACTTTCCGGTCATTATATTGTCTGCGGATACGGCAGGATCGGCCGGGTGGTGGCACAGGGAATCAAAAAAGAGGGATTTGATGTGGTGGTGATTGAAAAAAACCAGACAGCCCTGGAAGAACTGGCCCGGCAGAAAATGCTGTTTATTGCCGGAGATGCCACAGCAGACGATATTCTGCTTTCCGCTGGTTTGAAAAAAGCCAATTGCCTGATAACGGCCCTGGCAGAGGATGCCGCCAACGTGTTTGTCACCCTGACCTCCCGGCAGCTGAATCCGGATATCACCATTGTGGCACGCACCGACAATGAATCCCATGTGGCCCGGTTGAAGCAGGCCGGGGCGGAGCGGGTTTTCATGCCCTACAATATCGGGGGTCTGCGCCTGGTCCAGAGCGTTTTGAGGCCCACGGCCACCAGCCTGATGGATCTGGCAATCCGGGGGGAT
>JAABSO010000030.1 GCA_011390335.1 Desulfotignum sp. | reverse complement strand
TGAGTACTGACGGCTGACGGCTTTCATATAACCCCCATGCCCTGGCGGGCACAACCAAAAATGAAAGTATGAGCAGGCAGATATTAACTTAACACTTAACACTTAAAACTTAACACTTTCATATAAAGATCAGGCAGTCTGTTACATACCTGATCCTGGTTGTTCACAAAAAAGAAAACACAGGATCAGTGCCGGCAGCTTGCCGGAACCGATCCTGTGCATACCGGTTATTTCAACACAAACTGGGCCCGGCGGTTTTTGGCATAGGCTGCTTCTGTCTGTCCCGGATCCAGGGGGCGTTCCTCCCCAAAGCTTACGGTGTCCAGGCGAAACCCGCCGATGCCCAGGTCCTGCAGATAGTTTTGCACTGCATCGGCACGGCGTTCCCCCAGGGCCAGGTTGTATTCTGTGGTGCCTCTTTCATCACAATGGCCTTCAATGGTCACACTCACATTGGGATTTTGTTTGAGCCATTGGGCTTTTTGCTCTAGCAGTTCCTTTGCTTCAGATGACAAAGCTGAGCTGTCAAATGCAAAATGGATGTTCTGGTGCAGAAACCGGGTCTTGGCAGCCTGCTGTCTGGCCTCTTCCAGGGCTGCTTCACTTGCTTGATCTTCGAGCTCCTGCTGCCTGATCCTTTCTGCTTCGGCTTTTTTCCGGGCTTCTGCCTCAGCTGCTGTTTCCGCTTCTGTCATGGTGGCCTGATCTTCAATGGTGGTGGCATCGGACACCACTGTTTTTTTTGCACAGGATACCGTCAAAAAAAGTCCTGCAACGAGCATCGCCATTACTACATTGATCCACAGTTTTCTGTTCATCTTTCTGCCTCCTTGGTTAAAAAATCATGTTCTGTTTCGGTATATCAGTCTTCAAGGGCCATGGGTCCGGACCAGCCGGGCTGGGTCTGTCTGCCGGTCATGCGCATGAGCCTGCGCTGGTCCGTACCTGCTGCCGTCATCACATACAGGGCCTGAGAATTGCCTTCACGACTGGAGGTGAAAACAATCAGATTGCCGTCAGGGGACCAGGAGGGGTCTTCATTATCACCCTGGTTCCTGGTCAGCTGCACCGGCATCCCCGGGCCTGATGCCAGATTGATCACATTAATATCGATCCGGTTCTTGTCTATCCCCACATAGGCCATCTTTTTCCCATCCGGAGACCAGGCAGGGGAGGTGTTGTACCGTCCCTGAAAGGTCACCCGCCGGACATCTTCTGTGTCCAGATCTTTTATATAAATCTGGGGGGTGCCGGAACGGTTGGAAACAAACGCCAGTTTCCTGCCGTCCGGTGAAAACCGCGGCGACACATTGATGCCCCAGCTGCTGGTTACCTTTTTAATAATTTCTCCGTTCCGGGTCAACAGATATATTTGCTGGTTTCCGGAAAAACTTAAGGCTGCCGCCAGTTTTGCCTGCCCCGGCATCCATGCAGGCGATATATTCATGCCCTTGCGGCTGACAATGGCGCCTCTGTTTTGTTCCAGGTGCTTGATATAGATATCAGGTTTGCCTTTGGCATAGGACACATAGGCCAGCCACTCGCCGTCCGATGACCAGGCCGGTGACAGACTGATGCTTTTGTGATGGGTCACCTGCCTGGGGTTGTGCCCGTCAAAATCACTGATAAACACCTCTTTGTTTCCATTGACCGTGGAAACAAAGGTGAGCCTGCTGTTAAACACCCCCCATTTGCCTGTGAGGGCATGGGAGACCTCAGCACAGAACAGATGGATCATGCGCCGGACCTGGCTTTCAGGACCGGTATAGACTTTGCCCTTGAGCAGTTTTGTGTTAAAGGTATCAAACAGCCGCAGCTTGAGTTTCACCTGGCCCTGGTTCTCTTCAACACCGCCGGTGATGAGCAGTTCCGCACCAATGCCGGTCCAGTCCCGAAAATTGATCTGCCCCAGCTGTATCCCGGTTTGGGCAGGAGCGGCCAGAAATGCATCCGGGTTCACCAGTTTCAGGTACCCGGTGAATGCCAGGCCCTCATTTAAAATCCGGCGGGCTTTTTCACCGATATCCGTTTCTGTCTGCTTTTCGGTCAAGGCCTTGAATGCAGTTACGGCCACAGGGGTTTTGTGTAAAAACGGGTTGCTGACATTGATGGTATCATAGGATTGGGCCAAGCTGTGCGCCGGCTGCCATAAAAACATTGCCAGCACCAGAATCAGGTGAATGCATAATGCCGGCACCAGGGGGATTCCGCGTTGTCCGGCTGCAAAGGATGTCCTGCAGGGGCTTGGTGGTGAAGCTGCATGGGACCCAAAATTGTGGGTGCCTTTCAGAAACCTTGTATGTACATAGCGTAAAACCATACCTATTTTAATCCTTTTGGTGTAAAGATGACAACCACATCATAGGAGGCCATCCCCGGGGGTAAAGCCGGCAGTGGGCTGGCCCGCTGAAGTGCCCGTTTGGCGCTCTGATCCAGGTAGCGGTTGCCGGATCTTGTTTCATACACTATATCTCTTATTTCCCCGTTTTTCAAAATTTTAATCAGAACCCGGACTTCAAGGTTCTGGTCCATGCCGGCCAGCATTTCATTGAACACCCAGTTCTGCTCAATGCCACTTTTCAGTACCATTTTGTACCTGTCAATGGCAGTGCCCCCTTTTCTGCCCACACCGCCTGCGGTGCCGGATCCCACAGAGGGGCCGCTGCTGTCTCCATCAGACAGGGAACGGGTATCAGTATCCTTTTTTTTTACTTCCCGGGCAAGCCGCTCAAGGGCCTGGGCCATCTGTTCTTTTTTTTCGGCTTCCATTTTATCAGCCAGTTTTTGCCTGGCTTTTTCCAGCTCTTTTTGGGGATCTGGTTCAGGTTTTGGCTTTGGTTTTGGTTCCGGTTCCGTTTTTTTTTCAGGTGGTTTGCTGCTTTTTTCAGCCATCAGCTCCTGCAGGTTTTTCGGCTTGGCCTTGAGGCTGATATCCGGTTTCACCAAGGGCACAGGTTCCGGCTCTGCCGGTTTTTCCATAACCTCCTGTGCGGGTTGTTTTTCCGGCACAACCACTGCACCGTCCGCATCAGCAGCCTCTTTTTGCTGAACCGCTTCCTGTTCAGGAACAGGTTCCTCAAAGGACTGGTCACCACCGCCCGGTTCCCCGGGTGTAAAGGAAACCAGATCCACCTGCACCACCTCTGCTACAGGGCCATGTACCTCAAACTGCACAAGCCATATGCTGACAATAAAAAACAGCACATGGGCGAAAAATGAGAGTGCCAGATACACTGCCATCTGACGGCTGTTTTGGTCCGTACCGGAAAATCCATGGTCTTTTTTGCCGGCACTGTGAGAAATATTATCCATACGTATGAGGCTTGTTAAGACAGGGCATCAGGATGCATCGGTATCATCAGGAAGGGTGATCATGCCCAGACTCTTGACCCCGGCTTTCTTGATCTGGGACATGACATTGACAACCACACCGTAAGGCACTTTTTTGTCGGCTTTGAGATACACCGCACCGGTGTCCATGTTCTCCAGGACAGCCCCGAGTTTTTCGGCAAGAAAGGCAGCTGACACCTCCTGGTTGTTGATGTACACCTTCAGGTCATTGTCTATGGAAATCATCAGGTTGTCTTCACTGGCAGGCAGCGGGGCTGCGGTTGCCACGGGCAGCTCCACATCCACCCCCTGGACCATCATGGGTGCTGTTACCATGAAAATGATCAGCAGCACCAGCATCACATCCACAAAAGGGGTGACATTGATATCTGACATCAACTGGTCATTGCCGGATCCCGTATGCATTATGCCTCCATCTGTTTTTGCATGTCGCGTTCAATAATGTTTAAAAGATCGGAAGAAAAACTTTCCAGTTCCGAATCCAGAATCCGGATGCGGTCTGTGAAATAGTTGTAGGCGATCACCGCTGGAATGGCTGCGGCAAGACCTGCAGCCGTGGCGATCAGGGCCTCGGAAATACCCGGGGCCACCACGGCCAGGCTTGCGGACCCGCTCAGCCCGATGCCCTGGAACGTGTGCATGATTCCCCACACCGTACCGAAAAGCCCGATAAACGGGGCCGTGTTTCCCACAGTGGCTAAAAAAGGCACCAGCTGCCGGAACCTTCGTATCTCAACACCGATGGACCGGCGCAATGTCCGCTGGATACTGCCCATGGTCTGGAGATGGGAGGCTTCTGTCTTAAAGGCTTTGCCCTCCTTTTTTCCGGATCTGGCCATCTCCATGTAGGTGGTGATAAAAATTCTGGCCACAGGACTTGTCCGCAGGGCCTTGGCCTTGGCAAAGGCATCTGCCAGGGTCCGGCACTGCCAGAAGATTTCTGTAAAATCGGCAGATTCCCGGAATGCCTTGCGGATATAGCGAAATTTAATAAAAACAATGGCCCAGGTGATGATGGAAAAAAACAGCAGCAGGAGCATGACAAATTTTACAACAGGCCCGGCATCCGTGAGCATGTAAAGCAATCCGATTGATTCTGTGGTCATAAACCCTCTCTTAAGTTACTTCAGCACAAGATTTTACCAGATTAAGTATATGAGACAGGATATCCTGTCAAGGTCATTTTCCAATGAAAAAGCCCCTTTAAACAGAGTTAAAGGGGCTTGTATCAGTCTTTATATGCGAAATGAAACTTTTTTAAAATCAGGCTACATCATGCCGCCCATGCCGCCCATGCCGCCCATACCGCCGCCGGGCATCGGGGGCGCAGGGTTGTCTTCGGGTTTTTCCGCAATCATGGCTTCGGTGGTCAGCATGACAGAAGCAACAGAAGCTGCATTCTGAAGGGCAAACCGCACCACTTTCTTGGGATCGATAACACCGGCTTCAATCAGGTCTTCGTAGACATCTGTTCTGGCATTGTACCCGAACGCGCCTTTTCCTTCCTTAACCTTGTTGATGACAACTGCGCCTTCCACACCGGCGTTGTCGGCAATCTTGCGCAGGGGTTCTTCAATGGCCCGTGCAACCACTGCAATGCCCAGTTTTTCCTCGTGATCCGCCTCAATATCCGCAAGGGCGGGGATGCAGCGTACCAGGGCCACGCCGCCGCCGGGCACAATGCCCTCTTCCACTGCTGCGCGGGTTGCGTTCAGGGCATCTTCCACCCGGGCTTTCTTTTCTTTCATTTCCGTTTCAGTGGCAGCCCCCACATTGATGACGGCAACACCGCCCACCAGTTTGGCCAGCCGCTCCTGGAGTTTTTCCTTGTCATAGTCAGAAGAGGTTTCATCGACCTGGGCGCGGATCATTTTCACCCTGCCCTCCAGAGCTTCCCTGGAACCGGCACCGTCGACAATAGTGGTGTTGTCCTTGTCAATGGTGATGGATTTGGCCTGGCCAAGATCCTGGACGGAAACATTTTCCAGCTTGATGCCGATATCTTCGGACACCACCTGGCCGCCGGTGAGAACGGCAATATCTTCCAGCATGGCTTTTCTTCTGTCACCAAAACCCGGGGCTTTGACGGCTGCCACGTTCAGGGTGCCACGCAGCTTGTTCACCACCAGGGTGGCAAGGGCTTCGCCTTCAATGTCTTCTGCGATGATCACAAGGGGTTTTCCGGTCTTGGCAATTTCTTCGAGCACCGGGAGCATGTCTTTCATGGAAGAGATCTTTTTGTCACAGATCAGCACATAAGGATTTTCCATGGCAGCCACCATTTTTTCGGTGTCTGTGGCAAAATAGGGAGACAGGTAACCTCTGTCAAACTGCATGCCTTCAACCACTTCCAGGGTGGTTTCCATGGATTTGGCTTCCTCCACGGTGATGACCCCTTCCTTGCCCACTTTGTCCATGGCTTCGGCAATGATGTTGCCGATAGTTTCATCACTGTTGGCGGAAATGGTACCCACCTGGGCGATCTCATTCTGGTTTTTGGTGGGTTTGGCAAGGGCTTCCAGGCTTTTGGTAATCTGGGCAACCGCCTTGTCTATACCACGTTTGATTCCCATGGGGTTGTTGCCGGCAACCACCAGTTTCTGGCCTTCTTCATAAATCGAGCGGGCCAGAACTGTTGCTGTGGTGGTACCGTCACCTGCCATATCAGAGGTTTTGGAAGAGACTTCCTTGACCATCTGGGCACCCATGTTTTCAAATTTGTCTTCCAGATCGATCTCCTTGGCAACGGTTACCCCGTCCTTGGTCACGGTGGGAGATCCCCAGGATTTTTCGATCACCACATTTCTTCCTTTGGGTCCCAGGGTTACAACAACTGCATCTGCAAGAGCCTTAACACCTCTGAGCATTGCTTCACGCGCTTTGGCATCATATTTTATTTCTTTGGCCATTTTACATCTTCTCCATTATATATTGATTTTTCGTATTTTTACTCTTCAGCTATCGTGTGTGTATGCACCGGGCAATCATGATCCAACCGCATGTATGCGGCAACCAGGCTTTCCCGTGATGCGATACTATTATTTATTCAATAATTCCCAGAACATCATCCTGGCGCAGGATAAGATAATCCTCACCATCGATTTTCACATCAGTTCCACCGTATTTGCTGAATAATACCCGGTCTCCGACTTTCACATCCATGGGCAGCAGTTTTCCGTCCTCTCCCACACGGCCGTTGCCTGTGGCAACAATTTTGCCTTCTGCCGGTTTTTCCTTTGCCGTGTCAGGGATGATAATCCCGCCTTTGGTTTTCTCATCTTCTGCAACACGCTGAACCAGAATTCTGTCACTCAATGGTCTCAAACTCATGATACGATACTCCTTTTTGCGTTTTGTTTAATTGTTCATATTTAATATTGTAATGATCAACGCCTGCTGTCAGGAATCATCTTTTGTCTTTGCAGATGGTGCTGCAGGCGTTGTTTCTGTGGATGCGGGCTGTGATTTTTCCGTGGTATCTGTTTTTGCACCACCGTAATCGGTGACATACCATCCAGATCCCTTTAAGTGGAAAGCGCTGTGGGAAATTATTTTTTCAAGGCGCCCCCTGCATTGGGGACAGACCGCCAGGGGGGGGTCTGAAATTTTCTGAAATGCTTCTTCAATGCGTTTACACGCTGAACACTGGTACTCGTAAACCGGCATTTTCCTTTTCTCCCTTTTAAGCGTAAATGACTGCTTGAAAAATCATTGATAAAATAACAAGTCTTTTCCCCCTGTCAAGACACAGGTTTTGATTTTTTTTTAAGGGGTTACTGGCCATGGACAACACGCCATTTTTCAAAAAAATCAAATATTTGGTTCATTCCCTCCATGGACAGGGGCTCCAGGATGGTATAGGTGAGGCCATGCACCTTTCTTTCTTCAGCAAAGGTTACGGATGCCTCTGATGCATGTTCATACCGGTGACTGAAGGTGAGAAACCGGACCACATGCACCAGTTCATGTACCAGCACATACAAAAGAAACGGAAACAGGACCAGATTCTGGCGGGATGCCACAGCAGACACGATGGCAGAATCCTGGAGACAGACCGTGTACAGACTGAACCGGGATGATCCCAATGGCACATCTGATTTTCTGCCTTCATATTTTACCACCTGGGCAAAAGGCCCTGTCACCTTTTCATGGGGGGCCAGATCCCTGGCTGTCTTTATGTCATACCGGTTTTTCAGCCACTGGCCCGAAGACAGTTTATAATAATTGTTCACCAGCTCTTCACAGATCAATACAGCCTGGTCCACCTGTTCCAGCTCCGCCCTGTTAAAATACCGGTCTGTTTTCATGTCATTGTCCAGAATACCAGGTAAAAAAAAATAGACATTTATAAGAACAATTGCTATTATATTTGTTTAGCTTGATAAATTATATTATATCAAAATGCAAAGGAGGTGATTTTTTTGAGCAGTGTTATTAAAAAGAGAAGAAAAAAGATGCGCAAACATAAACACAGAAAGCTTCTTGCCAAAACACGGCACCAGAGAAAAAAGAAATAGCCATTTTTTCTGTAAGGGTATCGGGGCTGATCTTAGCCCGATACCCTTACCTGTTTATTGGCAGCCCCTTTCTTAAGAGGCAAATCCTGCCTATTCTGCAACCCCCTTCATAAACTGCATCAGGTCCGAATCCGTGGACAAAATCAGGGTACTGTCTTTTTCCAGGGCCTGGGAATACAGATCCATGGTCTTTAAAAATGCGTAAAATTCCGGATCTGTTCCATAGGCTGTGGCATAGATACCTGCTGCTTCCGCATCTGCCTTACCCTTTGTGGTCTGGGCGGTTTTATAGGCTTCAGACTTGATCACCTGGAGGTCTTTTTCCTTTTCACCCCGGATGTTGCTGGCCTCTCCTCGGCCTTCTGCACGAAACTTTTCCGCAATCTGGTTTCTTTCTGCAATCATCCGGTCGTAAACCGATCTTCTGACACTGTCTATATAGTTGATGCGCTTGATCTTCACATCCACCAGCTCAATGCCGAACTCCTCAAGTTTTTCGCTCGCCTGCTCCACAATACGGCGGGTAATTTCCTGCCGCCCAAGGTTTACGTCATACCGCACCCGGCGCGGCCGTTCCTCTTCCAACTGCTCTTCGGTGTCAATGCCGAACGCCTCAAAAGTGTCCATGGGCCGATCTGTATTGCGCACGATTTCAGCCAGGGGATAGGAACTGATAAGGTTGCGTGTTGCCGGGTCAATAATGTCATCCAGCCGTTTTTGCGCTGAAAATTCGTCCCTTACCGTCTGAAAATAGGTCAAAGGGTCGGTAATACGCCACCGGGCAAAGGTATCCACCCAGATATAGGTCTTGTCTCTGGTGGGGACCTGACCCGGACTGCCGTCCCATTCCAAAAGGTTTTTGGCAAAATAATTGGTCTTCTGGATAAAGGGCACCTTGAAATTCAATCCCGGCTCTGTGATCGGCTCACCTGTAATTCTGCCGAACTGGGTGATGACCACCTGTTCGGTTTCATCCACCACATATGCGGCGTTGTAAACAACCACTGCCAGTATGACCAGGACGGTCACACCCAATACTTTTATTTGCTGCGCATTCATATATTATTCACCTTTTTGAAGAAATCTGTCCTGGATTGATGATGCGGAATCTCCCATATTCAATAAGGGAAGCAGGTTTTTCTGGTCCGCATCAATGATATATTTGGCCCCGATTTTCGGCAATACATCCAGCATGGTTTCAAGATACATCCGTTTGCGCGTCACATCCTTGGCCTGTTTATATTCTTCATAAATGGCCATGAATTTGCTGGCATCACCCTGGGCCCGGTTCACCCGGTCGATGGCATACCCTTCCGCATCCTTGATCACCCGCTGGGCCTCGCCCCTGGCCAGGGGAACCGCTTTGTTGTATTCTTCTCTGGCCTTGTAGATGGTCTGTTCTTTTTCCTGGATCGCCTGGTTCACTTCATTAAAAGATGCCTGCACCGGTTCAGGTACATTGGTTTTTTTCAATTCAATGTTCACAATGGCAATACCGGCTTTGGCATTATCCAGTTCCGCCTGGAGCATCTCCCTGGCAGCCGCGGCGATTTCAGCCCGTTCTGTGATCACCTCATTGATGCTGCGGTCTCCCACAACGGTGCGCATGGTGGCTTCGGACATGTTCCTGAGCAAAGAGGTGACATTTTTCACATTGAACAGATAGGCCCGGGGATCGGCCCGCCGGTACTGGACAATCCAGGGTACCACGGCCACGTTCAGATCACCGGTGAGCATCAAAGATGATTCAGATGCGTTTCCGTAAGCCCCTGTGCCTTCTAAGGCCTTGACGCCGAACTCTTCTGTTTCAGGGGTTCTGACGTTCACCTTTGTGATCTTTTCAATGCCGGAGGGCAGTTTGAAATTCAACCCGGGCTGGACAGTGCGGTTAAATTTCCCAAACCGCTGCACCACCCCCACCTCGCTTCTGTCAATGGTAAAAAAAGTGGAAGACCCCAGGTACAATACCAGCAGAACAACAATTGCAAGAAAAATTCCCGGAAACTTGAATCCCTTGAATTTATTTAAAATTTCATCCATCTGCGGCGGCCTGGGCATTCCCGGACCGCCACTGCCGCCGCCCCTGTTCTTTTCATATTTCTGCTGATTTTCCCTCAGCTTTTCCCAATCCCAATTCATAAAATTACGTTCCTGTTAATTGTGTGGTAAAAAAATGGTTGATGAGCCTGGTTACCTAATTTATCCAATATATATATATCACGCCCAAAAGGCAATATTTTTCGGGACCGGTTACATGCAGCTGCACCGGACGGTCCCCATTTTTATATATATTATCACCCCAAAACATGATATGTATGAAAAATTGTATGGTTAACCCATCAGGCCGCCCCTACCGGCCCGACAACACAGGATAGAAACGGTGAGTACCAGAAAAAACGACCATAAGCTGATCCATATCAGTGACATACTCAAAACCGCCTTAAATAAATACCGTCCTGCCGGGGATACGGACATGACACGGATCTGGGATGTGTGGGATACGGCCGTGGGCAGGCCCATTGCCATGAATGCCAAACCCGACACCTTTAAAGACGGTGTTTTGATTGTCAATGTATCCAGCTCATCCTGGATTCACCAGCTCAAATTTCTGGAAAAACAGATCATATCCAATATCAACCAGCGCATGGAGTCCTGTCTGATCCGACAGATCCGTTTTAAAATTGGAAACATACACAGCTGACACCCTGTTTGACCCCCCATTGACCATTTTTCAGCCAAAAACCGGTTACCGGTTTTCTCTGGATCCCCTTATTCTGGCGGCCCATATCCACCCCGCTCCCGGAGACCGGATCATCGACATGGGCTGCGGCTGCGGGATTATCTGTCTTATCCTTGGTGCCCGTCACCAGGATATTGAGATCACAGGTGTTGAAATCCAGAAGGAACTTGCCTTTCTTGCAGAAAAAAACGCTGTGCAGAACCGTCTGGACAGCCGTATCCATATCCTTCACCAGGATATCCGGAACCTTTCTGGAACAAAGATCACACAACCGGCTGATATCATTGTATCCAATCCCCCATACAAAAAAAAAGCCACCGGGCGCCTGAATCCGGACACAAAAAAAGCCCTGGCCCGGCATGAAATCACCCTGGACATCGCCGCCCTGGTGGACAAAGCAGCCCTGTTTGTAAAACCCGGCGGACAGCTCTGCTTGATTTTTCCCGCCCCCCGCTTAGAGGAACTGATCCTGTGCCTCACATCTGCAGGATTTCACCCCCACTGGATACGCTTTGTCCATTTCAAACCCGCAGCCCCTGCCGAACGGGTTTTGGTCAGCGCTGTCAAATCAGACAAGGTATCCTGCACAACCCACCCTCCCCTTCATCTCTACAACCCGGACCGCACCCCTACAGAGGACCATCTCAGACTGTTAAACTTGTAGTTTTGTTAGAAGCCCCCCTGAACGCGAACAGACCAAACCAGTAAGTAACAACCATGCCCTGGCGGGAGCCCCTGTCGGTGGCCTGTGAACGGACCGTCAGAGCCGGAGGGGCCGGGCAGACATACAAAACAGCAGTCGCCTGTTTGATAGCCCTGTTCCAGCTTCCTCACAGTATCATGAAAACCGGCCCCGGAGGATCTCGGGCCGGGCACAGGCCACCGACAGGGGCGGACCCGTCCCCTGGAGCAGATCTGCCCCCTAAAGCAGACCTGCCCCCTAAAGCAGACTTGTACCCTGAAGTGGGCCTGTCCCGTTAATATAACAGGCAACAAAAAACCCCACACCCGCGCTGCAAATATCTGAACCCCTGCTTTAATCCTTGACACAGGAACAAAAAAATACTAATTTATCCGGATTAATTGACAAAGGAGAGGTGGCCGAGCGGCTGAAGGTGCACGCCTGGAAAGCGTGTGTATCCTAACCGGGTACCGAGGGTTCGAATCCCTCCCTCTCCGCCACCCCCATGCCGGACACCATGTCATATCAGGTTTTAGCACGCAAATACAGACCCCAGGCCTTTGGCGATGTTGTGGGCCAGTCCCATGTGACTACCACCCTTGTCAACGCCATTGAACAGGACCGCATGGCCCATGCCATTTTGTTCACAGGCCCCAGGGGTACGGGCAAAACCACGATTGCCCGAATTCTGGCCAAGGCCATGAACTGTCAAAGCGGTCCCACCCCCTCCCCCTGCAACCAGTGCAAAATTTGCCGACAGATCATCACCGGCCATTGCGCTGATGTATTTGAAATTGACGGAGCATCCAACAACAGTGTGGACCAGATTCGGGATCTGCGGGAGAACGTCACCTATATGCCGGCTGCCGCTTCTTTCAAGATCTATATCATTGATGAAGTGCACATGCTGTCCACTGCCGCCTTCAATGCCCTGTTAAAAACCCTGGAAGAGCCCCCTTCCCATGTCCTGTTCATCTTTGCCACAACAGAAGTGCACAAGATTCCCGCCACCATTTTATCCCGGTGCCAGCGCCATGACCTGGGCCGTATCCCTCTGGAGGCCATATCCGGTCTGTTAAAAACACTATGTGACAAGGAAGGTTTCACTGTAGAGGACCAGGGGCTTGATCTGATTTCCCTGGAGGCTGACGGATCAGTGCGCGATGCATTGAGCCTGCTGGACCGGATTCTCTCCTTTGCACCGGGGACCGATATCACCTATGCAATGGTGGTGGATGCGCTGGGTGTCATAGACCGCAAACTGATGTCCGGCATCACCGATGCCCTGTTTGAAAAAAATGGGGCGGCCCTGATCTCTCTGGTTGAAACCATCAATGATACAGGCATGGATTTAAAAAAATTTTATGGCGAGATCATTCTGCACGTAAGAAACCTGAACGTGATCAAACTCTGCGGCCCTGATCATCCGGCAGTGAACATGACAGGTGCACAAAAACAGCAGCTGCACGGCACAATATCTTCTCTGCCCCAGGGGTATCTGGAGATGCTGCTCCAGGTGCTTTTACACGAAGAATCCATGGTGAAATTTTCATCCCACACCAAAACCGCCATTGAAACCGTCCTGCTCAAACTGCTCCAGGTCCGGCCCGGTGCTGTGGTGGACCAGATCATACACAAACTGGATGCCCTGGCCCGGCAGATGGATGGCAATACTTCCGGCCCGGTATCTTCCGGCCCCGTATACGAAAACCCTGCAGGAACAGCTTCCCCTGGCGTTCATGAACCTTATTCCCTGGAGCAGACCGCATATGGGCATCAAAGCCCTTCAGCCCCGCAGACAGCTGTCAAAGATCCAAATCCGGTATCTGTGCCCGAAGTTCCGGCCGGTGAAACGGAAACACAGGCCCCGGCACCTGAAAAAACCTGGCAGGGGTTTTTAACGCAGATTGAAGGCACTTTGCCGTTTTTATCAGCCCTGTTGTCCAAAGCACAGGTCACAGAACCGGAACCCGGTGTTCTGGAAGTGCTTTTGCACAACTGCTCAGCCTTTGACCAAAACCGGCTGAAAACCAAAAAAGATGCGCTAAAAAAAGCATGCGCCAATTTTTTAAACAAACAATTAACGGTCCGGGTGATGTCACAGGCCGACCCATTGTCCCGGGCTGCCCCGGATCCGGCTGAGACAAAGGCCAGACATGCGGCATTGCATCACCCGCTGGTGAAAGATGCCCAAGAGCTTTTCAATGGGGAAATTATCAATTATTAAGCATACAGGAGTCATACAATGAAAAATATGAACAATATGATGAAACAGGCCCAGCAGCTGCAGAAAAAAATGCTCAAAGCCCAGGAAGACCTGGCAACCAAAACAGTGGAAGCCTCTGCCGGTGGCGGCATGGTCAAGGTGGTGGCCAACGGCAGCCAGAAAATTGAATCCATTGTCCTGGAAAAGGAAGTGGTGGATCCCGAAGATGTGGAGATGCTCCAGGACCTGGTGCTGGCAGCTGTTAACGATGCCCTGAACAGATCCCAGGAGATGGTATCCGCTGAAATGGGCAAACTCACCGGTGGATTGAACATTCCGGGCCTGTAATGATCCATTATCCTGATGCCATCCTGAAGTTGATCGCCAGCTTTTCCCTGCTGCCCGGCATCGGCAGAAAAACCGCGGAAAGGCTGACCCTGCATTTGCTGCATGCGCCGGATCATGAAGCAGCAGCCCTGGCTGCCGACATCATTGCGCTCAAAAGCGCCGTGCGTATCTGTGCCACCTGTTTTGCACTCAGTGACCAGGAAAAATGCCGGATCTGTGCTGACCCCTCCCGGGATCACGGGGTGATCTGCGTGGTGGAAAATCCTGCTGACATGGCAGCCATTGAAAAATCAAAAGTATTTTCAGGATCCTACCATGTACTCGGGGGTGCCCTGTCCCCCATTGACGGCATCGGCCCTGATGATATTCGGCTGGCAGAACTTTTCGGCCGGGCTGACCCCGGTATTGTCCGGGAGATCATCATTGCCACCCGCACCAATGTGGAAGGTGAGGCAACCGCTGCCTATATTCTGGACCACCTCAAATCCCGGAACATCACCATTACCAGAATCGCCTCCGGTGTTCCCATGGGGGGGGATCTCCAGTATGTGGATCCTTTGACCATGCAGAAAGCCATGGAAAAACGCTATGGGTGCTGAATATAAAACCCCCGGGGATATTTTTTCCTGTCAGCAGTGCGGCCGGTGCTGCACAGGTTTTGGCGGCACCTATGTAACAGACAAAGACATTGTGCGCATCAGTGCATATATCACGGCTGATCCGGACACATTTGTCACATCCTATTGCGACATGGCCGGCTCCAGGCCGGTATTGACCCAGGGCCCGGACGGGCAATGCATTTTTTTTGATGCACAAAAACAATGCACCATTCACCCGGTCAAACCCCGCATGTGCCGGGCATGGCCCTTTCTTGAAACCCTGGTGAAAAATCCTGAAAACTGGGATGCCATGGCCTCGGCGTGCCCCGGCATGAAGCCGCAGGTCCCCCGGGAAGATCTCATACGCATTGTATCCAAAAAAATCGAAAAATGCAGGTCAGCCTGTTCTCCCGACCTGTGATCTTGCAGTCTCTCACATCATTGTGCACCCATGCCGGCAAACTGCCTGGCAATACTGTCCCGCTCATAAACGATCTCCACCCGCCGGTTCAATGCCCTGCCCCGGGCTGTATCATTGGTGGCAACCGGATGGTAATGGGCATACCCTTCTGCGGAAATATACTGGGGCGCCACCCCGTTGTCCACCAGATGCCGGACCACCCTGGCTGCCCTGGCAGCAGACAACTCCCAGTTGGAGGGAAACATGGCTGATGATATGGGGGAGCTGTCTGTGTGCCCTTTTATCTTCACCCGATAGGCCAGCTTGGACAGCACAAAAGCCACCTTGCGCAGAATATCCAGCCCTTTTTCAGACAGCCGGGTACCCCCCTGTGCGAACAGGAGCATATCCGACATGGTTATCACCACCCCGGCTTCGGTTTTCACCACGCTTACTTCTCCGCCCAGTTTGTTGAACAGCACCAGCTCCCGGACTTCAGAAACAATCTCATCCAGTTCTTTTTCAATCATCCCCCCCAGTTCATCTATCTGCTGGCTTTCAGAGGGCTCTTCAGAGGGTACGGCATGCATGGTCAGGCCTTCTCTGGTACCGGCTTCCGGAACTGTCTGAACACCCAGGGCACTGCGCAGGGATTTGACCAGTTCTTTATAGGTTTCCTGCTGGGTGGTGCTCATGGCGAACAGCAGAACAAAAAAGCACATCAACAGGGTAACCAGATCGGCAAATGTGGCCAGCCAGGTAGCCTGCTTTCTGGGTGCTGCCTTGTCTTCCTCCAGAGGTCTGACAAGGGATGGCTTTTGTTCTGTCTGTGTACCGGTTTCTTCAGCCATTTGTTCTGCTCTTTTAAATAAAAGTTTTAAGTTTTAAGTTTTAAGTCAATGCCTGACTGCTTATACTTTCATCATTTGTTGTGGTCACTCAGGCATGGGTGTTTAAAAAATCAGGTGGTTTGGGGTTCTTTTTTGCTGCTGGACATGTAGATGTTGAGTTTGTCTTCCATGAGCTTGGGATGTTCCCCTTCCCGGATAGAAAGAATGCCTTCAAAAATAATATTCATATTGGTGATCTCTTCTTCATTTCTACCCCGAAGCTTGTCGCTCATGGGGATGAAAAACAGGTTGGCCAGCACTGCCCCGTAAAAGGTAGTGATCATGGCCACCGCCATTTTGGGACCGATGGAAGAGGGATCATCCAGGTTGGCCAGCATCTGGATCAGGCCGATCAGGGTTCCCACCATGCCGAATGCCGGGGCATAGGCGCCCATGGCGGCAAAAATATCAGCACCGACATCCAGCCCTTTTTTGGTCAGCTGCATCTGTTTTTGCATAATGGCGGCAATATCTGCGGTTTTCACCCCATCCACCGTCATCTGCAGGGCCTGGGCAAGATAGGGATCCACTGTGGTCTGGATATCTCCCTCAATGGACAGCAGCCCGCCTTTTCTGGCTTTATTGGAAATTTCCACCAGGTTTGCAATAATATCCTGGGGTTTTTCAATTTTAAAAATGAACACCTTGACAGCGGTTTTGAACACACCCAGAAACTGGGCCAAAGGATACCCGATCATGACGGCGGCAAATGTTCCGCCCACCACAACAAGCACCGAAGGGATATTTACAAACATCATGATACTGCCGCCCAGCAATATGGTGCCCAGAACAAATCCTATTCCAGAGACAACACCGATAACCGAAGAAATGTCCATTTTTCAAACCTTTATATAGAGTATGTCATCCACAGGGTATTCCCTGTTGTATTGTATGATCTTTTCGATTGCAGTTTTTGTCAATACAGTGTCTGCACTGAACAGCTTGGTGCCTGTGGCTGTGAAAACAGCACAACCCAGGCGCATACCCGGCTCAAGCTCTCCTACCCCCACGCCCCGAACCTGGAAGGCATCAGATTCCACATGCTGGAGGGCATATTTTTGCAGCCGGCTGACAACAAGGGGATCCAGACGGGACCCTGCCGCATTTTCCAGGGCAGCCATCAGGTCTTCCAGGCAGCTGATATCTTCAGCATTTTTCAGGGTATCAAACAGGTCTGCTCCGGCCAGAATCCGGGATGCCACTGGTATATACGCTTTTTTCAATCCCCTGGGGTATCCGGAGCCGTCAACATTTTCATGCAGGTGCCTGATGATTTGTGCGGTTTTTTCAAAGGCTTTGCAAAGGCTGAGCAGGTCAGCTCCTTTCACCGGATACTGTATCTGGATGCTTTTTTCAAAAGCGGTCAGCTGGTCAAAAGATGTTGCAGCAGCTGTCCGGGGCATGAAAACAAGCCCGATTTCATGCAACATAGCAGCTTTGTGAAGATTCTCCAACTTTTTTTCATCAAACCCCAGGCTTTTGCCCACATAAGAGGCAATATGGGCCACCCGCTCCCCATGGCCGCGGCTGGTTTCCACCCGGCTCTGGATCAGCCGGACAAGCAGTTTTTCATATCCGTCCATATGCTGTTCCAGGGCATGTTTCATCCCCTGGACCCGGGTTTTGAGATGGCTGCGTTCCCGGGTCATGTGATGAATCTGCTTTAAGGCATTGTTGAGGCTGTTTTTTTCAGAAGACAACTCGTTTTTAACACAAAAAAGGTTGTGTTTGAATCTGTCCAGATAGGTGCGGGCCTGCTGGATGGTCTGTTTATGGATAAAGATCTGCTGTTCTAAGGTTTTATGTCTGAGGTAGGCGTGAGCCAGATAACGGATCTTTCGGGTCTGAACAGGCCGCGGTATGACCTCATCATAGCCCCATGCCCTGAACCGGCATTTGTCTTCCATGGTCACGGCAGCATCTGTCACCAGAAAAAATCCGGGTGTGAAGGTGAACGAAACTTCAGTCAGCTGCCTGATCCAGGTCTGGGCCGCATCCATGGCAGTGCCTGATCCCGGGTCCACCAGTACAATATCCGGGTGAAAGGATTTGACAATCTGAAGGCACTGGTCCCTGTCTTCAGCATACCGGACACGAAATCCTTGGGTTTTTTCAAAAGGGTCGGCCGTGCCGGTCCAACGGGTGTCTGTCACGAAAAGCACAGATATGGCATCTGATGTCATTGCAGGTCGAATCTGTTGTTTTTTTTATTCAGTATAATCATGGAGCCACCATTCATCCCACCCGGTTTCCATTATACTGCGGGCCATTTTTCGTCCTGTATCTGTTTTGAGCCGGTCCAGAACAACCATGAGCCATTTGTCCGCAGGGACCGCCCCGATATCTTTGAGCTTTTTCAATTCAAGAATAAATGACAGCTGGTCAGCATCTTTGACCAGCCGGGCCTCTTTTGTTTCTCCCAGGTTGAATTCTGAAATAAGTGATGTGATATCTGCACCAAAGGGCAGATCTTTTGTCAACCGTGCAATTGCTTTGGATTCATCTGTGTTGGAATACTGTTTCTGGACATAATTGAAATCCCCTGTCCTGGCTTCCGCCATATCATGCACCAGGGCCATGGCCATCAGGCGTTCCCCGTTGGTTTCCGGCTCCAGCCGGGCCATGACAAAGCAGATAAATGCCGTGGTAAAGCAATGCTCTGCAATGCTTTCCTGTCCAACACCCAAAAAAGCATACCCTGACCGGTTCAGATCTTTTAAGATCCGTGCTTCAAACAAAAGATTGGCAATCTGCTTCATTTTTCATGAATCCTGGTAATTATAGGTAACAATTCTTGACTTTTTATAGAACAGGAGTGTAAATAAAGTCAAGAATTCCGAAGGGACCCGGATCTATTAATCAGGGAGGCACCCCATGAACCTTAAAAAACTCGTCCTTATTTTTTTAACCATTATTCTTTTTGGGCATCCACCCCTGGTGACAGCCGAAAAATCTGAAGCGTTCAACCCGGACCAGGATACAGGATTTTACTACACCATCCAGAAAGGGGATACCCTCTGGGATTTGTCAGAAAAATTTTACAATTCCCAGTGGGACTGGCCAGGTCTCTGGGAGATGAACAAACAAATAAAAAATCCCCATTGGATTTATCCCGGGAAAAAAATTCAGATTTTTTTGAAATCCGCAGCATCTTCCCCAAAATCTTCCGAACCGGTCCTTAAAACCGATGATCCGACCCGAAAGATCATCCCGGAGTTTGTTTATTCAAAAATGAACCGTGTGGGGTTTGTTAAAAAAAAGGCGGTTCCGTCTCTGGGGACCATTCTCAGGGAACAGGATGGCAACCTCATGATGTCCACCAACGACATCCTCTACATCAAACCCGACAGCCCCGATGCACTGGTGCCGGGCCGGCGCTACCAGGTGTTCGCCACCAAGAAAATCAAAGAGCACTTCAATGATGAGCAGTTCAATGGTGTACAGCACCTGATCAAAGCAGATATCCAGGTGACGGCATCCAAAAAAGGATATGTGACCGCCGTGATCACAGACTCTTTTTTAGATGCCAATGTCGGGGACCGGATCATGGCCTATTATGAACGCACACCCGAACTGACGGTATACCCGGACCCGGACCCCATTGATGCTACCATCATCTGTTCCCAGGAACACAGCCTGATGATCAATGATTATGCCATTGCCTTTATCAACAAAGGGTCGGATCATGATATCCATCCCGGACAGATCTATTCCGTCCGCCAGGAAAACCGGTCTGCCTTTGATGCCTTTGATGAATCAGTAAAGGCCCTTGACAGCTATGATATCCAGCTTGAGCCCCTGACATCCGGCAGGCTTATTGTGCTGCACACCGAAGATATTGCATCCACAGTCATGATTTTATCTTCTGCCAGAGATATTCATCCAGGGGACATGGTCCGATAAGCAATACCGCTTATCCATCCCCCACCAAGCCTGCGGCTATGGAAGGGAAATTCCGGCGGGGAATGTTAAAACTGGTCCCAGGTTATACGCAGAATTTCCTGGTAGGTGGTCCTGCCCTGGAGCATTGTCTGGATCCCGTTATGGCGCAGCAGCACCAGGCCCTCTTCCATGGCCTTGTTCCGCATGGCTTTCAGGCTGCCGTCCGGGGTGCTCATCCTTTTGAGTGATTCTGTATAGGGCAGTATTTCATAGATGCCGATCCGTCCTTTATAACCGGTCCCGCGGCACTTATTGCATCCTTTTCCATGACGCAGGCTGATGGTACCGGTTTGTGAAACATCCAGCCCCAGTTCCGAAAGCTCTTTAGCATCCATTTCAATGTCCTGGATACAATGGGGACAGATTTTGCGTACCAGGCGCTGGGCAACAATACCATTCAAAGACGCATGCACCAGATAGGGCGGAATGCCCAGGTCCAGCAGCCGGAACACAGCAGAGACACTGTCATTGGTGTGCAAGGTAGACAAAACCATGTGGCCGGTCAAAGCAGCCTGCACCGCCGCCTGTGCGGTTTCAAGGTCCCGGATTTCCCCCACCATGATAATATCCGGATCCTGGCGCATGATATTGCGCAGCACTGATCCAAAGGTCACATCAACCGCCGGCTGCACGGAAATCTGGTTGAACTCCTCATGGATCATCTCAATGGGATCTTCAATGGTGGTGATATTCACCTCAGCAGAAGAGAGCATGCGCAGACTGGAATACAGGGTGGTGGATTTGCCCGATCCGGTGGGCCCTGTCACCAGGACAATGCCGAAAGGAAGGGTAATCAGTTTTTTATATTTGGCAAAATCCTCTCCGGAAAATCCCAGTTTTTCAAGATCCTGGAACAGGATATCCGGATCCATGATCCGCATCACCACTTTTTCCCCGAATGCCACCGGAATAGTGGACACCCGGATTTCCACCTCGGTTTCTTCTTTGACCATTTTAATGCGGCCGTCCTGGGGACGTCTTTTTTCCGCCATATCCAGGCCGGATAGGGTTTTAATGCGGCTGATAACTGCATTGTGCAGCTGTTTGGGCAGTTTGTACACCGTGTGCAGGGCACCGTCAATGCGCATGCGTACCAGGCAGATATCTCTTTTGGGCTCAATATGGATATCGCTGGCTTTCTGGTCAAAAGAATAGGTGAACAGATGGTTGACTGCATTGACAATGTGCTGGTCCGTGGGCGGCAGGTCCCCCTGAGGGGTCAGGGTGACAAACCGCTCCAGGTTCCCCAGGTCCACCCCTTTGCCGGAAAACAGGTCCTGGGCTGCTGAAATGGAATACCGGAATCCGAAAAATTCCCGGATCAGTTTTTCGATATCCGACCTGGGGCTGAGTATGGGGACCACCTTGAGTTTTGACACCATTTCCACATCTTTTATGGCTTCAAAATTAAAGGGGTCAGGGGTTGCCACCACAAGTTTGCCTGCCGCAATTTTTACAGGCAGCAGCAGGTGTTTAAAGGCAAATGATTTTGAAATAAACCCTGTCACCAGGTTCAGGTCCAGTTTCAGGGGATCTACTTTGATGAATCTCAGTTTCCAGGCCCCTGCCAGGGCACGGTAAATCACATCTTCATCCAGAAAAGTACCCGGCTGGTTCCTGGATTTGGGCCTGAGGTGGACCATCACATCGATGAGGGTCATGCGGGCGACTGCCTCCTGCATGGAAAGTCCCTTGTATACGCTGTTTTTTCCTGCGTTAAAGAGACTTTCTTTCACCCCTTTTTCCCGGCGTATCAGGTCCCTTGCCTGGTCAGGTGATATCAGCTTTGCATTCACCAGAATTTTGCATATGCTCTGGGAAGAAAACCGGTTGTTCTGTTGTACATGCATTGCAGCCCCCTGGCGGCGCATCCGGATAGCACAGGATCTTCAGTGATCATGTGAACAAAGACAGTCAAAAATCTTGTCCCCATGTTATACGGCAAAGGCCTGAATCTTGTAAAGCCCTGTTAAACAATTGTTCAGGCAACAGATTACGACTGAATATTTGCTATAGAAGCATGCGCTTCTATGGGAGCCCCTGGTGGTGTCCTGTGAACGGACCGTCAGAGCCTTAAGGGGGCTGGTAAAAATAAATCAGGTGTTTGCGCCTCAGCCATAGCCTGTATTCTTATAATCGGTCCGGCATCTGAAAGCCCCCGACGATCTCGGGCCGGGCACAGGACACCACCAGGGGCGGGGCTTGGGACAGAGTGCTGCACAGTGATCGAAAACCTGGCATGTTTATGGCAAATATCCAGAGATTACGACACTATGGTTGACTTTTGACTGAGAATCTGTGCAAATACAGCCATTTTGACACAGATTTTGTACACCCAGGACAAAAAAGGATTTCGAAGTGACCGTTATCAAACTGTTTTTAACCGCATTTTTCTGGGGCGGCACCTTTATTGCCGGGAAAAAAATTGCCGGAGAAGTGGCTCCCCAGTGTGCTGCATTTTTACGATTTGCCATTGCCTCTTTTTTTCTGGTAATTCTGACCATCCGCCTTGAAGGCCGTCTGCCGCGCATAACACCAGCCCAGGTATTCTGGATTCTGCTGTCCGGGCTGACCGGGATATTTGCCTATAACCTTTTCTTTTTCACAGGCTTAACCTTTATCAATGCCAACCGGGCCTCCCTGATCATTGCCACCAACCCGATTTTTATCAGTTTGTTTGCCGCGCTTTTGTTCAAGGAATCTTTGACCCCCGGTAAAATTGCGGGCCTGCTTTTGTCGGTCACCGGTGCCGTAACAGTGATTTCCAACGGACAACTGTCCAGTCTTTTCCACAGCGGCACAGGTCCGGGGGAGTTGGCAATCTTGGGATGTGTGGTCTCCTGGGTGTCCTATTCCCTTCTGGGAAAACAGGTGATGAAAACCCTTTCTCCGGTGGCGGCTGTGTGTTATGCCTCTGTAGCCGGCACTGTGATGCTGTTTTTCCCCGCCCTTTCCAAAGGACTGTTCCAGGCTGTCCCATTGTACACAGTGGAAAACTGGTGGGCCCTTTTTTATCTGGGTTTTTTTGGGACGGTTTTGGGATTTTTCTGGTATTATCAGGGTATCCAGAAAATCGGTCCCACAAAAGCCGGTGTTTTCATCAATTTTGTCCCGGTGAGCGCCATTATTCTCTCTTTTTTGATCCTGGATGAACCCCTCACCCCGGCTCTTCTTGTGGGGGCGGCACTGGTTTTTTCCGGAATTTATCTGACCACCCGGCCGGACAGGGCCCTGGCTGCCCCGCCCACCTGACAACCATTTGGAGACACACCAATGTTCACTTGCGCCATGGTAAAAACACCGTGTAAAAACATGGTCAACGGCATCAGCCATGCTGATATGGGAAAACCTGACTATGCCCTGGCCGTAAGGCAGCACCAAAACTATATCCGGGCTTTGGAAACCTGCGGCCTGGCGGTTGTTGTCCTTGATCCTGATGAATCCTTTCCTGATTCCACCTTTATTGAGGATACCTGCCTTGTCACCGGCCGCTGTATTGTGATCACCCGGCCCGGAGCTTTGTCCAGGCGGGGGGAAACCCGGGATGTGGCCCGTGCCATGGCCGGCCGTGACCGGCCCGTGGCTGAAATTCAGGCGCCGGGCACCCTGGATGCAGGGGATGTGATGATGGTAAAGGACCATTTTTATGTGGGCCTGTCCGACCGGACCAATGCAGCAGGGGCGGACCAGCTCAGAAAAATTCTGGCACCCCATGGATACACGGTATCCTTCATCAGGCTTAAGTCTGTGCTCCACCTGAAAACCGGGATTTCCTATCTGGAAAACAATTGCCTGCTGGCCTTCGGGGAATTTTTAACCAAACCGGAACTGGCCGGCTTCACTGTCCTGCCTGTGCATGATACAGAAGCCTATGCTGCCAATTGCGTATGGATCAATGACCGGGTACTGGTGCCGGAGGGATTTGAAAAAACCAGGGATATGATAGAAAACAAAGGATATGAAACCATTGCCCTGGATGTATCTGAATTCAGAAAGCTGGACGGGGGGTTAAGCTGCCTGTCTCTGCGGTTTTAACCCGGGCCTGCCATACAGGGCTGAAAAAAGCCTAAAAAAAATGCCGGAACCGCCCTGTATATTTTTTACAGGGCCGGTTCCGGCATCCAGGCAGCAGCAGGGCAGGTTACAGCAGGTGCTGCAATGGTCCGGCAGATGCCATATGCGCAAAAACGCTAGTCTTCTTCAACAACGATCGCGTCTTCTTCACACACTTCCACACAGCTCTCACATCCCATGCACTCTTCCGCATTGACAGGAACTGATTTTTCATTTTCCATTTCAAATACTTCCACAGGACAAACGTCCACACATTCTTCACAACCAACGCATTTTGATTCGTCAACAATTGGGGTAAATGCCATTTTTACTGCCTCCTAAAAAAAATTAACATCATTCGATTATAAACCCATTTTTATATCAATTTGATGTAACTGATTTAAAAAACGCTTTTATAACATGTCCTTTGGTAAAATCAAGCTTTTTATGCTTTTACCGCCACCCGGCAGACCACAACTGTCGGACCGGGCAGCCCGGTGTGTTTTTCCAGGTCTGAACCCGAAAAAACACCCACCTGGATGCGGGCATACATCCCGCATCCATCTTTTGCCTGCACCAGGTCTTTTTTTTCTGGTGCCAGCGCTTCCGGATACTGCTGTGTCACTATCTGTTCCAGCATATCCAGAAAATGGTTTTGCCATTCCTTCTTGCGCGCACACCCATCTTCATGCACTTTTATACAATCAATGTCAAGGGCATTTATGACCCGGTCGGAGCTTGCCGCAAGAAGGTCAAAAACTGCGCTGCTGGTGGTAATCAGCAGCGGCCGGTCGCCGGCAAAAACTTTTTCTTCTCTTGCACAGGCAGCCCAGGCACGGATGCGCGTTTCGGTCATGACCTCCCCCGGATCCCGAAAGGAAACCTGCCCTGTTTTTGGCAAAGCAGCATCCGGTTCCCCTTTCAACTCTGAAAACAGGGCTGCCTGTTTTATTTCCAGGCCTGCCAGTTCGTCATCAATGGCCGCATTATGGGCATCTGTGAGCTGGGCAATCTTTAAAAACAGCAGGGGATCAGCTGGCGCTGCTGCCCGGGCCGGCGAGGGCCCGGAACCTTCCTGCCGAATTCTTGCCAGTAGTTCTGACCGGATGGCACCGGGGGCGGTATCATCAATAAAACAGGGGCCTTCTTTGGCCAGGGTCTTCAGATTTCTCTGGTTGCCCTTGTGCAGGGCTGCCCATTCCAGCCAGGCCGCAACCCCGGATTCCACCTGTTTGAGGCGGGTGCCTGATGTGAACACTGGAACTGCCATCCCTTTTTTCACCCAGGATCCCATGGGGCAAATTTCAGAGAAATCTGCTGTCAGGGACAGGTATTGAAAAAAAGGGAAAACCGTTGTCAACGCCCTGCACTGATATTTGTCCACGTGGGAAAAAGGAAAAAACACCATGTCCATCATCTGTCACCAACCTTTGTATCATGCACCGGTACACCCATGGCAGCAAGCTTTTCCCTTATAATGTCCGCGGTTTTCCAGTCCCGGTTCTGCCTGGCATTTTGTCGTTTTGCAAGAAGATCTTTCACCTCTTTGGAATATTCCATTTTTTTGCCGAAATCACAAACCTGCAATATGTTGTCCACTTCCCTGAACCCTTCCAGGATCATTTCTGCATCAGCGGAACTGATCCGGTTTTCTGTCATCAGGGCATTAATTTTTCTGACACTGGCCAAAAGAGAGGCAATGGCGGCAGATATTTTCAAATCATCTGCCAGGGCTGCCAGAACCCCCTGGCGGATATCATACACCAGCTGGTCTATGCCCCCATAGGATTCTTTGTCATCTTTGTTTTCAGATCCACGGTTTTCCAGGGCTGCAATGCACCGGTTGATTTTGGCCAGGGTTGCCTTTGCATCAGTGAGTGCACGATGTGACAGAACCAGGCCCCTGCGGTAATGACCGGACATGAGCCAGAAACGGATGGTGTTGTAATCCCACCCCTGGTCTGCCAGGGTATCCAGGGTGAGCGCTTCCGTGTGCTGTTTTTCAAAAGAGCCGTCATACTGCACAGGATCGCAATGCAGCCATATATTGGCCAGCTGGTGTCCGCAGGCCGCCCTGGCAATGGCCCTTTCATTTTCATGGTGGGGAAACACAAGCTCCCTGCTGCCGGTGTGTATGTCAAACGGTGCGCCCAGATAGGCCATGGAAATGGCTGCACACTGCAGGTGTAAAGAGGGCCGTACAGTGCCCCATGCGGTTTTCATGCCTATGCCCAGGCGCAGCTCAGACAACCGGACCCGTTTGAACAGGGTAAAATCCCTGGGGTTGTGTTTTTCATAATCATCCAGGTCCACTGTTGCACCCGGGCGGATTTTCTGGATATCCATTTTGGACAGGTGTCCGTATTCAGCAACACTTGATATGTCAAAATACACGGAATGCAGCTTTTCATAGGCATGGCCCTTGTTCTGCAGGTTGCGGGTCAGATCAGCCATCTCCGCAAAGTGGTCTGATACTTTCGGATATGCCTGGGCCGGCCGTATCCTAAGATGCGCAAGATCCTGCGCAAAAGCCTGGATATGGGGCCCGGTGAAATCTTCCAGGCAGCACCCTGCCTGTTTTGCCCCCTGGATGGTCCGGTCATCATAGTCAGTGATATTGACCACATGGTTGACCTCTGTTTTATGGAAGGCAAGATACCGCACCAGCAGGTCTGTGAAAACAAACCGCCTGAAACGTCCGGGATTGAGACGCTGGTATACGGTGGGGCCGCAGGTATATATGGATACGCTGTCCTGCTTCACAGGCCTGAACCGCTGCTTTTTTGCCGCAAGGGTGTTGAAAAGCTGCAGATGGATTTTGTGTTTCACTGAAAACAGCGGCGTGGACAGATATCTTTCTCCGGAATCAGGAAAAATAACCACCACCACACCATTCTGGATATGACGGGCCTCTTTTACGGCAGCAGCCATGGCAGCGCCGGAACTCATGCCCACAAACAGCCCTTCTTTTGACGCCAGTTGCCGGGCTGTCTCAAACGCCAGGTCATCATCAATGTGCAGCACCTGGTCCAACCTTTTTTTATCAAAAATTTCAGGAACATAGGATTCTTTCATATTCTTGAGTCCCTGAATCCCATGCCCCAGAAATGGTTCAGCACAGACAATTTTTGTATCCGGGCTGTG
The DNA here is from genome assembly GCA_011390335.1 of Desulfotignum sp. Lineage (GTDB taxonomy): Bacteria > Desulfobacterota > Desulfobacteria > Desulfobacterales > Desulfobacteraceae > Desulfotignum. The sequence goes on along the minus strand of JAABSO010000030.1, from coordinate 25,118 downwards.
TTTTCTGAAATACCGGGACAGGCCCATGAGGGTGCCGGATGTTCCCACCGTAGCCACCACACTGGTGATTTTCTGCTGCACCTGTGACATGATTTCCGGTGCTGTGGTATGGTAATGGGCCTGCCAGTTGGCATCATTATTATACTGGTCTGTGAGAAAATATCTGTCCGGATTTTCCCGGGCCAGGCGGTAGGCCTCTTCAATGGCACCATCCGATCCCAGGTGGCGGGGTGTCAGAATTATTTTTGCCCCCCTTGCCCGGAGGATATTTTTGCGCTCTTCACTGGCATTCTCCGCCATGGTCAGTGCAAGGTTATAGCCTTTCACCGCACAGATCATGGCCAGGCCGATACCGGTGTTGCCGGAAGTGGCTTCAATAACGGTTTTTTCTTTTGTGAGCTTGCCGGATGCCTCGCCGGCATTGATCATATACAGGGCAGCCCGGTCTTTGACAGATCCTCCGGGATTCATGTATTCCAGCTTGGCCAGTATCTTCACCCCCGGCACAGGATTCATCCGCGTGATTTCCACAACCGGGGTATTGCCGATGGCATCTATGATGGAGTCAGTCATGGGGATCCTTTTTTACGCCGGCAGCACAGGTCTGTCACTTTACAGGAAAAAGGCCGGATTCCGGCTTGACATTTACAACATAAGATGGCTTTATACAGTAATTTTAACGGTTGTGCAATTGATTACTGGAAGCCCCATGCCCGCTTTATTATCAGCAAAAAATCTGACTGTATCTGCGGTATCTGTTTTACTCTGTTTTTTTGTGTGCCTTACCAATACTGCAACCGCAGTTGATTTGCCAAAAGATCCGGAAGCCATTTCCTGGAATCTTTCAGCCATGGTGGTCACCTATGATGAGAAAAGAGATCTGTTCATTGCCGAAGAAAATGTGGTGATTACCGGTGGAAAAACCCGTCTGGAAGCCGACTATGTGGAGTTCTCAAACACCACCAAGGACGCACTGGCCCAGGGCAATGTCAGGCTGATTTCCGGCGGAGATGTCATCTCCTGCAATGCCATGGAGATCAACCTTGCCACCCAGATGGGATTTATTCACAAAGGCACCATCTTTATCCAGAAAAACCATTTTTATATCCATGGCGAAAATATCCGCAAGACCGGCAGGGTCACATACACTGCCCAAAAAGGATCCATCACCTCCTGTGACGGTGATACCCCGGACTGGAAAATCACCGGCAAAGATGTCAGGGTTACCATTGAAGGATACGGATTTGCCAGCCATGCCACCTTATGGGCAAAGAACATGCCGGCACTGTATGCACCGTTTCTCACCTTTCCGGTAAAAACCAAACGCCAGACAGGCTTTCTCTTTCCCAGAGTCTCCTCTTCCGACCGTCTGGGATTTGTGTATGAACAGCCGTTTTTCTGGGCCCTGTCCCCCAGTAACGATGCCACCCTGTACGCCGGATATCTGTCGGACCGGGGCCCCAAAATTGCCGGTGAATACCGATACCTGTCTGATGCCCGCTCCAAGGGACTCTGGCGCCTGGGTTATCTGTCTGATGACAAAACAGATGACGGCACTGATGCCACAAAAAATTACCGGTTCAACACCACTCCTTTGCGCACAAATACAGACCGGTACTGGCTGCGCATGAAAACCGACCAGGCGCTGCCCAATGGTTTTTTTGCTAAACTGGATCTGGATGTTGTGTCTGATGCGGATTATCTGCTGGAATTCAAAGAGGGACTCACCGGATATGATGATACCAACCAGATATTCCAGGAACAGTTTGGAAGAGACCTGGATGAATATGATGATACCCTCAGAAAAAACAGCCTGGTTATTGACCGGACCTGGTCCCAGCATCTTCTGGTGGGCAAGGCCTTCTGGTATGATGATGTCATTGCCAGGCGAGCCAGCACCCGGGATACCACCCTCCAGACCCTGCCCGGTCTGGAATTTGATGCCGTCCGCCAGCAGATCGGCACCACCGATGCATACTACTCTTTTCGTTCACAATTCACCTCTTTTTTTCGACAGGATACCGTAAATACCGCCGCAACCAACCGTGCTGATGCCAAAGTCAACGGCCAGCGGCTGGATCTGAACCCCAGATTTTTTTACCCTGTGAAGCTGGTAAAAGCAGTGGCATTTCAGCCGTTTATCGGCCTTCGTGCAACCGCCTACCATACTGAAAATTTTGTGGATAACAGCGGCGATGCTGACAGCCTCAGATTCCGGGGAATATATGATCTGGGAGGAGAACTTTCCACCCGGTTGAACCGGGTTTTCACCCTGAATACCGAATTTGCCGACAAAATGCAGCACCAGGTGACCCCGGGACTGGGTTACCAATTCATACCGCGCGTGGACCAGGAAGATCTACCGTATTTTGATTTTCTGGATGACATCAAAGAGCAAAACAAGCTCACCTGGTCACTGATGAACCGATTTACCGCAAGAAAAAACATTTCCCGACCGGACGGAACACCTGAAAACCGATACCGGGAACTGGGATGGATAAAATTTTTCCAGGATTATGACTTTAACAATGAACGGGACGGCGATGATGCCGATGGCAGGCCCTGGTCTGATATCCAGATGGAAGCAAGGATCTTCCCGTTTTCTTTTTTGGCATTGCGAACAGATCTGGCATGGTCTCCGTACAACTATGAATTTTCAACATTCAATATCGATGCCACTGTGACAGACAAAAGAGGAGATTCCGTCACCACTTCCTACAGATATACCGAAGATAAGGCAGAATCCTGGTATACCAGGTTCAATGCCCGGATAACCCCGGCTCTGTCAGCGTATTATTCCTTTGAACTGAACCTTGTCCGCGAAGAAACCATTGAAAGCCGCGCCGGCATTATTCTGAATGAAGCATGCTGGGCCATGGGCTTAGAATTAAAAGGATCAGATAACGACAAAAGTGTCGCTGTTATGATAACACTAAAAGGTATTGGAGAAGTAAACATTCAATGACACAATCCTTCCAATGGTTTGCCCTCCTGACCCGGAGCAATTTTGAACAGATCGTCTTTGAACAGGTTACCAGAAAAAAGATTGCTGCATTTCTGCCCAAAACCAGAAAGATAAGCCGCCGCAAGGACCGGAAACACACCATTGAGGTGCCGCTGTTCCCAGGATACCTGTTTGTCAGATCCTGTTCAGCATCCGCCCACCAGCTCAGTATTTTAAAAACACTCGGTGCCGTGCGGATGCTGGGCAGCACCCATGGCCCCACCCCCATACCGGACACCCAGATCCTTTCCCTTAAAATCATGGCATCTGCAGGCACTGACCTGGTTACCGGGTCCTGCGTCAGCCTGAAACAAGGAGACCCGGTCATGGTGTTGGAAGGCCCCATGGCTGGGCTGAAAGGGGAGTTTTTCCAGCACAAGGGCAAAGGCAGGGTCATCATTAAAATACCCCTGCTGGGCCAGTATGCCGGAGTTGAAATGGATGCGGACAATGTTGAAAAAATACCGGTCTTATTATCATAACCCCTTGACTTTTTATTAATTTTTAAATAAACCCTTTGCAACACGTTACGCTGTTTCCCATAAAAATTACAGAGGATGTATGAACAAACTTGAATTGATTTCCACATTAAAAGACCGCACAGACCTGACCAAAGCTGAAGCTGCAGAAGTGATCAAGATGTTTTTTGATTCTCTTTCCGATGCCTTTGTAAGAGGAGAACGGGTTGAAATAAGGGGATTTTGCAGTTTTCACATCAAAGAATACAATAGTTACGTGGGCAGAAATCCCAAAACCGGAGAAAAGGTTCAAATCCCTCCCAAACGGCTGCCCTTTTTCAAATGCGGAAAAGAACTCAAAGAACGGGTCGATTACTAGTTCCATGCCCCATGACCACAGCATGCCCCGGGAAAAAACCGATGACAGCGCGGCCATATCTGAATTAAAGCAGATCATCGGCACCAAAAAAATTCCCAACGGCCTGTTGTTCACCGGCAACCCGGGCACTGGAAGAAAACAGGCTGCCTTCATGTTTGCAAAGGCTGTCAACTGTGCATCAGACACCCATGTTCCCTGCAACCTGTGCCGGTCCTGCAAAAAAATCGACGCTCGGATGCATCCTGATATGGTGCATGTGCATCTGCCAGATAAAAAAAAGGTCATCACCATTTCCCAGATCCGGGAAATGGAGGCATTGACCCTTGCCAGGCCCAATGAAGCCAAATTCCGCATGGTGCTGATATCCCATGCCGATCACATGAACACCCAGGCACAAAATGCGTTGCTCAAGGCGTTGGAAGAACCTGCCAGGGGTACGTTTTTCATCCTCCTGGCCCGGGACACGACAAAACTTCTGCCCACCATCCGGTCTCGGGTCAGGCATCTGTATTTCAGACCCCTTGCCGGCACTGACCTGGCAAACCATCTGTGCAGATCATTTACAGCAGACCCCCAATCTGCCCGTATTGCCGCAGCCACTGCCGGAGCTGACCTGCACCTGGCCCTGGCGCTCTTGAATATGGCTGACGGCCCGGATCTGTCAGATGATAAAACACCCGGGAACACAGCTTCTTTTCAGACGGACTGGCAGGCCGGCCGGGTCTGGATCATCCAGCAACTTTGTGGCCTGATATCCGGACCAGCTGCTGCCAGGGTCCAAAACGCATTGTCATTTTCCCGGCAAATAAGCCTGGACCCGGATACCATTATTCCCGGACTGGCTGTCATGAGAACCTTTTTCAGAGATTTGTGTGTATTCAGACACGCACCGGAAAAAATAGTTAACCTTGATTTTTCTGCCGTTTTTCAAGATATTGTAAGGCAGGTTAACCAGGAACACTGTCTCACATGGATGACCGCGTTTCATGAAACCGAGCAGCGCCTGGCCTCCAACAGTTCTGTGCGCATGACCCTGGACCGGTTTTTTTTGCGCATGATACAGATATGAGGAATACAGACAAATGACAACCGTGGCAGGAGTAAAATTCAAAACAGCCGGCAAAATTTATGATTTTGACAGCCAGGCCTTTGCCCTTGCAGAAGGTGACCGGGTGATAGTTGAAACAGAGCAGGGACTGGGATTCGGCATTGTTGCAAGGCCACCTAAAGAAACAGAAGGGTGCGGTAAAAATTTACGGCAGATTATCCGCATTGCAACCCCGGAAGATTTTCTCAAGCGGCAGGAACTCATGGCCTTAGAACAGGAGGCACATGCATTCTGCGACAAGTGCATCCGGGACCTGGGGCTGCTCATGAACCTTTTTTGTGTGGAAAGTACCTTTGACCGGAACAAACTGACCTTTTTTTACACGGCAGACGGCAGGATCGATTTCCGGGAGTTGATCAAACTGCTGGTCAAAGAATACAACATCCGCATTGAGATGCGCCAGGTGGGTATCAGAAACCTGTCCAAACACTGCGGCGGCATCGGCAAGTGCGGCAGGGAGTTCTGCTGTTCCTCCTTTATGCATACATTTGAACCCATCTCCATAAAAATGGCCAAGGAACAGGGACTGTCGCTGAATCCCACCAAAATATCAGGCGTCTGCGGCCGGCTCATGTGCTGCCTTACCTTTGAAAATCAGACATACCAGCATCTGAAGAAAAAAATGCCCAGGCTGGGCAAACCTGTGACCCTGGAACAGGGCACCGGGAAAGTGGTGCGCCAGAATATTCTCAAACAAAGCATCACCGTACGCATGGAAGACCGGTCGGAAATTGAGGTAACGGTTTCTGAACTGAAACCATAAGGTGTAACAGATAATGAACAAAACATTGCTGCGTATCATACGCACCACAGGATAAAATATGGAAACCAGAACACAGTTTTTCACCACCCCCATATACTATGTAAATGCCCAGCCCCATCTTGGGCATGCCTACACCACCATTGCCGCGGATGTGGCCACCCGGTTCAAACAGATGGATGCCCATGACACCTATTTTCTCACCGGCACGGATGAACACGGGGACAAAATTGTCCAGGCCGCACAAAAACAAAACCAGAGCCCGCAGGAATATGTGAATAAAATCAGCCGGCTGTTCCAGGATCTGTGGCCCCGGCTGTCTGTTCAGAACAACCAGTTCATCAGAACCACTGATCCTTCCCACATACAGGTGGTAAAAAACCTGCTCACGCGGATTCATGACAAGGGGGATATCTATTTTTCCAGTTATGAGGGCCAATACTGCTTCGGGTGTGAGCGCTTTTACCAGGACAGAGAGCTTGTAGAAGGCAAATGCCCGGACCATGGGGTTGCACCATCCACCATCAAAGAATCCAATTATTTTTTTAAAATGGGCCAGTACCAGGACTGGCTCATTGACCACATCAAAACCCACCCGGGATTTATCCATCCCAGACAGTATGAAACAGAACTGCTCTCTTTTTTAAAGGAACCATTGGAAGACCTGTGCATTTCACGGCCCAAATCCCGGCTCACCTGGGGCATCACCCTTCCTTTTGACAGCGATTATGTCACCTATGTGTGGTTTGACGCCCTGGTGAACTATATTTCCGCCCTGGGGTATCCGGACGGTGCGTTATTCAAAAAATTCTGGCCCTCTGCCCGGCATTTTGTGGCCAAGGATATCATCAAGCCCCACGGCATCTACTGGCCCATCATGCTCAAGGCAGCGGGCATAGATATCTATGCCGGGTTAAATGTCCACGGCTTCTGGAATGTTTCAGGCAGCAAAATGTCCAAAAGCGTCGGCAATGTCACAGATCCTGTGGCGGTCACAGACCGCTACGGGGTGGATGCATTCCGGTATTTTCTGATGCGGGAAATGGTCTTTGGCCTGGATGCCAATTTCACGGAAGATGTGCTTGTGTCAAGGATCAATGCGGATCTGGCCAATGACCTGGGAAATCTGTTTTCCCGGGTACTGTCCATGAATCTTAAGTATTTCAAAGGAATTGTGCCGGCCATGACGCCGGCACCTGATATTTCTCTGGCATCTGATGCCCGGGAAGCTGTGGACGGTTTTCAAAAGTCCATGACCCGGTATGAATTTCACAAGGCAATTGCAGCCGTATGGCAGTTTGTTTCCAGCATGAACAAGTACATTGATATGAATGAGCCCTGGAAACTGGCCAAAGAAGAAGACAAACACCCGCTGCTGGCTGCTGTTATCTGCAACCTGCTGGAGGGCCTTCGCACCGTGGCATGCCTCATCTATCCGGTCATGCCCGGCACCAGCGAAAAAATGCTGACCGCTCTGGGCACGACCATACCGGAAAAAGGGTTTTTCCTGCTGGACCAGATCCTGTCCTGGGGACAGATTCAGCCGGGTACCCTACTTGCCAAACCGCCCATTCTGTTTCCCAGAATAGATGTGCCTGCAGCAGAGGCTTCTGAAGAAAAAACCGCCCCTGCAAAAAAGAAAACAAACACCGGGGTCACACCTGAAATAAAACCTGTCATCACCATGGAAGATTTTGCAAAAATTGATCTGCGTACAGGATCGATCCTTGCAGCCGAAAAAATTGCCGGCTCAGACAAGCTGTTGAAACTGCAGGTGGACCTTGGAACAGATACCCGTCAGGTGGTGGCAGGCATAGGCAGGCATTACAGTCCCAAAGACCTTGTGGGCAGACAGGTGGTGGTGGTGGCCAACCTGAAGCAGGCAACCCTGATGGGTGAAACATCACAAGGGATGGTTCTGGCTGCCGGCACAAAAAAAGAACTGGTTCTGGCGGGATTTGATGTTCAGGTTTCACCAGGCAGTCCGATAAAATAGTACAAAATACACAAACCCGATAAAACAGGGCCTTTAGCCCGGAATTTACCAGGAAAAAATTCGTGTATATCTATAAAAAAGAAAATACCTGGCGGGAACACCAGGCAGACTTTATTTACCGCAAAAGAAAAAGACAGTTTTTCCGGGGTGCTGCCAGAAAAATATCCCTGCTTTTTCTGGTATGCGCCGCAGCCATGGGGGTATGGCAGTACCTGGCCCTGAACCGGCATATACAGCCGTTGTACAAAAGTCCCCCGGCTGATACAGCCAAGGTCATCCAGCAGGTGGTTACACCCCGTCATCTGTCCCGGACCAAAGTCCGGGAAATGATGCAGGACAAACCCCTTTTAAATGCCCGTAAAAACATCTTTTTTGCAGATACCCCCCAGGAGAGCTTCCGCATTGCCACTTCCATGGATCCGGACCTGAACGAATTTCTCACATCCCGCCTGGACCACCTGAAAACCCTGACACGGGGAAAGCCCCGGCAGATTGCCATGGTGGTCATGGATGCCAATCTGGGCCAGATCCTTGCCATGGCAGGATTTGATCTGGAAAATCCGGAAACCAACCCCTGCACGGCTGCCATATATCCGGCTGCCAGTATTTTTAAAATCGTGACAGCTGCCGCAGCAGTGGATGCCCTGGGATATACCCCCCAGACCCCTTTATATTTTAACGGCAACAAATACACCCTGTACAAACGCCAGTTAAAGGATGTAAAAAACAAGTATACCGTAAAAGTCTCCCTTGCCAAAGCATTTGCCGACTCCATCAACCCGGTTTTCGGCAAACTCGGCCAGACCTATCTGGGAAAGGAAACATTATCTTCTTATGCCCAGGCCTTTGGGTTCAACCAGGTGCCGCAGACAGACCTTGTCTTTGACGGGGGACGGTTTTCAATAAATGAGGACAATTTCCATCTGGCGGAACTGGGGTGCGGATTCAACCGGGATACCCTTATTTCACCCGTATTTGGTGCCATGATGCTCACGCCCCTGTTCAACCAGGGACAAATCCTTCTGCCTGCCGTTGTCACCCAGGTGACCAATGCAAAAGGAGAAACCGTGTATAAACACACCAAAGAATACCTTGCTTCAGCCATGGACCCTGCATCAGCCGACGCCATTATCCGCCTCATGGAAAAAACCGTTTCCCAGGGAACCGCCAGAAAAGCCTTTGGCAGAGTTTCCAGGGACAAAATCCTGGCCAATCTGGTCATCGGCGGTAAAACCGGTTCTCTTTCCAACCGGGAACATACCATAAAATATGACTGGTTCACCGGGTTCGGCAAAGAAAAAACCGGGTCCCGGGCCATTGTGGTATCCATTGTGGTGGGCCATGGCAAATATATCGGCACCCGGGCCGGCACCCATGCCAGATCCATTTTGCAACACTATTTTTCGACTAATCCGGCATCTCCATCCGGCTGACCGTTGCAGCCGGCAACCCAACTTTGACAGCAGAAGCGGAGGACACATGACAGCACAGTGCATCCATTGGTTAAAACAGATGATCACCTGTATTTTTCACCATATCCAGGTAGGAAAATCTTTGGACCAGGTAGAAAAGAACACCCTGATTCTGTTTCCTTTTCTGCCGAACCGCCTGTCGTGCGGCATTTGTGCCCTGGTGGCCTTCAAAGGTGCTGATAACAGACCACAGCTGTCTGACCTGAAAGAGCAGGTGGGCCTTATTGCATCTGCTGCCGCAGATGCAGATACCCCGGATGCCCTTTTCGACCCTGATCAGTTTCCGGACAAAGATGCCGTTTTGACCAGGCTGTGGGAATCTGCCCAGTCTTTGAAACAGGAATCGGTTTTCCAGGAAATATTTTTCAATGCAGATCATATAAAGTCCCTGTCTGATACCATAGATACACTCTTTGAAGTCATCAGCACCCAGCAGGCCCGGTTCAAGAAGACAAAACCCGGCCTCTCCCCCCGGGCACTGGAAATCAGTTCTTTGGGGATTGAAAAACTCAAAGACATTTACTGGTGCCTGAAAAAAGAGGTGCTGGACAATATTGCGGCCATCAAGTCCCTGACCGTGGACCTGTCCCACACCCCTGAAGGGATAGTGGTTTTCAAACGCATCAATGCCGTACTCAACAGCATTGACCGGCTTGAGGTAAGGGGCCGGGATTCCGCCGGCATTTCCGTAATGTTCACCCTTGATGCGGCTGAATTTGAAAATTTCCGCAGCTGCATTGCCAAGGACGGGCTTTCAGGGCTTTTAAAACAGCGCACCAACCACATGGTTCTCTCCAACAACAGCATCAACATCCACCATGCGGCCTCCCCTGGTCAAGATCTGGTATCTGTTTCCTTTGTCTACAAATTTGCAGCAGAGGTGGGTGCCCTGGGTGACAATGCCGCGTTTATCAGAAGCCAGATCAGAAACGATCTGATACTGCAGCTGCTGGTGGGATTTTCCTTTGTGTCCAATTCGGTGAGTGCCCATACCAGGTGGGCCTCTGTGGGGGATATTACCGAAGCCAACTGCCATCCTGTGGACAACACCCCCACGGACCGGGAAATTGAAAAACGGGGGATCATTCATGTCTGCCTCAACGGGGATATTGACAATTATCTGGAACTCAAGACGGAATATGAAGCCCGGTATGATAAAATCCATCCGGATATCAATACAGACACCAAACTGATCCCGCTGCAGATCCAGCACCACCTCACGCAGGGAGCGGACATTGAAGAGGCTTTCAGGCTGGCGGTCTGTGACTTTGAAGGATCCCATGCCATTTCCATGCATACAGACCTTGCACCGGGAAAAATATTTCTTGCCCAGAGGGGCAGCGGTCAGGCTGTTTTTGTCGGCATCGCCCCTGACCACTACATGGCTGCGTCCGAACTGTACGGCATTGTGGAAGAAACCCCGGATTACATCAAGCTCAACGGCGCAGACAAAGGACAGATCGTCATCTTGGACCAGCATTCTTCAGGCGGGTTCCAGGGGATCCGCTCCCATTATTACAATGGAGATAAGATCTTCATCCAGGAACAGGATTTACAGACCAGCCAGATCACTTCCCGGGACATCGACCGCCAGGAATTTTCCCATTATTTTCTCAAGGAGATTTGTGAAGCCCCGGAATCCGTGGAAAAAACCCTTGAAAACAAGTTTGTCCAGAACCCGGCCACCCGGATGTTTGAAACCAGACTGGGCATCCAGGTAATGCCCCTGGCCATCCAGGAAGAACTTGCAGTTGGAAAACTGCAGAAAATTTATTTCATCGGCCAGGGCACTGCCGGGGTGGCAGCCCAGGGATGTGCAGACCTGCTCACCTGCTATCTCGGGGACCGGCACTTTGACATCCGGGCTTTGAAATCCTCGGAGCTCTCGGGATTCTGTATTGTGGAAGGGGATGATCCTGCCACAGCCATGGCCAATACTCTGGTGGTGGCCATCAGCCAGTCCGGCACCACAACAGATACCAACAGGACCGTGGACATGATCCGCTCCTGCGGTGCCAGGACCCTGGCCATTGTCAACCGCCGGGATTCAGATCTCACCTTCAAGGTGGACGGGGTGTTATACACCAGCTCCGGCAGGGATATTGAAATGTCGGTGGCATCCACCAAGGCGTTTTATTCCCAGCTCAGTGCAGGCGCCATTCTTGGCCTGCATATTGCCGCAATTACCAGGGCCAGGTCGGCAGAATATATCACCGAGGAGATCCAGGAACTTCTGTCCATTCCAGACAAAATGCGCATGGTTTTAAATATGCGGGAACAGATCCGCGCATCTGCCTTCCGCCTGGCTGTAACCAAAAACTACTGGGCCACAGTGGGGTCCGGTGCCAACAAAACCTCGGCTGACGAAATCCGCATCAAATTGTCTGAACTGTGCTATAAAACCATTTCATCGGATTTTGTGGAGGACAAAAAACACATTGACCTGTCATCGGAACCGTTGATCATCGTGTGTGCCGCCGGCACAAGGGAAAGTGTTCTTGGCGATATCATCAAGGACACCGCCATTTTCCATGCCCACAAAGCAACCCCCCTGGTCATTGCTACCCAGGGAGAAGACCGGTTTGATCTGTATGCGGCAGATGTTTTCAAAGTACCGCAGATAAAAGAACAGTTCGCCCCCATCCTCAACACCCTGGTGGGCCATATCTGGGGGTATTATGCAGCCCTTGCCATCAACGAAGGTTCCCGGTTCATGTACCAGTGCCGGGCAGAAGTCCAGGAAATGCTCGATGAATTCACCGCCATGGGCCATGATGAATATGAAGTGCTGCTGGAGAAAAAATTCAGGGAACATATTGCCGTTTTTTACAACCAGTTTTCAAAAAAACGGCGGGAGAACGCTTTTCCGGCTGCCATGGGACTGGACAATGTGGCCAATATCACCCTGTTGCTCAAATATCTGTCCGGCAGGCTGCCGGTGTCTGACTTTGAAATCGATTTCATGACCAAGGGCACACCCTCCAATATGCTCAATGCCTTTTTTGAAAATATGGGCCTTGCCATCAACAATATGGCCAGGCCCGTGGATGCCATCAAACACCAGGCCAAGACCGTGACCGTAGGCACCAGCAGGATAAAAGAAACATTCCAGGGACTTGTGTTTGATGAACTGGCATTTCATGATATCCAGATTTCCCAGATCACCAATAAAAATGTGCTGGTTGTCAAAAATCTCCAGGAAGTCATCGCCAGGATCAACGGCGGCCTGCTTTACCAGGTGACAGGCCTCAACCTGCTGGGAGAGGTCACCCCTGACACCAGAATCCATGTAAAGAAAAAAACCGGAGCCCTGAAAAATGAAACATCCCGGGTGGAAACAGATCCCCAGCTCAAAGGCACCAAAAACATTATTGTCCGGGAAGGCAATGTGTATATCGGCAAAGGCCGCAAAGACAAAAAAAGCATTCTGGTGATTCCGGTATTGTCTGCATCTCCTGCCACGCCCAATATCATTGAATTCATTTTATCTTTGAATGTGGATTTCAAGCCGTCTGAATCCGTGTCCCTGCTTAAGAAGATCAAGGCCCTGGGCGGCAAATACACCCGTTTGAAGGACTGGGTCCTGGAAAGTGAAAACATCGTCTGGGACGATAAATTCCTCAACCTGGTGCCTGTGGAAACCCTGTTCGGGGAGACTGCTGAACAGGTGGTGGAAACCATAATAGACAAAATTCAGTAAGTTTTGTGAACAGATGCGCTGCATCCCCGGCTGCTGCAGTACCAGGGCAAAAAATATTATCTGCCCAGGCAGCGGGAAAGGGTTGTGGCCAGATCTGAATTACGAAACGGCTTTTCAATGGCTGCGGTGAATCCGAATGCCTGTGGCGAGGCAATGGCTGCATCGTCTGAATAGCCGCTGGCAACGATAACCGGCACCTGGTGATCCAGTTTTCTGATCTGTACCACTGCCTGTTTTCCCCCCATGCCGCCGGGAATGGTCAAATCCAGAATCACCGCCCGAAAAGGGGCTGCCGAGTTTCTGGCTGCAGCAAACAGTTTTACCGCATCCTGCCCGTTTGCGGTGGCAGTAACAACAAATCCCATCTGGCCCAGCATTTGTGCCAGCATGTCCCGGATCATTTTTTCATCATCCATGATCAGCACCGGCCCGCTGCCTGTATAATTTTCCTCTTTTTGGAAAAATTTCTTTTGGAGCGGTCTGTCACTGGCCGGCAGAAACACATCAAAGGTTGTTCCCTTATCCAGACGGGATGCAACATCTATCAGACCCCCGTGGCGCTTGACAATGGAATAGGAGGTTGCCAGCCCCAGGCCGGAACCGGCCTTTTTGGTGGAAAAAAACGGATCAAAAATCTGTTTCAAATATTTGGGTGGGATTCCCACACCTGTGTCTGTGATACTAATTTTTACATATTTGCCCGGATCCAGGGCAACCGGGTCCTGTTCCTGTACACATATGTTTTGTGCGTGCACATGGATGCTCCCGCCGCCGGGCATGGCGTGCAGGGCATTGATCACAATATTGTCCACCACCTGGCTGATCTGATTTTTATCAAAACAGCATGGCCACAGGTCCGGTGCCAGATCAAATTCACAGGAGACACTGGCACCGCTCAATGCAAACTGCACCGTTTCCTGTAAAAAAGGAACCAGGAGTTCGTCTGCTTTCACTGGTGCCCCGCCCTTGGAAAAGGTGAGCAGCTGCCTGGTAAGAGATTTGGCCCGGTCTGACGATGCCAGGACCCTGGACAGATATTCCGTCACTTTTTCATTTTCGGCATGTGTAACAGCCAGGTCCAGGTATCCGAAAATGCCGGTCAGATAATTGTTGAAATCATGGGCAATGCCGCCTGCCAGGGTGCCCAGAGATTCCATTTTCTGGGCCTGCTCGTACTGGGCTTCCAGCAATTTTTTTTTGCTGATATCCCGCAGATTGACCACCATGCCGTAGGGCGATCCTTTGGCATCTTTTATCACGGCAGCGCTCAAGTGGATATCCAGGCGCCTGCGGTCCCGGGTAAACCGCTGGGTCTCAAAATGCAGCGGACTGCCCTGCTCCAATATCTGGGCAATTTTTTGGGCGGTCACAGCAGCCTGGTCTTCAGGAACAAACGGAATGGGGTTTCCCTTGAGTTCGGCAAGGGTCCACCCGAACACCCGGGTAAATGCCGGGTTCAGGTATTGGGGGTGGCCTGCAAGATCATACATGACCATGGGATCCGGATTGGCTTCCAGAATGGCCCGCATCCGCTGTTCACTGGCCAGCAGGGCCTGTTCTGATGTTTTTTTCCGGGTGACATCCCGGGTAATGCCCTCCACTCCCTGGATGGTGCCGTCCACATCCTTGTAAAAATGGGCATTGGTGGACGCCCACCAGATGGACCCGTTCTTTCGTTTTAGCTGGGTTTCAAAATTCTGCACCATTCCATGTGTGTGCAGCTCTTCTAAAAACTGGGCCCGTTCTTCCGGAAATGCATATATCTCTTTTTTCATATCCATGCCCAAAGCTTCAGACACGGCGTATCCGGACAGTTGACGTATCGATGGAGAAACAAACACGATACGCCCGTCCAAGTCGGTTCTGTAGAGCAGATCCGGTGTTGCATTGATGACAGCGCGGTATTTTTCCTCACTGGTTTCCAGTTCCTTTCTGGCCACCAGATACTGGCGGATCTCTTTTTGCAGAAAATAATAGATCAGGGCTGCTGTTACCAGAACAAACCCCCATCCCTTAAGGGTTTGAAAGCGGGTCAGCAGACCCGGGTCCGGCACCAGCCAGATGAGCAGCCTGTCGGAAAACAGGATATACAGAACCGAAACCGTAAAGTAAATTCCGGCAATTTTTCCTGCTGATTTTTTGTCCGGGCTGAAAAAGTGGTTAACCGGCATTGAAGCGTACCTGATTAAGATGCATTTACACACTTACATGCAAAAATTTCTGATCCCGTCCGTTTATAGGCACCAACCAGGTGCAAAGTCAAGTCCCGGCCGGGTCATGCGCAGAAAAACCGCATGCATATACAACGCCAGTCATATTGATCAAGCCCCCTGCGGGTGCCTTGTGCCAGGACCGTCAGATGGCGAATCTCGGTCAGGGCACAAGGCACCTGCAGGGGGCGGGCATCCCTCAACCGAAAAAAAACATATTTCATACGATTGTCCCAGGGTCATGCCCGGGCAAGAACCAGCACATCCACCCTGTTGGCACCGGCAGCCAGAAGCATCCGGGCAGCCTCACCACAGGTGGCACCTGTGGTGTATACATCATCCACCAGCAATATATTGCAGTCTTTGACGGCAGCCGGATCTGTTACCTGAAACGCGTTTTTCAGATTTTTGCGCCGCACTGCAACATCAAGCCCGGTCTGGGAGCTGGTGTACCTGTCCCGCTTCAATGATGTGGTATCCACCTGCCACAACGGCTGTACCCCATGGATACTGGCATATGTTTTTGAAAACCTGCGCACCAGCAGAAAAGACTGGTTAAACCCCCGCTGACGCACCTTTCTGGCGTGCAGCGGAATGGGCAGTATACGGTGGATATCAGCTTTTTCAAAAAACAGGGAAAATGCATCAAACATCAACGGCTCAAAAAACCGGGTTAACGAAAGCCTGGCCTGGTATTTGAAAAGGGGCAGAATATCCTTTACAAGGCCCTGGTATGAAAGGGCGGCCCGCACCTGGTGGATCCGGGGCAAACGTTTCAGACAGGCTTCACACAGATGATTTTCCCCTGTGGCAAACTGAAGACCGCACCTGGGGCAGAAGGGTGGTGCAAACAGGGGCAGCCCCATGGACAGGCAGGTTTTACAGAAACATGCCTGGACGGTATGTGGTGCTGCTGTGCCGGGATCCAGCAGAACCCGGCATTTCATGCACTGGTGGGGAAACACCAGTGCATGACAAAACCGGGCGGTTGCTTTCAGGCACCGGCCAAAAGCGATTGCTTTATGATTTCTGAAAACCTGGAGCATGAAACTTCCTCTACCCCGGAAAGCCTTGCGGCCAGGTCCGGGGTCACGCAGCCCCCGGCCAGGGCCCGGCCCACTGCCTGCCGCACCGCATCCCCTGCAGCCTGCCACCCTAAGTGATCCAGCATCATGGCGCCGGACAAAATCATGGAACAGGGGTTGGCCATGTCTTTTCCCGCAATATCGGGCGCGGTGCCGTGGGTGGCTTCAAATACAGCACAGGTTTGTCCTATATTGGCCCCCGGGGCAATGCCCAGCCCGCCCACCTGGGCAGCAAGGGCATCTGAAATATAATCACCGTTAAGATTGGGACAGGCAATGATATCATACTGTTCCGGTTTAAGCAAAACATCGGCAAACACCATGTCCGCAATCCTGTCCCGGATTACCACATGGCCCTCTGGAATGATCCCTTCATGTGTTTCATATAATTTTTTTTCCGTGATCATTTTGTCACCAAAATGTTCAAAAGCCGCCTCATACCCCCATCTGCAGAACCCGCCTTCCGTAAATTTCATGATATTGCCCTTGTGCATGAGGGTCACGGTTTTTCTGTTGTTCTCAAATGCGTATTCACAGGCCTTTTTCACCAGACGTTTGCTTTTTTCAGGGGAAATGGGCTTGAGTCCCAGGGCGCAGGAATCGGGCAGGTCACAATCCAGATGGGTTCTCAACAGGTGCATCAGCTGCCGGGACCCGCTGGAGCAGGACTCCCATTCAATGCCTGCGTATACATCCTCGGTGTTTTCCCTGAATACCACCATATCCACCTTTTCCGGATGGGTCATGGGACTGGGAACCGGCGGATAATACTGCACCGGCCGGATACAGGCATACAGATCCAGATGCCGGCGGATCTGCACGTTCAAACTTCTGATGCCGCCTCCCACCGGGGTTGCCAGGGGCCCTTTCATGGCCACTTTAAACGCCTGTATTGTCTCCAGCGTTTCTGCAGGCAGCCTTTGGCCATTGTGCCTGAAACTGTCTTCCCCGGCCAAAACCGGAACCCAGTCAATTTTCTTCTGCTGGCGGAACACTGCTGCCACAGCAGCATCCAGGACCATTCTGGCACCGGGCCAGATATCAGCACCAATGCCGTCTCCCTGGATGAAAGCGATTTTCGGATTATCCGGCACAACCCATGTGCCGTCAGTATCAATTGCAATCTGTTCTGACATATTTGATATTTTCTTTCCTTTTATGAGTGTAGGGGCATACCTGCCTGTATCCAAAGCCGGGACAAGATTATCCACCCGGATTCATGGTACGCTGGCGCAGCGCTTCATACATGGCCATACCGCCGGCAACCGATGCATTCAAAGAATTAACAGGGCCTGTTATGGGAATGGAGACCAGGAAATCACATTCCCTGCGGACCCCCGGCCGGATCCCCTTGTGTTCCCCCCCCACCACCAAAGCCAGATGCCCTGTAAGATCAGCCTGGAATAGCTGTGTATCCCCCCCGGCATCCAGGCCTGCTGTCCAGGCCTGGTTTTCCTTGAGGATGCGCAGGGTGGCTGATGTATTGGTCACAATAAAAATCTGTGCATGTTCCATGGCCCCGGCAGAGGCCCTGGAAACCCCGGGGGTCGGCAGGGCTGACCGGTCTTTGGGAATCATGATGCAATCCACACCCGTGCACAGGGCAGTGCGGATCAGGGCACCCAGGTTCTGGGGATCTTCGATCTGGTCCAGCACAAGGGCAAAAAAAGGCCCCTGCCGGCTTTTGATCCAGGGCAGGAGATCAGCCCCCCTGCCGACCGGAAATACAGATGCTCTGGCGGCAATGCCCTGGTGGGCATCCGACTGTGAAAGCTTTTCCAGGTGTCCGGCATCTGTAACAGATATTTTTATACCGGCAGCAGCAGCCAGGGACACAATTTTGTCCCCCCGTTTACCAGAGCGGTTCCGGGTGATATACAGGGTTTCAAACCGCCGTCTTCCTGCCTTGAGGGCCTCATATACACTGTGAAACCCATAAAGGATCTCCGTGGTTTTTTTGCCCGTATTCCGGCTGTCTGCAGAAGGTATCAATTGCGCCCCATCTCTTTTTTAAAAATCCGGCACAATTGCGCAGACGCGGTTTCCAGGTCATCATTCACCAGCACATACTGAAACATATGTTTTTGGCTGATCTCCTGTTCCGCATTTTTCAGGCGCCGGGCAATGGTCTGGGCCGCGTCTGTGCCGCGATTTTCCAGGCGGCGGCGCAGTTCTTCAAAAGAGGGCGGCATGATGAATACTGATACCGGATCCAGGCCGGATGCCATGATCTGGGCTGCACCCTGGACATCGATATCCAGCAAAAGGGTGTTGCCCTTTTCAAGCTGGTTTGCCACAAAGGTGCGGGATGTGCCGTAATAATGGCCATGGACCCTGGCCCATTCCAGCCAGTGAGCGGTTTCGATCATAGCCTCGAACCCGGCTTCATCAATGAAAAAATAATCTCTGCCATGGACCTCCCCGGGCCGCGGGGGACGGGTGGTATGGGACACGGAATAGGAAACCTCAGAAAACTGCGGTAAAAGCTGTTTTATGAGTGTGGTTTTACCCGCCCCGGACGGGGCAGATATCACAAAAAGCCGTCCTTTTCGGGCCATCTTACACCTCTTCCTGGGCCTCTGTGTCATTTACCAGAGATGTAAACCGGGAAGCCACTGTCTCAGCCTGGATAGCTGATAAAATCACATGGTTGCTGTCCATGACAATGATAGCCCGAGTTTTTCTGCCGTGGGTGGCATCAATGAGGCAGCGCTCATCCCTTGCCTCATCCTTGATACGTTTCATGGGACTTGAATTGGGTGATAAAATAGCCACCACCCGTTCCGCCACAACCGTATTGCCAAAACCGATGTTCAACAGCGCCTGTTCCATAGTTTTTTCCTTATTCAATATTCTGCACCTGTTCTCTGATTTTTTCCAGCTGTGATTTCAGGTCCACCACCATGTGGGACAATTGTGCATTGCCTGCCTTTGACCCGATGGTGTTAAATTCCCGGTTGAATTCCTGGATCAGAAAATTGAGTTTCTGCCCCTGGGACAGGTCTGCTTTCATCACATCCCGGAACTGCTGGATATGGCTTAATATGCGGACAATTTCTTCTGACACATCGCTTTTATCCGCAAGAATTGCCACTTCCTGGGCCAGCCGCACCGGATCAATGCCCTCTTTGTCCGGCGCCAGTCTTTCCAGACGTTCCTCGAGCCTTTTTTTATAGATGACGGGGATCTCTTTTGCCTGGTCTTTTACCAGGGTCATCTGGTTTTCAATGGCATCCAGTCTGGCTGCCAGATCCTGGTACAGGTGGGTGCCCTCTTTCTTTCGCATCTGGTCCAGTTCCCCGGCAGCTGTTTTGACTGCTGCCGACACCACCTGCCACAGCAGCTGCGAATCCAGTTGTTTTGGCGCCGGCACAATGATATTTTTTGCACTAAGAATCTGGTCCAGTCCGGGTTTATCTGAAAGGTTCAGGCACTTGCCTACCTGCTGCAGGGCCTGGAAATAGGCTGCGGCCTTTGCCTCATCCACTGCAAACAGATCCGGTTCCAGAGAATCATCCTGGACAGTGATGCGGATTTCCATGCGGCCCCGCTGGTGGTATTGGGTGATGATCTTTTTAATATCTTCTTCAAAGGCCTGGCAGGGCTCGGGCAGGTACACATTAAAATCCAGGTGCCTGGAATTGAAGGAGCGCACAATCACTTCTGCTGTGATGGTTCCCTGGGTGTGGCCGGCTTTTGCAAACGCGGTCATGCTTTTTATCATGAATGGTTCCTTTTAACGGCTGTAAGATCCCGCATATATTTGTCTCTCACCTGTTCCAGAAACCGGGTTATTTCAGGGCCGGCATAGTCCGGATAGGTCCAGTCCAGAGGGATGAACCCCTGGCGCGTATACATCAGGGTCAGGTCTGCATAGATGTTTTCACCAATATAAATTCTGTGGGAATAGTCTTTTCCCGTGGCCAGAACAAACCGGGACGGCAGCAGATACCCGGGATCGATATTGATCCGGCGCAGATTTTCACGGCTGAACCGCGCTTCCACTGCATTGGTTGCCTGTTTGACAGATGCCAGTTTTGCCTGGTCCATGAGGGGCTTAAAGGCCACTACCCGCCTGAAAAGGGGGGATCCCATTTCTTTGTGGTAATAGACGGTATAATTGAAATCCAGCCATCCGGAGATCAGATCCACAGGCCCGCCAATGGTTTCCAGAAAAGCGAACACCTTTGCAAACAAAGGCTTTTCTTTCATGAAAACCGACATCACAAGCTTGGCTGGATCTGGTGATTTCGGCTCGCTCATGGGGTGACAGGTTTTGCCTCTTCCACAAGCATGATGGGGATATCATCTTTGATCTCATACAAAAGCAGGCAGGTGTCGCACACCAGACCGTCCTGTTTTTCCGTCACCCTGATGGGCCCCTTGCATCTGGGACAGACCAGGATTTCCAGCAGGTCTTTGGAAATACCCATTTTTTTCTCCTTATTACTATTTTTTCTTTTGGTTCAAAAGTTCAGGTCCTGGCTTCAGGCGCAGCCTGGAGGGTGGTCAGGGTGTAAAAAAGCCCTTTGCGGGCCATGAGCTGGTCCCGGGTTCCCTGCTCGACAATGGTGCCGTTTTTCAATAAAATGATGCGGGAGGCATAGTCAATGGTGGACAGCCGGTGGGCAATGACAAAGGATGTCCTGCCCCTCATAAGATTTTCCAGGGCTTTTTGCACCACCTGTTCCGCCTGGGAATCCAGGGCTGAGGTTGCCTCATCCAGAATCAGCACAGGCGCATCCTTGATCAGGGCCCTGGCAATGCAAATGCGCTGTTTTTCCCCGCCGGACAGCCGGGACCCCAGCTCTCCGATCAGGGTATCATACCCCTTTGGAAATCCGGTGATAAAGTCATGGGCATAGGCGGATTTTGCAGCTGCCTCTATTTGTGCATCGGTTGCATCCATGCGGCCGTACCGGATATTGTCCCGCACGGTTTCATTGAACAAAATGGGCTCCTGGGTCACAATGGAAATATGGTCCCGCAACGATGCTATGGAGAGGTCCCGAACATCTTTGCCCCCCACGGTCACCCGGCCGGCGGTCACATCATAGAGCCGGGGAATCAGGTTCACCAGGCTGGTCTTTCCCCCGCCACTCATGCCCACCAGGGCCAGCACCTCCCCCGGCGCAGCTGTAAGGGAGATGTTTTGCAATGCCGGGGCTTCATCAGGACCATAGCTGAACCACACATCTTCAAATGCCACATCCAGGGCTCTGCCCCTGAGAACCCCGGGGTCGGGCCTTTCTTTTATGGTCTGTTCTTCTTCGAGCACATCAAAAATCCGGGAGGCTGCTGCCGTCCCTTCCTGGATAATGTTGTTGAGTTTGGATATTCTTTTCACCGGGTCATACAGCATCATGACCGCGGTTAAAAAGGAAAAAAAGATACCCGGCGTTGAGGTGCCGTTAATGACCCGCAATCCCCCGAACCAGATGATAAAGGCAATGCCCAGGCCCCCCAAAAACTCCATGACCGGGGAGGACAGGGCCTTGACCATCACTTTTTTCATCTCCAGTTGGAACAGGCGGCCGGTTTTTTGCCTGAACCGCTGTTTTTCAAAGGTCTGGAGATTGAAAATCTTGATGATCTTGCTGCCGGTAAATGTTTCATGGAGGAATGAATTGAGTTCCGCCATGGTTTCCTGGGTCCCGGTGGAATATCTGCGCACCCTTCGGCCGAACACCAGGATGGGATAAAATGCCAGGGGCAGGACAACAAAGGCACCGCAGGCCAGCTGCCAGTCCCGGTAGAAGATCACGAACAAAAAGGCGATAATGGAAAAAAAATCCCGGAATATATTGATCACCGCCGTGGATACCATGCCTTTGACAATGTTCACATCATTGGTGATCCTGGACATGAGCGCCCCTGTTTTTTCTTTGTGCATAAAGTTCAGGGGCAGGTCTGTGATCCGTTCGTACAAAGAATCTCTGAAAAACCGGATGATGCGCTCTCCGATATAGTTCATAAGATACTCCGATCCGAATGTGCCCATGCCCTTGAGCAGAAACACCAGCACAGCCAGTCCCGGAATCAGAATCAGCATTTCCCGGTTCCGGGCCACAAAAATATCATCTATTACCGGTTTGACCAGAAATGCCATGGACCCGTTGGCGGCCGCCACCACAACCATGCACAGGGCTGCTGTGACCAGCCGCATCCGGTATTTAAATACCAGATCAAATATCTTTTTGCGCCGGGACCTGGACAGACTGGGATGTCTTTTCTCCATAAACCTTTATCTTTGGTTCCAGACCTATTGTCAATCATTTAAAAACATGAGAGCATATGTTCCCATGACAAAGACCGCCTTTATATCCAATTTTCTGGCATTTTACAATATTCTCTGGGCCGCGGCCCTGCCTTTTTTACGAAAAAGCCCGAGACTGGCTGATTCCTTTGCCATGCGGATCTGTGCATCCCGCCTGGCACCGGCGGATCTCTGGATTCAGGCAGCCTCGGCAGGGGAAGCTTTGCTGGCGGGCAAACTGATCCGGCATCTTACACCGGGTTTTCCTGTTACGGTGCTGGTCACCACCACCACGGACCAGGGCATGCAGATCCTGAAAACTGAACAGGCCCGCGCCTTTTTCCATCCCCATGTATCAGTCTCTCTGGCATGGTTTCCCTTTGATATGCCAAAAGTGGCACAGGCAGCGGTAAAACAGGTGAACCCTAAGGCCATGGTGCTGCTGGAAACCGAACTGTGGCCGGCCCTTTTGTATTATTTGCGGCAAAACCGCTCACACATTCTGGTGGTCAACGGCCGCATGTCCAAAAAAAGCAGCCGTGGCTACCAATGGACAAAACCATTGTGGTCACGGGTCCCCCCCCACCAAATCCTGGCTGTTTCCGATCCGGATGCTGACAGATTCCGCAGGGTGTTTGCCGGCGCAGCAGTGTCCACCATGCCCAACATCAAATTTGAATCCATCGGTCCCCTGCCTTCGAAAAAAACGGGATCTTCCCTGACAGACCTGTTCCCCTGCCCTCTGCCGGTGTCCATTTTTGCCTCCATCCGCCGCCAGGAGGAAAAGCAGGTTCTTCAGATGGTCCATCGCATTCTAGACAGATTTCCCGATCAGGTGGTGGCCATTTTTCCCAGGCACATGCACCGGCTCTCCGCCTGGAAGCGCCTGCTCAACAGAACCGGTCAGAGGTTTTACCTGCGCTCCCGGATAACAGCCCCTCTTTTGTGCCCCGGCATCATCCTCTGGGACAGGTTCGGAGAGATGCGCAGCGCGTTTGGCCATGCTGATGTGGTGTTCATGGGGGGCAGTCTCGCTCCCCTGGGAGGCCAGAATTTCATGGAACCGCTTCTCCAGGGGACACCTGTGGTAACCGGGCCTTTCTGGGATGATTTTTTCTGGGTGGGAAAAGCGGTGTTTGAAACCGGTCTTGTGGAAAGAAAAACCGGCTGGCAAGCGATTGCTGATGCCATGGTGCACCACCTGGTACACCCGGGTGACAGGCAGATCCGCCGGCAAAACGCGTCGGCCTATGTCGCTGCCCGGGCCGGCGGTGCTGACATCGCCTGCCAGGCTGTAATGACGGCACTATCTGGTGCCTGAGCCACTTACGGCAGGGGGCAGACCAGATCCTGAATACGGCCGGTTCGTGTGGCCTCAAGAAATGCATCCCCCAGAACCCGGCCCATGTCAGCCGCTTTTTCCCAGGCGTTTATCCGCACCCCATCCTGTCCCATGAGACGGGTAAAATCTTTTCTGTCCGGAATCCGGCCAAAGGGAAGACGTGACACAAATTTTTTTGACGGTGACACAAGGATGATCCGGTCGGCAGCTGATCCTTTGATGCGGCGGTTGACATCTTTTTTATCAAACCATCCCGGAATGAGATACGGATAAAAATGGGGATAGAGAATGAACCCTTTTTGGCCGAAAGACAATGCAAAGGCGGGGTGATAATCCAGGATGCCGCCGTCTCTGTACATGCCTGTGGGTGCGCCGGGAATATCAGCCACCCCTTCCATGACATAGGGAATCGCACCGGATGCAGTCAGGGCGGGCTGCAAATTTTGCTTTCCCAACGGCACAAACCGGGTGGGAAAATCAGAGAAATCCACGGCCCGGGTGTCAAATTCCGGGTGGTGAAACACAAACCGTTCCAGATAGATCTTCTGCAGATTTCGGGACACCCGGTTCACGCCGGCCCCTGCAAAAATGCCCAGCAACTGGACCGGCCGGTGCCTGGAAGCCAGCAGATACCGGCACCGGACCGCCCCGAAAGCGATGCGGATAAACGGATGGCACAGGATATCATCCACCCGGGTCTGGTCAAGAAACGCCTGCATGATGCGCACCGACTCACGGGTGACCTGGGCAGGGGTCACCCGGCCCTGGTAATACTGATGAATATAGGCATCTTTTAAGGCATCAAAGGCCAGGGCCGGATTTTTTTGGGCTGCTGCTGCAAGTTTCCAGGCGCCGATGGAGGTGCCCAGAACCAGCAGCGGATCTTTGCGGTGTTTGAACCAGTGGGAGAATATGGCGCTGTCCAGGCCGTGGAGCACCAGCCATTTGGCAGCGCCTGATGCCCCGAGCACCAGGCGGATGTCATCCGGGGACAGTCCGTTCTTTTGTATATGTTCATAGGCGGTCTTTCCCGCCAGCACCACCAGATCGCCTGTTTTTTCACCCATGCTGCTGCCATGCCTCCTTATGTCATACAGATAAAAAAAGACAGCTTTAACCTCTTCCGACGGAATTCCCCTTCCATAGCCGTAGGCTTGGTGGGGGATGGATAGGCGGCATTGCTTATTGTCCCTGGTTCTGGATGTACTGTTTGATCACATCTACCGGAGCACCCCCAGAGGACAATAAGCAATATGCCCGGGTCCAGAGAACCGGTTTCCAGTAAAACCTGGATAAATGATCCAGATACTTTTTTCTGGTGAGTCGACTTGAAACCGTTTTGAGATTA
>JAABSO010000002.1 GCA_011390335.1 Desulfotignum sp. | reverse complement strand
ATGCCGCTATCAATATTTTGACCCTGGGGCTACAGGGTCAGGGCCTTTCAGCTCAAGAAGCCCCCACTATAGCGGCAGCTTAGTGGTGGGAGTAGTCAC
Source organism: Desulfotignum sp. (assembly GCA_011390335.1). Lineage (GTDB taxonomy): Bacteria > Desulfobacterota > Desulfobacteria > Desulfobacterales > Desulfobacteraceae > Desulfotignum. The sequence continues at coordinate 215,530 of JAABSO010000002.1, read as the reverse complement.
AAACCGAAACATTAAAGAGTGGCGCGCCTGACAGGATTCGAACCTGTGGCCTACGGATTAGAAGTCCGTTGCTCTATCCAGCTGAGCTACAGGCGCAACAGGTGGATTTTTTAACAGATACATTAAAAAAAGTCCAGTAAAAAATACCAGGGCTTCGGTGGTTTGCAAAATTTATTGCTTTAATACAAACCATGATAATGGTATACTCAATTTTTTATATATCTATCATTTGCATTGCTGAAGGTTCATTGAATGAAAAACAAAACAGATCAGAATCATTCTGAAACAGATAAAAAACGGTTATCCAAAAAAGATTTTCTTCTTCCGGTGCCAAAGGTAAGGGCATCCAATTCAAAAGCCCTGGTCAAATCAGATCCCATCCAGAGCTACCTGAATGAAATCAACCGGTATAAACTGCTGAACCGGGAAGATGAAATTGAACTGGGCAAAAGGATTCAGGAGGAAGGGGATCAGGAGGCCGCTTACATCATGACCACCTCCAATCTGCGGCTGGTGGTGAAGATCGCCCTTGAATTCCAGCGGATCTGGATGCAGAACCTGCTGGACCTGATCCAGGAAGGCAATATCGGCCTTGTACAGGCGGTCAAGAAATTCAACCCCTATAAAAATGTAAAATTTTCCTATTATGCCTCATTCTGGATTAAAGCCTATATTCTCAAATTCATCATGGACAACTGGCGCATGGTCAAAATCGGCACCACCCAGGGCCAGCGCAAACTATTTTTCCGCTTGAAAAAAGAAAAACAGCTGCTTATTGAACAGGGATTTGATCCCAAACCCAAACTTTTGTCTGAACGGCTGGGGGTATCTGAAAAAGAGGTGATGGATATGGACCAGCGCCTGGCCAATTGGGATCTGTCCTTAGATGAGCCTTTAAAAAACGATTCCAACACTGAACGCATCGAATTTATCAATACAGAATCGGATTCCTCTGAAGATCAGATGGCGAAAAAAGAGATAGAGGACATTTTACACACCAAAGTGACTAACTTTAAAACCACCCTCAATGACAGAGAGCTGGAGATTTTTGAACGGCGGATTTTTTCAGACTCTCCCCAGACCCTCCAGGAGATCGGTGAAGAATACAATATCTCCAGAGAACGGGTACGGCAGATTGAAAATAATATCCTCAAAAAAATGAAAGCCTTTTTTAAAAAAGACATGCCGGATTTCGACATGTATGACCACAGCCAATAAAATGCCAATATACAGTGTAATAGAAACCATGAAAAAATTTATTGTCCAGATATGCATACCGGCAGCGGTTCTCTGCCTTTCCGGGTGCAGCCAGATCCAGCCTGCAGCACCCGTGGTCCAGACTTCGGCAGATTTTTTACCCCATGACACATCAGTACCCACACCATCTTTGTCTGCAAGATATTATTATCTGGAATCTCTGGTACTGCACCAGCAGGACCAGGTAGAACCCGCGGTCAAATCCCTTGAAAAGGCCATTGCAGAAGATCCGGAATCCGCGTTTTTAAGACGGGATCTTATCCGGCTGCATCTTGAAATGGGACAGGAAGAAAAAGCGCTGGCACTGGCAGAGGCATTGGCAGAAAAAGATCCAGATGACGTGGATAATCTGCTCATGCTGGTGCGCCTGAAAAAAGACACCGGCAGCCAGGACCAGATGCTTTCTTTGTTGGGACAAATTCTGGACCTGGACCCGGAAAACAAGGAAACCTATCTGCGCCTGGGAAAAATCTTCATGGAAAACCAGCAGTTTTCCCGGGCCCTGGAATTGTTTTCCCGGATGGCTACCCACCTGCCCCAATATTATGTGGCCCATTTTTATCTGGGAGAAGCCTATCTTCTTTCCGGCAATTATACAGCGGCAGAACAGGCATTTTTAAAAACCATTAGCCTGGAACCGGACCTTGTTGAGCCCAGGTTCAAACTCATTGAAATTCTGCGCCGCCAGGCTGATGATATCAGCCATGAAAAAATACTGGGAATCTATGAAGAAATACTGGAAATAGAACCGGAAAATGACCGTGCATTACTGGAAACAGCCCTGATCTACCACAAAACAGGACAAAAAGACAAAGCCGGATACCTGTTTGATGAACTGGGGAAACATGCATCAACCAGCTCCCGGATGGTTATGGTGGCGGTGGACACCTATATCTCACAAAAACGGTATGATGATGCAGTGATCGTTTTTTCCGAACTGCTCAAGGCAGATCCGGACAATGACAACCTCAATTTTTTTTTGGGGATGGTCCATGAATCAGCAGACAATCCAAAATCAGCCATCCAGCATTATCTCAAAGTATCGTCTGCCCACCCCCAGTATAAGAAAACCCTTTTGACCATTGGATTTTTATACCGGAAAATGGGTCAGGGAAAAAAAGCTGTGGCATTTCTTGAGGACCACCACAAAAAAGATCCCAAAGATATTGATATCATATCCTATCTTTCTGCATTTTATGAACAGGAGGGCCATCTGGAAAAAGCCATGGATCTGCTTGCCAAAGGTCTGGCAGATGCACCTGAAAACACATCGCTGCTGTTCCGGCTGGGAGCGATTCAGGACAAGGCAGGACAAAAAAAAGCGTGTATTGCCACCATGAAGGAAATTATCCGTATTGATCCGGATGATGCCTCTGCCCTTAACTATCTGGGCTACACCTATGCTGACCTGGGAATTCACCTGGACCAGGCTGAGGCTTTGATAAAAAAAGCCCTGAAAATCAAACCGGATGACGTCTATATCACAGACAGCATGGGATGGGTCTATTATAAAAAACAAGAATATGAAAAAGCGGTCTTTTATCTGGAAAAGGCTGCAACCCTCACAGAATATGAATCCATTATTGCCACCCATCTGGCAGATGCCTATGTCAAAACCGGCCGGTTATCCAAAGCCTTGGCTGTGTATCACAAGGCCCTTGTCAATGCAAAAGAGGAAGATGCAGACCTGGTGCTGGAACTGGAAGCAAAAATCAAGGACCTTGAACTGCAGCTGCCCTTCCCTGACACCCGGAAAGAAAAGCAGCCCGCGCAATGAAACCTGTCCATACCCATTTTTTTACAGCCCTGGTCTGCGCTGTTGTCTGCCTGATCGGCTGCGCCACACAACGGCCCGAAACCGACCCCGGTCTGGACAAGACAGCATGGCAGTCTGCAGCAGCCCTCCGGAACATGAATCAGGACATCCGCACAAGCAAAGGAACCGGCAGGGTACGCCTGGAATCAGAAAACAGTATACAGACGTTCCAGATCGCCTGGGCTGCCCAGGCCCCGGACCGGGTACGCATGACCTTCACCGCTTCCGGTCATCCTGTGGAGACAATTGTGTCAGACGGCAGCCGGGTTACTTTTATTTCCCATACAGGCCGGCACAAGCCCTATTCTCCGGCATCTGAAAACCCGGATCTGGAACCCTACACCCAGGTGCCGGTAAGGCTGTCAGATTTAATCTCCCTGCTTTTGGGGCAGATCCCTGTCCAGAGTTTTGATGATGCCTGGTTTCTGCCGGATGACCCTTTTCGGATCAGGCTGGGGAAGAGGTTCAGCTCCCTTTCCCAGGAACTGGTTCTGCATGCAGATGATACCATAAAAAAACTGCGGCTGCTGGACAGAGAGGATACCGCCCGCTGGGAAATCCGTTACCATGCTTTTGACAGGATTGAAAGAAGCATGGTCCCTGTGCATATGACTATTACCAGCGGCAGCCTGCAGAAAGCCCAGGTACGCATCACCCGGTTCTGGCCCAACATACCGGTCAAAGAATCGGTTTTCCAGTTGACACCAACCGGATCATGACAATTATTAGTTGTGGTTCAACCATAGCAATTAAGACTGCAACCATGGACCTCTCAAAAGGAGACATACAATACAATGATTCACGACAGCGTTGACAAGGCAAAAAAACCCCAGGGATGTCCTTCCCAGGACGGGGATATGGCCAGAAAGCAGCAGGAACAGCAGGCCATGATCAAGAAGTCTCTGGCCAGAATCAAACATAAAATTTTCGTACTCTCAGGCAAGGGTGGTGTGGGCAAAAGCAGCGTATCCGCCAACCTGGCAGCGGTGCTGTCAAAAAAGGGATACAAGACAGGGCTTATGGATGTGGATGTGCATGGACCGTCCATCGCCCAAATGCTGGGGCTCACAGAGCTGCTGGATATCACCCCTGACCAGCAGCGCCTTATTCCCAAACAGATCAATGACAACCTCAAGGTGGTATCTGTCCAGGCCCTGATGCAGGACAAGGACCAGGCCATCATCTGGCGGGGACCTGCCAAGGCCGGCATGATCCAGCAGTTTGTGGGCATGGTGGACTGGGGAGACCTGGATTTTCTGATCATTGACGCGCCCCCCGGCACAGGAGACGAACCCCTCACCGTGGTCCAGACCATTCCCGAAGCTTTGGGCGTGATTGTGACCACCCCCCAGGAAGTGGCCCTGGCAGACATCAGAAAATCCATATCATTCTGCAAAACCGTGAAGCTCAAAACCCTGGGGATTGTGGAAAACATGTCCGGGTTCACCTGTCCCCACTGCAATGAAGCCATTGACCTGTTCATGCACGGGGGCGGCGAAAAAACCGCCAAAGAACAGGGACTTACCTTTCTGGGTTCCATCCCCTTTGACACCGGTGTGGTGGTTTCCGGGGACCAGGGGGTTCCCATCATGTTCCAGGACAAGGAAACCCCGTTTACCAAGGCCTTTAGCAATGTGGTGGACAACATCGTCAAACAGCTTTAGATGGTGTGTCAGGGGCAGGACATGTGAATAAATCCCATTCATCCGAATGATGTCGGCCCCTGTTAACCGTCTGAATTCAGATGACAGGGATTGCACCGTGGAAGACCGCCTGAAAAAAGCCAGGGATCTGCAGCAGCGCCTGAACAACAGGGAACAGGAAACGCTTGGATCCCTGGCCTGCCTTTCCCGGTCCGCCGTCCGGCGGTATCCGGAAAAACTGGCACACAATGAATACCGCCAGTCCTTCAGCCAGGATGCAGACCGGATACTCAACTCCCTGGCCTTTACCCGATACATTGACAAAACCCAGGTATTTTCCCTGATCCAAAATGATCATCTCACCCACCGGGTCCTGCATGTGCAGCTGTTGTCCCGGGTGGCCAGAACCATCGGCCGGTACCTTGGGCTCAACCAGGACCTGATTGAGGCAGCCAGCTTAGGCCATGACATCGGCCATCCCCCGTTCGGCCATGACGGTGAGCGGTTTTTATCCAGATTGACCCATGCCGGCGGGGCCGGATATTTTCACCACAATGTCCAGAGCCTCCAGTTTCTGGATAAAATTGAACGCAAGGGCAGCGGGTGGAACCTGAGTCTCCAGACCCTGGATACCATTTTGTGCCATGACGGTGAAACCCATATCCAGCAACTGGCACCCCATGGACAGAGAACCTTTGCCGATCTGGACCGCATGACCGAAACATTTCATGCAACAGAAAAGACCAGTTTCTCTCCCATGACCCTGGAGGGATGCGTGGTGCGCATGGCCGACACCATCAGCTACATCGGCCGGGACCTGGAGGACGGCATCCGCCTGGGACTGGTAAAAAGAGACCAGATCCCGGATCTGTGCCGCACCACCCTGGGCAGCACCAACGGCACCATTGTGTTCACCCTGGTGACCGATCTGATCGCCACCAGCCTGGACCAGCCTTTTGTGGGATTTTCTCAAGAAACCGGCCAGGCCCTGCAGGCACTCAAAAATTTCAATTACAGCCGTATTTACAAAAACCCGGCCATCAAACAACACCTGGGATCCATCGGCACCATATATGAACATTTGTTTTGCCGGTACCTGAATGATCTGGAAAAAGAAAACAGGGCTTCTGTCATCTTTACCCGGTTTCTGGCGGACATGTCCGATACCTATTGCCAGACCCATTCGCCCCCCCAGATGGTGCGTGATTTCATCTCCGGCATGACTGATTCCTATTTTATCCGCCAGGCCCCTGCCCGTCTACGTCCCAAACCGGTGGACCATGTTTGAAGACCGCCGCATTTACCGGCAGCAGCAAAGAAAAAAAGGGCTGACATCCTTTGAAATCACGGTACAGGAAACCAATCTGCACATCCAGGCGGATATGGATCTGTCCGGACAGGCTATACAGGCGGTGCGCCGGTGCCGGGGATTGATAGAAAACCATATCCGGGCGTATCCCGCCTTTGCCAACTCCCTGGTGCCAATGAAAGTCCCAGACAAAGCGCCTCTGATCATCCGGGATATGGCGCAGGCAGCCGATGCAGCCCATGTGGGCCCCATGGCTGCGGTGGCAGGGGCGGTGGCCGAATATACGGGGCAGCACCTGTTGTCCTTTTCGTCAGAGGTCATCGTGGAAAACGGGGGCGATATTTTTGTCTGCTCCGGCACCGACACCGTGCTGACCATTTTTGCCGGCACCTCTCCTTTGAGTATGACCACGGGCATACAGGTGCCAAAACAGGACGCCGCCTTCGGGGTGTGCACCTCATCAGGCACATTCGGGCATTCCACAAGCTTTGGCAAAGCAGATGCGGTCATGGTCATGGCCCAATCCTGCATGCTGGCGGATGCGGCAGCCACCGGCCTGGCCAACCAGGTCAAGACCGGTGATGATATCCCCGGCACCCTGGAAAAAGGCAGACAGATCCCCGGGATCCAGGGGCTGGTGATCATTATGGGCACACAGATCGGGCTGTGGGGCAACCTGAAGCTGGTGCGGCTTTAGGCGCCTTACTCCTCAGTTTCTGTTAAAAAAATAAGAAAATCAGGAGCGGCATTTGGGTTGAGGGCTTCCCGCGTTAGTACAGTTTGCCCACTGCCGCTTCCACGGCCCGGACAATGGCCCCGTCTTTGAGCATCTGTTTGATTGTTGCAATGTCTGTGGACAGCAGCCGGTCTTCTTTCATGTAATCCACCTGCTGCCGGATGGTATTATAGGCTGCCAGGGTGCCGTCTCCTGCCTTGATATTGGTGAACAGATCAATGGCCTGGGCCCCGCACAGCAGCTCAATGGCAATGACTTCCTCTGCGTTTTCCACGATATCCCGGCATTTTCTGGCGGCAATGGCCCCCATGGATACATGGTCTTCCTTATTGGCAGAGGTCGGGATGGAATCCACGGATGCAGGATGGGCCAGCACCTTGTTTTCAGAAACCAGAGCAGCTGCTGCATACTGGGCGATCATATACCCGGAATTGAGCCCCCCGTCCTCCACCAGAAATGCCGGCAAACCAGACAGGTAAGGATTCACCAGGCGTTCGATGCGCCGCTCGGAGATATTGGCCAGCTCGGCTATGGCAATGCCTAAAAAATCACAGGCCAGGGCCAGAGGCTGTCCGTGGAAATTGCCACCGGATAAAAACTCTTCCGACTCGGGAAAGATCAAGGGGTTCTCCGTGGAGGCGTTCATCTCCACCCGGATCACCTTGTCCACATAGGCAAAGGCATCCCAGGAGGCCCCATGAACCTGGGGAGAACACCGCAGGGTATAGGCATCCTGGACCCTTGAGCAGTCCTCGTGGGAAGAGATGATTTCTGAATTTTCCGTAATTTTCAGCATGTTCCGGGCCGCCATGATCTGGCCCTGGTGGGGCCGTACCTGGTGGATCCTGGGATCAAAGGCGGTTCTGGTGCCCATGAGGGTTTCCAGGCTCATGGATGCGGCAATATCCGCATGCTTGCACAGGTTCAGGGCATCATGCAGTGCCAGGCACCCCAGGGCAATCATGAACTGGGTGCCGTTGATCAGGGCCAGGCCTTCTCCGGCCGCCAGTTCCAGAGGTTCCAGGGTCCGGGATGCCAAAGCTTTTGCACCGGACATGCGGATGCCGTCCACAAAGGCTTCTCCTTCGCCGATCATCACCAGGGCCAGGTGGGCCATGGGCACCAGGTCCCCGCTGGCCCCCACCGAACCTTTTTCCGGCACCATGGGCACAATGCCGCTGTTGAGCATGTCCGCCAGCATCTGGATGGTTTGCAGGTGCAGCCCGGAGTTGCCCCGACAAAAATCATTGACCCGCAGGGCCATCATGGCCCGGACCACATCCTCTTCCATATGCCGTCCCATGCCGGCTGCATGGGAAAATAATATTTTTTTCTGCAGCCGCCGGGTATTTTCCAAAGAAATGGTGACATCAGACAGGGCACCGAAACCGGTGGTCACCCCGTAAATGCGTACCCCGTCCTTCACCCATTTGTCCACCAGGGCGCGGGACTTGTTAATCTTTGCTTTGGATGCACCGGCAATGGCGATGCTGGTGCCGTTTCTGGCAACATCCACCAACTCCTCCAGCTGGAACTGCTCTCCGTTAAGGCTAATGGTCTTTTTCACTGGTTTATCCTCTGTTGAATTTTCCTTTGAGTTTATACCGTGATCCCGGTGAGATCATGGTGCTGAAGGTGGCCACCTGATCAAAGGACCAGGTACGCCGGGTCAGGCACAGACAGGGTTCTCCAGGTGCTGTCTTCAGATATTTCTGCACATGGGAAGGACAGCGCACCGCCTCGATCACATGTTCCGCTTCCTGGACCGGGGCAACTCCAAGCAGGTAATCACTAGGGGTGATCTGTGTATAATCTTGTTCCAGATAGTGCGGAGCCACGCCAGGATTGACGTAACGCTCTGAATACTGAATCACTGCACCTGAATCCTTATGGAGCAGGATGGAATGAAACACCTCCCTGCCCGGGGTCAGGCCCATTTTTGCCCCGATGTTCAAAGAAAGTTTTTCTTTTGCCAGCACCAGGACCTCACAGGAATGAATCCCGCCCCAGTCAGCGATTTCTCTGGCAATGCTCTTTATCTCCAGCAGGGCCGCATCCGGCTTGGGCCGGGCCACAAAGGTGCCCACCCCCTGGATCCGAATGATGCGGCCGTCTTCGGCCAACTCCTTTAATGCCCGGTTGGCGGTCATGCGGGAGGCCCTGAATTCTTTTGCCAGGCGGGTTTCCGATGGCACCTTGTCATCGGGTTTCAGGCGGCCTGCGTCAATCTCTCTTATGATCTGCTGTTTGATCTGTTCATACAAAGCCCCGGGGCGTGTAAAAGTTTCCACAATTCGTTTTATTCCTTATCATTATTTCCTGAAGAGAACCGGGCCTGTGCAAAATCCCTTGAAGCCCGTCCCCTGTGAGTGCCTTGCGCCCGGCCCGAGATTTTTGATCTGACGGTCCGGTCACAAGGCACCCACAGGGGGCTTGTACAATATATCTGGCATGATGGTGGCATGCGATGCTCTGAAACGCGCATAAAAAACCCTTGACATGATATCTATACTTGTATAGACAAGTAGTAGCCAATCCACACATAAAAGTCAACACCTCCAGGAGGGAAAAAATGGATCCCAGGGAAAAACTGTTAAAAGACCTGCAAATCGGCTGCGGCAAGGCCAGGCCGGTGAAGGCCCCCAAGGGCAGTCAGCTCCACTGCAAAGGCTGGTACCAGGAAGCAGCATTGCGCATGCTGTGCAACAACCTGGATCCGGACAACGGGGAGAATCCGGATGCACTCATTGTCTACGGGGGCCTGGGCAAGGCTGCCAGAAACTGGGACTGCTTTGATGCCATTGTCAGAACCCTGCTGGACCTGGAAAACGACGAAACCCTGCTGGTGCAGTCGGGCAAGCCAGTGGGCGTGCTCAAAACCCACACATCTGCTCCCCGGGTACTCATTGCCAACGCCAACATCGTGCCCCACTGGGCAAACTGGGACTATTTCCATGAACTGGATAAAAAAGGCCTGATCATGTACGGCCAGATGACTGCCGGATCCTGGATCTATATCGGCACCCAGGGCATTTTACAGGGCACCTACGAAACCTTTGCCGCCCTGGGCCAGAAACACTATGGCGCTGATCTTACCGGCAAAATCGTGGTTACTGCGGGCCTTGGCGGCATGGGCGGGGCCCAGCCCCTGTCCGTGACCATGGCCAATGGTGTGGCCCTGTGCATTGAAATTGATCCCTCCCGCATTGCCAAACGGCTGGAAAAACGCTACCTGGATGTTGCGGCCGGCGACCTGGACCAGGCCATTGCCATGGCACGGCAGGCAGCGGACCAACGCCGTCCCCTGTCCATCGGGTTGTGCGCAAATGTGGGGGATATCCTGCCGGCCATGATGGATAAAAAATTTATCCCGGATGTGATCACCGACCAGACCAGCGCCCATGATGAGCTCAACGGGTATTTTCCCAGAGGCATCTCCTTTGAAGATGCCCTGAAACTGCGAAAATCCGATCCTGATACCTACAAGGAGATGGCGCTGAACTCCATGGCCGAACATGTGCGCGCCATCCTTGCCATGAAGGACAAAGGCGCCGTTGCCTTTGACTACGGCAACAACCTGCGGGCCCAGGCCATGAAAAAGGGGGTGGACAATGCCATGGACTATCCCGGGTTTGTGCCGGCCTATATCAGGGAACTATTCTGCAGAGGCGAAGGCCCGTTCCGTTGGGCGGCCCTGTCCGGGGACCCGGAAGATATCAAGGTGACTGATGAGGCCCTTATCCAGCTGTTTCCCAAAAAAACCAAAATGATCAACTGGCTGAAAATGGCAGAAGAAAAAATAGAACACATGGGCCTGCCCTCCAGGATCTGCTGGCTGGGATACGGGGAGCGGGAAAAGGCGGGAAAACTGTTCAATGACCTGGTACGTGAAGGAAAGGTAAAGGCACCCATTGTCATCGGCAGAGACCACCTGGACTGCGGGTCTGTGGCATCGCCTTTCCGGGAGACCGAAGCCATGAAGGACGGATCCGATGCCGTGGCAGACTGGGCATTGCTCAACTGCATGACCAATGTGGCTTCCGGTGCCACCTGGGTGTCTTTCCATGACGGCGGGGGCGTGGGCATCGGCTATGCCCTGCATGCGGGCCAGGTCACGGTGGCCGACGGTACGGACGAGGCGGAAAACCGGGTCACCACGGTGCTGCGCAATGATCCGGGTACCGGCATCATCCGCCATGCCGATGCCGGGTACGAAACCGCCATTGATGTGGCCAACGACAAAGGGGTAAAACTGCCCATGATCAATATGTATGGTGCACACTCCGGCAATGTATAATGCCCTTGACACAGCCCCGGAACAGAAATCTGATCCGGGGCTGTGCTACCCTTGTCCCATCTGTCAGAATTCAGAGTTCGGCCGCACCTGGCGGTGTCCTGTGGCCAGCCCGAGATGACGTCATCTGACGGTCCGGCCACAGGACACCGCCAGGTGCTCTTGGCAAGGTTTTATGGCACATAAGATCCTGATTATCATTTGAAATCCGGCAAAGGAGATATCAATGACCATTATCCCTGACAGCAGCAATCCATTTCCCGAAAATGTCGACCAGGTGTTCACCCACTGTCGAATGGCCACCATGGCCAAAGGGAATTACGGCATTGTGGAAAACGCGGCCCTTGCGGTATCCGGAAAAAAAATTTCCTGGATCGGGCCCATGGATGCCCTGCCTGAAACCCCTGGCACCAAAAAGGTGACAGACTGCCGGAGCCAATGGATTCTGCCCGGGTTTGTGGACTGCCATACCCACCTGATCTGGGCAGGTTCCCGGGCCAATGAATTTGAAATGCGCCTGGCAGGGGCATCCTATGCAGACATTGCAAAGGCCGGGGGCGGTATTTTTTCCACGGTCAAGGCCACCCGGGCCTCCTCAGAAAATAACCTGTTTGACCTGGCATCCAGGCGCATGTCCCATTTGCTGAGCCAGGGCATCACCACGGTGGAGATCAAATCCGGCTACGGCCTGGATCTGGACACGGAACTCAAGATGCTGGCCGTGGCCGGCCGGCTGAATAAAACCTGTCCCCAGCATGTCACCGCCACTTTTTTAGGTGCCCATTCTCTTCCTCCGGAATTTTCCGACCGGGCTGATGCGTACATCAAAAAAATCGTTGAGGTCATGCTGTCCAAGGTAAAGGACCAGGGCATTGCCACTGCTGTGGATGTGTTCTGTGAAACCATCGCCTTTTCCCGGGAACAGACCCGGCAGGTGTTTGAAAAGGCCATTTACCTGGGATTTGCCATCAAATTGCACGCAGAACAATTGTCCGACTCCAGCGGCACGGCCCTGGCTGCGGAAATGGGGGCCCTGTCCTGTGATCACCTGGAATACCTGTCCACGGACGGTGCTGAAAAAATGGCTGAACACGGCACTGTGGCGGTGCTGCTGCCGGGTGCGTTCTACTATCTGAAGGAAACAAAGGTACCGCCGGTGGACGTTTTCCGGCGCCTGCGCATTCCCATGGCCGTGGCAACGGATCTCAACCCCGGATCCAGCCCGGTGCACAGCATGATCCCGGTGCTGAACATGGCCTGCCTCCTGTTCGGACTTACCTGTGAAGAGGCCCTGGCCGGGGCCACCATACAAGGGGCTAAGGCGTTGGGCCTGGCAGACCGCAAAGGCAGCCTGGAACCGGGCAAGGATGCTGACTTTGTGATCTGGGATATAGCATCCCCGGCAGATCTGTGTTATCTCACCGGCATCACCCCCCTAAAAATGGTTGTCATTGAAGGACGGACAGAACACGGATCTGTGTGACATCTCAGCCTGAAACGCTTCTTACGTTGCTATTTTAAATCATTTCCTTTACACTGTTAAATACAGCGTCGAGCGTCGGGGTCAGAAGTGAACTTTTTTTTCCTTTTTTAAAAAGGGACGGCACCCTGCTTTTCTTTGGCAGATCTCTTTATCCCGACAGGACGATGGTTAAGGGGTGATAATGGCTGATACCAAACCCAAGCAAGTTCTGGCATCTGATATTGAACAGGTGTTGGCCCCTTGTGTCAAAGAGATCCCCAGTGTCTCTCCTGCCATGGCCAAACTCCTTGAAATTTGTAGTGATGAAGACGCTTCTGCTGCCGATCTGTCCCGGATCGTGGAGACCGATCCGGGCATTGCCGCCAAAGTTATGGGGATTGCCAACTCAGCCCTGTACAGCCCCAGGCACCGGATCACCGGTGTTTCCGATGCGGTCATCCTTCTTGGGTTTGATGAGGTAAAAAAAATATCCCTCGGGGTCACTGTATTCGAAGAAATGATCAAACCAGAAAAAAAAAAGCACTTTGACCGATTTTTCTTCTGGCGCCACTGCCTTTGTGTGGCAATCTTAAGCCGTACAATTGCAGAAGAATGCAGATATCCGAATCCGGACCAAGCCTATGTCTGCGGCCTGCTGCATGACCTGGGCAAAATTGTTTTCGACCTTTACGGTCGGGTAGATTATGACGGGTTTATCGCCAGTGTGGCCAGACATACCGGCACCCTGATTGCCGAAGAAAAAGCGATCATGGGCATGGGCCATGATGAGATCGGGGCATATTTCTGCACCCTGTGGCAGCTGCCCGATACCCTCTCTCTGGCCGTCGGATACCACCACCAGCAATTTGAACACCAGAATCTTTCTCAACAGGATGCCTGTCTTGTGGCCATTGTATCCCTGGCCGATTTTCTGTCTTGGGCCCAGGGGCTTGGGTCAATCGACGTCATCCGTCCCCCGGTTCTCCAGCCGGAAGTTGAAAAAATACTCGATCCGGGCCGTATTGACTTTTCCCGGCTTATCACCTGTATGGACAAAGAGATGCAGGCTGTCTCCCAATTTTACAATTTTGTTTTCCCCTCTCCCGGCCAGTTCAGGGAAAACATGTTCCGGGCCAATCTGAAGCTGGGCAGTATCAACACCCAGTACTACTTTACAAATGACCAGCGCCGGCCGGACAAAGAGATATCCAGACTGCGGCACAGCCTTACCACGCCCCATCGCAGCCTGGATCCAAAGGCCATTATCACCACCACCCTGGAAGCGGTATATAAGGACTTCCGGTTCGACCGGTTGTATATAATGCGGATGGTCAAAACCCTGCGGCGGCTCAGGGTGTATGAGTGGTTCGATGCAACAGACACAGGCATGGACCTGCGCGCTGTTGAAATCCCCATCAACCGGGCGGCCGGCGGGTTTGTCACCTGTATGAGGAACAAGGAACCGGTCCTGATCACCGGCCGGACCACCGGAGAGAAAAAGGCTTTGGAAGCATTGAATATCACGGAAATAATGATCGTACCCTTCTGCAGCCAGAACAAAGTGATCGGCATCCTGGGCATGGACAACATCGTATCCCAAAAACCCATCCTGCCGGATACACTGTCCGCCATTGCCATCGTGGCCAATGAACTGGGCATGGCCATGGAAAATGCCGGCATGTACAAAGAAGCAAAAGCCGCTTCCCTCAAGGATGGACTCACCGGTCTTTTGAACCGGGTGGCAATAGATGAACTGCTGGCAAAAGCGTTCAGAAAAGCGGTGGAAGAAAAAACCGCCCTCTCTCTGGTGATGATTGATATCGATTATTTCAAGCGCTTCAATGATGAATTCGGCCACCAGGCCGGGGACAATATTATAAAACTCATAGCCACGACCCTGAAGAGATTATCCCGGCCTTTCGACCATGTGGGACGGTATGGGGGTGAGGAATTCATTGTTGTTCTGAACGACACAGGGCTGTCCAAAGCCCTTGTCTATGCCGAAAGAATCCGCAGGGAAATTGCCCACCTGGGAAATCTTCTGGCCAGCCGATTTCCCGGCACCGCCCTGACCATCAGCGCCGGAATCAGTGAATACAAAAAAAACATCAACAACAGAGATGATCTCATTGCCCGGGCGGATCAAGCCCTTTACCGGGCAAAGGGAAAAGGCAGAAACAGAGTGGAAGCAGGGTAATCAGGAGAATGCTGTGGCGGATATCGTTTTTTGGGGGATGCAGGCAGTGTTTGCCGGAATTGGTCTTTTTTTCTTACTTCTGACTGTCGCATCATTTTGGGAACGAGAATTTCGGGCAGGCGTTCTCTGCCTTGGATTTATTCCGGCACGGGGTCTTTTGTGGGCATTTGTAACAACCCATGATTCCGGTACCGCACCGGCATGTAAACCCCTTGCAGTTGCGTGAACAGCAATGGTATATATAATGGATAAGCGGTATGAGGTATGAAAAATATGATTATGAGGGGTGATGGTAAAAATATACGACAAGATGCCCGGAATATGCGGCATGTGATAACACAACCAAACAATCTACCAACTATATGGAGACTATCATGTGTGAATCCAATGTATATCTGAAAGAAAACGGCAAAGAAAAACTGATCATGGAAAATGTGGCAGCCATCACTCCGGCCGGGGAAAACCGGTTTGTCCTTAAAGGACTTTTAGGTGAACAGCAGCAGGTATCCGGTATCATAGAAGATATCAATCTTATGGGGCACAAGATCATCCTCAAAGCGGTGTGATGACCCGATTCAAACAATACCTTTCATCCATTGCATCAGCCAACAACCTGAAAAACGGCATAGAGTGGGTGTTTTATCCGGGCATGCTGATAGACAGTAAAAGCAAATGGTGGGGGGATTTTAAAACCCGCCATGCCGCCCATGAAGGCATTGACATCTGTTTTTTCAGGACCTTTGACAAAACCATCCGCTGCCTGGAACCGGGTGCTGTTGTACCTGCCTGGTCCACGGGAACCGTGGTAAATATGTGTGAAGATTTTCTGGGTCACACCCTGGTGGTGGTCCCGGAGAATACAGCCGGCGGCCCCACCCGGGTGCTGGAGATATTTTCCCACCTGGCACCCTGTGACGGCATCACACCAGGAACCCGGGTTTCTGCCGGCCGGATCATCGCCCGCACCTTTGACACCCGGACCAAAAAATCTCCTCTTTTGCCCCATCTTCATGTGTCCTGCATTGAGGTGGCATCCCATATCCCTTTTGGGGCCTTGAACTGGTCCCTTTTCCCCCTGCGTGAAAAAGTCAATGTGATCAACCCGGTTTTTGTTTAATTATAACGGTGTAAGAAGCTGAATGGCAAAAGAAAATTTGAAAAAAAACCAAAATTGCTCTATGATCACCCAAACGTAAATATTTACCCTTGGAAAAGCACTTGGAGAAGATGCATGAAGACCATCAAATTTTTGTTTATGCTGATCATACTTGGACTGCTCGGGCTTTTGATTTATCAGAATATTGATTATTTCAATACCACCTGGTCCCTGGCCCTGGATTTAAGATTCAACCAGTGGCACTGGACCGCCCCGCCCCTGCCCAACTGGGCCTTCTGGGGCATCTGCTTTGGTCTGGGCCTGTTGATTACCGGCCTCAAGGGCCTGGTAACCGCCTTTGGACTGGGCCGGGAGATCAAAAAAAAGGATGCAGAAATCACGGAACTGACCTCCAGAAACAGAGACCTGCAGGCCAGGCTGGATGTGTTCATCCATGATCCGTATATCAAAAAGGGACTGTCTGAAAAAAAATCTGAAAAACAGCCCCCGTCGGCTGGCCCATCAGATGAATATGGGGATAAACATTCTGCAGCACCCGGCCCATCCGACGCAGAAATGCCCGGAATTAAAGGCTCTGAATCCAAAGATTCCCTGATGCCGGATGCAGACGATACCAGCCCTTTGGCACAAGACGGATCAGACACCAGAAACCATGACAAGACCCTCCCCAAGGAATAGACAGTTAGTATAACCCATCCATGAGTGAAACCAGACAAACCCCCATGATGGCACAGTATCTGGCCATCAAGGAGCAGTATAAGGATGCCATCCTGTTTTACCGGATGGGGGATTTTTATGAAATGTTCCTTCAGGATGCAGAAAAAGCCGCTGCCATCCTTGAAATCGCTTTGACATCCAGAAACAAAAACGATGCATCTCCGGTTCCCATGTGCGGGGTGCCCTACCGGGCTGCAGACGCTTATATTGCAAAACTTATTGAAAACGGATGCAAGGTGGCCATCTGTGACCAGGTGGAAGACGCATCCGCTGCCAAAGGACTGGTGAAAAGGGAAGTGGTCCGGGTCATCACCCCGGGCATGATTCTCAATGAATCTTTGCTGGATAAAACCGCCAACAATTTTCTTTTGTCCCTGACCATGGTCAAAGACCGGGCCGCCTTGGCCTGCCTGGATATCTCCACCGGTTCCTTCACTGCCTGTGAAATAAAAAAACAGGGGGCCTATATACCGGGAGCCCTCATTGACGAGGCGTTAAAACAGGACCCCCGAGAAATTCTGCTGCCGGAAACCTTTAAAAAAGACCCGGCTTTCAAAACCCTGCGCGAAGCATTTGCCGGGCGCCAGATCACCTATCTGCCAGTTTCCGCCTTCCAGGAAGCAGATGCCAGGGAGCGGCTGACAAAAAAATTTGATACCGTCAGCCTCAACGGGTTCGGCATAGGGCATATGCCGGCGGCCATCAGTGCGGCCGGTGCGGTCATGGCCTATGTCCAGGATACCCAGATGCAGGACACCACCCATATTTTTCAGATCTGTCCCTATGACCTGGCACATTTTTTAAAGCTGGATGACCGGTCATGCCGGAACCTGGAGCTGCTGGCCAATCTCCAGACCCAGGACAAAAAAGGATCCTTGGTAGCAGTGCTGGACAAGACCGTCACCGCCATGGGCAGCCGGCTGATAAAAGACTGGATACGGCATCCTCTGGTGGACCGGCATGAGATTGAACAGCGCTTAGGGGCCGTGGAACAGTTGACAAAAGCCCCCCATATCCACCGGAACCTGGCAGCTGTTCTCAAATCGGTATATGATCTGGAGCGGCTGGGCAGCAAGATCTCCATGGGCCAGGGAAATGCCCGGGACCTGCTGGCATTGAAAAATTCTTTAGCCCGGCTGCCGGAATTGTTCTCCAATCTTACCCGCCTGGATCACCCGCAGCTCAACGGCAGCCGGATGGATGACCTGGGTCTCACTCTGGACCGGCTGGAAAGCCTGGCAGATCTTATCAAAACCGCCATCAGGGAAGACGTCCCCCATATTCTCAATGAAGGGGGCCTGATCAATGACGGATACAGCAAGGAGCTGGATGAACTGGTATCCATATCCCGGAATGGAAAATCCTGGATTGCCAAAGCCCAGGCAGAAGAAAAACAAAAAACCGGACTGTCTTCTCTGAAAATCAAGTACAACAAGGTGTTCGGCTATTTTATCGAGGTCTCCAAAACCCAGGCCCGGCAGGTGCCCGACAATTACATCCGCAAGCAGACCCTGGTGAATGCGGAACGGTTTATCACCGATGAGATGAAACAGGTGGAATCCACCATTTTAAACGCCCAGGACAAGCGCAGTGCCCTGGAATACGAAATCTTCTGTACCGTGCGAAACCAGGTGGTGGACAATGCCGTGGCCATCTTGAAAGTGGCGGATTTCATCGCAAAGGTGGACGTGCTCCAGGGCCTGGCCAGGGCGGCATCGGAAAACGGATACACCCGGCCCGATATCAATGATCAGGGCTGCATAGCCATCACAGACGGCCGCCACCCTGTGGTGGAAAAACTGATCATCGGCGAGCGGTATGTGCCCAATTCCATTGTCATGGACAATGACCGCAACCAGATTCTTTTGATCACCGGCCCCAACATGGCCGGAAAATCCACGGTGCTCCGGCAGGTGGCTCTCACGGTTCTCATGGCACAGATGGGTTCTTTTGTGCCGGCAAAAAAAGCATCTTTGTGCCTGGTGGACCGAATCTTCACCCGGGTGGGGGCACTGGACAACTTAAGTTCCGGCCAATCCACCTTTATGGTGGAAATGGAAGAAACCGCCAATATCGTGAACAATGCCACACCCGATTCCCTGGTCATCCTGGATGAAATCGGCAGAGGCACCTCCACCTATGACGGTATGAGCATTGCCTGGGCGGTTGCCCTTTTTCTGCACGATCTTTTCGGTAAAGGGGTGAAAACCCTGTTTGCCACCCATTACCATGAACTTATCCGGCTGGAGGATACCAAACCCCGGATACGCAATTTCCACATTGCTGTAAAGGAGTTCAACGACAATATTGTATTCCTGCGGCAGCTGGTCCAGGGGGGCACCAACAAAAGCTACGGCATCCAGGTGGCCCGTCTGGCAGGGGTCCCCCACCAGATCATCACAGCAGCCAAACAGGTGCTGGCAGCCATTGAAAAACAGGGAAGCGGCCAGGTGCCGGAAATTGTCCCGGGAAAACCGCAATCCAGAAAACGCAGAAAACCCGGGCACTCCCCCGGACAGATGGAGTTGTTTAACACCGGTGAAAAGGATCTGTCACAGATGCTCAAACAGGCGGATATCTCCAATATGACCCCCCTGGAAGCCCTGAATTTTCTCCATGACATGAAAAAAAAGGCAGGTATCTGACCCATGTTCTTTTGCCGGCCATACAGCATATCTTGCCGGTCCATCTGGATTACAGCTGCAGGTATCTGCCTGATATTGTTCTGGACGCATTTCATTGAAACCGGCATGGCGCAGGTTCCCAAGCAGAAATACCTGGCTGCGGATGCCTGTTTCAAAACCCTGCGCAATTCCCCTGTAAAACGGCAGAAAGTATCGGAATGGATAGGCTGTATCCACCGATATGAAGCAATCTATAAGACAGATCCGGAAAGTTCCTGGGCCCCGGCCGGCATGTACAAGGCAGCCGAACTTTACCTGCAGCTGTTCAGCCTTTCCAAGGATGAGATCTACAAAACCCGTGCCATTGATCTGCTGGTAAGAATAAGAAACAAATACCCGGAATCCGCCTATAATGTCCGGGCCAAAACACAGCTCACCTCCCTTTCTGAAAGCCCGGATCCCCGGACCCATCCTCCTAAGCACATCCGGTCCAAAAAAGCGGAAACAAAAAAAGAAACCTTGGGCACTGCGGATGCAGGTAGCAAAAACACAGACCAGGATGCGGATTTTGACCGGCAGACCACAACCCGTGAATCACACCTGCAGGAAGCGGATGGGTATGCTGCGGCAGATGCCCCTGACAGGGACCAGCACCCTGATCAGAACATGCCCGGTGCTGATGCCAATGTCACTGACCTGCGGTTCTGGTCCAACCCGGAGTATACCAGAATAGTCATCAACGCCACCCGGGACCGGACCTATTCCCACCATCTGCTCAAAAAAGACCCTGACCTGAACATACCGTTTCAACGGCTTTACGTGGATATCCCCCAGACAAGGCTGGGAAAAGGGGTGGCAGAACATACCCCGATCAATGATGACCTGCTCAAACAGGCAAGGGCAGGCCAGTATCTTCCCCATACCGTCCGGGTGGTGGTGGACATCAAATCCTTTGAGAATTATAAAATTTTTTCCTTAAAAGACCCGTTCCGGATCGTCATTGATGTCTGGGGCACGGGTAACGGTACCGGGGAGCATCTGACGGCACAAAAGGCAGCAGCCAAAACAGAGGATGTTCTCACAACCAGCCCCATGACCACAGACAACCTGAGATCATCAGACATCGCCCGGCAGCTGGCCCTGGGGGTGCAGAAAATCGTCATTGACCCGGGCCATGGGGGGTCGGACCCCGGGGCCCCGGGGTATGTCAAAGGGGTGTGGGAAAAAGACATCGTGCTGCAAATGGCCAAAACCCTGGCTGTCAAACTGCGGGACCGCCTCAAATGCACTGTGATCCTCACCAGGAGCTCTGATGCAAAGCTGACCTTAGAAGAAAGAACCGCCATTGCCAATACCCAGCGGGCCGATCTGTTCATTTCCCTGCACACCAATGCAGCCCGCAATAAAAACCTGGCGGGCATCGAAACCTATCTTCTGAACCTGGCCACTGATGAACAGGCCATTGCCGTGGCTGCCAGAGAAAATGCCACCTCCAGAAAAAACATTTCCGATTTGGAATTCATTTTAAGTGATTTGATGAAACATGCCAAGATCGGTGAATCCACCCGCCTTGCCAATGATGTGCACCAGGCCATGATCCAGGGCATGACAAAAAAATATACCGGCATCAGGGATCTGGGCGTTAAACAGGCCCCGTTTTATGTGCTGCTGGGTGCCCGTATGCCCTCCATTCTCATTGAAACCTCATTTGTTTCCAATAAACAAGAATGTAAGCGGCTGCTGACCCCCTCCTACCAGGAAGATATCTGCAATGCCATTGCAGATGGTGTACAAAAATATGTTGATGCAACAAACCCGCGGCAATTGTGATATATGAAAGAAAATCAAAAAAATGCAAGGAGAAACCCATGTCTTTTGAAAACATTATCCTGACAATGGAAAATAACATTGCACTGATACAGTTCAACCGGCCCAAGGCATTGAATGCCTTGAACAATGCCATGTTTGATGACCTTGATCAGGCCCTGGACCAGGTGCAGGCCGATCCTGAAATTCGGGTTCTGGTGCTCACCGGCGCCGGGGACAAAGCATTTGTGGCAGGTGCGGATATTGTGGAGCTCACCAAAATGACCCCCCTCCAGGGAAAATATTTTTCCAGAAAAGGCCAGAAAGTATTTTCAAAAATTGAAGACCTGCCCATCCCTGCCATTGCCGCAGTGAATGGATTCGCCCTGGGCGGCGGTTCTGAGGCGGCCCTGGCCTGTGATTTCATCTATGCCTCTGAAAAAGCTGTTTTTGGGCTTCCGGAAATCAATCTGGGCCTGATCCCGGGTTTTGGCGGCACCCAGCGTCTGGCCCGCATTGTGGGCAGCAATCGGGCAAGAGAAATGGTGTTCACCGGAAAAAACATTACCGCCAGCCAGGCGTTTGAATTCGGGATGGTCAACCAGGTGTGTGCCCCTGAAGATCTCATGGATGCTGTCATGAAGACCGCCGGCACTATCGCCGCCAAAGGCCGTGTAGCACTGCGGGCAGCCAAGGAAGTCATTCACAACGGTACCAATGCAGACCTTGAGACTGGTTGCAGGATTGAAAATGATGCATTCGGCCTGACCATGGCCAGTGCTGATGCCAAAGAAGGCACATCCGCCTTTCTGGAAAAACGCAAACCCGTGTTCACAGGCGGGCTCAACTGACCCGGCCAAAACCCGGCCCGGGCAGCAGCCTGTATTTTGAAAAAGGAAAGACCATGCCCATTTTTGATATTGATTTTGAAACCATGCCCAGGGAAGGCCTTGAAGCCATCCAGTTGCGGCGGCTCCAGACCACCATTGACCGGGTGTATGCAACCGTGCCGTTTTACAAAAAAAGCTTTGATGCTGCAGGTATCAGTCCCAGAGATATCCAGACCATGGACGATCTCAAGCACCTTCCCTTTACCACGAAACAGGATTTGCGGGACAACTATCCCTATGATATGTTTGCCGTCCCCATGGAACAGGTGGTGAGAATCCACGCCTCATCAGGCACCACCGGCAAACCCACGGTGGTGGGATACACCCGGCGTGATGTGGAAACCTGGTCTGATCTCATGGCCAGGAGCCTGGCAGCTGCCGGGGCCGGTTCCGGGGACATTATCCACAATGCTTTTGGATACGGGCTGTTCACAGGTGGCCTTGGGGCCCATTACGGGGCGGAACGGTTGGGGGCGTCGGTGATTCCGGTATCCGGCGGAAACACCAAACGCCAGATTACCATTATGAAGGATTTCAAGCCCACTATTTTGTGCGGCACCCCGTCCTATATTCTCCACCTGGCAGAGGTGGCAGATGAAATGGGTGTGGATTTCAAGGAGCTGTCCTTTACCGCGGGTATTTTCGGGGCCGAACCCTGGACTGAAAATATGCGGGCCGAACTGGAAGCCAAACTCCACCTCAAGGCGGTGGATATATACGGTCTCAGTGAAATTATCGGCCCTGGCGTGTCCATTGAGTGCAAGGAAGAACAGAATGGGCTCCATGTATTTGAAGACCATTTTATTGTGGAGATCATTGATCCTGACACAGGAAAGGTGCTTCCCCATGGGGCAGAAGGCGAGCTGGTATTCACCTCCATTACCAAGGAAGCCTTTCCTGTCATACGGTACCGCACCAGGGACATTTCATCTTTAAACCCCACCCCCTGTGCCTGCGGCAGAACCCATATCCGCATGACCAAACCGGCCGGCCGCACAGATGACATGCTCATCATCCGGGGGGTCAATGTGTTTCCATCCCAGATCGAAAGCGTGCTCATGGAGACCAAGAAAATCCTTCCCCATTACCAGCTGGAAGTGGACAGGAAAGACAACCTGGACACCCTGACAGTGAAAGTGGAGATCAGTGAAAACCTTTTCAGTGATGACATCAAAAGCCTTCAGACCATGGAAAACCAGATCGCCCACGACATAAAGGAAACATTGGGGGTGTCTGCCAGAGTCATGCTGGTGGAGCCCAAAGCCATCCAGCGAAGCCAGGGCAAGGCCGTCCGGGTGATCGATAAACGAAACCTATAAAAAGGGAGACCTTACATGCTTGCCGAACAGATATCTATATTCATTGAAAACAAAGAAGGCCGGCTGGCGGAAGTCACCGCGATCCTGCGGGATGCGGACGTGAACATCCGGGCATTGTCCCTGGCTGACACCACGGATTTCGGGGTACTCAGACTCATTGTGAACAACAATGACAAGGCGGAAGAGGCCTTACGCAAAGAAGGGTTTACCGTGGGAAGAACCAAGGTGCTGGCGGTGGAAGTCACTGATGAACCGGGCGGTCTCAACCAGGTACTGGATCCCTTGTGGATGCAGAACGTCAATGTGGAATACATGTATGCCTTTGCCAACCCCCAGTGTAAAAACGCCATCATGGTATTTCGATTCGATGACCACAAAAAAGCTTTGGAAATCCTGGAAGAAAAACAGATCAGGGTCATCAGCGCCGAGGAGATCTCCAGCCTGTGATTGTTTGGCCCGGACCGGCTGGACAAAACAGCCAAAAACCCCACAGGCGGGCCCCTATGACCGCCTGTGAAAAAAACCATCAGCCTGCCGGCACTACACCGGCAGGCTGATGGTAAAACAGCTGCCCTGGCCGGGACTGGATTCCACCTGAATCCGGCCCTTGTGGTTTTCTGTAATGATGAAATAGGAAACCGCAAGGCCCAGGCCTGTGCCCTCCCCTACGTTTTTGGTGGTAAAAAAGGGCTCAAATATCCGTTTTCTCTGCTCTGCGTTCATGCCGGGGCCGTTGTCCTGAATCTGGACACTGACCATGTCATTCTGCATGAACAGGCGCAAAAAAAAACATGGTTCCTGGTTCATGGGATCTGACATCATGGCCTGGACACCGTTGGACAGGATATTGAAAAATACCTGCTGTATTTCACTGGCCCTGCAGGAAACTTTGGGCAAGCCGGGCATGTAATCCCGCTCTATGCGAATCTTTTTAAAATCAAATTTCTTTTTCAGGTTATAATCACTTTTTGCCAGCGCAATGGTCTGGTCCAAAAGCGTTTCCAGATCTTCATGGACATAGCCTGACGCCGATTTTCTGGAAAAAGAGAGCATGTTGGAAACGATGGCTGCTGCCCGCCTGCCCGCCGTGATCACCGAATCAGTCATTTTAAAGATGTCGCGCTTTTCCATGTATGCGGTCATGCGGTCCAGATCCAGGCCCAGTTCCCTGGCTGCAGCCAGATTGGCAGGCAGCTTGTTTTTCAACCGGTTCTGGATGACCTGGGTATTCTGCAGAATCCCGGCCAGAGGATTGTTTATTTCATGGGCCATACCTGCGGCCAGGCTGCCCAGAGACACCATTTTTTCTGACTGTATCATCATCTCTTCCAGCCTGAGTTTTTCCTCTTCCTGGCGTTTGAGGTTCAATGCCTCTGTCAATGCCATTGTCAGTATCTGGGCTGCTTCTTTGTCCCCGTCGTCATACCCCTCTTTTTTTCCGCTGAACGCCACCACGCCGTTGGTTTCCGATCCCACCCGCATGGGTACGCCCATAAAGTTTTCAAGGGAAATATGGGCATCTGGTATGTGGCCGATATCCGGATGGACGGGAGGATTATTGACAATAACCGCTGTATTTTCCCTGATGATCCGGGCCCGGATACCTGTGATGCATGTACCCTTTAACCGCATCTCTTTTTCCATATCTGCTAGGGCACAGTCAGCAAGGGCCTGCTGGGAAATTGCCAGAATATGCATACGGTCTGGATCTGTTTTGTCCACTTCCCCCACAAAACAGTATCTGCTGTCAATGACTGCCAGGGCAATGGGAATAAAGAGCTCTGCAACTTCCTGACGGGATTCAGCCATCATGGATTTTTGAAAAAATGTGTTTACCGAAAAAATAATTCTGCTCTGGTGAAGGATCTTTTTTTCATTAATTTCCTTTTGCTGAATCTGATTTTTCAGATGCTTGTTGGTATGGGCCAGTGCATTTATTTTGTCCTTGACGGCATGCTGCATGGAAGCAAAATTTCTGGCAAGGGTTCCCACTTCACCTGTCCCGCCTTTTGGAATCTGTCGTTCAAGATTACCCGCAGCAATGTCGGACGCAGCCGCAGCCAGCATGGTTATGGGTGCCATCAACCGGTTGATGACAAACCCCAGTATCACCACCATGGTCAGGATGACACCAAAGGTAAAAACCAGCATCTGGGACCGGAATTTTGCCAGTTTTTTCTCAATCAGGCTGGTGGAATACACCACCCGCATTTTGCCCAGGTTCAGTCCTTTATATGATATATAAAAAATTTTTTCGATATCCATAGCATTGGGGTCAAATTCTCTGGCAAACTGGATATTGACGTTGATATCTGCTTCATGGATGGAGATGTGTTTCATGTTTTCATCGTCAAAAAACGTCTCCATATTGATTTTCAGGGTTTCCTTGTCCACATTGTAAAGGGGTCTGGCATTCACCAGTTTCATCATATGGGTGGTTTTGTTTATTTTGTTTCTGAGTCTTTTGAGTTCCAGTTCTCTGATCTGGGCGATGAAATAAAAACACAAAAACAGATTGATAATACTGCTGGCAACTACGACAACCACTATGATACGCGCTCTAAGTCCCATTACCGATTCCCTGATCAATGGGACCCAGAAAGGTTACGACATGGCCGGGCCTTTTATACAAGGGCGCTTTCATTTAAACTTACTTTTCTGACCAGCTTTCTATAATCCGAAGAAGCAGTGGAACCCGGTGCAAATTCAAAAATGGTTTTGCCAAAAGACGGGGCTTCTGACAGACTTTCATTGTAACGGATCGGTGTACAAATGGTCTCGGGATATAATTTTTTCAATTGTGCATACAGGTTCTGGGGGCCTTTGATCCGGGTGTCCAGAAAGGTGGGCACAATGTATTTTAGCTGTATCTCTTTTCGGTATTTCTGGATGGAACCAAGGCTTTTTAAAAATTCTGATAAGCCGTGCAACGGCATGATCTCCAGTGCAACAGGCACGAGAACTTCGGTGGCATAAAACAAAACATTGACAATAAGCTGATCCCATCCCGGAGAGGTGTCCATTATGATAAAATCATATTCATGATCTAAAGCAGACATGGCTTCTGACAGGGTCCATTCCGCCCCGAAACTCTTTCGGTCAATAATCCGCTTTACCCCTGCCAGGGATTTTCCGCCCCCCAGAAGCCACAGATTCTTGCGTGCCTCCAGAATGCATTCTCTGGGTGTCAGTTCCTGGGTGAGCAATTCGGTAAGCCCTGCTGCAGGCTTTCTTCCCAGCATATACGCTGACTGCCCCTGGGTGTCTGTATCCACCAGCAGCACCTTATACCCGGCCAAAGCCAGGCCGCTGCCCAGATTGACAGCAGTGGTGGTTTTACCCACCCCGCCCTTGCTGAGGGTCACACAGATTTTTCTTGCCTTGTATGTTTTTGGGTGTTCCTGCTGCCCGGCCTGGGCAAAAAGTGTATCCACATGAACCGGGAATCTGTGGCTGCAGGATTTACAGGTGGCGGTAAGTTTTTTGCCGGAACCGATATGGGGCTTTACCGCATCCAAACTGACGTTGTGCTTTCTGCTGCATTTGGGACAGACGATAATCACCCTAATCCTCCTTTTTCAGCTCTTTGAGAATCGCATCCACGGCAATACTGGCTATCCGCTTCATGGAAACCTGCCGGTTCTTTTCCAGAGAAACCCGCATCCGTATCTTGGCTCTGCTTTCCCACACCTCCACCGATACGTTATCTTTGGATACTTTCCAGGAATCATCTGAGGGTTCGTAAAACGGTACCTCTTCAGGATCCCCTGGTTCTCTGCGGTATATCAGGCAGTCCAGTTCACGGGTTTGACCTTCAGATCCTTCATCGTTTCCATCCAGGATTTTTCCCATGATATCTTTTTTCTGATTCATCTTTCCTCATCTGTTTCTTCCGGCAAAGCGGTCTTTGACAATGCCAGTGCACTTTTTTTCAGCTGGATCAGGATCTGTTCCAGCGCTTTTTTCTGGGATTCTTTCATATGGATCCACTGGATACCAAACTGCCACAGATCACTGTCCTGAGCAGAGGGAGAACAATGCGTGATACGTCCGGTCAAATCAGACAGCACGATTTTTTTGAAATGCAGCTTGCAGCCGGGCAGGTCTGCTCCAATCTGAAAGGCCTGATTGTCTTTAAGAAGAATGCTGACGCCTCCAAGGCTTATGTCTGAAACAGGATAGGAGACTGATGCGATCTGAACACTAATGGATTCGCCTGTAACCGGCGGCACGCGGAAAAATCGCCGTACCTGCTGTCCAGCATCTTCCGGCATGGGCACAAACTCAATGGATGAATGGTTCATGGCGCCTCCCTTCCGTGTTTGAATGGATCATACATGCATGTCAAAATTTTATAACATTATGACATAATTTCTTACAAAATAAAACAAAGTTGTGGTTATACAAATAAAACAAAAAGGTGCAGGGCATGCTGCCCTGCACCTTTTTGTCATCTATTTCACTTAGAGCTTTGTATGACCTATTGTGCGCCAAGCGCTGCAGTAGCAGCCTCCAGGGCAGGATGGGCATACATGAGAATCAATGATACAACCAGTGCATAAATACACAGTGATTCAATGAGTGCCAGACCGATGAGCATGTTCACCTGAATTTTACCGGCAGCTTCCGGATTTCTGGAAATACCGCTCATGGCGCCATTCAGACCCAAACCCTGTCCAATACCGCAACCGAATGCAGCAATACCGATAGCCAGGCCTGCTGCCCATACACTTCCAACAAGAAATTCCATTTTTTACTCCTTCTAACCTTTAAGTTAAATGAATATAACTACAACAAAACGGGCTTCTTCCATTTCCCGTAAAAAAAACCGTATCAATGTGCTTCTTCAATGGCACCGGCAATATACATGGTGGACAAAAGGAAAAACACAAATGCCTGGACCAGGGCCACAAAAACCCCCATTGCCATAACCGGAAGAGGTGCCAGGAACATGCCGCCCAGCATGAGCAGAATAAGCACCACCAGTTCATGCCCCATCATGTTTCCGAAAAGACGAAAGGTCAAAGACAGCACCCGGGCGGTATGGGCAATAAGCTCAATAGGGAGAAACAAGGGGATCATCAGGGGTACGGGCCCTAAAAAATGCTTGATGTATTTGAATCCATGGTGCCAGACACCCACCACATGGCTCCAGCCCACAGCTATAAGCGCCAGTGCCATGGTGGTATTCACGCTGGCTGTGGGGGGGTAAAATGACGGCACAAGACCCATGAGATTACCCACCAGGACAAACAAAAAAATTGAAATCAACAAGGGATAGGATTTACGTCCCTCTTCTCCGGTGATGCTGACCACAAATTCCTCCATGCCTGAAATCACGACCTCAAACACATTCTGGGCTGTTTTTGGTACCAGAGATACGCTTTTACCGGCCAGCCACCCGAAAACGATCAGAATAATCATGGCAAACCACATATAGGTCACATGGGGATGGTGCGCTGCCCATTCTTCCAAGCCAAACAGTCCGAACACAGATGTCAGAAATAAATATGGATGTTCCACCTTATACCGCCTCCTTAAAATATAGTCTTGTCACCACAAGCAGCGTTACCAGGAACACGCTTGCAACCACCACCGAAAGCCCCGCCAGAAGCCCCAGCGGATGAACAATATGGTTTGATATCAGCAGAAAGATCAGGATACTGCTGACGGCAAATCGGATATAATATTTCACCAGGACATGCCCCACCAGGGACCGCCCCTTTTCTGATACCACCCCAGGACGAATGCTGTTATTAATGGTTTTCTTCAAAAGATGAAAATTGACTGCCACAATCAATCCGCCGGCCACCACCCCGAGATAAACAGGCATGGGCGTGGTCATAAGCGCCGCCAGACTGGCAAGCACCAGCAGCAGCCAATTGGCTTTTGTGACAAGATCAACCACTTTTGTCAAATCCTGCATTAATAATTCTTCCCTTTTTTACCGGCCCTGATGATATTGCTGAACCCGGCAACAATGCCTAAGGCCAGACCCACAAACATCAGGACAGGATCTGTATCAAATTTCTTATCCAGCCAGAGCCCCAGTCCGAGGCCGATAAAAATCGAAAGCGCCACTGATATGCCGAGGCTGGCAAAATAACCAAGTTCTCTGAGGTTTTTGCCGGTTTCCTTTTTCATCTGCCGCCTCTCTTATATTGGTCTCTGGCCGTTCAAAGATCAATTTACCTTTGAGCAAATACCATATGCTCCCTGTGAAGTCAACGTGAAAAAAACCTGATTCTGCATTCTTTTGCTGCATCACAAAAGACCTATTGCACAGGCAAACCTGCCGGTTTTTTTGGCCTTTCGATACGAAAAATACAGATCCCCACTGCAGCGGGTACACAGATTCATTTTTTTGATATGATCATGACGTAGTCCTTTTTCCAGAAGCTGGTCACAGGAAAGTGCCCAGAAGTCAAAATAGTCCTTGTCCAACCGTTTATACTGCCACAGATTTTGCGGAATCTCTTTGCGGAAATGTTTGAATTCAGCGCAGCAGGGACCCAGGGAAGGAGATATGCCTGCCAGAATATCTTCAGGGCGGCACCTGAACCTGCCGGTCATCACATCCACGCATTTTCCAATGATGTTTTCCAGACTGCCCCGCCACCCGGAATGGACATTGGCAATGACCTTTTTATAGGGATCTGCCATCATCACTGCCTGGCAGTCCGCCACCTGGATCACCAGGGCAAGGCCGGACATATCTGTGACCACCCCGTCAGCTGTTGCACAGGCTGTGGGCAAGGACATGCCAGGTTTCCAGAACAATTTTGGATCTGCGTTTTCTGCGAGCAGCTCCAGAATATCGCTGCCATGCACCTGGTGTAAAAACAACGCCCGGGACAGGCCAAGATATGACAGGATCCGGTTCCGGTTTTCTGTGACAGCAACAGGATCATCACCAGTGCTGAACCCCACATTCAGGGTGTCAAAAGGGGGGCTGCTCACCCCGCCTTTGCGGTCAAACACGGCATGGACCAGATCCGGGCACCCGGCTAAATGGGAAAACCTTAATGGATCCATGCCATTGGATGCATCATCGGGCACCATAACAGATCACCTCTGCGCCAAAAAGCGCGCTGAATTTTTGGGATACCCGGAATGGTTCTGCTTTGGGGACTATAACCGGTTCAGACTCCCTGCCTGCTCCGGGTACCGTTCTATAAAGAAACCGTTGGCTGTCAACAAAATCCATCATCATCCATACCTGTGTTACCAATCATATTCTGCCCGGATTCTGCCCGGCGCAGTCCCCTGCTTACCATAACATAGCCGGGTTTCGCAATCAGAATTCTGCTGCAACGACTGCGTAATTCCATATAATCTCATATGTATGGAGTCCGCCTAAATCGCGTCCGCCCTCCGGGGTGTCCTGTGCCCGTCCCGAGATCTTTCGGGACGGGCACAGGACACCCCGGAGGGCTGCTGCCTGGAATCATATTCAACCCTGCACCGGTTGGTGCCAGAACCAAAGACCAGGCACAGGTCATCAAAAATGGTTTCCCGGGCAAACAGGAACAGGCAACAAGGTATTGCGAGTAGGGACAATTGAGTTCCTTCTTGACTTTTTCAACAGGTTCCGGTAACTAATTAAAATTAGGAAATAAAACCATACTTATTAATCTTTTTCATAAAAATCCCAAATGTCACAAAACAATAACAAGTTAAAAGAAGATAAAACCTTTTAATATAAATATGGTAAAGGAGAATCACCATGACCAAATCCTTTCTTAAAGACAAGCACATACTGGCAGTGGATGATGAACAGGATATCATTGAAACCATCCAGGAAATCCTTGATACGGCAACGGTGGATGTGGCAAAAGACTATGATACCGCATCGGAAAAAATCTATAACACCCGGTATGACCTGGCCATCCTGGATATTATGGGGGTCAACGGCATCAAGCTGCTGGAGGAATGTGTCAAAAGGGATATCCCGGCCATCATGCTCACCGCCAATGCCATGAATCCCCAGTCATTGATAGAATCCATTAAAAAAGGCGCCATTTCCTATCTGTCAAAGGAACATTTAAGTGACCTGGACACCCTGATTGATGAACTGATGGGTGCAAGAAGCCAGGGGAAACCCACCTGGAAGCTTTTGTTTGACAAACTTGGAGACCACTTTGACCTGCGGTTCGGTGACAACTGGAAAGATGAAAACCGGGACTTCTGGGATGAATTTGAGCAGCACTGGACGGTGTCCCGGGGTATCCAGGAACGGCTCCGTCACAGTGCCAATATCATTGATAAAGGGATTTAAAAACAATACTGTGGAGCCTGTCACGGATTAACATGACAGGCTCTTTTTTTCATTACCATACGGCATCAATTATAACCGAACAGCCCAGGCAGCCACAATACTACCCGGGGGGAATAGGTCAGGAAAAACAGCACAGCGATCTGGATCGCCAGAAACGGCCATATGGCCCGGGACACATAGATAATATCCCGCTTGGCCAGGGCCCCGGTGATAAACAGGCTTACCCCCATGGGCGGGGTACAGTATCCAATGGCCAGGTTTACGGTCATGATCAGGCCAAAATGCATGGGATCCACATTGAACGGCCCCAGAAGCGGCAAAAACACCGGTCCCAGAATCAGGGTGGCGGAAATAATATCCATGAACATGCCGATGATGAGCAGCAGAATATTCATGGCCAGTAAAAACATGATCGGAGACTGGATGGTGGCCACCACCACCTCTGCGACCCGGTTGGGGATATTTTCAAAAGTAAGATACCTGCCGAAACAGGTGGCTGATGCCACGATAAGCAGCAGGGTGGCTGATGTGACCGCAGAACTCACGGTCACATCCTTGATGTCGTCAAAGCCCATGGACCGGTAGATAAAATATTCCACAAAAAGCGCATATACAGATGCCACCACCGCTGCCTCATTGGCGGTGAACATCCCGGAAAATATGCCGCCAAAAATGATGACGATGAGCATCAACGCCCAGAAACCCTCCTTGAAAATCGCCAGCAAATCACCCATTTTGGGGGCGGGCAGCCGTTTGATATCGGTTCTGTTCCTGTATTTGAGCCAGCTATAGAGACAGACACAGAAAATAATCAACAGCCCTGGGATGAACCCGGTGATAAACAACCCTTCTAACGACACATTGCTGATCATGGAATAAAAGATCATGCTGATGCTGGGGGGGATAATGACCCCCAGGTTCGGGGAGGTGGTCATGAGCCCCAGGGTATAATCTTCATCATATCCGTTTTTCATCAGGGCCGGGATCATGAACCCGCCTAAGGCCACCACCGTGGCCACAGTGGATCCTGAAATAGCGCCAAACAGCCCGCATCCGATGACTCCGGCCATGCCTAAGCCCCCGGGCAGCCAGCTCACAAGGGCATTGGCCAGGTTGATGAGTTTTTCCACGGTTTTTCCCTTGCTCATGATATTGCCGCAAAGGATAAAAAACAGCACCACCACCAAAGAAAAATTATCCAGGCTCCTGAAAAGGGTCTGGATCAAAAGGGCCAGGGGCATGTCCAGAAAAAAAATCAGCCCGATGGCAGCGGTGAAAAACAGACACAAAAAAACAGGTACATAGGTAAACATGCACCCCAATAGAATACAGAGAATAATCAGATCACTTGTCTGCATGAAAAAAGGCCCTTTATTTTGATGTGAAATCCTGAACCATGACCTGAATCGTCCTGAGAAACACCATCATGCCTGTAACAGGCATGACGGCGTATACAATAACCAGGGGAATCTGCATGATGATGGTTTTCTGGTGGGTCAAAAACTGGAGATGGGTCATTTCATATCCATAATAGATCATCATCCCGGCAAACACCAGCATCAGGATATTGGTATAAAAGGTCAGGCCTTTTTTCAGTTTGGGAAAAATCTGGACTACGGCGTCGATCCGGATCATGGCCCGCTGCTTAACCGCCACGCTGGCCCCCACAAACGTAGAGTAAATGATCACAATCCGGACCAGCTCTTCACTCCAGGCAAGGGTATAATTGAATCCATACCGCAGTACAACATTGAAAAACAAAGCGATCAACGCTGCGATAACAATAATGAAAAGGGTCCATTCTTCAAAATGGCTGGCAGCCTTGTCAAGTTTCCTCAGTAATTTTCCAGACATAAACACAATCCCAGGCTAATGATTAACGCAACTTTGAGAGTTGATCTTTCAAGTTGTGGTCAGGCTTGCATGATAAAACAGGCCTGACTCAAGTCTCTGATTCTATTCGCTTAAAAAATCCTGCACTTCCTTGAGAAAATTATCCGGTTTATAGGTATCTCCGGGATACAGTTTGTTGATTTCTTCGGCATATTTTTCATATGTGGCCTGGCTCTGGTCTTTGAGAATTTCTATATCCGCATCAGGCAGCTGGATGAATTCCACCCCTTCCCCCTGGGCAGCCTTTTTGTTCTCCTCTTCCCAGACAGCCGTTTTTTTCCGGTTGGCAGCAGCGACATCATGTACTGTTTCAATAAAGGTCTGCCGCAAATCATCGGGCAGGCTGGCCAGCCATGCCTTGTTGAAAATCCAGATAAACAGACCCTGGGCATAGTTGATCTCTGTAAAATATTTAGCCACTTCAAATTTTTTGGTCAGGTAGCACACGGCCAGGGTGTGGTCCAGACCGGTGATGACCCCCTGTTTCAATGCCACCGGCACATCAGGCCAGGGCATGGACACCGGATTAAATCCCCAGTTTCTGTAAGACAGTTGGTTAACGGCAGCTTCGGCAGTCCGGAATTTTATTTTTTTGGCATCTTCAATGGTTCTCACCGGTTCTGTGGTGGCCCAGCCATAATGACCGTATCCGGTAATATCCAGACCCGTGATACCCTGGTGGTCCATGGCATTTAAAAAATGGTTGAACAGTTTGTCATTGGAGATAAACTTGTCCAGCTTTTCAAATGAATCCACCAGGAACGGCAGGTTGACAATACCGAACCTGGGCCCCAGGTTGGTGGATGCCACGGAAGATACGCCCATGCCCTGGATGGCACCCATCTGTAGCATATTGAGCACCTCCACCTCACCGCCAAGGATGGAAAGGGGTTTAAAATCAATATAAATCTGACCGTTGGTGCGTTTCCACAACGCATCCCGCATTTCAAATCCGGCATGGGTGCCCACCAGGGCCGGTGTGGAAACATTGGAAACAATGCACCGGTATTTGGCACCTTTGGGGTCAAAATCCGGTTTCCATTTGTCAAGTGAGGGCGCAGCAGCCAGACCGGAACCTGTTAACGTGAAGATGGCCACCGTCAATACCAGCAAAAAGCTAAAAATTGTTGGAAATCTCATAATGTCTGTTCCTTTCCTTACGGTTAAAGTTATATTGCTGTCAGCGCGGCGGGCCCTTTGCATCCGCACTGGTTGTAACTTTGGTCTGGAACCTATGCCAGCTGTTTGAACGCCTCTTTGCGGCCGGTATATTTCTGTCTGAGCTGGGGTTTCATCAATTTTCCTGTGGGGTTTCTGGGAACCTCATCAAAAAGCACCTTCCTTGGAACCTTGTACAACGACAGTTTGGTTTTGGCAAATGCAATCACATCCTCTTCTGTCATCTTTCGCCCATCCTTGAGCTGCACCACAGCCATCACTATTTCCACCAGCCGGTCATCGGGATATCCGATACAGGCTACATCATCAATATTCGGATGGTCCATGAGCGCATCTTCGATCTCCACCGGAAAAATATTTTCACCGCCGCTGGTAATCATGTCTTTCATGCGGTCCACAATATAGAAATAGCCGTCCTTATCCTTCTTTAGTAGATCTCCGGTATAAAGCCAACCATTTTTTATGGTTTCTTCTGTTTTTTCAGGATTGGAGTAGTATGCATACATCATGCGGGGTGTTCTGAATACCAGCTCTCCCACCTCTCCGGCAGGCAGTTCCTCCCCTAATGGATCCACTATTTTTGCCTCCACCCCGAAAGTGGGCTTTCCAATGGAACCCGGCTTTGTGAGCACATCTTCCGGATACAGATTAAAGGTACCGCCCCCACCGCCTTCGGTGATGCCGTAGATATTGGACACCTTGCAGGGCAGTTTTTCCACCAGCTCCTTCATGATGTCAAAAGGCACCGGCTGGGCACCCACCTCCATGTATTTCCAGGCAGACAGATCATACTCTTTGAGGTTAATAGTCTTGCTGTTCATGGCATTGAGAATGGCGATGGCAATGGGAACCACAAAAAGTGTATCTGTACACCCTTCAGCTGCCATGGCTTCAATGATCCATTTGGGGTCTCTAAAATCTTTGATAATGGTGCCGGCAGCGCCTGTGGCGTAAAACGGTGCCCATAAAAACAGGGTCCCGGAATGATATAAGGGCAAAAAAATCAGGTAATTGTCATCTTTTTGCACAAAATAGGTCATGCCGTTGCCAACGGCGGTGCTGTTAAGAGAATAGTGGGTATGAAGCACGGGCTTGGGTTTGCCGGTGGTACCGGAGGTGAACATCATTGCCAGGCCATGGTCTCTTTTCACCTGGACCATGGCATCATCGGTGTCTTTGTATTGCTGGATGGTGGAAAAATCGACCATGTCTTCAGGGACGGTTTCACCCACACAGATAAAGTGTTTGATGGAGGCAAGGCTTTTTTGGATCGGCTGAACCACGCCCAGAAATTCCGATCCCAGTATGAAGACATCCGGGTTGCAGACCCCGGCTGCATACTGAATATCCGGGCTTTCAAACCTGAAGTTCAAGGGCACCACCACAGCACCCAGACGGATGATGGCATAATAGGTGACCAGCCATTCCAGAGAATTGTTCTGCAGGTGCATGACAAAATCACCCTTTTTCACCCCCAGTTCTTTAGCCAGGTAATTGGCGGTGCGGTTAATCTCATCATTGAATTCCTGCCAGGTAAAGGTGCGCCTTGTGCCTGAAGCAGGCGTCCTTTCAATCAGGCAGACCTTTTCAGGGATGTGCCGCGCATGAATTGAAGCATAACCTGAGTAGTTCAACGCTCTCCTCCTTATATATTCATGTTAATAGCATTTCTGTATCATAGACAGCCCCTATAAATCACAGGCCCGTGTTTTTATCAGAAATTCACCTTGTCCAGTCCCTTGAGTCCCAGAATTTCCCTGGTTTCATCCGAAGTAGCAGGAGTAAGGCTCATCTCTTTGGCCACGTTCTTGATCATGTTCACCTGGTCGGCAGAGGCTTTGGCCATGATGCCTTTTCCGGCATAAACTGAATCTTCCAGTCCCACGCGCACATTCTGGGCACCCATGGCCATGGCGGTGGTGGTGATGGGGATCTGGAACCTGCCGCCCGCAGCCACGGACCAGGTAAAATTTTCTGGTCCCAGAACCTCTTTGGCTTCATCATGAATCAGTACCAGGTGCTTGACAGACGGTGTCATCCACCCCACCATGGGCCCGAAAACAAACTGCAGATGCACGGGCAGTTTCACCAGATTTTCCTCCATGAGCCATTTCACATAGGAAACATGGCCCAGTTCATAGATCTCAAATTCCGGTTTGGTATCAATTTCCAAAAAAGTTTTGGCATAGATCAGGTCATCGTTAAAAGTGGGCCGGAAGGTGACGTTTTTGCACAATTCCAGGTAGTCTTTTTCCCATTCATGCTTGAATTCTTTGAACCGGCTGGCAATCTGGAAAATCCCGAAGTTAAAGGGTGCAGGGTCAAAGGAACACATTTCAGGCTGCAGCTTTTTAATGGGGATCAGTTTTTCTTCGGTGGTCTGGTTCATGCCTCCCCCGGTGGTGGGCAGCAGCACCATGTTGCATCTGGCTTTGATCTTGGAATGCACCTCAAGGAACAGGTCCGGGTCTGACACCGGCAGGCCGTTCTCCGGGTTGCGCACATGGATATGGGCAATGGCAGCCCCTGCTTCCCATGCCCTGACCGCGTCTTCCACGATCTGATCCGGGGTGATGGGCAGATAATCACTCATGGTGGGGATGTGGACCGAACCGGTGATGGCTGCCGTAATAA
Source organism: Desulfotignum sp. (assembly GCA_011390335.1). GTDB lineage: Bacteria > Desulfobacterota > Desulfobacteria > Desulfobacterales > Desulfobacteraceae > Desulfotignum. The sequence continues at coordinate 178,359 of JAABSO010000002.1, read as the reverse complement.
TAATCTTGTCCATATTTTTTCTCCTGTCTCTTGGGTTTTGAATTTTCATACCATGGGCCGGGCCTGGTCCAAAAAAAACAACAGAACAGACCTGATCCGGTCCCGCCAAAACGCTGCTATACCCTGTATTCTTCTTCCAGGTCCAGCAGAAACATCCTTTTTTCCTTTACATTGTCAATGATAAAAGAGGATTTTATGACCTGAATGCCTTCTATCTGTGTCAGTTTCTTGTTCATGAACTCTCCATAGGTCTTGATGTCCTTGGCCGCCACCTTGAGAATAAAATCATTGGCACCGGCGATCTGGTAGCATTCAATCACTTCATCCAGTGCCATGAATTTTTCTTTTATCATGGCCACTGAAGACAGATTGCTCAGGTTCAAACTGATATTCACCATGGCCATGATGGAGAATCCTATTTTTTCCGGGTTCACCACTGCCGTAAAATGGGTAATCACCCCTGCAAGCTCCAGCCGCTTGACCCGCTCCAGGGTTGCAGGGGCGGATATGCCCACTATTTTTGATAACTTTGAATTTGTTATCTTCCCATTTTCCTGAAGCGTGTTCAAGATTTTTTTATCGATTCTGTCCAGTACCATTTTTATCTCCTGGTTTTTTTTATAGGAGCAAATGGCTGTATTTTTCTCTGATCAACGGCAGTAGTTCCTTCAGGGTATCATCTATTTTTTCCAGGAACATCGCCATTTCATCATCTGTGATAACAGTGGATAAAATGAACAACCCCCTGGGGATGTTAAAAATTTTTTTGTTGAGCAAAGACAGGTGCATAAGGGTGTGCAGTTCCTCTTCAGATGCCAGCACATGCTCGGCCCGGGTGGTGGGCTGGTTTACAAAATGCATATTTACAAGGGAGCCGATCTGGTTGGACTGAATATTCAGGCCGTTGGCCGCAATACGTGCAAGCAGCCCTTCCTGGAAGTTGTCTCCCTTGGCATTGATGGCAGCCACAGCCTGTGCATCAAACTTGGACATAGCGGCAAATCCGGCCTGCATCACGGTTTCGTAACCGTTGAATGTACCGGAATGGTACAGGGGTTTTTCGGTATTTTCATGGCAGTAAATATTCATGAACTCAGCCTTGCCGCCCAGTACTCCTATGGGAAGTCCCCCGCCCACCACCTTGCCCACGGTGGTGAGATCCGGTATTACACCATAGCGGTTCTGACAGCCGCCGATGTCCACCCGGAAGGAAAAGATTTCGTCAAAAATCAACAGCACGCCGTGGGCGGTTGTTATATCCCGGGCTTTTTGCACAAATCCGGGTTCCGGCAGCACCACCCCGCCTGCCCCTAAAAAAGGCTCCATGATCACGGCTGCAAGGTCTGCAGCATGCCGGGTCACCATCTTTTCCAGGGCATCCGGATCATTGAAAGGTACCTCAAGCATATCTTCTGTCATGCCCGCAGGGATGCCTGCGGTGATGACATTTTTCTTGGTGGAGGCAGCCACACAGTCATGGGTGCCGTGGAAACCGCCGGCCATTTTCACAATCTTGTCTTTTCCGGTTATGGCCCTGGCCGTGCGCAGGGCAAACATGGTGGCTTCGGTACCGGAGTTGAGAAACCGCACCTTGTCAAACCCCGGCACCCTGTCGCAGAGCAGTTTTGCCAGATGGTACTGGCCGTCGGTGGGGGTGGAATACTGGGAACCCCTTGCTATGCCTGCCTGCACAGCTGCCACCACATCCGGATCCCCGTGGCCGTGTACCAGAGCCCCATAGGCATTGGTGACATCCAGCAGCTTATGGCCTTCATGGGTGTACACATGGGCACCTTTGCCGTAATCGATGTGGATGGGCCAGGGCTTGAAATAACTCAGGCTCCTGGTGGCCCCTCCTGGAATATAATTCACCAGGCGCTGATGCCGCTCCCGGGAAGCAGGGTAGTTTTCCCGGTATTCATCAACTATTTTCGCTGCAACAGGATGCACTGACATAATCTTTCCCCCTATCCTAATATTTTCATCTTTATTTATGATTCTTACTCTTTTTTATGAACAATGAGCAGTTCACCCAGGGCATCTTCCACTCTTTTCACAAATTCACCGGATTCGATCCTGGCTTTGAGCTCTTCCATATCATCGATGTACACCTTGTCCTTGTCCATGTAGCCCAGGGTTTCCCGAACCGCCTCATACATTATTTTTCCGGCCGGGCCCAGTTTGTCGGTGCCCCGCAGGTCAGCTGCCTGGGCTGCACACAGCAGTTCAAAGGAAAGGATATGGTTGGTGTTTTCCACAATTTTCCTGGCTTTTCTGCCGGCGATGAGGCCGAAACTGACAATGTCTTGAAAATCTGCTGTGGAGGTGATGGACTGAATGGAAGCCGGCACCGCCAGGGTCCGATTTTCCGCCACAAGGGAGGTGGTCATGAACTGGCCGCCCATAAGTCCCATGCGCACACCGGTATCTTCCTTGCACAAAAACGGCGGCAGCCCGACGCTGTTGGAGGGATCCAGGAAACGGTCAATACGCCGGTCCGACACAACCCCGATATTGACCATTGAGATCCCCAGGCAGTCCATGGCAAAGGAGATGGGCTGGCCGTGGAAATGGCCGTTGTGGATAAAAGTATCCAACTCGGTGAAAATCAGAGGGTTGTCATTGCTGGAGTTCAGTTCCCGCAGCAGCACTTCATGGGCATTGTTAACCGCTTCTTTGGTAGGTCCCACAAACTGTGGGGTGCATCTGATGGAATAGGCGTCTTCCACAGGAATATCGGCCACGGAAATGCCTTCGTGTTTCTTGAGCACCGCCTGGAGCTTTAAGGAGAGTTCCTGCTCATCAATGGCCATGTCAGACCCGGTGAGCAGTTTGGTCAGGTTCATGGCGGTGGCATACTGGCCGGGGTGGTATTTTTGCTCATGGACCCGTACGTCAAAGGGGTTGATCCGACCCATAAGGGTTTCAATGGCAAAGGCTGCAATGATATCGGAATTTTTCAAGGTGTTGGTGGCTTCTGTGATAACGGTGCAGGCCAGGCCCACCATGGCGGAAGTACCGTTAATAAGGGACAGTCCCTCTTTGGCATTCAGGTGCATCAGCTCCACCCCTGCCGCATCCATGGCTTCCTTGCCGGGCATGACCTTGCCTTTGTATCTGGCTTTCCACTCACCGAACCCCACTGCAGCTATGCACCCCAACGGCCCCAGATCTCCGCTGGTACCAAGGGAGCCTTTCCTGGGAATCAGGGGAAATACCTGTTTATTGATCATATCAAGATAAATCTTGAGATTTTTTTCCTTGATGCCGGAATATCCCCGACACAGGGAATTGGCCCGGGCGATCATGAAAATTCTCACCAGGGTGTCTTCAAAGGGTTTTCCCACCTGGGTGGTGATGCTTCGTACCAGGTTTTTCTGAAAATCATTGTCCCGCTCCTTGGGCAAAAGATGATCCACCAGTCCGCCGCAGCTGGTATTCACCCCGTAAATGCAACGCTCCTCATTGGCCCATTTGTCAACAAGCGCACGGCATTCCCTGATCTTCGGCCAGTTGTCTTTTTTTACTTCCACCTGCATGGACAGGTCGTTGCCTGCCTGCATCAGTTCTTCGATAGTCAATGAATAGCCGTCCAGAATCAAACGGTTGTCTGTGATTGGCATGGTATCCTCCTGAAATTATATTGTTGGCTGTGGTTATAATTCGCAGGGAAATGTCGGCAGGTGCCCAGCAGTGCATAATCGTACCAGATGGAGATCAAGTTTTCGGCTTTCCCTGATATAAGGCTAACCAAATCCCCATTTCTTTGTCAAGAATTATTTTTAATTTTATAAGGAAAAATCGGAAATTTTTAATACAATTACCGGATAAAATCGGAATTAAGGCTTATTTTCTAAACTTTTATTCACTTAAAGCCTTATTTTTTATCATCTAATTTCAGGTAGTTTTCCAGAATTTCGCCAAGAAGGTCCAGGCAGCCGCCATAAAAATGATCACACCCTGGAATGATATGAAAGACAGGATCAATTTTCCAGCGGTTGATATGGGCCTGCACCATGTCAGGCGGGGCAATTTCATCCTCCTGTCCGGTGAGGATGAGCCCTGTGGACGGCAGGGTGGCAATATCGTCAAAAGACATGAATCCCACCGGCGGGGACACCATGATATGGTCTGAGATCTCATACCCGCCTGATACCACGGATGCATTGATCCTGGCACCAAAGGAATATCCGGCCAGAAAAAGGCTTTTTATACCCTGGTCAGCCAGAAACTGCAAGGCTGCTGCAACATCGGTCTGTTCCCCCTGGCCGTTATCATACATACCGGAACTGCCCTGGGTACCCCTGAAATTAAACCGCAGGGTGGTAAACCCTTTTTTGGCAAAACTTGCGGCCATCTGCATTACTACCGGATTGTCCATATTGCCCCCGTAAAGGGGATGGGGGTGTGTGATAACAACCCCGCAAGCGGCTGATGCCGTATCCAGCATGCCCTGGAGCCTGATAGTCTGATTTTTTATAGTAACGAATTCCATTTTCTTCCAGATCCTTCAAATTACGGATGTCAGTTTTCAGCAGCTGCAGATGGATACTTTTCTGCACTCTGGATATCAGATCTATTTTTTGGCATTTTTCAGGGATGCCCGGATAAACGCCCGGAACAGCGGATGGGGATCATTGGGTTTGGATTTGAATTCCGGATGAAACTGGCATCCCAGATACCAGGGATGGTCAGCCAGTTCGATGATTTCCACCAGTTCATGGTCCGGGGATGTACCGGAAATGATGAGACCGGCTTTCTGCAGGCGTTCCTTGAATGCATTGTTAAACTCATACCGGTGACGGTGGCGCTCGGAAATCTGTTCTCTTTTATAGGCATTGTAGGCAAAGGTGTCCGGTATCAGGCGGCAGGGATAAGCTCCCAGGCGCATGGTACCGCCCTTGTCAGATGTTTCATCGCGTTTTTCCACCTGTCCGGTCTGTTCGTCAAACCATTCCTTCATAAGATAAATAACCGGAAAAGGGGTGTCAGGATCAAACTCTTCTCCATTGGCATCTTCCATGCCGGCCAGGTTCCGGGCTATCTCAATCACTGCCATGTGCATGCCCAGACAGATCCCGAAATAGGGCACCTTGTTTTCCCTGGCATATCCGGCAGCCAGAATCTTGCCTTCAATTCCCCTGGAGCCGAATCCACCCGGCACCAGGATCCCGTCACTGGCAGACAGAATCTCCCCCACATTTTTCTGGGTAAGGGTGGTGGAATCCACAAACTGGAGATTGACCTTTGCCTCGTTGGAGATCCCGCCATGGGTCAGCGCTTCATTGAGGCTTTTATAACTTTCGGTCAGATCCACATATTTGCCCACAATGGCAATGTTCACACAGAATCTGGGATTTTTGAGCTTTTCCACCATCTCCCGCCATTCATCCAGCCGGGGAGATCTGGCCCAGATATTGAGTTTTTTCAATATCTTTGTGCCAAGGCCTTCTTTATTATACACCAGGGGCACATCATATATGCAGTCCACATCCTTGGCAGTGAACACAGCATCTGACTCCACATTGCAGAACAGTGCGATTTTGTCTTTGATATCCTGGGACAGGTAATGTTCGGTCCTGCACAGCAGAATATCCGGCTGGATGCCGATGCTGCGCAGTTCCTTGACACTGTGCTGGGTGGGTTTTGTCTTTACCTCGCAGGCGGTCTTGATATACGGCACCAGGGTCAGATGTATGTAAATCACATTGGATGCCCCAGCATCTGCCTTGAACTGCCGGATGGCCTCCAGAAACGGCAAGGATTCAATATCACCGATGGTGCCGCCGATTTCCACGATCACCACATCCACGTCATGGGACACAAGACAGATACTCTGCTTGATTTCATCTGTGATGTGGGGAATCACCTGGACCGTGCCACCCAGGTATTCCCCTTTACGTTCCTTGGTGATGACCTGGTGGTAGATTTTACCGGTGGTGAAGTTGTTGTTCTTTCCCAGCCTGGCATTGGTGAACCGCTCGTAATGGCCCAGGTCCAGATCGGTTTCCGCACCATCATCGGTGACAAACACCTCACCATGCTGGAACGGATTCATGGTGCCGGGATCCACATTGATATACGGGTCCAGTTTCTGGATGGTGACCGTCAGTCCACGGCTTTCTAAAAGCATGCCGATGGCAGCGGAAGCCAGCCCCTTGCCCAGGGATGACAATACCCCTCCGGTTACAAAAATATATTTGGTGTTTTCAGCCATGAAACCCCCGTATATCAAAATCACATGTAATTATTAACGCAAAACCTGACACCACACTGATACCGGCAAATGCTTATACAAAGAGACTATTGGGAAAAGATGCACTGTCTCCCAGTTTTTCTTCAATCCGGATCAGCTGGTTATATTTTGCCACCCTGTCACTTCTGGACATGGAACCGGTTTTGATCTGTCCGGCATTGACCCCCACAGCCAGATCAGCAATAAAGGTGTCTTCTGTTTCTCCTGACCGATGGGATATCACCGTGGTATATCCTGATTCCTTGGCCATTTGAATGGTGTCCAGAGTTTCTGTGACAGTGCCTATCTGGTTGAGTTTGATCAGAATGGAGTTGCCGATGCCCGCCTCAATCCCTTTTTTAAAAATATCCGGGTTGGTGACAAAAATATCATCCCCCACGATCTGCACATGGTCCCCGAGACGGTCGGTCATCTTTTCCCATGCCTCCCAGTCTCCTTCAGCCAGACCGTCTTCAATGGAATACAAAGGATATTTTTCCATCAGCCCCTGGTAATAATCGATCATGTCATCGGCAGACAGATCCTTGCCTTCTGATAAAAACCGGTATTTTCCGTCTTTGTAAAACTCAGAGGCTGCTGCATCCAGTGCAATGCCGATATCCTTACCCGGACGGTACCCTGCTGATTCAATGGCCTTGAGGATATATTCAATGGCCTGTTCATTGGAAGACAGATCCGGTGCAAATCCCCCTTCATCTCCCACAGAAGTATTCAGCTTGTTTTTCTTGAGAATTTTTTTCAGGTGATGAAAGGTTTCAGCACCCATGCGCACCGCTTCCAGAAAGGACGGGGCTCCGAAAGGCAGGATCATGAACTCCTGGATGTCCAGGTTATTGGCGGCATGGGCCCCGCCATTGATGATATTCATCATGGGAATGGGCATGATCCTGGCATTGATGCCTCCTATATGCTGGTACAACGGCAGGTCACAGGCCTGGGCCGCAGCACGGGCCGCTGCCATGGAAACCGCGAGAATGGCATTGGCGCCCATTCTGGATTTGTTCTCGGTACCGTCAATGTCCATCATGGTCCGGTCCAGTCCTGCCTGGTCCATGGCATCATATCCGATGATTTCCGGTGCGATCACCTCGTTGACGTTGGCAACGGCATTCAGCACACCTTTTCCCAGATATCTGTTTTCCAGATTGTCCCGGAGCTCCAAAGCCTCTCTTGTGCCTGTGGATGCACCAGAAGGTACCGCTGCCCTTCCCCTGGCACCGCATGCCAGCACCACATCCACCTCCACGGTGGGATTGCCTCTTGAGTCAATGATCTCCCTTGCCCTGACATCTATTAATTCGGTCATGTTCGCCCCCTTTGCCAGACCTGTATGTTAAATTGCCCTGTGCGTGAATAAATACCGTCCTTTAATACCAATTCCCCTTTTGACATTCAAGCTCTTATCAAAATAAATTCATCCCAGCACAGCAGGTCTTTCAGTTGGTCCTCTTCACCAATATCAATCAGAATAAAGCGCGGCACCCGAAAAAAGCCCCTGTCGGTGTCCTGTGAACGGACCCGTCAGAGCCTGCGGGGCCGGGCAGACATACAAAACGGAAGATGCCTGTTTGATTGACCGGTTCCTGCTTCCTCCGGTTCCCTGACAACCGGCCCCGCAGGATCTCAGACCGGGTACAGGACACTGACAGGGGCGGCCTGCCGCCCCAAAAGATGCATGAAACCGCAGCTGTCTGATCAAAATGCCTGCTGAATGCGCTTTTACAGCCGTTTGCCTTCTGTAAGTTTTTGCTTTATCTTGACAAATAAATACACCTCTTATAAGTAGGAAAAGCTGAACCTGATTTTATATGAATTCTGATTGTTTTATATGTATTTTATTTAATTGATTGATAAAAGGAGTTTTCATGAACATTTTATTTTTCGGACCCAACGGCAGCGGCAAAGGCACCCAGGGTGCCATCCTCAAAGACAAATTCAACATCGCCCATATTGAATCCGGGGGCATCTTCCGGGAAAATATCAAAGGCGGCACCGACCTGGGAAAGAAAGCCAAGGAATATATTGACAGGGGCGATCTGGTGCCTGATGAAATCACCATTCCCATGGTCCTGGACAGGCTGAAAAAAGATGACTGCAAAAACGGATGGCTCCTGGACGGTTTTCCCAGAAACAAGGTGCAGGCGGAAAAACTCCACGCATCCCTGGAAGAAGCAGGCATGAAACTCACTTATGTCATTGAAATGATCCTGGACCGCCAGATTGCCAAAAACCGTATCATGGGGCGCCGCCTGTGTGAAAACGACAACAACCACCCCAACAACATTTTTATTGATGCCATCAAACCTGACGGAGACAAATGCAGGGTCTGCGGCGGTGCCTTGAGCGCCCGTGACGATGACCAGGATGAAGGTGCCATCGATAAACGCCATTCCATTTACTATGACACCGAAACCGGTACCCTGGCAGCGGCCTATTATTTTAAGAACCTGACGGCAAAAGATGATACCATTAAGTATATCACACTGACAGGAGAAGCCCCCCTGAAAGAGGTAACAGATGAACTGCTGTCAAAATTGTAGTTTGTAATAAAGTTTTACTTGCAATCACAAATCCAATCTGGTAGACAGACGGGATATAGATATCTTATATATTTAAATCCACAATGAAAGGGGCGATGTTTTTTGAAAGAAATTACTGTCACAGTGATTGACAACGATGTTGAAAAAGCTTTGAGAATATTGAAGAAAAAGATCCAGAACGATGGGCTCTTCAAACGGCTTAAAGTGAAAAAACATTTTGAAAAACCCTGTCAATACAGAAGACGTAAAATGCGCGAAGCAATGAGAAGGCAACGCATTGCAGCATCAAAATCCCGCAGAAAACGCAGATAGACGCTTTAATCCATCCCGGCAGACCTTGTTTTTACAATGGAATGCCGGGATTTTTATGTGCTGACAATGGCCAAAACCTACCAGGAATGCCTTAAAAAAATTTACCAGCTGGGCCGTTTCGGCATCAAACTGGAACTGGAGACCATAGGAAATATATTACAGATCCTGGGTCATCCTGAAAAAAAATTTTTCACCGTGCATGTTGCCGGTACCAACGGCAAAGGATCCACCGCCACCTATATTGCCGCAATTCTCCAGGCAGCCGGCTTCAGGACCGGCATTTATACATCCCCCCATCTGGTAACATTCAATGAAAGGATCTGTGTCAACGGCCGGATGATCACAGATGCTGATGTGGTGGCAGTTTATGACGCTGTCAACGCAGCTGATACCGGAAAAAGAAATGCCACTTTCTTTGAGATTGCCACTGCCATGGCATTTTACCATTTTGCCCAACAGCGCGTGGAATGGGCTGTGATTGAAACCGGCATGGGCGGACGCTTTGATGCCACCAATATTATTATGCCCAAAGTCAGCGTGATCACCAACCTGTCTATTGAGCATACAGATTATCTGGGAGGCACCATTCGGGCACTGGCAAAAGAAAAAGGCGGGATCATCAAACAGAACACACCGGTGGTAACCAGTGTCACCCAGCCATCGGGCATCGGGGTGCTCAAGGAGATCGCCAAAAATAAATCTGCAGCCCTGTACCGGTTTCGTCATGATTTTTTTACCCGCAAAAATCCCGGCAGATCCACCATGACATACCGGGGTTTGCACCTGCGCATCCCGGATCTGACAATCCCTCTGCCCGGGGACCACCAGAAGGAAAATATCAGCCTGGCACTGGCTGCATGTGAGCTGATTTTTGATCAGAACAGCAAAACCGATCTCCGATACGCGCTCACCCCCGCACTTGCAAAAAAAGGGCTTGGCACGGCCAGATGGCCGGGCAGACTGGAAATCATCCGGCAAAAACCTTTGGTCATCCTGGACGGTGCCCACAACCTCAAGGCAGCCCAGGTTCTGGGCAAATATCTGTCCACCACACTGGCAGAAAAAAAATTGACCCTTGTGTTGGGGATTCTGGATGACAAGCCCTATGAAGCCATGCTCAAATACCTGCTGCCCACGGCCCACCGTGTTATCATCACCCGGGCAAAAATAGACAGAAGCCTGCCCACCCATGTTTTGGCGGCTGCCGCAAAAAAAATTTTTACCGGCCGCATCCTGGTGCAAGAAAATGTGGCCAAAGCTGTAAGCCTTGCAATTTCAACCAGTTCTGATGAAGATGCCGTGTGCATAGCAGGGTCTTTGTATGTGGCAGGAGAGGCAAAAGAAAAATTTGATATGGATTTTATCTCATAATCTGGTATAACAGCTATTGTTTTTATGCGCCCGTAGTCCAGTGGATAAGACGTCAGCCTCCGAAGCTGAAAATCGCTGGTTCGATTCCAGCCGGGCGCACCAAACATTTTTTCCATGAAATCATCCCTTAAAATAGGACTGCTCTCCTACAGGAGCAACCCCCATTGCGGCGGCCAGGGTGTGTATATCCGGCACCTGTGCCAGGCCCTGTGTGACCTGGGCCACCAGGTGGAAATCATTGCAGGCCCGCCTGATCCCCAGCTGAACGGCCATGGCAGGCTGACCATGCTCAAGACCCTGGATCTGTACAACCCGGACGATCTGTTCCGCACCCCCAGGCTGTCGGAACTCACCGACATGATAAATCTTCTGGAATGGCTGGATGTGTCTGCCATGGGATATCCTGAACCCTGGACCTTCGGCATGCGGGTGGTCCGGCATCTCAAGGGCAAAGAAAACCGGTATGATATTATTCACGATAACCAGAGCCTTTCCTACGGCCTGCTTTCCTTGATGAAAAAAGTACCTGTCACAGCCACCATCCACCATCCCATGACCGTGGACCGCAGGCTGGCGGTCCGGAGTACGCGTTCCTTTATCAAAAAAATCAAAGCCCTGCGCTGGTATTCCTTCATACACATGCAAAAAAGGGTGGCCAGAAAGCTGCCCCGGATTCTCACGGTGTCGGACATATCAAAACAGGATATTTCAACGGAATTTCAGATCCCGGAGACACGGTTTACCACCATTGCCAACGGCATTGATACCAGCAGTTTTCATCCCATAGAAGGGGTAAAAAGAATCCCCGGCCGCATCATTGTCACCAATTCTGCTGACACGCCCCTCAAAGGGCTGTACCATCTGCTGCATGCCATAAAAAACATCGTGAAAAAACGCAAAGTTTTTCTGGTGGTCATCGGCACCCCTAAAAAGAAAGGGGGCATTGAACGGCTGGTGCGGCAACTTGACCTGGAAAGCCACATGGAATTTACCGGCCGGATTGACCAGCAACGGTTTATCAAAGAATATGCCAAAGCCAGCATTGCTGTGGTACCCTCTTTGTATGAAGGGTTCGGTCTGCCGGTGGGAGAGGCCATGGCCTGCCAGATCCCTGTGATATGCACCACAGGCGGGGCATTGCCCGAAGTGGCCGGAGATGCGGCAAAACTGGTACCACCGGGTGACAGCCATGCCCTGGAAAAAGCCATTCTGGAATTGCTCGATGATGCAGCCCTGAGGGAAACCCTGGCCCAAAAAGGCTATGAACGGGTATTGTCACAGTTTACCTGGGAAGCCACGGCCCGCAAAACCGTTCAGGCTTACCGGGAGATCATCCATGATTACCGTTGATTTCACCCGTCTGCATATCCAGTCCGGCCACCGGATTCTGGATATCGGCTGCGGCGAAGGACGGCACATGGTTGCGGCCTGCCGGCAGCCCGGTACCTGTTGTGTGGGCGCAGATTTTGGATATGACAACCTGGTATCCACACGCAGCAAGCTTGTTTTTCACCAGGCGTTAGATGATCTTACGTGCAACAGTTTTTTAGTGTCCTGCATGGATGTCACCTGCCTGCCTTTTACGGACAACAGCTTTGATGCTGTGATCTGTTCCGAAGTACTGGAACATATTCCTGATGATGACCAGGCAGTGTCTGAACTGGTGCGCATCCTCAAACCCGGCCGGATGCTTGCGGTGAGCGTTCCCAGATTTTTGCCGGAAAAGATCTGCTGGCTGCTATCTGATGCCTATACCGACACCCCTGGGGGGCATGTGAGAATCTATTGTAAGAAATCTCTGGTTACAAAATTTTGCGCAAAAAACATGGTGTTTGCAGGATCCCATTTTGCCCACAGCATCCATACCCCCTACTGGTGGCTGAAATGTCTGACCGGCCCTGACCGCACAAATGTGCCTTTGGTGAATCTCTACCATAAACTGCTGGTCTGGGATTTGATGGAAAAACCGCGCATCACCGCATTCATGGACCGGCTTTTAAACCCAGTGCTCGGAAAAAGCCTGGTATTGTATTTTAAAAAAGTGTAAACTTGGGGCATGATTTCAGATTTTTCCCCCATGATACGGTTTTTTTGGATTCCGGCTGCATGCTGCCTGATTTTCTTGCTCCAATCCTGTGCCACAGCCGTAAAAAAACCGGTACGTCCTGACGATCCCCTTACCGGAAAAATTCTGGATGCCAGAACCGGCGAGGTACTGCCCTTTTCCCGCCTCATGGCAGATCTCATGGTCCATGATGTGATATATCTGTCTGAAAAACATGACAACCCCATGCACCATGCCATCCAGTACAGGATCATCCAGCACATAGTGGATACAGGCCATACCCCTGCCCTTGGATTTGAATTTTTTGCCGTGCATGACACCCCGCTGCTGCTAAGTTTTGTGGATTCAGGCAGCCATGACCACCCGGAAAAAGCCAATGCCATGATTGAAACCGATCTGCGCAGACAATTAAACTGGGACCAACAGTCCGACCAGATGTGGCAGTATTATTTTGGCCTTTTGAAACAAGCCAGGGACAACACCCTTACGGCAGCCGGTCTGGACCTGTCCGGCCCCCTGAAGCGCAGGATCACCCGCAAGAGCCTGGCCGGCATTACCGCATTTGAGAAAGAACAGATTTTTTCCACCGGGTTTGACAATCCGGTTTATGCACGGCATATGAAGGCTGTTTTCACATCAGTACACTGCGGCATGGGAAATGAAGATATGCTGGACAGGCTCTATGATACATGGACAGCCAGAAATGACACCATGGCCCGCTCCATCACCCGACTGGCTGAAGAGGCCACAGGACCAGTGGTGGTGGTCATGGGCAACGGACACACAGAATACGGACTGGGGGTTGTGGACAGGGTAAAATTCCTGGCTCCTGCCCTGTCCCAGGTGAACCTTGCCTTAACCGAAGTCAGACCGGAACCGTCTGATATCGATAATTATACTGCACCCCTAAACCTGGAAGGATTTGCACCGCTTCCCCCGGCAGACTATATCTGGTTGACCCCGCGGGTGTCTTATGAAGATCCCTGCCAGGCATTTAAAAAGGCCTTACAGAAAATGAAATCTCCGAAAGACTGATCAGCGCAAAAACGCCCCCTCTACTCAAAAACGCCTCCAGTACTATTGATAAAAGCACACGCCAGCCATACTTGCTGGGCAGGAAGCAAAAGAGTGCTGCAGCGGAAAAAACCAGTCAACCTGCCTGCAACCGCCAATCAGCCCAGCCGATAAAGCGAGAAAATCACCCGACAAGATAGGTAGCGGTGCCGGTGGCAATGCACACATCCTGGTGGTTGGACAATGCCATTTTTGATACAACAATCCGGGAGCCGGCCCGGATAATCCGGCTTTTGCACACAAATTCATCCCCTTTGCCGGGCCGCAGGTAATCCACCCGCATGTCAATGGTGGCGGATGCGGTCAACCGCTTGTGCAGCTGCGCAAGGGACTCTTTTTCATGGTATTTTACACAGGAGATAAGGGCGCTCAGTCCGCCGGTCAAATCAATCACCGAAGCCGTCACCCCGCCGTGGAGGATGCCGGCTGCAGAGTTGCCGATCAGATCGGGTTTCATGGGAAACCGCACCGTTGCATCCCCTGTATCATAATCCAGCAAATCGATTTCAATGCCCAGCACCTTGTTAAAGGGCAGAAATTCCAGATAATAGGACCTGATCTGTTCCAGCACAGCTTGTTTCATGGGGTTTCCTTATCTGAGCTGTTTTTTTTGCAGCACCCCCAGGGTATGGGTCATGGGAAGTTCTTTGTAATTGCCTGTTTTCACAGCTGCTTCATAGACCTGTCTGGGAGCCTGGCCGCCTTGGGCCGGGTCAAAAAAAATATCATGGATCACCAGAAACCCTTCCGCCATGAGATGGGGGGACCAGGTTGAAAAATCGCTGTATGCGGCATCAAAGGAGTGCCCACCGTCAATGAACACCATGGACAAGGGGGTTTTCCACATTTTCCCGGCAACAGCGGAGGTGCATACCATGGGGATGACATGGTGTGTCACCCCGGTTTTGTCCAGGGTATCCCTGAAAAAAGGCAGGGTATTTACCCCTTTTGTGCGGTCATCATACAGGTCCGGATCAAAATAGGCTTCTCCGGGCTGCTGCTCTTCAGACCCCTTATGGTGGTCGATGGAAAACAGCACCCCGTCTTGTTTTTTACACGCCCACCCCATGATGGCGGCAGACCGGCCGCAATAGGATCCGATCTCCAGAATCGGACCCATGGCTGCCGCATCCAGGGCAAGTTCATAGAGCCGAAGCACCTCTGCATCTGCCATAAATCCCTTGATAGCATGCAGCAGGTCAAAATCCAGCTTTTTAAAATCCGTCTTCGCCATAATTTTTAACCAGGATTTCTCTGGGTTTGGTGCCGATCTGGGGCCCGATAATGCCTTCATGCTCCATGATTTCAATGAGCCGGGCCGCCCGGTTATACCCTATGCGCAGCCGGCGCTGCACATAGGAGATGGAAGCCTGGCCGGACTGGGTCACCACTGCCACTGCCTCATCATATTTTTCATCATATTCAGATTCGTCAAACGATTTGGTTTCCTGGTCTTCATCCCCTTTGGTAACGCTTTCATCATAGTCAGGCTGCCGCTGTTCCTTGAGAAACCCGGTTATTTTTGCAATTTCCTTTTCTGAAATATAAGCCCCCTGAATGCGCATGAGTTTGCCTGTGCCCGGCGGGCAAAAAAGCATGTCGCCATTGCCTAAAAGGCTCTGGGCCCCGCCCTGGTCCATGATGATCCGGCCATCTATCTTGGAAGACACCTGAAATGAAATACGGGTGGGAAAATTGGCCTTGATGGTGCCGGTGAGTACGTCAGCAGACGGCCGCTGGGTGGCGATGATGATATGGATGCCGGCAGCCCGGGCCATCTGGGCCAGACGGGTCAAGGCAAACTCCACATCCTTGGATGCCACCATCATCAAATCGGAAAGCTCATCAACGATCACCACGATATAGGGCAAGGTTTCCAGCAAAAAAGGGGCTGCATCGCCGTCACCGTCACTGCCGGCCGCCGGACCGGCCTGCACACCGCTGTTTTTTTCCTTGACCATGTCATTGTACTGGGCCAGATTCCGCAGCCCGTTTTCCTCCAGCAGCGCATACCGCCGCTCCATCTCTTTCACTGCCCAGAACAGGGCATTGGTGGCTTTTTTCATGTCCGTCACCACCGGGGAGATAAGATGGGGGATATCATTGTACACCGACAATTCGATCCGCTTGGGATCGATCATCACAAACTTGACATCATCCGGGGTGGCCTTGTACAAAAGACTGATGATCATGGCGTTGAGCCCAACACTCTTGCCGGTACCGGTAGCACCGGCAATGAGCAGATGGGGCATCTTGTCCATCATGGTGATCACCGGCCGGCCCATGAGATCTTTTCCAAGACCCAAGGTGAGCACGGATTCGGAAGCGATAAACTCTCTGGAAGCTATCATCTCCCGCAGATTCACCATCTCCCGTTCATCATTGGGAATTTCGATACCCACCACATCCCGGCCGGGAATCGGGGCCACAATGCGGATGCTCACCGCGCTCAGGGCCAGGGCCAGATCATCGGAAAGACCGGTGATCTTAGACAGTTTTATACCCGGAGCCGGCCGGTATTCAAAGGTGGTGATAACCGGGCCGGGCAGAATTTCCACCACCTCTCCTTTGACATTGAAATCATTGAGCTTGGTTTCCAGTATCCGGGCTTTTTTCTGCAGCTTGTCTGTGTCGATTTCCCGCCTGACTTTGACTTTCTCATCCAGAAAGCGCAAAGGCGGCAGTTTGAATGCTACTGTCTCCCGGATATCTTCCAGCACCTTATCTGTGGCATATTCTGTATCATCAAGTTCAGGGGCCACAATGGTGGGAGCGGACATTTCATCGGAAAAAGGGTTTTGGTCCTGCCCTGAATCAGGTGAACCAGTATCGGAAAAATCGGCATTGGATGCAGCATCCTGCCTGTTATTCTGCCACACAGCAGGCAGGGTGTTGTCAGGCCTTTCAGGTGAGATATCCAGGATATCAGGCGTTTTTTGGGCAGCCTGCCGCCTGGCTTTCCACTGGCCGGCCAGCTGTCCCAGATAGTCCATGCCCTCTTTGCATTCCTTGGTTATGGCTGTCTTGAGATCCAGAATTTTTTTTTGGACAAACAGCACCAGGGTCACCATGGAAATGCCGGTGGTGAGGATAAAGCCGATGATGGAAAAAAACACAAGAATTATGATGCATCCGGCGATATTCGCGTATGTGAGGAGAAAAGTGGTAACAGCCGTGCCTAAAAATCCACCTGCCGGCACCATGGTGGCGGAAAATGCATAGGCATCCTTGAACAAAAAAAACCCGGCCCCTGTGCACACCATGAGAATCATCCCCCCTGCAAAGGTCAGCCAGATGATTTTTGCAGATTTTTCCTTAACATACCAGAGGGTGAAAAGCGCAAGAATCACCGGTACCCAGAAGGCACCGACACCAAATAGAAAAATGAAAAATCCCGCCACATGGGCACCCAGCAGACCAAACTGGTTGTGGATGGTATCGGGAACCGCCAGAATATCCTGTCCCAGGGCAGGGTCCTGGGCATGAAAAGAAAAAAGGCTGACACCCGTCAGGATGATCAGAAAAACCAGCACCAGGGAGGTCAGTTCTTTTCTCATACTTCAATAATTATGGGCACAATAAGGGGTCTGCGGTTGATGGTATAAGCAAAGTACTGTTTCAAGGCTTTTTTGAGGCGGGTTCTGATCAATTCCACCCGGGAATCACATCCCGCCTCAATCTCTTCCACAATTTCAAGAATGACACACTGGGCATCATCCACCAGGTGACCGGTGGCTGAATCAAATACAAATCCCTTGGAAATCAGTTCCGGACCGTACAGGACCACACCGGTTTCTTCGTCAATAATCATGGTCACCACCACAAGGCCGCCTTCGGAAAGCTCCCGGCGCTCCTTGAGCACGCTTCTGCCCACATCTCCGATGCCCTTGCCGTCCACCAGAACACGCCCTGTCTGCACCTGGCCATCGATGCGGCCCCCGGTGTCATCAAAGGCGATCACCTTGCCGTCCTCGGCAACAAGCACATTTTCCCGGGGCAGTCCCATCTTTTCCGCCAGCCTGGCATGGACCACCAGATGCCTGTATTCCCCGTGAATAGGGATAAAATACTTAGGTTTGGTCAGGGTGAGCATGAGCTTGAGCTCTTCCTGGTGGGCATGGCCTGAGGCATGGATTTCCGCCGCCTTGGAATATATCACGTCCGCACCCCTGCGGTAGAGTTTGTTGATGATATTGGCAATGGCTTTTTCATTGCCCGGAATGTGCTTGGAAGACAGGATAACACTGTCACCTTTTTTGATTCTGATGTGCTTGTGCAGTCCGGATGCCATGCGGACCAGGGCGGACATGGGCTCTCCCTGGCTGCCGGTGGTAATGATCAGTACCTTGGAATCGGGCAGGTTGCGGATCTGTTTGATATCGACAATGGTGTCCGGCGGACAGGAGATGTGTCCGAGTTTGTCTGCCACAGCGATGTTCTGCTCCATAGACCTGCCGTTGAACACCACCTTTCGCCCGTTTTTAACGGCAATATCGATGACCTGCTGGATCCTAAATACATTGGAGGCAAACAGGGTAACGATCACCCGTCCCTGGGCGGCAAAAATAACCTTACCCAGATTTTTTGCCACCTCCTGCTCAGACATGGTATAGCCTTCCACCTCCACATTGGTGGAGTCGGAGAACAGGGCGAGCACGCCCTTTTCTCCATACCTGGCAAAAGAGGACAGGTCTGTGTTTTTCATGGGATCGGTATTGTGGCTGATGCGGAAATCCCCGGTGTGGATCACCAGGCCCTCCGGCGTCTGGATGGCAAGCCCCACCCCGTCAATGGTGGAATGGCTCACCCGGATAAATTCAATGGCAAAAGGCTCTATGAACAGGGTTTCCCCGGGACTGACCAGGTTGAGATCCACATGGGCGTTGAGTTCAAATTCCACCAGTTTGTTCCTGACTATCCCCAGAGTAAAGGCGGTGCCGTACACCGGTATCCGAATTTCCCGCAACAGATAGGGCAGGGCCCCGATATGGTCTTCATGGGCATGGGTGAGGATGATGCCGTGGATCTTGTGCCGATTTTCCCGGATATAGTTCATGGCCGGGATAACGATATCCACTCCCAGCATATAGTCTTCCGGGAACATGAGGCCGGCATCTATGATGAACATGACATTTTCATATTCCACCACCATCATGTTCAGGCCGATCTCTCCCAAGCCTCCCAGCGGTATTACTTTCAGCATGATTTTTCCAAAACTACACTCATATGCGGATGGCCAGCATTTCCAGGATGGCATCGGTCTGGTCCATCAACCAGCTGCGCTGCTTTTTTGTGGCATAGGCCATACAATCGCACCGTATATTTTTTTTTGTTCTGACCAGCAGTTCACAGGCCAGAGAGGTTTGTTCCAGTTTCAGGGCAAATACGTGGGGCGCGCAGTCCCGGTGATCTGCCTGCAAAGGTGTCAGCAGTGCCGTTTCCAGGACCAGCCAGTAGATACCGACAATGCCGGCAGCTTCGGTATGGCGGTCCAGGTAATCTTTGAGTTGCAGGTAGTCTTCCGGCCGCAGCCCATCTATGACATATTGTTTCATAACACAGATAGATACCACATAACCCCTGGCTGTTGCAACGGGTTTGTCAGATGGTGCAGGGCCATCCCATGAAAAAAGCCAAGCAACAACGGGTGTGATCAGGAAGGAGCCGATCGCCTGTGCAGGGCCAGAAAATTGCCCGCTATCACCAGGACAAGCCCGACAATGGCGGAAAGGCTCCAGACATATCCTTCAAAAACAGATGAGATGATCAAAGCCACCACCGGTACCACCATGATGCTGTAAGAGGCTTTGTCAGCACCTATAGAACTGATGAGGGTCAGATAGCTTGTGAATGCGATGATGGAACCGAAAACCGCCAGGTATACCAGGGAGGTGACATAGGGCAGGGTAAAAGAAAAGGTAAAATCCTTGCCAAGTCCCAGAGCCAGAACCGCCAGGGCCAGGGCTCCGTATCCCATGCCGAATGCATTGGCCTGGAGCACCGGAATTTTGTTTCTGGAATTTCTGGCGGAAGTGATATTGCCGAAAGATGCCAGCAGCACACTGGTAAAGCCAAAGGCTATGCCCATAAGGCTTTTGTCCGTAAGATCAAAGGTTTCTATTTCATGCATGAAGATCAAACCGATCCCCAGGATGCCGGCAACTGCACCGAATATCATTTTCTTCTCCACCGGTGTGCCCAGAAAAAAGGCACCGTTGGCAATATTCATAAACACAATGGATGAAAACAATACCGCCACAAGTCCGGAGGTCAGATACACCTCAGCCACATATACCAGCCAGTAATTGACCGAAAACAAAAGCAGTCCCAGCAAAGCCATGAACGTATGCTCTTTTACGGAAAATTTCAGGGAAAGGCCGCGTATTCTGCAGAACAGCATCAGGAGCACTGCAGACAGGGCAAACCGGTACACCACCGATACCATGGGATCCACCGCACCCAGCTGAAATTTGATACCGATCCAGGTGGATCCCCAGATGATGATGGTCACCACATAGAGCAGACTGTTTTTCATGGACATTTTATTTTTCCTGACGTATCCCTGCGTTATTTTCCAGGCGTATCCCTATCAGGATAAGGTCATGGGGCTTCGGCCCGGACAGGATATTTTAAAAAAAGCGTGTGAACAATCCCTGCATAACAAACCACACCAAGGGGATAAAAATTGCCGGCAGCAGATTGCCCACCTTGATCTTTTGTTCCCGGAGCATGTTCATGCCGATGCCCAGGATCAAAAGACCGCCCACACCCGACATCTGGGCAACAACCGCCGGCACCAGCAAAGGTTTGAGCACCGATGCCAGCAGGGTTATAGATCCCTGGTAGATCAGCACCGGAACGGCAGAGAAAACAACCCCTATTCCCAGAGAGGAGCTTAAAATAATACTCACAATACCATCCAGGCAGGATTTGGCAAACAAGGTGGCATGATTACCGGATAACCCGCTCTCAAGGGCGCCGACAATGGCCATGGACCCCACACAATACATCAGGGATGCAGTGACAAATCCCTGGGCAAACCCGCCTGACCCTTTGGAAAATTTCTGTCCCAGAAATTTTCCCAGCCGGCCCAGCCAGTCCTCAATGCCGACCCATTCCCCCACCAGGGCACCTGTTGCCAAAGAGATGATGACCACCAGCAGATCATCTGTGACCATGGCGGTTTTAAAACCCACCAGGAGCACGGCCAGTCCGATACCCTGCATCACGGTCTTGTTGTAGCGCTCCGGAATACCGTTTTTAAACAAAAGACCCACCAGGCTGCCGGCGATAATGGCCAGGCAGTTGACTATGGTTCCCAGCATGGTAATTAAAAAAACCTTTCCCGGATGTAGTCCACACCATTGCGAAACAATTGGATGCCTGATGTGTCTTTGGTATCAAAAGGTTTGTTCAGGCGCTTTTGCATTTGTTTGTGCCTGGTCCAGTCCGGATGGTTGGTCACATGGTTATAGGCTTCAGGATGGGGCATGAGCCCGAACACTTTTCCTGTGGGATCACAGATACCGGCTATGTCCTGCACTGATCCGTTGGGATTCAAAGGAAACACCCCTTCGGCCGGGTGTGCATTTTCATCTGCATACTGGAACACCACCTGACGGTTAGCGAACAGGGCGGATACCACATCCGGGTCTGCAATGAATTTTCCTTCCCCATGGCGTACGGGAAATTCTGCGGCTTGTATGCCTTTTGTAAACACGCACGGACTTTTGGGGGCAGCCGTCAGGTGCACCCACTGGTCCCTGAAGCTGCCGCAGTCATTATAGGTGATGGCCACCGACCGTCTGGTATACTCTTTGTCCAGTCCGGGCAGAAGCCCTAAGTTCACCAGGGCCTGGAATCCGTTGCAGATACCGATGACCAGTTTTCCCGCTGCCACAAAGGACAGCAGATCCTCGCCGATGTGGTTTTTAAGCTTCACTGCCTGGATCACCCCGGCCCCGTGGTCATCCCCCCAGGAAAAACCGCCGCCGAACGCCAGGATATGAAAATCTGATAGCCTGACTTTTCCGGCAATCACTGCATTGATATGAACCCTGTGGGATTGGGCCCCTGCCAGTTCAAAGGCCAGGGCGGTTTCATTGTCACAGTTCAGTCCGAAACCGGTTAGAATCAATGCCTTCACCTGTCTCATATCATGTCTCCAAAGGGTTTGTTAAAGGCATCGGCCAGGGCTTTGCCGGACAGGTCCACAATGGAATCTCCCTGGATGCCTTTTATTTTCAGGCTGTCATTTTGTGTTGTCACCGTGCCCACGCGGCGAACGGCCAGGCCCCTGCACAGCTTTTCAAACACCAGTGCCTGGTCAGGCGCCATGGTCAGTAAAAACCTGCCGGCAGATTCAGAAAACAGCAATACCTCGTCCGGCAGGTCCTGTGCATCAGAGGGCACACATGACAGGTCGATATCCATGCCAAGCCCTCCGGCCATGGTCATAAGGGCCAGGTGGACCCCGATCCCCCCCCGGGCAACCCCGTGGCAGGATGCCGGTATTTCCAGGCAGATGGCTTTTTCCACAGCTTTGTACAAAATTTTGTTTGCGGCAAAAATCACCTGTGGAACATTTCGTCCTGTTTTGCCGAACATGTCATAGTATTCCGAAGCCCCCAGTTCATTTTTGGTGATGCCGGCCACATAGATATAATCCCCGGCCGCCTTGGGATCCAGGGTCTGGCAGCGCACCACATCCGCAATCACGGATGTGGCTGAAAACTGCACCGTTTCCAGAGCCGATACCTTGACGCGCTCTCCGAATGCTCCTTCCAGATGGCCGTCCACATACATGGAGTCTTTGCCGGACAACAATGGAATCTCATAGGCCACACAGGCATCTTTCAATGCCCGGCAGGCCCTTACCAGCTGGGCCGCCTTAAAAGTGCCGTCAGGATTGGTCCGGGCATCATACGCAATGTTGGGCCAGCAGAAATTATCCACCCCCCCGATATGGGCAAAACTGCCGCCCACGGCAATGAGCCTACGTACTGCTTCATCAATGGTGCAGGTCATCATATGGTATGCATCAATTTTGGAATACCAGGGCAGAAGGGTCTGAGAAAAAGCAAGGCCCTTTTTGCTGGTGAGCACCGGCCGGGTAACAGACGCGTCAGACGGGATATTGCGGTTCACCCCCACCAGGGGTTTGATGACCGACCCCCCCTGGACTTCATGGTCATACTGGCGGATGATCCATTCCTTGGAACAGATATTGGGCCGCGCCAGCATGGCGGTCATCAGGGCATTAAAATCTTTGGGGGCACGGATCACCGGTTCAAAAAGCCCCCGGGTTTCAGGCGGCAGCCAGACAGCATCAAATTCCCAGGCGGGAAATCCCTTGTCTAAAAGATCCATGTCCACATAGGCACAGGTTTTTTCTTTGTATGTTATGTGCAGTTTGCCGGAGTCGGTATATTCACCGATCACCGTGCTTTCCACCCCATGCTCCTTTGAGAGTGCCATGAAACGGTCCAGATCTGCCGGTGTAACGGCAATGGTCATGCGCTCCTGGGATTCAGACACCCAGATTTCCCACATATCCAGTCCTTCATATTTCAAGGGTACCCTGTCCAGGTGCACCAGACACCCGTTGGATATCATTGCGGTTTCACCGATGGAAGAAGACAACCCGCCCCCGCCGTTATCGGTAATGAACTGGATAAGGCCTTCATCCCGGCACACAAGAAGAAAATCATGCATTTTTTTCTGGGTATAGGGGTCTCCGATCTGTACATGGCCGGCCGGGGTATTTTCTGAATAACTTTCCGAGGAAGCGGTCACCCCGTGGATACCGTCTTTGCCCACACGGCCGCCACTCATGATGATCAGATCCCCGGGAGAGGTTTTCTTTTCATGGCTGGGTCTGCCCGCAACCTGTTTGGGCATGATGCCCAGGGCTGTTACAAAAACCAGACTTTTGCCCATGTAACCCGCATCAAACAGGGTCTGGCCGAATGTGGTGGGAACCCCGCTCTTGTTGCCCCCGTCCTTGACCCCTTCGACCACCCCGTCCAACAGGCGCCTGGGGTGCAGGGGCGGTTTCAGGGGGCCGTCATAGGTAATATCCCCCACACAAAACCCGAAACTGCCCATGAACAGCCTGGATCCCAGACCTGTTCCCATGGGGTCTCTGTACACGCCCACAATGCCGGTGATGGCCCCGCCATAAGCTTCCATGTTGGATGGGGAGTTATGGGTTTCACCGGTGACCACATAATTGTTTTGTTCGTCAAACTCTCCCACACCGGCATTGTCCCAGAGTACGGACACCACCCAGTCTTTTTTTTCCTTCAAAGCCAGGGTGGGCTGCTGGATATAGGTTTTGAACAAAGAATTTTCAATGGTCTTCTCCCCGGACAGCACATCCATGTATCGGAAGATACCATTGAAGGTATTGTGGTTGCAATGATCGCTTCTTGCCTGGGAGATGTATTCCAGCTCCACATCCGTGGGTTTGGACAACCCCATTTTCCGCCGCTGGGCCAGCACACCGGGATCCAGAAAATAGTTTCTGATAATGGGAATATCCCTGGCATTCAGGGCAAGATTCCGCTGGTCACTGATCTGTGACAGGGTCTGGTCTGACGCAATGTCAATAAAATCAAAACAGGGAATGTGGTCCAAAATCACCCGGGCCGGTTTGACATCAGCCCCTTTTTTTGGATCCCACTGATCACGGGAAAAAATTTTATACCGCTGGATAATGGGGTTGGACAGCAGTTCCTGTGCTATTTTTTCCACATCCTGACGGGTCAGATCCGCCCCTTTCAGGCAATAGCGCCGGGAGGTATAAATACCTTCATCCGGTTTGAACGGCCTGCCCAGCAGATCTGCGACAGCCTCCATGGCAGTGTCGCCGGGATTGTCTTTTACCCCGGGCCTGAACCCGATCCAGATGCACCAGTCAAAAGAGATATCCAGAGGCGCTAAAGATGATATCCGGGTCACCGGATTGGTGAAAATTTCCTTTTGCACCCGCTCCAGGTCATCTTTGGTAAGGTCTGCCTCAATGGTCACCAAATGGATACTGCGCGCCGACTGAACAGGAATACAAAAATAGGTGCCGGCTTTTTTGATGAGGGCAGAAGCTTCTGCATCCCGCAGCTCCTGTTTTAATGCTGTTTCAATAGTATACATCATCTTATTCACCACTGAAAATCCGTAAAATGTCATTGTAAAAAACAAAGACCATCAGTGCCACCAGAATGGCTGCCCCGAACTGGATCATTTTTTCCCGCAGTTTTTCGCTCACACTTTTTCCAGTAACCGCCTCAATGCCGAAAAACATCAGATGTCCCCCATCCAGAACCGGTATGGGAAACAGATTGATGATCCCTAAGTTGACGGACAACAGGGCAATGAACCAGGCAAAATTCACTGCTCCGGCTTTGGCCTGCTCTCCTGCCATCTGTGCGATCATGATGGGGCCTCCCAGGTTGTTCGCGGACAGGCTCCCGGAGATCATTTTACCAACAGAGACAATGGTCAATTTCACCAGCCCGGCTGTATCGGAGATGGAACGGCCCATGGCCTGAAACGGGTTCAAAGATTTGTGGAACACATCACCTGTGCTTTTGATGCCGATGACATACCGGTCCACGGTTTCCTGGAACACATTTTTTGCCTGGCTTTTTTTGGGGGTAATAGACAGGCGAACAGGCCGGCCCTCCCGGTTCACCTGGATCTGCATGGTCTGACCCTGTGAGGTGGTGACTATCTGGGTAATGTCTTCAAATGACTGGATCTGTTTTCCGTCAATGGTTTGGATGACATCACCGGGCATAAGCCCTGCCTGCTGTGCCGGGGTGTTGTCCAGCACCTCGCCGATGACAGGCTTTGCCAGATAAATGCCGGAAAACTGGTACAGCACATAAAAGATAAAAATGGCCAGAAAAAAATTAAACATAGGTCCGGCAGCCACAATCAGGCTTTTATGGGACAAAGGTTTGTGGGAAAATGAAACAGGCACATCCTCCGGATCCAGGGGCTTGCCAGGTTCTTCTCCAACCATTTTCACATATCCCCCCAGGGGAATGGCGGAAATACAATACTCGGTGCGGCCGTGTTTTTTTTTAAATATTTTGGGACCGAACCCCAGGGAAAAAACATCCACGCCCACCTTGAAAAATCTGGCAGCCAGAAAATGGCCCAGTTCATGGATGAACACCAGCACACCAATAACAATAACAAATGCAACAGCAGAATGACCCACTTTTACCTCTCTTGTTTTATATAAGGGATTCGGCTTTTGCCCGGGCCCATTGATCGGCTTCAATAATACCTGAAAGATCTGGATTGTCAATGCAGGTATGGCAGGCCATGGTAGCGGAAATAATGCGAAAAATATCCACAAATCCCATCCGCCTGTCTAAAAAAGCCTGAACAGCCACCTCATTGGCCGCATTCATCACCGCGGGCATGCTGCCTTTCTGTCTGCAGGCTTCCCGGGCCAGTTCCAGGGAGGGAAACCGGAGGGTATCCGGCGCATGGAAGGTCAAAGACTGTATTTGTGCAAAATCGGGAAATCCCATGTCCAGATCCAGGCGGTCCGGAAGGGAAAGGGCAAAGGCAATGGCCTGTTTCATGTCCGGCACCCCCATCTGGGCCATGACAGACCCGTCCCTGTATCCCACCATGGAATGCACAATACTCTGGGGATGGATCAGCACCTGAATATTTTCATGGCAGATGTCAAACAGGTGGACCGCCTCGATGAGTTCCAGGCCCTTGTTCATGAGGGTGGCGGAATCAATGGATATCTTGTCCCCCATGGACCAGTTGGGATGTTTCAGTGCATCTTCTCTGGTAATCTCTGCAAAGGCTTCTTTCGGGGTATTTCGGAAGGGCCCGCCTGAAGCGGTGAGAAAAATCTGTTTCACATCCCGCACCTGGTTGCCCATGATACTTTGAAAAATGGCTGAATGTTCGCTGTCCACCGGAAGAATGGAAACTTTTTTCTCCCTGGCCCTGGCCATGACAATATCTCCGGCCATCACCAGGGTTTCCTTGTTGGCAAGGGCGATGTCTTTTTTTGCATCAATAGCGGCCAGGGCCGGCATCAGGCCGGCAGATCCCACCATGGCCAGCAGGACAATATCCGTGGAATCCCAGGCAGCAGCCTGGACATATCCGGAATCGCCGAAAACAATATCCGGCCGGCAGGGTCCTGTGAGCATGCCGGCCAGTTCCCGGGCCTTGCCTGCATCCAGCACCGCCACCATGTCCGGTGTAAATTCTGCAATCTGGCGGCAGAGCAGCGGCAGGTTGTTGGCAGCTGTCAGGGTTTTGAC
Organism: Desulfotignum sp.; assembly: GCA_011390335.1. Lineage (GTDB taxonomy): Bacteria > Desulfobacterota > Desulfobacteria > Desulfobacterales > Desulfobacteraceae > Desulfotignum. The sequence continues at coordinate 151,437 of JAABSO010000002.1, read as the reverse complement.
CTGAAACCGGTCCGGATGCATTCTGACGATATCAAGCGCTGATGTGCCGATGGATCCTGTGGCCCCCAGAATGGAAAGATGCTTCATGCCGCCACCATAAGATATCCGTACAAAACGGGAATGGCCAGCAAAAGCCCGTCAATCCGGTCCAGCATACCGCCATGTCCCGGCAGGATACGGCCGGAATCCTTGATGCTGGAGGCCCGCTTCATGGCTGATTCAAACAGATCCCCGATCTGTCCTGCAACGGCAATAAGAAAGGAACAGGGCAGCATCACTAAGGCCAGGGTTGTTGGGCCAAAAAATACCAGGATGCACACAACCCCTGCGGTCATGGCTGCTGCAATACCTCCCAGAGAACCTTCAATGGTTTTATTGGGGCTGATATGGGGGGACAGTTTGTGTTTCCCGAAAAATGTCCCTGTGTAGAATGCACCGGTATCATTGATAAAACATACAATCAGCAGCCAGAAAACCCAGAATACCCCCTCCTGCATATTTCTCACAAACAAAAGAAAAGACAAAGAAAAAGGAATGTAGACAATGCCCAGAACCTGTTTGGCGATGATATCAAACACATGGGCCTGGGACGCAAACCGGAACAGAACAAACACGGACAAAAGAATAAAGTTCAGGGCAAAGACAAGAAACATGACCGGCCAGGAACCGGCACCTGCCCCTGCCACCAGAAACAGACAGGTAATATAGGAAATGGCTTTTATTGCCTTAGAGACAGGGCTGTCATCCCGGCTGAAAATGATGCGCAGGTATTCCCTGATGGCACAGGCGGCCACGGTGAAAACCAGGGCAGCCAGAAGTATGGGGGTGCCTTTGATCAAAATCCATAAGATCAACGGCGCCAGAATTATTGTGGTGATCCATCGCTGGGCATGCTGCATTCCACTCTACCGAACCGTCGGTCCCTTTTCTGGTAATTGGTTAAAATATCAATAAATTCATCCCTGGTAAAATCCGGCCACAGGGTATGGGTGACAAAGATTTCAGCATAGGCAGACTGCCAGAGCAAAAAATTTGAAAGCCGGAACTCCCCCGAGGTTCTGATAATTAGATCCGGGTCCGGCATATTGCCGGTATACAGATGCGCTGCCACAGTTTTTTCACAGATATCTTGGGCTGTAAGTTCTCCTGCCGCAAGTTTTTGGGCCATTGCCCGCACAGCATCGGTTATTTCCTGACGGCTGCCGTAACTCAAGGCCAGGTTAAGTGTCATCTCATGGTTGTTTCTGGTTGCATGTATGGTTTCCAGGGCCTGGTTTCGCACCTCGTCAGGCAGTTTTTCCATCTGGCCCAGTACCTGCAAACAGATGCCTTTTTCCTGCAAATCCTGCCGTTCTGACACCAGAAATTTTTTCAGCAGCTGCATGAGTGCCAGCACTTCAGTTTTGGGCCTGGCCCAGTTTTCAGTGGAAAACGCATACAGGGTCAGGTACGCAATTCCCAGCTCTCTTGCAGCAGACACAATGGTTCTGACGGTTCCAGAGCCCTTTTCATGGCCGTTGATCCGGTTCATGAGCCGTTTTTTTGCCCATCTGCCGTTGCCATCCATGATAATGGCCACATGGACAGGCAGCCTGTCCGGATCAAGGCCAAATGTGGTTAATGCATCAGACTTCAAGGATCTCTTTTTCTTTTTGGGCAAAAATATCATCCAGCTGCTGGATGTATTCGTCGGTCAGTTCCTGGACGATTTTCTGCCCCTTGAAGCTGTCATCTTCAGATATATCCCCATCCTTCTGGAGATCCTTGAGCATTTCATTGGAGTCGCGGCGTATATTGCGTATGGCCACTTTATGCTCTTCGCATATCTTGGACACATTTTTGGCAATCTCTTTTCTGCGTTCCTCTGTCAACGGCGGGATGGAAATCCGGATCAATTTGCCGTCATTGGAGGGTGTCAACCCGAGATTGGCCTTGTGAATGGCTTTTTCTACCGCATTGATCACACTGATATCCCAGGGTTTCACCGTAATCAACCGGCTTTCAGGTATGGATATGGTGGACATCTGGGGCAGCGGGGTCTGGGTGCCGTAGTAATCAACCTTCACATTGTCCAGCATTGTCTGGGATGCCCTTCCGGTGCGGACTTTTGCCATTTCCTTGACAAATACCTTTTCGGTTTTTCCCATCCTGTCTCTGGTTTCTTCTATCACTTCATCAATCATCACGACCCATCCTTAAAAATTAAAGCGCCACAGCAGGTATCAGGCCGGAATGCCGGAATTTTGCTGCCTGCACCCGGCCTCATTGTCCTTGTCTCTGGCTATTTGTTGTATATCCGGGTACCGACATCCTCTCCCATAACCGCTCTGCGGATGTTATCCGCCTTGTGGAGATCAAACACCTGAAGGGGCAGATCATGCTCCATGGCAAGGGAAATGGCAGTCATGTCCATGACATGGAGCTGTTTTTCAATCACGCGCATATAGGACAATGCATCAAACATCACCGCATCTTCATGGACCACCGGGTCTTTGTCATAGACCCCATCCACCTGGGTAGCCTTGAACAGGATCTGGGCACGGACCTCATGGGCCCTGAGGACGGCTGCCGTGTCTGTTGTAAAATACGGATTTCCCGTACCTGCCGCGAAAATCACCACCCGGCCCTTTTCAAGGTGGCGGATGGCTTTTCTCCGGATAAAGGGTTCGGCAATCTGGTCCATGCGTATGGCTGACTGCACCCGTGTGGGAACATCGCGTTTTTCAAGGGCATCACACAAAGCAAGGGAGTTGATCACCGTGGCAAGCATGCCCATGTTGTCGGCAGAGCTTCTGTCCATGCCTGCGGAACTGCCGGCAACACCCCTGAAGATGTTTCCGCCCCCCACCACAATGCTGATCTCAACACTCAGGCGGGCCACCTTGGCAACCTCTTCCGCCACATAGTGAATCATCTCCGGTGTGATGCCAAAGCCCTGATTTCCCATCAGGGCTTCCCCGCTCAGTTTGATCAGAATCCGTTTAAACTCAGGCAGGTTGTCCAAGATATTATTCTCCTATCTGGAAGCGTGCAAATCTCTTGATCTGGATATTTTCACCAATCTTGCCGATGGTTTCCTTTACAACATCTTCAATGGTTTTCTGGGGATCTTTCACATACTGCTGGCTCATGAGGCAGACCTCTTTGTAGTATTTTTCCACCTTGCCGTCCACAATCTTGTCAATGATGTTTTCAGGCTTGCCTTCTTCCAGCATCTGGGCACGGAAAATTTCACGCTCTTTTTCCACCACCCCTTTGTCCACATCGTCCGGGGTCAGTCCGGCAGGATTTGCTGCAGCGATATGCATTGCAATGTTCTTAGCAAAGGTAAGAAAGTCCTCTGTTTTGGCCACAAAGTCTGATTCACAATTGACTTCCACCAGCACCCCGAGTTTGGCGCCTGTATGGATGTAGGAATAGACGACCCCTTCTGAAGTGGACCGCCCGGCACGTTTGGCAGCCTTGGCCAGGCCTTTTTTCCGTAAAAGCTCGATGGCTTTTTCCATGTTGCCGTCTGCTTCGGCAAGCACCCGTTTACAATCCATTATACCCGAACCCGTGGCTTCCCTGAGTTCCTTTACCATTGCTGCGGAAATATCAGCCATTTTATACTTACTCCTAAATTTATGTTATTCAGTTTCAATCGTTTCTTCAACTGGTTCAACCGGCGTGACTTTCCGTTTGATCTTTTCCACAACAGGTCCGTCACTGCCGTCTGACACCACCTCAATGGCAACTTTCTGATCACCTGTGTCTGTGTCTTCTTTTTTATCGCCGTCTTCTCTGGCCTGCATCTTTTCTTCATAAATCTGGCGGCCTTCAATGCAGGCATCTGCAATACGGGAGGTAAAGAGGCGGATGGATCTGATGGCGTCATCATTGCCGGGAATCACATAATCGATATCATCCGGGTCACAATTGGTATCCACCACCGCCACAATGGGGATGCCCAGCCGCTTGCCCTCTTTTACCGCAATGGCTTCATTTTTGGGATCAATGATGAAAATGGCGGAGGGCAGCCTTTTCATGTTGCTGATACCGCCGATGGCAAATTCCAGCTTCTCTTTTTCCTTGAGCATTTTTGACTGCTCTTTTTTGGGATAATTTTCAAGGGAACCGTCATTTTCAATGGAATTGAGAAAGTGAAACCGGGTGATATTGTTTTTAATGGTCTGAAAATTGGTCAGCATGCCGCCCAGCCACCGGTTTTCAACATAAAACATCTCCGCCCTGTTGGCTTCTTCATAAATCGCTTCTGATGCCTGTTTTTTTGTACCCACAAACAAAACATCCTTGCCTTCGGCGGCAATGCCCTTGATAAAATCATGGGCCTGCTTGAACAGTTTGACCGTCTGCTGCAGATCAATGATGTAAATGCCGTTCCTGGCCCCGAAAATATATTTTTTCATTTTGGGGTTCCAGCGTTTGGTCTGGTGTCCGAAATGCACACCTGCTTCCAAAAGTTCTCTGATCGTAATGTAAGCCATGTGTTCTCCAAATCTTTCTAATGGTTTTAGTGTCCTTCACCCATTTCATTCCCGGAAATCAACTCTTTTACAAGCACCGGATCCCGGGTCCATGGATGTGCGTTTTGGTAGTATTTACAAATCCTATTATCTATATCAAAAACCAGGCAATTAATCAATTTTTTTTTTAAGGTGCACCACCCGGTCATGGCCGGCCAGATCTTTGATACATGCAATTGTGTCATATCCTGCGCAGGTTCTTGCAAAAGCCATGACGCTTGCCTTCTGGTCGTACCCGATTTCTAAAAGCAGATCGCCGCCGGGTATAAGATAATCACAGGCAGATGCCAGAATCTTTCGGATACAATCCAGGCCGTCCGGCCCGCCGTCAAGTGCTGAAACCGGTTCGTGATTTTTTATTTCCGGCGCAAGGCCGGTGATGGATGTGGTGGGGATATATGGCGGATTGGACACAATGATATCAAAAACAGGATAGAGGGTGAGGGGGGCAAACCATGACCCCCTGAAAAACCAGATGTTTGCCGTTTTTTCTTGCCAGGCATTTTTACGGGCCGTGTCCAGGGAAGCAGCTGAAATGTCACCTGCAAAAAACCGGTTCTGTGGAACGGCTTTTGCCAACGACACCACAATGGCACCGGAACCTGTGCCCAGATCCAGTATAGTGTTGTTTTTTTTAGTTTTTTTTGCCAGCAGATCCAGGGTGGTTGTCACCAGGGTTTCCGTATCTGGTCTGGGAATGAGTACGCCGGGTCCCACCTGGAACCGGGATTCAAAAAACCCTTTTTCACCGGTGATATAGGCCACTGGCTCATGGTTTCTGCGCCGGTGAATCAGGGTCTTGAACCGCGCAAGTTCCTGTTTTTCCAGTGGGCGGTCGTGCTGCAGATACAGGTCCAGCCGCCGGATTCCCAGGCAAAACCCCAGCAGAATTTCAGCGGTCAGGCGGGGGCTGTCAACCCCGTGTTTTATAAAATAGGTTTCTGTCCAGGCAACCAGTTTGAAGACGGTCCATTCCATTACGCAAGGGTGCGGCTTTCCTGTAATGCCCGGGCCTGGTGATAAGTTTTCAACTCATCGATAATGGTCTGGATATCCCCTTCCATGATGCTGTCCAGCTTATACAGGGTCAGTCCGATGCGGTGATCCGTCATTCTGCCCTGGGGGAAATTATAGGTACGGATGCGACCGCTTCTGTCCCCTGTTCCCACCTGGCCTTTGCGGTCGGCCGCCCGCTTTGCTTCCTCTTCTCGCATCCTGGCATCCAGGATGCGGGATTTGAGCACGCTCATGGCCTTGGCTTTGTTTTTATGCTGGGATTTCTCATCCTGGCAGGTGGCCACTACCCCTGTGGGAACATGGGTCACCCTTACAGCGGAGTCGGTTGTGTTGACAGACTGCCCCCCCGGGCCTGATGCCCGGAAAACATCCACTTTAATGTCTGCCGGATTGATGTCGATATCGATGTCTTCGGCTTCAGGCAGCACGGCAACGGTTACGGCAGATGTATGTATCCTTCCCTGGGTTTCGGTTTCAGGAACCCGCTGCACCCGGTGGGTCCCGCTTTCGAATTTAAAGGCACCGAACGCCCCCCTGCCCTGCACCAGACACACGATCTCCTTGAACCCGCCGGCACCGGAATCGTTTTTCTCGATAATATCGATTTTCCAGTTTCTGGTCTCCGCATACCGGGAATACATCCTGAAAAGGTCTCCGGCAAAAATACCGGCTTCTTCTCCGCCTGTGCCGGCCCGGATCTCCAGGATCACATTTTTTTCATCCCTGGGATCTTTGGGCATCAGCAATGCATTGAGCTTGGATGTCAGAGAATCCATCTGCTTTTCCAGAGAAGAGATCTCTTCTCTGGCCATGGAGCGGATATCAGGGTCTGTGTCCTTGAGCAGTTCCCTGGCCTCTGCCAGTTCCGCCACAACCCCTTCATAGGTTCTGAACACCGGAACGATCCGGTTGAGTTCCCCGTGCTCCTTTACATACTTCTGGTATTTGTGCTGGTCCTTTATCACCTCAGGGTCGCTCAGGAGATGTTCCAGTTTTACATACCGCTCCTCAATGCCTTTTAATTTTTCAATCATGGGCAAAAAATCCAAAAGGGGTGCCCCAAGGCAAACCCCCTTTGTAAAATTCCATCGGATATGGTATTATACAAGTTTGGTTGCATCAAACCCGGCATATTTCCTTTTGAACCGGTCAATACGGCCGGCTGAATCCACCAGTTTCTGCTTTCCGGTAAAGAACGGATGGCAGCTGGAACAGATTTCCACCTTGATATTTTCTTTGGTGGACCCTACCTCAAATGTCGCGCCACAGGCACATGAGGCCGTGGTTTTTGCATATTTCGGATGTATATCCTTTTTCATTTTTCCTGTCACTCCTTAAGAGTCTTTTTGCAAAGACAACTGATTCATAAAAATTTTCGTTCAAGAATTCATCAATTCAAGAAACTCTTTATTATCCTTTGTTCCCTGCATTTTTTCAAGTAAAAACTGCATGCTGTCCACAGAATTTAAACTGGACAGCAATTTTCGCAGGATCCAGACCCGGTTCAATGTCATGGGATCCAGCAGCAGTTCTTCTTTTCTGGTGCCGGATTTGTTGATGTCAATGGCCGGGAACACCCGCTTGTCCGCCAGCTTTCTGTCCAGAACCAGCTCCATGTTGCCGGTGCCCTTGAATTCTTCAAAGATCACCTCATCCATTCTGCTGCCCGTATCCACCAGCGCAGTGGCGATGATGGTGAGGCTGCCGCCGTCTTCAATGTTCCGGGCAGCACCGAAAAACCGTTTGGGCCGGTCCAGGGCATTGGAATCCACCCCTCCGGACAGAATTTTTCCGGACGGGGGCATCACCGCATTATAGGCCCTGGCCAGGCGGGTTATGGAATCCAGAAGGATCACAACGTCATGGCCCTGCTCCACGATGCGCTTGGCTTTTTCAATCACCATTTCAGCCACCTGCACATGGCGTTCCGCAGGCTCGTCAAAGGTGGAACTGATCACCTCTGCATCCACGGACCGGGTCATGTCCGTGACCTCCTCGGGCCGCTCATCAATGAGAAGAATCATGGGAACGATGCTTTTATGGGAGGCGATCATGGAATTGGCAATATTCTGCAGCAGCATGGTCTTGCCCGCCTTGGGCGGGGAGACAATCAGCCCCCGCTGGCCGAACCCGACAGGACACATCAGATCAATCACCCGCATGGAATAGTTGTCTGATTCCGCCTCAAGCTGCATTTTCTGCTCTGGATACAGAGGCAGCAGATTGTCAAACAAGATGGTCTCAGCCGCCAGTTCCGGGCTCTGGAAATTGACCGCCTCCACCTTGAGCAGGGCAAAATATCTTTCTGAATCCTTGGGCTGTCTCACCTGGCCGGAGATGGTATCCCCGGTTCTCAGGTTGAACCGCCTGATCTGGGAGGGCGAAACATAAATATCATCCGGGCCGGGCAGATAATTGTACCCGGGTGCCCGCAGAAAACCAAATCCATCAGGCAGGATTTCCAGGGTGCCTTCACCATAGACCTGGCCGCTTTTTTCTATGTTGGCCTGCAGCAGGGCAAAAATCAATTCCTGTTTTTTTAATCCGCCGATCCCTTTGATATTGTTTTCTTTTGCAAGCTTGGTAAGCTCACTGATTTTCATTTTGTTAAGTTCTACAAGGTTCATTCGCACTCCCACATGTTAATAATTTTCTGAATGCCGGCATGGTTTTTTGTCTTTGATTTTATAATTTATATTTTTAAATTTGTATTTTTTAAACGGTTTACACGGATCACTGGCAAGGACCAATTGTGTTTATACGGGATACCTTTCGATAGCCTGGAGATCTCAAAAATTTATGGAAATACAGACAGGTGGCTGGTATTTACTGGATACCGTCTGACTAATAGTGCATTAATATTTGGTTGTCAAGAATTCTTTTTTTATTTCAGCATACAGATTGGCAACAGATTCAAAGACTTCACCAAGCTTCCCCTGATTATGAATCACATAATCTGATTGCGCAACTTTTTTTTTCTGGTCCATCTGCAGGGATAAAATTTTTCGGGCATCTGCAGGACTCACCCCATCTCTTGCGGCGATTCTTTGGGCAAGCACAGCATCCGGTGCTGTCACCACAACCACGGCATCAAATTCTTTTTGCATGCCTGTTTCAAACAGCAGCGGCACCTCTGCCGCACAGGCTTTTTCAAAACCATAGTCCGCAGCTGCCATCTGCCTGAACAACGCTTCAAAAATAAGGGGATGAAGCAGGGCCTCAAGCTGTCTGCGCAGATCAGGCCTGTCCACCATCATGCGCCGCATTTTGGCCCGGTCCAGGGTTTTATCAGGTGTTACCACCTGTGGGCCAAAAAGCGCCACCACGCCGGCATACCCTTTTTGCCCCGGCGCCACCACCTGCCTTGCGATCTGATCACAATCCAGGGTCACCAGGCCCAGGGATGCAAAACCCTTTAAAACAAGGCTTTTGCCGGATCCTGCCGATCCTGTCACAGCAATTTTTACAATATCTGAATGGTCCATCATGTTGACTTATAATACAGGGGTGTGGTATTTTTCAACCCTGTTCAGGCATTATCACAATTTTGCGGGGTCCTGTAATATATGACCGGATCCCGGCCCAAATTTTGCCAATACCCTAAAATTTACAGAAAGGAAGACCGCACGTGCAAAGAACATTGTCCATTATCAAACCCGACGGGGTTGCCAAAAACGTTATCGGTGATGTCATCAAACGATTTGAAACAGCAGGCATCAAAATCGCTGCCATGAAAATGCTCCAGCTGACCAAAAACCAGGCCCGGGGATTTTATGCTGTTCACAAAGAACGCCCCTTTTTCGAGAGCCTCACAGATTTCATGACCTCAGGCCCCATCGTGGTCATGGTCCTGGAAGGCGAAGATGTGATCGCAAAAAACCGCAAACTCATGGGTGCCACCAATTTCAAGGAAGCAAAGGAGGGCACCATCAGACGGGAGTATGCCACGGACATTGAAAAAAATGTGGTCCATGGATCTGATGCCCCGGAAACCGCAGCCTTTGAAATCAGCTATTTTTTCAACAACCTGGAGATCCAGGTCCGGTAGATCCGCCGCAAAGAGACCCAGGTGTGATCAATCCGCAAGGATCTGACCGGAAACATTTTCGGCCCACACACACTGGCCCATAAGCGCAGCCGCAGGTTTCGGCTGCGCTTTTATATTTTCTGTCACACCAAAAAAACATCTGGCCGCTAGTGAGAATTTTCCATATCCCCTATACCGCCCGCACGGATGCATTCAGGGGACCAGCATGTCAAACCCGGTGGCATCATCTTTTTTTCGCACCCCGGTGGCGCCGGTCAGTTCATGGATGATCACCTCCATCACCTGCCAGACCTTCACCCCTTTGCGGATACACCCGGTGATGGTATTGTCTCCCCTGCCGCAGGCCATGTGCATGTGCAGTACCGGGCTGCCTGTTTCATCAGGAAAAAGCGTCCCTGTGCCGGTCACCTCGTGGACATCATCCAGCACATGGGTTTTCAGGGTTATGGGGAACTGCCTTCCCTGGTCCGGCCCTGTCACAAGTATACTGCCGGAGTCTGCACCGCCCAGAACCATAAGAGATGCCGCCCGGATATGGTGATCCCGGGCAAATTTTTCAATGGTTTCATGTACCACCTCCTGGTCTTCCAGACGAATCACAAATACCCGGCCCTGTTTTGCTTCACAATATTTCACATTGTTACCCTTATTTTTTTGCTGTAATTATCTGGGTTTTATACCTGCATCTGGTTCATGCGGGTTCATGTTTCCGGTGCGGTATCCGTCCATATCCATGCCCACAAAGGCAAATCCCATATTTTTGAGGGCGGCAGAAATCTGCCGCCGAATCCTGATCATGGGCACTATGGATTTTTCATCTGTTTCAATGCGGGCCAGCCTGCCGTGGCAGCGGACCCGGACATGGGCGAATCCCAGAGATTTTATAAAGGCTTCCGCCTGTTCAATCTTCCCAAGGGCTTCGGGGGTTATGGGATTTCCAGACGGAATCCGGGTGGCCAGGCAGGACTGGGACGGCAGATCCCAGGTAACCAGGCCCATCTGTCTGGAACAGGTCCGGATCTGCCGTTTGGACAGCCCGGCATCCAGCAGCGGGGAAAGAAATCCCAGTTCCACGGCAGCCTGCATGCCCGGCCGGAAATCCGCCATATCATCTGTGTTCACCCCGTGTACCAGATGGGCTATGCCGGCCTTGCCTGCGGCATCTTTTATCAGGGAAAATACCTTTTTTTTACAATGATAGCAGCGCTCAGGGGAATTTTCCACCACCCGGGGCGCGTTCAGGATATCAGCAGTCAGGATCTGGTGGTCCACCCCCAGGTCGTGAGCCACCTGTCGGGCCCGCTGGATCTCCTCTCTGGTCACAAAGGCTGAATCCACGGTCACCGCCATCAGGCGCTCCAGGCCGGATGCAGCTGCCACTGCCAGAAGAAAGGCTGAATCAACCCCGCCGGAAAAAGCCACGGCAGCGGTTTTCAGATCTTTTAAACCAGCCTTGAGCACCGGTATTTTTTCATCACACACCCGGTATTGCGTTTCTTTTAGCATGCATACCTCTTTACCAGATTTCATTTGCCCGGATCAAGTCCGTATCTCACATCTGGATATTTGCTATAGTAGCGTGTGCTTCTATGGGGAGTCCCTGGTGTCCTGTGACAGGACCGTCAGAGCCGGAGGGGGCCTGATAAAATATCCCGGGATGGTTTTCAACCAGAGAGCGGGCTGCCGCTCTTCATTGTTCTTATGCAAACAGGCCCCCGCAAATCTCAGGCCCGGCAAAGGACACCACCTGGGGAGGGGCTTGGGACAGAATGCTGCACACAGCGATCGAAAGCCTGGCATGCTTATGGCAAAATATCCAGTTCACATGTATGACAAATGCCCAGAAAATCCTTGACACGTATGGGTCTTTGGTGTATATACCCCGGACATTCAGTGATGGTGGGTGATCGTCCAATGGCAGGACTACGGACTCTGACTCCGTCAATCTAGGTTCGAATCCTAGTCACCCAGCCAAAAATATCAAGGGTTTTCAACTTCGGTTGACAACCTTTTTTTTCATTTTTTCGTTCTGTGTACCTGCTGTGTATCCATTTTTTGTCAATTGAGAATGCTGCTTTCAGAAGACAGGTTTTTGAAATGGTTGCTGTATGAACAGGCAGCATCCTTTTTTAATCTTGACAAACATTATATGAAGCAATAGGTAGATTCTATACATTTTAAAGGGACCAGCTGTCATTTAACCTGATTGACAAAAAACCTGTACCCCCATAGAAAGGATAGCCGGATGGAGGAGATGGAAGAAATTTTTGAATTAGATAAATCAGAAGGCGTTTATATTGACATCGGTGCCCAGGTGTATATTGACATTGACGGGGTTGATTTTACGGTTACCAGTATTTTTATCGGCCTGCTGAAAGATGAATTCTTGATTGTCACACTTCCCAAGCGGTTTAGAAGTGTTAAAAACAAGTTGTATCCCGGCAGCAAAATGGTGGTGAAATACCTGTATGACGGTTGCGTATTCGCGTTCCAGACCAGCGTAATAGAGATCATAACCAATCCCATAAGGACCCTTGCCCTTGAATACCCCAAAATAGTCCAACAGCGTGAACTGCGCATAATCAAGCGCAACAATGTGGTGATACCCGGACGGGTGGAAGCCAAAAAAACCGAATTCCCCATCGTGATATTTGATATCAGCAAAAACGGGTGCAGGTTCACCTACCATGATACAAAAAACATCACAACCCTGAAAGAGGGCGATCGGCTGCGGGTTTATTGCAGGTTTCCGGGTATCTCAGAAGAGATCGGGGCCTTGGCCATTGTGAGGAATGTCAAGCGCGAACAAAAACAGATTTCCGTGGGTACCAAATTTCAGGATATGACCAAAACATTTTTAAATCCTTTGATGCATTTTTTGTTCTCCATCGAGGGCTTTGAAAGATAGGCACCTCCAAGCCAGGCTGATTTGCAGATATCCGGATTATGCAAGCCGCCCCTGCTATTTGGATTCCTGGTTTTTGACAGAACGAATTTCACCGGTTTCCGCCATCAGTTTGAACACCTTGTAGCCCCGGTCTCCCACAAACATTGATTTGCCGACCCCGCTGGCAGCAATCGGGCTTTTATAGCTGAGAACAACCACCCAGAATTTATCGTCATCCGTCAGTTCAGCTTCCTCAAACAGTATTTTTCCCAGATCATGATCAGGATACAGTTTTTTCAAGTGCTCTATGGCCCTGGCTGATGCTTCATTGACATTGATCATTTTTTTGCCTCCGCAGGTGATCTAAATTGCATATTAATAGCGCAAAACAGTATAAAAATAAATGCTATCTTTACACTGACCAGGGACCGGGTTGCCGTCGGGTCAGGCAAAATCCTCTGCAAAAATCTCTTCCATGGTATCTGCAATGGTATCAGCATCCTGTTTTGTGATCACCAGGGGGGGTCTGATTTTTACCACATTGTGAAGCGGTCCGTCCGTACCCATGAGAATACCCTTGTCCCGCATGCGGTTGACAACAAAGGATGCCTCTTGGTCTGCCGGTTCCAGGGTTTTGTGATCTCGTACCAGCTCCATGCCGATAAAAAGCCCCGAGCCCCGCACATCTCCGATAATCTTGTATCTTTTTTTCAAAGAACGCAGCCGCTCCAGCAGATGCGTTCCCACCTTTTGGGCATTTTCCTGTAAATTGTCGGCCAGGGTTATTTCCAGCACTTTCAGGCCGATGGCACAGGAAACCGTATTGCCGCCAAAGGTACTGAAAAATTCCATGCCTGTAACAAATGATTGTGCGATCTCTTTTGTGGTAACAAGGGCGCCGATGGGGTGGCCGTTGCCGATGGGTTTTCCCAGAATCACTATATCCGGCACAACGTCCTGGGCCAAAAAAGCATAAAAATGGGTGCCGATCCTCCCGTATCCGGTCTGCACTTCATCTGCGATACAGACCCCGCCGGCTGCCCGCACATGCGCATATACCCGGGCCAGATATGCCGGGGGAAAAATAATCTGTCCCCCCACGCTGGGATAGGATTCTGCAATGAATCCGCCCGGTTTTTTGTTATCTTCTGCCAGTTTTAGGATAATTTTTTGGACGTGGTCTGCATATTTTTTTCCTGCCAGGGGATCCTCTTCTTTGTACGGGCCGCGGTACACATCAGCCACCGGGGCAGTATGCACCCAGTTTGGCGGGCCTTCTCCCCCCGGACCGCCGTGCTTGTAGGGGCTCATGTCAATCAGGGTGTTGGTATTGCCGTGATAGGCCCCTTCCAGGACAATAAAATCTTTTTGTCCGGTATGGGCTTTTGCCAGGCGCACTGCCAGTTCATTGGCTTCACTGGCTGAATTCAGAAAAAAACACACCTCCAGGGGATCGGGCATGGTGGCTGACAGCTTGTCGGCATAGGCAATGATGGCATCATGCAGATACCGGGTGTTGGTGTTCAGGCATTTCATCTGTTTTACCCCGGCCTGGATGACTGCCGGATGGCAGTGGCCCACATGGGGGACATTGTTGTATGCATCCAGAAACTGCCGGCCGGTGTCATCAAACAGGTACTGCTGCCATCCCCGGGCAATTTTTACAGGATCATGGTACCCGATGCTCAAATTGTCGCTGATGCAGCGGCGCCGGGCAGCCAGAGTTTCCTGTTTGCCGGGTCTGGGAAGGGGAAAGCAGTTGTCCGGGAGCTGTAAAACAAGATTGGGATCCAGGCAGATGTCTGTCCACACACCTGTCTGATCCGGGCGGCAGGCAGAGGGAAAATCACTGCCATATCCCATAAGGTGTGACACCAGCTGCAATCTCACATGGGGCGGCGACCCGCCGTTCTCATTAGAGGAAGCGATGGTGGCAAATGCCTGCCCTTTTTCAATTTTTTCTCCTGGCGACAGACGGGCAATGGATCTTTTGCTGAGTTGGCTGAAAATGGTATAAAAGACGATGCCGGGGACAGGTGTGTGTTCCAAAACAAGGGCTGCACCCTGGTCTTCTGTCGCCCCGTTTTTTGTCACACTGTGGATTCTGCCGGCAAAGGGAGCAAAAACAGAAGCATCCTGCGGGGCAACCACTTCCATGCACAGATGCACGGACGGGGAGATCCCTTTTTCAGGCACAGGATACGATTTTGAAAATGATGCCTGGCGCAGCCGGGTTTCTTTGTACCGGCCGATACCGTATCCGGTGCCTGCCTGTTTCAACCGGGCGGACAGGTGCCGGGCAAAATCATCTCCTGCCAGAGCTGTGGGGTCCCCTGACACAAGCGGGCTGTCCACGCCAAGATCCAGTACCGTGCAAGTTTCTTGCGTAAGCGGCTCTCCCATCACCGGAAAACACAGGTGCGGGTTTTTGGCCAGCCACGCCTGCACCGGCCGGCTTTTGGGCAATGGATCCAGACCGCAGGCTGATCTGAAAACCCCGGTTGCAAATTGCGGATCAACAGATGCCAGTTCGGGCAGGGCTTTTTTGATGGGTGCCTGGCTGATCAACAGATATGGATCATCCGGCCGCTGTTTTTGCTGAAAGGCGGCCAGACAGGCACTCACACACAGCCGCATGCAGATCAGGCTGAACAGCAACGATATCTCGGTTTCATCCAGGGGATATATCTCATGATACCCTTTGATAACCAGGCCTGCCGTCTGCAGGGGGTCGGGCATATCCAACACTGCATATGCTGCTGCAATGGCAGGATCGCACACCGTATGGCTGTATACCATATCCCCGAAATCGATAATGCCTGTCACGGACTGGTTCCGGGAATACAGGTCAGTGCCGCCGCCTGCCAGCACATTATAATCGTTTGCATCATTATGGATCACACTTTTCCGCAGATTTTGCAGCAGGGGACGTGTGGTATTCTCAAATTCACGGGTGCACTTTAGTATCAGATCGCGCAGAAAGGTGTCTGTCACATGGGATATATACTGGATGACCACCTCTGCAGCATTGGCCAGGTCCCAGTGAAAATCTCTGTGCACCGCCGGATGGGAAAAACCGGCCAGCGCCTTATCCATGCGCGCCAGGCTGCGGCCCAGATCCATAAACAGATCAGGTGATCTGCGCTTGACCAGCCCCATGGGTGTACCCTGTATATAGGATACCAGGCGCACCAGGTGGGTGCCGGTCTTTTCAGACCGTACCGGCACCAGATAGTCATTGCTTCGTGCAGGCATGGTTTCTGGACAAAAAGACAGGTGCTGTCCTAAAAAATCCATGGCCTGGTGCTGGGCCTCCAATATGGATCTGTCTTCTGCAGCATTGGCAATTTTCAATACATAGGATCTGCCGCTTTTTGCGGTCACCAGAAAATTCTGATCCCGTTCACCAGGCAGGGAAGTCACACTGCCTGAAATCCCGAAAAATTCAGCTGCAAATTCTGCTGCGTCAATATCACTGAAAACCGGTGTAGATGCTAAGACCGACATATGTTTTCCTTTTCATAACCAGGGATGGATGCCAGGGACCGGGTGCCCAGCCCCCTGGCACTGTTGATGAGTATTTTTGTGCAGGCCTGTTCCGGGTGGTTGATAATCCCGGCGGCCGGACCTGTTTCAATGATGGTGCCGTTGGCCATGACACCGATGCGGTCGGCCACTTTCCGGGCCAGGCCGATATCGTGGGTGACAAAGAGCATGGTCAGCCCTTTTTCAATCTGCAGCCCCAGCAGCATTTTCAGCACCTTGGCCTGGACACTGGGATCCAAAGAGGAGGTGGGCTCATCTGCAATGAGCAGATCAGGTGCATGCACCAGGGCCCGGGCGATGCAGACCCGCTGAATCGCACCCATGTTCAGTTCATGGGGATACCTTTTTAAAAACTCCGGTGCTGTGGAAAGCCGGACATCTGCCAAAGCTGCCAGGACCCTGGTGCGAATTTTTTCAGGGTCAATCTCCTGTTTCTGGATGCGAAGGGGCTCGGCCACAATGTCGAAAACCGTAAACCTGTGGCTCACCGATTCTGCCGGGTTCTGATAAATCATGCCTATTTTCGGTGCGAAGGAGGCAAAATCGGTTTTCATCCATCTGTCCATGTCCCGGTTCTGGAATATGCGCCGACCCTGATCCGGTGCAACCGCCCCGGATGCGATGGAGGCCAGGGTGGTCTTGCCGGAGCCTGTTTCCCCCACCAGGCAGAACACCTCGCCCGCCATAAGGGTCAGATCTGTCGGGGCCAGGGCCTTGACCTTACCAAAGCTTTTGGCCACCTTTTCAAAGGACAGTATTTGGGCAATCCCTCCCCTGATACAGCGTACCTGGTGGGTGCCACAGGCGGTAAAACCGACGTCGCCCAGGCTGCATTCCAAAACAGCCTGGGTGCACCTGGGCTGGAACAGACACCCCTGGGGCGGGGCATGCCCGCCCTGGTGCACCGCATCCGGTGCAGCCACATGGACATGCGCATGTGTCCGGCCGTTTTCCCGGGTATGGGCATGCACCATGCGGTAGAACGCATCCCCCCTTATCCCTCCCAGATCCCGCATCCCGTCCATGAAAGGAAATGCCCGGACCAGGGCCAGGGTATAGGGATGGCAGGGACTGTCAACCAGGTCGGTGCCGGGCAGGTATTCCATGATCCGTCCCAGGTAAAGCACCGCAATGGCATCTGCCAGGTTCCGGGCCAGATCCAGGTCATGGGTGATGAGCAGAATGGTTTTGCCGGCACTCCTGAGATCTTGGATCACTTTGGTGATAAAGCCTTTGGTCATTGCATCCAGGGCCGCTGTGGGCTCATCCAGAATCAGCACCGGCGGATCAAGGATAAGGGACATGGCCAGCAGCCCCCGCTGGACCTGGCCCCCGCTGAGTTCATGGGGATACCGTCCGGCCTGGTCTGCATCTATTCCCATGCGGGCCAGCAGGTCCAAGGCCGCGGCCATTGCTTTTCTGCGAACAATGCCTTTCTGAAGCAGAGGTTCCGCCACCTGGTCTATCAGGCAGTGCACTGGATTGAGGCTGGCTGCCCCGTTCTGAAACACCATGGCAACCTGTGACCAGCGCAGCTGGTTCATGGCAGCTTCATCCAGACCCAGGATCTGTATTCCGTCCACTGAAATACTGCCTTTTGTCCGGGCATTTTTTGGCAAAAGCCCCATTACCGCCTTTCCCAAAGTGGTTTTTCCGGAGCCGGATTCCCCCACCAGGGCGGTAATCTTTCCCGGATGCAGTGCCAGGTCCAGGTGGTCCAGGGCCAGAAGCGCATGGTCAAGATCCTGGTAACTGATGGTCAGATCTTTTATCTGTATTGTCACACTGTTTTCCTTAAACGCGGGTCAAAAATTTTTTCCATACTGATGGTCACAAAAGTGGCCCCCATGATCAGCAAAGAAAGCAGCATAATCGGCGGCATCAGCCAGTTGGACCAGATATCCAGATAATAGTATTGTAGCGCATAGCTGATCATCAGTCCCAGAGATTTTTCACCCGGGTCAAAAAGCCCGAGAAATGCCAGGGAGGCTTCCATGAAAACAGCCATACGGGTTTTGGCAGCAAAATTTATCAGGTACAGCGGAAACAGCTCCGGCATGAGGTGCCGGGCAATGATATATCTGCCTGACCCGCCCATGTGCTGTGCCGCTTTTATGTGAAGGCTGTTTTTCAGGGTCAAAGCCTGGGCCCGGACACCCCTGGCTGTGGTGGGCCAGGCCAGACCGGCCAGGGTCAGGGCCAGGACCACAGGGGATGGTTGGAAAAATGCCGCCACCAGGATCAGAACCATCACCGAAGGAATGGCCAGAACAATATCGGCCAGGCGCATGATAACCTGGTCGGTCCATCCGCCGGCCCAGGCGGAAAAAAGGCCTGCTACCACCCCGAGCACCAGCCCGGCCGTACCGGCTGTGACACCGAATATCACGGTATTTCGCAGGCTGAATACCAGTTCCGACAAAATATCCATGCCCCCGTCATTGGTTCCCAGCCAGTGGTCTGCAGAGGGCGGATGTAAAGGAGAAAAAGAGATGTCATAAGGATCATGGGGTACCAGAAACGGCCCGGCAACGGCCAGAAACCCCAGGAACAGCAAAATGCTGATGCCCGTGATGAACCAGGGGTCTTTTCCAATCTGCCGACCCACATCAATATGCATGGCCCACCCGCGGATCCAGCAGATTATAGATATATTCCATGCCCAGATTGACAACCAGAACCATTATGGCGGAAAACAGCACAATGCCCTGGACCAGGGGCAGATCCCGCATGGCAATGGCATTGAACAAAAGGGTCCCCAGGCCGGGATAGGAAAAAATGGTTTCCACCACCAAAGCGCCGGTGATCATAAAGGCAAACCGCAGGCCGAACCGGGTGACCATGGGCAGCAGGGCATTGCGGGCCGCATGGACGTATCGTACCCTTACGGGGGGAAGTCCCTTGGCCCGCGCAGTCAAAACAAACCAGCTCTCAAGGACCATGACCATCCCGGCCCGGGCCAGCAGAAAATTGCCCGGCAGATAAGCAAGAATCAGTGTGGCAAGCGGCAGGGCCAGATGGTGCGCAACATCAGCAATCCATTGGCCGAAGGTATGGTCTGCATAGGCCATTTGCGCCCCGGCTGCCGGAAACCACCCCAAAGACAGGGCAAAGACCAGCAGCAGCAGCACCCCGGAACAGATTTCCGGAATACCCTCCAAAACGGTCATGATACCCACGACTGCCTTTTCCAGAAGGCTTCCCCTGCGCCAGGCCGCTTCCACACCCAGAACAAATCCCAACAGGGTGGACAGCACATGGGCGGTTCCCATGAGCAGCAGGGTCCAGGGAAGGGCCTGTAAAAACAGTTGGGATACCGGTGCCATAAAGGCATGGGAATATCCCCAGTCAAGGGTTGCCAGGTTGCGCAGATATCCTGGGAACCCATGTGTGTCCTGGTAAAAGGCCCGCAGTTCTGCTTCCTGCTCTGCATTGAGGGTGACATCAGAACCGGCATACATGGCCGTGACAAAATCACCGGGCAAAAGATTGGGCAGGCGGAAGCTGGCATATGCCATGACCAGGGCTGCTGCCAGATAGACAAAAACAGGGATGGACCAGTTTTTTTTCCAGATGCGCATGTTTATCTGATCAAAGACATCTTGTTCTGTGGGATGGGCACACCCTTGCTGATACCGCCTCTGGTATAGAACCAGGTGACACCCTTGTCTTTGTTAAAGGCCGCCATGGTATCAGGATAATACAGGGATATGGCAGGCATCTGATCTGCATACAGTTCCTGGATTTTGAACACGATCTGTTTGCGCCTGTCAGGGTCCATCTCAGCCATCTGTGCTTCGAGCAGCCGGTTCAGTTCCGGGCTGTCATTAAACCTGGCGCTGTTTACCGAGCCTGCCCCGTAAACCGGAGAAATCATTTCACTGAGAATGCGGGGGTCTCCTGCAATGCCCCCGTGTCCGGATATGGCCAGATCAAATTCCCAGTTTTTCACCCGGCTGTCCGTGGTGGTCTGTTCCTGGTTGCGCAGATGAACACGGATACCGATATCTGTGAGCTGCTGTTTGATGATCTCCCCATCCCGGTCCGCCACACGCTCTCCTCCCACGGTCAGATTGGAGGAGATCAGTTCGATTTCCAGCACCTGGCGGTGCTTGTGAAAATATCCGTCCGGCCCTTTGGCCCAGCCAAGGGATGCAATCATATTGCCGGCTTTTTGCGGATTCCAGGGATACCGGGGGGTATCCGGGTTGTACATATCATGGTCAATGCTCAGAAGGCCATAAGATGCCGGTGTGGCAAAGCCCCGGTGTGCCTTGTCAATAATCTCATCCCTGTTGATGGCATATGCCAGGGCCCGGCGGAAGACCGGGTCATTAAAAGGAGGCTTTTTATGGTTGATCATGATTTTCTTGTTCCAGCCGCGTTCATTTTCAATGACGGCCAGCCCTTTTTTTCGCAAGGTTTTTGCCATATCAGGCCGGATATTGGCCAGATCCACCTGCCCGGTAATCACCGAAATCATGGGTTTGCCGCTTCTGACATAAACAAGACGATCCTTTTTGGGCACACCCTGGTAATAGTCTGGAAACGCTTCAAAAAGATAGGTGCCCCGGGTTTTGTTGAAATCCTTGAACATATAGGGGCCGCTGCCGATAAAGGCTGAAGGATTATCAAACACAAAAGGATCTGTGACCTTTTTCCAGATATGCTCCGGCAGGACCGGCATGGTGCCCCCGATATCCGAAAGAAAGGGGGCATAGGGCATGGCCAGAAAAATCACCACTGTGTGGTCATCCACTGCCTCGGCCCGGTCCAGGGCATGGGTGGAAATCCAGCGGTAGGGGTGCTGTTTAAAATAGGCAATGGTAAACACCACGTCCGCTGCTGTCAACGGACGGCCGTCATGCCATTTTGCGCGGGGATTCAGGGTGAAGGTAAAAGCCTTTGTGTTTGGATCATATGACCAGGTATCAGCCAAAGCCGGGATATACCCGTTTTTGTCCTTCCAGACCAGTGTATCAAATACCCAGGACATGCGGACATACCCCGGCCCCCTGGGGTAATGGCGAAAAGGATTGGGGTATCCCCAGTCCCCTTTGCTGTC
Source organism: Desulfotignum sp. (assembly GCA_011390335.1). Classification (GTDB taxonomy): domain Bacteria; phylum Desulfobacterota; class Desulfobacteria; order Desulfobacterales; family Desulfobacteraceae; genus Desulfotignum. Next base: position 130,348 of record JAABSO010000002.1, on the reverse strand, counting down.
CGCAATGCGGATCTCACTGCCCACAGCTGCCCCGGGAACACAGATATGGGGTACCATGAAAACAACAGCCAATACGATTGCCGCAAGCCCATGGATACCAGCCTGAGAAAATTTTTCCTTCGGTCTGGCCAAACTGTTTTGCAGCATTTTTCTTGTGAAAGCAGCAGTATGCATGCAGCGCTCTCCTTTGCAATAAAATTTGCAATAAAAAAGCCATGAAAACAATCCCATTCAGGATCATGCCTTCATGGCAGGTGATGGTTATTATGCGTGCAGTTCAGTTGTACCCAGACTTCATGCCTGTATTGTGAATATTTCATACCAGAGGCAGGTCTGCCTGTCAACTGTGCCCCTCTTTTTTCATCATGCACCCTGGTTGTGCAATATCACAGGAATGGCGGCACATGATCCCTCAAGCATCTTTACACCTGTGAAACGAAAGGTGTATGATCCGGTGGAGGCCGAACGGATTGTAAAGAACTGGGCATGACTATTGCCGCCGGGTGTGAGATGGGATTTATTAACTGTAACTCGTATTGGCAGGAAGCGGGACAGCCCACAGATCCTATCACTATCGGCGTCAAGACAGTGAAACGCCGGTGATTCTGGCAATATAGTTGCGGGTTTCTTCGGGCATGGGTCTTTTCTTTGCATCCACATTGCCCATTCCCCAGTTATAGGCAGCCAGCGCCAGGGGAATATCCTGATCATACCGGTCCAGCAGCTGCCGCAAATAGCGCGTGCCGCCCATGATGTTTTCAACCGGATCAAACGCGTTATTGACCCCCAGTTCTTTTGCCGTTTCCGGCATCAGCTGCATCAGGCCCTGGGCACCCACAGGGGACACGGCATCAGGATTGAAACTGCTTTCCGCCTGGATCACCCGGTGGATGAGATCGGTATCAACCCCATAGGTTTTTGCGGCGGATGCAATGATCTCATCCATGCTGCGGGTTCCGGACATTGATATTTTCGGTTTTCCGGCATTTGCTGTTCCAGGATTATATTCGATCCCGGGGTCGCCCTCCGGAGAAGAAAACGTTGACAGATCCTTTTTTGACGCAGTCCGTCCAATTGTTGACAGGTTCGGCTGCGATTCCATCTCCCTGGAAACCATTTGCTGGAGATCCTCCAGCAGGGAGATGCCGGGGGGTGATTCCTCTTTGTCATCATCTGCCAGCAGGGCAAGCAGGCTTTCATTCATCTGTAACGTCACCCGCTCATACAAGGCCAAGACCTCCTTTTTATCCAGGGTGAGTTTCGATTCATCCGGCCGGACCGCCTCGGGTTCAACCGCCTCTGAAACCTTCTGGAGCAGCTCCTGAAAACCGCCCGGTTCAGGGCTGATTTTGCCGGACTGATGTCCAGCTCCTGAAACATCTTTTGAAACTGGACAAGGATTTATCCGGCTGATCACATTGTCATAATTACTTTCCATCATGGTTTCTGTCACTTCCCGTCTTTCAAGGTCATCAGAAAATGCGCAGCCAGGGTGCTGTCAAACAGCTTCTTGACCTTGTTTTTCCGTCTTTTTATGTATCGTTGTAAGCCAATATATCCGCAATCATTAAAATAATAGTCAGCAAAAAATGTGCCGATGAAAAAATCAACTGCTGGATCAAACAAGGTGTCAGTGCGATACCCATACTTTTCATCGATCAGATACCGGGAAAAAGGAGTACGGCATACTTTGCTTTACCACAGAGGCATTGCATGTAACCATATCCTGTTCAGCTGCTTGATACCCGCAGCAGGCTATATGTGACACGGTATATATAGACGCGATCACCCTGTGCTGTACCACTGAATATTTGCTATAGCAGCGTGCGTTTTTGTGGGGACCCCCTGGTGGTGTCCTGTGAACGGACCATCAGAGCCTTAAGGGGGCCTGGTAAAATAAGCCGGGATGGTTTTCAGACAGAGAGCGGGTTGCCGCACCTCATTGTTCTTGTGCAAAGAGGCCCCCGCAGATCTTGAGCCGGGCACAGGATACCACCAGGGGCGGGTCCTGTGGGACAGAGTGCTGCACAGAAAGATTAACAACCCGACATGCTTATGGCAAATATCCAGCTGTATCATCCAGCACTTGCACCAAACACCTGGAGGTGATAACCTGGGATCAAACAGCACAATCCATGTATAAAAGGAACCGTCATGACCCCTGTTCTGGAAATTATGTCCGCCCACCGGTCCATCCGGAAATTTACTGACAGACCCGTGGATGCTGACCTGCTCACATCATTGATAACAGCTGCCCAGTGCACAAGCACATCCCATCATGTACAGGCATACACCATCATTCAGGTGACTGATCCGGACAACCGGCAGAAAATCGCGGACATGGCCGGTCCCCAGCCCTGGGTAGCCCAGGGACCCGTATTCCTGGTATTCTGCGCTGACCTGACCCGACTGGTGTCTGCCTGCCGCAATCGTAACGTGGACCCTGAAACCGGGTGGACCGAGCAGCTGCTGGTGGCCACAGTGGATACAGCCCTGTTAGCCCAGAGCCTGATGCTGGGTGCGGAGTCTGCCGGGCTCGGCGGGGTATTCATCGGCGGAATCCGCAATGATCCGGACCTGGTGTGCGACCTGCTGCATATTCCCGAACATGCCTTTCCGGTATTCGGCATGTGTCTGGGGTATCCGGATGATGATCCCGCACCCAAACCCCGGCTGCCCCTGAACATGGTGTTCCATCAGGACCGGTTTCCGGAAACAATCGATGACAGGGAAATGGCGGTTTATGACGGTATTATTAGAGCCTATTATGAGAAACGCGCGCCAAAACTCAAGGACCGGACCTGGACACGCCAGATGGCGGATTTCACCGGTCAGGTAATCCGGCCCCACATGAAGGCATTTATAAGGAAAAAGGGGTTTTCCATAAAATAGCCCCTCATCCGCAGCCCCCATGATACACCTTACATCTGAACAGCAGCAGATCATTGACACGGATCCGGTCCCCGGCAGGATACTCAAAATCCTGGCCTTTGCCGGCACCGGCAAGACCACAACCCTGGTGTCCTATGCAGCAAAACGGCCCGGGCTGCGGTTTCTGTACATCGCATTCAACAAAAGCGTACAGCAGGAGGCGGCCAGAAAGTTTCCCCCCAATGTCATTGCCCGCACCGCCCATTCCCTGGCGTTCAGGGCCAAGGGAATCCCGCACAAAAACCGCCTGGTGCAGCGGTTTCGGGCCAATCAGGTCATGGATGCCCTGGGCCTGGACAATTATGAAACCGCCCGGTTCACCATGGAAACCCTGCACCGGTACCTGGTATCTGCTGATCCGGTGGTGGCATTTTCCCATGTATCCCCTGCGGCCCATGGGTTTTACCAGCGGCAGGGACAGAAAATGCCGGATCTGGTAACCCATGCCAACCAGCTGGGCCGGCTGATGTGCACCGGCGAACATCCTGACATCGGCATGCTCCATGACGGTTACCTCAAACTGTATCAGCTGTCCGGACCCGTCCTGGATTTTGACTGCATCCTGCTGGACGAAGCCCAGGACATCAACCCGGTGGTGAGCGCCATTGTCTTGTCCCAGGTGCAGTCTGACATTTCCGGGAAAAAACCGGCCGTCATCGTGGTGGGGGATAACCACCAGCAGATCTACAGCTTCCGGGGTGCCAGAGACACCCTGAAATCACTGGCCGCAAACCAGACCTGTTATCTGACACAAAGCTTCAGGTTTGACGACAACATCGCCAAAGCAGCCAACATGGTGCTGTCCGTGTTCAAAAAAGAGAGCCGGCCCCTCCGGGGCACCGTAAATCAGGCCCCCAAACCACCCTGGGATCCGACCCGGTACACCGTCATTGCCAGAACCAATGCAGTGTTGTTTGACCGGGCGGTGCAGCTCTACAAAACCCATGCAATAGGATTTTCCGGCGGAATCCAGGGATACCGCCTGGATCTGCTCAAATCAATATCGTTTCTGTATGACAAGACTGCAGACCGGGTGCAGGACCCCTTCATAAAAGGGTTTTCCAGCTTTTACGATCTCAAGCACTATGCAGCAGCAGTGGAGGATCTGGAGCTGTCCTCTGTGTGTGCGGTGGTGGAAAAATACGGCCCTGCCCTGCGGCGCCATGTGGATCAAATCAAGGAAACTGCCGTGGATCCGGACCGGGCCGGGATACTGCTGACCACGGCCCACAAGGCAAAGGGACTGGAGTGGGACAATGTCCTGGTCATGGATGATTTCCTTTCCCTGATCAAGGAGGGTCGGACCATTGATCCGGCCGGGGTGGACCCGGACGAGTTCAACCTGATCTATGTGGCCATGACCCGGGCCCGGCTACACCTGCGGTTCCACAAAAACAGCAGCATACCGCTGTTCATCCGGTTGATGAAGCAAAGAATCACCCGTCACCCTCATCCATAAGCAATTGCGCAAGGGCGGTCTGGCGTTTTGAGATATCCGCGTTTTTCACGGACATGGCCAGGGCCCTGCGGGTGCCCACAAACACCGCCAGCTTCTTTGCCCGGGTGATCCCGGTATAGATCAGGTTGCGGAACAGCATCTTGAAATGCTGGGTCATCACCGGGATGATCACGGTTTCAAATTCCGATCCCTGGGATTTGTGGATGGTCACGGCATAGGCCAGGTCCAGTTCCATGATATCGCTCTGGCGGTACAGCACTGGCGGGGCATCGGCAGAAAACGCCACCGTCAGGGTCAGATCGGCGGTGTTGATGGCGGTGATGGTGCCGATGTCGCCGTTGAACACGTTCAGGTCATAGTTGTTTTTGCGATGAATCACCCGGTCCCCCTTCCGGAACACCCGCTGGCCCACGGTGATCTGGGCTTTGCCCGGACCCTGCGGGTTGGCGGCTTCCTGGATTACCTGGTTCAGGTTCACCGTGCCCAAAGATCCCCTGGTCATGGGGGACAGGATCTGGATCTCAGGTTTGGGGCCATGGTATCGGGGGATCCATTCCATGTACAGCTTTTTGATGACATCCACGGCTGTCAGGCCGTAATGCAGGGACGACCAGGGATGGACCTTCTGGAGGACGGACAGCAGTTCTTCCACCCGGGTGCCGGCCGTTGCCACCTGTTCCAGGTTCACATGGGCAAATTTTTTGGGAATCTGGATCTCTGTTTCATAGGGGTGCACCGATTCTGTGACCCGGAATTCAAACAGGTCTGGATCTTCCAGGTCCAAGGATACCTGTTTTTTTTCCCGGTCCATCAGGGCCTTGATGCGCTGGATAAACTGCAGCTGTTCCTTTGTGGCTTCATCTGAATCCATAAACAGACAATCAATCTGTTTGACCCACAGGGATGGGTCCTTGAACGGCGATGCAATCCAGGGCATTTTTCCGGCATTGATCTGGTGGGCATATTGGATGATCAAAGACTGGGCTGCCTGGCGGAAAATCTGTGTCAGCCGGAAAAAGGCGATTCTGCCCGAGGCGATCAGGTCCTTGAGCACATTGCCCGCCCCCACCGACGGCAGCTGGTCATAGTCTCCGATGAACACAACCTGGCTGTTTCGGGGCACCGCCTTGAGCAATGATGCAGTCAATGTGATATCCAGCATGGAACATTCATCCACCACCAGAAAATCGGTTTCCAGGGGGGTATCTTCATTTTTCTTGAACCGGCCGTTCTGCCACCCCAAAAGCCGGTGAATGGTTTTGGCTTCTCGGCCGATCACCTCTCCCATGCGCTGGGCTGCCCGGCCGGTGGGAGCTGCCAGCAGAACCCGGCGGTTCATGGCCTCCAGCAGTGCCACCAGTACCCGGGTGGTGGTGGTTTTGCCGCAGCCGGGCCCGCCGGTGAGAATGGACATCCCTCTGGCTGCAATGCCCTGAACCGCTGCTGCCTGCTCAGGGCTCAACTGCAGGTTTCTGGCCTTGGCAAACAGTTTGATCCACCGGCTGATCCGGGGCATGTCCACCTCAGGGGGATCGGTCATCTTTGCCATGCGCTGTGCCACATACAGCTCATCAAAATACAGTGATCTGGCGTAATAGCAATCCTGGGGGGAATCTCCGTCTTCCAGAACCAAGCGCCTCCGCATGAGCAGCCGGTCGGTTTCCATGGCTTCCAGAATTTGCGGCAGAACGTAGGAAAGGTCCAGTTCCAGCAATTCTTTGACCTGGTCCAAAATCTGAGAAAAGGTCAAAAAGCAATGGCCGAAATTCCTGGCCGCAGACAGCACATGGCGGATACCGGCGGTAATCCGCCGGGGACTGTCTGCGGCCAGCCCCATACTCAGGGCCACCTTGTCTGCGGAAAAAAAACCGATGCCGTAAAAATCATCTGCCAGGCGGTAGGGGTCTGCCATGACATTGGCAATGGCATCATCACCATATGCCTTGTAAATACGCACCGAAAACAAAGTGGAAATACCGTGGGACTGCAAAAACATCATCACGTCCCGGATGGCCCGGTGCTCGGTCCAGGCATGGGAAATCATCTCCAGTTTTTTTTCGGCAATGCCCGGCACCTCCATAAGGCGGTGGATCTGGTTTTCAAATACCTCAAGGGTCTGGTCTTTGAAATGCCGAACGATTTTTTTCGCGGTTTTGGGCCCCACCCCTTTTATCAGGCCGGACCCGATATATTTTTCTAAGGCATTGGCTGAAGCAGGTTTCCGTTCTTCGGCATGGGTGGCTGAAAACTGGCGCCCGTATTTGGGATGGAACTGCCAAGCCCCTTCAAAGGCCATGGTAGCACCGGCAAACACCTGGGTCTGGTGCACCAGCACGGTTTCCCGCTTTGCCGGCGCGTCAAAGGGCAGCACCTGGAGCACGGACCAGCCTGTATCCTGGTTGTGATAGGTCACCCGGTCCACCACCCCGCTCAGGTGCTCTTTGATAACACCCCGGTCCGCGGGAATATCGGGTTGTCTGTCCGGTGGGGTCTGAACCGCCGGATATGCATAGTTCCGGTCTTCCATGCATGTCACCATATCCCAAACCGGGATGGAGGACAAGTCCCGGAAGACACACTTTTTTACCCTGTCGCTTAATCCTTGACAGATTTTCCAGGTAAATGGTACCTGTTTGGGTGATATAGCAATTGTCACACCAATTTCATACAAGGGGGCAGGCCATGGATATCACCCGGATGAAACAAAAGAACCTCATTTCCCAGTGGGCCTTTGACACCCGGCCTATTCTGGGCAGGCTCCACCTGTGGCTGGAAGATGTGCGCATTGAATGGATGCGGGGAGATCCTGAAGACAAGATCCTGGATACCATCTCATTCACCGATGACCGCACCGAAAAAATGCTGGCCATGACACTGGCGGTCACCGCGCTGGGCACCCGGCTGTTCGGCCGTTTCGGCCAGGGCGCCGGGCTGGAGAAAAAACAGCTCAATATCATCAAAAAAGATGCTGATGCCATTTCTGCCTATGCCATGAGTGAAAGCCTGTGGTACCTGTCCCGCACCCTGCCGGAAAATCATGCCATCATGGTCTGCTTAGGGGAGGGTCTGATGCCCAAAGGCGGAGAAACCGCAGAAATGGGGGCTAACCCACTGCTGGGATTCGGGCGGATCTATGCCCGGCCCCAGGTGGCAAAATATCTGGAGACCTGTGTACTGAAACTGATCAATGATCCCGGCTATGTGTGGGATGATTTCAGACGGGCAATGGCCAGACAGGATATCACCGTATGGGGAGCTGCCATCGATACCCTGGAAAATACCTCCAGGTTTGCCAGGGGGGAAGAAACCGGACCCATGACCATACTCCATTTGTTTGATCAGCCCCTGGCCATCAGCGACCAGTATGAAGGGTACATCGCCAATCTGGTGGTGCCAAAAAAAATTGTGGACCGGGCAGCCGAAGATTCGGTTCTCATTGATTTTTTCACCCCCAGGCATCTGGTGGTCAAAGCCATCCAGAAAACATATCCCGGAATTAAGCCCCGCCATATCCATGTGTGGACACTGGGGGGCGGGAACCGGGCCCCCCGCATCGAACAGATCTGGGACCAGTGGAAAGATACCGGTGCCCACCTGGTTGACGAGTCCTGGACACTGCCCTCCGGGTTTGCCCCGTTCACCGATTCGGGCACCTATGCCCCCACCATGGCTGTGGGGGACTGGAAAGATGAAAACCGGCAGACCCATTTGTTCATAGTGGATGGATATGCAGCTTCAGCCGAAGCGATCCAGGCTGCCAGTCTGGCACCTATCCTGGATCTGTCGGTATCTCTGGCAGTGCTGTCCTCCAAATTCCGTTTTGCCGCCCACACCGATGCCGCCACCATGAAACTGGATCCGGACAGCCCTGATTTTGCCGCCCGGCTTCAGAAGGTCATCACCCGGGACCTGGATACTGATACCATCCAGACCTATAAGGAGAGTATACAGCTGGCCAAAAAAGCGGGCATCCCTCTGGACAAACGCACCATCAGCTGTGATGACCTGATTGCAGAAAAAAAATGGCAGGCCCTGGCCGGTGCCGGATACATGCTGACGGATCCCTATACCGGGGCCCCGGGGGTCACCCAGATTGCTGAAGACACCTATGAGGTCACTGTGCGCCTGACCACTGCCAAAGGAGACAAACGCATCACTTTTGCCTTGCGCCTGCTGGAAAACTTTGAAGAGAGCAAGCTGGTGTTCAGTCCTCTTTTGAACCGATTTCTCAAGGGAGAAGATTTCCTGCACCGGGCTGTGAAGATATCCGACTCCGGGCGTATCCGCAATGAATTACAGACCCTTTGTTCTGATGCCCTGACCTATTTCGGCAACACAGTGGAACTGGAATTTAACAAAATATCCAGGGCAACCATTTCCCCGGAAAACCAGGAAAAGCTGCGGCAGATATTAATCTGGTACAAAGAAAACTATCCCATCTGGTTTGAGTGGCTGGAACTCAGGTAGGCTTGTGCATCAGATGGGTTTGATGCGCTTTTCATTCAGGGCCCGCTGGATGCATTCAACAGCATGCTGTTTTACGTTGGCGATGTGCCGGGACAAAATTTCCTGTGCCAAAGGCAGGTCTTTTTTTACAATGGATTCGTACAACCGGATGTGCTCGCTGTCCACCCGGTCCATGGGGGTGACAAACAAAATATTGCCCCGGTATTTGAGATACAGCAGGTCATACAGGTATTTCAGGGTATTGATCTGAATCCGGTTCCCGGACATCTGGGCCAGCTTTAGATGAAACTCCATGTCTTTGAGCAGCCGTTCCTTGAGGTAGATGTCCCGCACTGCTGCCAGATGGCTGTCCAGGGCTTTTTTCAACTGGTTCACCCCCCGCTTGCCAATGGTTTTAATGGTGGTTGCAAGCAGTGATACCTCTATCAGTTCCCTGAAATCATAAATTTCTATGATCTCTTCCAGGCTTACATTTTCCGTATAATATCCCCGGTTGGGTTCATGCCGCACCAGTCCCTGGAACTCCAGGTGTTTGAGGGCCTGGATCACCGGCGTGGTACTCATGTTCAGCCGTTTTGCCAGATCACCATAGGAAATTTTCTGACCCGGAATGATCTCGTTGTGGAAAAACATCCTGCGGATGCCCATATAGGCTTCTTTTGTAAAATCTTCCTTGGTTTTTCCGGCCCCTGCTTTTTTTGTGTTTTCCATGACCGTCATCCTTATACCAAGACCGGGATAAAATCAATTAAAATTATGGGAATTATATCTTGACATATTCGGGTTCCCCCGGTAAAATCAGCCCATTATTTAATCAGATATTTGATCAGATCCAACCTGTATCTGAATCAAACCAAAGGAGAACCATTATGGCATTTGTATTCATGGAAGGCAACGAAGCGGTTGCCAGGGGAGCCATGGCTGCCGGCTGCAATTTTTTTGCCGGCTATCCCATCACCCCCGCCACCACCATATTCAACAACATGCTCCAGATGCTGCCCCCAAAGGGCGGCACCTGTATCCAGGGAGAAGATGAGATCGCGTCCATGGGATACTGCATCGGCGCTTCCATGGCTGGAAAAAAAGTGCTCACCGCCACCTCCGGACCGGGCATCAGCCTGTACAGTGAACACATTTCCTTTGCCATCGGCAGTGAGATCCCCCTGGTGATCGCCAATGTCCAGCGCTTAGGGCCATCCACCGGGTCTGCCACAAGAGGGGCGGATTCAGACATTCAGTTTATGCGCTGGGGATCCACTTCCGGCGCACCCGTGATTGTCCTGGCGCCTAAAGATGCCAAAGACTGCCTGGAGTTGACCGTTCATGCCTTCAACTTTGCCGAGGAGTTCCGGTGTCCGGTGTTCATCGCCTCCAACAAGGAGATCGGCATGACCAAGGAAAGCTTTGACATGGAGGACCTGAATTTGCCACCCCTGGTGGAACGGACCCCTTATACCGGTTCCGGCCCCTATGTGCCCTTTGCCGCCGACCCGGACAAGGCCCCGCCTTTTCTGCCCATCGGAGGCAAAACTCTGGTGCGCCAGACCTCTTCCACCCACGGCCCGGACGGGTATATCACCATCGACCCCCAGGTCATTGCCGGCATGCAGCAAAGATTACACACCAAACTGGACGCTGCCATGGACCGCATCACCCTGTATGAGGAGAAGATGGTGCCGGACACCGACACCCTGGTGATCTCCTACGGCATCACCTCCCGGGCGGTGGCGGATGCAGCCGCATCCCTGGCAGACAGGGGCCGGCCGGTCTCCACCTTGTCGTTGAAAACCCTGTGGCCGGTGCCGGAATCCCTGCTTTTGGAAAAGGCGGCCCCATTCAAACGTATTGTGGTGATCGAGATGAACCTGGGCCAGTATGTCAATGAAATCAAGCGCGTGCTGTGCGGGAAACCCGTGGATTTTTACGGCCAGATGAACGGTATTCTGATTCCCCCTGCCAAAATTATGGAGGCCATTGAAAATGACTAGTTTTTTAAATACCAGCCGACCCCCTGTATTCTGCCCGGGATGCACCCATGACCGCATCACCAAATCCCTGGATGCGGCCCTGGTGAAACTGGGCATCCCGGACGACAAAACCGTGATCGTAACCGACATCGGGTGTTCGGGCCTGTTTGACACCTTTTTCAATGTCCATGCCCTGCACGGGGTCCACGGCCGGGCACTGACCTATGCTGCCGGCCTGAAGCTGGCTGACCCGTCTTTGAATGTCATCGTGACCATGGGAGACGGCGGTATGGGCATCGGCGGGGCCCATGTGCTGGCCGCCTGCCGCAAGAACCTGGACATGACCCTGATCATTTTGAACAACTTCAACTTCGGCATGACCGGGGGCCAGTACTCCGCCACCACCCCCAGTGATGCCCGGGTGGGATCCGAATTTCTCAACCAGGCGGAGATCCCCGTGGATATCTGCGGCGTGGTGGAAAGTGCCGGCGCCACCTATGTGTCCAGAATTTCCGGACACGATGACAGCCTGTCCGACGAACTGGTCTCAGCCATGCAGCACAAGGGGTTTGCCGTGGTAGAAACCCTGGGGTTGTGCACGGGAAGGTACACCAAACGCAACCAGCTCACCCCCAAGGTCATTGACCAGATGATTGAACAAAGACCGTCCCCGGGCGGGGTGATTGCAAAAAATCAGCGGCCTGAATATGGGGATCGGTACCGGCAGCTGGCAAAAGAAAAAGGGAAATTTCCCGAACCCTTTGTGGTCAAAAAGCAGTTTGACATGCCCGATACCAGACGTCACGAGGTGGTGATCCTTGGATCTGCCGGCATGCGGATTGTCACAGCCGGGGACATGGTCTGTTTTGCCGGCATTTCCGGCGGGCTGAACGTGTCCATTAAAAATGACTACAACATCACCGTGCTCCGGGGCCAATCGGTCTCGGAGATCTTGCTGTCCCCGGACACAATCGGATACACCGGCATCGAATCCCCCACCGTGGTGATGGCCCTGAGCGATGAAGGGGTGGCAAGGCGCCAGAAAATTTTTGCAGGTCTTTCGCCGGACACCTATGTGCTCAAAGAAGCCAGTGTGGCCATTCCTGACACAAAGGCACAGGTGGAGGAGATCGATTTCAAGGCCATGAAAATCAAAAAGACCGACTGGGCACTGGCTTCTCTGGCCGTGCTGGCAAAACATGAAATCGTGCTCAACAAAGATATGCTTGTATTTGCCCTGAAATCACGGTTTAATGAAAAGGTGTTCAACCTGTCCATGGAGACAGTGGACAAAATTGTGTAATCACTGAAAACATCCGGATGCGGGGACAGGACTCCAGGGGCGCCATGACAAAACCCGACAGCATGCGCAGAACAGGGGTTGAACCATCGGCAAGGCCCCTGCCCCCCACCCTCCTGCTCCGGGTGTTTCTCCCCTTTGCCGGCGGATATTTTCTCTCCTACCTGTTCCGGGTGGTCAATGCCGTGATCGCACCGGACCTGACAGCTGATGTGGGAGTGGACCCCTCCCAGCTGGGCCTGCTCACCGCCACCTATCTCATCGCCTTTGCCGCATTCCAGCTGCCCCTGGGCATTCTGCTGGACCGGTTCGGCCCCAGAGTGGTGGAAGCGGTGCTGCTGATATTCGCAGCTGCCGGAGCCGCCGTGTTTGCCCTGTCCACCAGCCTCACCGGCCTGATCATGGGCCGGGCCCTCATCGGGTTCGGGGTGTCCGCCTGTTTGATGGCGGCATTCAAATCCTATGTGATCTGGTTTCCGGGCCCTGTACTGTCCCGGATCAACGGGTTCCAGATGGCGGCCGGCGGCCTGGGGGTTCTGGCAGCCTTTACCCCGGTGGAGTTTGCCTTGAGATTCACCGACTGGCGGGGGGTATTCCTGGGTCTGGGGGTTCTGTGTGCCCTGATGGCGGTGACCGTGTTCACGGTGGTGCCGAAATCGGACAAAAAACCGGTGCCCGAGACTTTTTCCCGGCAAATTCAGGGGGTTGGTCAGGTATTTAAAAGTCTTTTCTTCTGGCGGATCGCGCCGTTGACCATGCTGTCCCAGGCCGGATTCATGGCTGTCCAGGGCCTGTGGGCCGGCCCCTGGCTGCAGGATGTGGCATCTTTGGACCGGGCCGGGGCTGCCCGATGCCTGTCCATATCCGCCCTGGCCATGATCGCGGGTTTCATCATCCTGGGATTTGTCACCGAAAAACTGGCCAAAAAAGGGATTCCGGTCCTGTACTCCGCTGTATCCGGGATGACGGTCTTCATCGGAGTACTGGCGCTGATGACCTTTGGTGCGCCTTTGTCCCCCCAGGTGCTGATGGGGTTGTTCGGATTTTTCGGCACCGCCGGTATCCTGTCCTACACCGCCCTGACCCTGGGCTTTCCCGCGCGGCTGTCCGGCCGGGTCACCACCGGCATCAACCTGCTGGTCTTTCTGGGTGGATTCGGCCTCCAATGGGCCATGGGCGCAGTGATCAACCAGTGGGAACCGCCACTGCCCGGCCAGTATGACCCGGCCGGATACCAGGCCGCCTTTCTCATGGCCCTGGGTCTCCAGGTTCTGGGCCTGGCCTGGTTTTTCATTTCCCCGCTGCTGAAAATCAAATCGTCAGATCATGGAGATAACTGCCCGTGATGTCCGGCCCGATACCTGCATTCATTCAACATGATGACTCTTCCTGTATTATCCCTTGATGATAATTTGCTGCCAGGAACTGGCAATGAATATCCTTGACCAATCCGTCTATTAACTGCTAAGAACGGATAGAATCACTCTAATAAGGGACGTAGGATGACTGAAAATCAGGACAATGTTCTCACTATCGAAGAGTTGGCAATCTATCTGAAAATTTCCAAGTCATCCTTGTACAAACTGGCCCAGAAAGGAGAGATCCCCGGCCAGAAAGTGGGCAAGCACTGGCGGTTCAGGCGGGACATTATCGACCAATGGCTGGTGGACAGTCAGACTCCAACCAGAAGGAGATAAAAAAAATGCCGGACAAGCAACAGAAGTTTCTCGATGCCCTGGATGCCATTGAAAAGGACAACCCCAAACTGAAAGGGGTACTGAACAAATCATACGGACGTTTGCAGATTGATCAGTCCAAGCTCATCGAGCTGATCAACCTGATTTCCGAAATCCCTTTTGCCCATGAATCTTTGCAGGCAAAGGACATTCTGGGTCATGTCTATGAATATTTCCTGGGGCAGTTCGCTTTGGCCGAAGGCAAGAAGGGTGGTCAGTTCTACACCCCGAAGTCCATTGTTTCTTTGATTGTGGAGATGCTGCATCCCTTCCAGGGGCGGGTCTATGATCCAGCCATGGGTTCCGGGGTTTTTTTTGTGCAGAGCGAGCGGTTCATCAAGGAACATGGCGGCAGGATCGGCAATGTCTCAATTTACGGCCAGGAGTACAACCACACCACCTGGCAGCTGGCCGCTATGAACATGGTGATCCGGGGCCTGGACTTCAACTTTGGCAAGGAACCGGCCAACACCTTTACCCATGATCAGCACCCGGACCTGCGGGCCGACTACATCATGGCCAATCCGCCCTTTAACATGAAAGAGTGGGACACCGGCGTAAGCGAGGATGATCCGCGCTGGCAGTATGGCAGACCACCGACGGGCAACGCCAACTTTGCCTGGCTCCAGCACATGCTTTACCATCTCGCGCCCAACGGCTCCATGGGGCTTTTGCTGGCCAACGGTTCCATGAGTTCCAACACCAACACCGAAGGGAAGATCAGAAAAGCCCTGATCGAAAACGACCTTGTGGAGTGCATGGTGGCCCTGCCCGGCCAGCTCTTCACCAACACCCAGATTCCCGCCTGTATCTGGTTTCTGACCCGGAACAAGAAAACGCGTAACAGTTTCCGGGTCCGCTCGGGCGAAGTGCTTTTCATCGACGGCCGTAACATGGGCTATATGAAGGATCGGGTGCTGCGGGATTTCAATAAGGAGGAGATCGACAACATTGCCGGAACCTTTCATGCCTGGCGGAAGGGTGAAGGGTACGAGGACGAGGCTGGATTCTGTAAATCTGCCGTGCTGGAGGAGATCGCCAGGCATGACCACGTCCTCACCCCTGGCCGCTATGTCGGGGCGGTGGAAGAGGAAAATGACGGTGAACCTTTTACTGAAAAGATGACCCGATTGACAGCCCGGCTCTCGGAACAGTTTGCCGAAAGTGCCCGACTGGAAGAGCAGATTAAAGAGAACCTGGCGGGGCTGGGATATGTGCTCGAAAACACGGGAGGAAAAAATGAGCAATGCAGATGAGATCCGCTGGCAACAGCGTTTAGAGAACTTCAGCAAGGCTTTGAACCAACTTGAAAAAGCCTGCAGCAAAGAAAACCTGAGTGAGCTTGAACGCGCCGGACTTATACAGATGTTTGAATTTTCCTTTGAGCTTGTCTGGAAGACATTGAAAGATCTGCTTTTCTATGAAGGCCTTGATGTAAAAAACCCACGAGCGACAATCCGAACCAGTTTTGAACAGGAATATATCAGCGAAGATGATAGTGAACTCTTTCTGGAGGCCCTGGAAAAAAGAAATATCCTGAGCCATACCTATCAGGAGGAAAAGGCTCTTGAGGCTGAAAAACTGATCCGGGAGCGCTATTTTCCACTTTTGCACCGAATTTACCAGACGTTGGAGCAAAAACGATCACAATGGCCGACGGATTAAAGGAAAAACACCGAAAGGCGATTGTTGAGATCCTTGCCGCCAATGAACGCGTGGAACGGGTGGTCCTGTTCGGATCCCGTGCAATGCGCACCCACACCATCACATCGGACGTAGATCTGGCCCTGTATGGCGACAACCTGACGCTGACCGACCAGGCACATCTATCTGCCGCCATTGATGCCCTGCCCATGGCGCAACGGGTAGACCTGCTGCTATTCAACAAAATTGATAACGAACAGCTGAAAGAACATATCGAAAGATATGGAAAAGAGTGGTTTCGGCGGAGCCGGGGTATGAGCGCTGAATAGCCTATTGTTTCCTTGACGGAGCTCTATGAAATCAGGTCCGGGTTGTCAAAACCAGCAGAAGATTTTGGGACCGGCTTTCCCTTTTTGTCATTTAAAGATGTCTTTCACAATTTCTTTGTGCCAGACGAGTTAACAGAACTTGTGCAGGCAAATAAGCGGGAAAGAGAGTCATGTTCAATAAAAAGAGGCGATGTGTTTCTCACAAGGACTAGTGAAACCATTAATGAGTTGGGTATGAGTTGCGTAGCATTGAAAGATTATGAGCAAGCTACCTTCAATGGATTTACTAAACGTTTGAGACCTAAAACCGGGAACGACCTTGTGCCTGAATATGTTGGCTATTACCTGAGAAGTCCTTGTTTTAGAAAAGAGATGATGGCTTTTTCAACACTGATGTCTACCCGGGCAAGCTTAAACAACGAAATAATAAGTCAGTTGAAGGTGTTGGTTCCACCTCGGGGAAAACAAGGATTCATTGCGCATATCCTGAAAAGCCTTGATGAAAAAATAGAATTCAACCGCCAAATCAACCAGACCCTTGAGGAGATGGCTCAGGCCATTTTCAAATCCTGGTTTGTGGATTTCGATCCGGTCAAGGCCAAGATCGAGGCCAAGGCAAGCGGCCAGGACCCGGAACGTGCCGCTATGTGTGCCATCAGCGGGAAAACTGAAGTCGAACTCGACCGACTTTCCCCTAACCAGCTTGCCCAACTTCGCATTACCGCCGCCCTCTTCCCCGATGAACATACCGACTCCGAACTGGGGCTGATCCCGAAGGGGTGGAAAGCTGGAAACATTGGAGATATAGCAACAGCCAAAGGCGGGTACGCTTTCAATAGCAAATCGTTCATAGAAAATGGCCATCCTGTCGTGAAAATATAAAACATTGTAGGTGATGGAACTGTAAATTTGGATGATTCCCAATGTATAAATGATGAACAGAGTCAAGCTACAAGTCGTTTCAAGTTGACGGATGGCGATTTGCTAATGGCCATGACTGGGGCAACAGTGGGAAAAGTCGGCATTGTTGTTTTGTCTGGCAGAACTGCTTATCTGAATCAGTCGGTCGCGAAATTTGAATCAACCGAATTTGGTCCTGGAATTTCATGGTTTTTGTTTTGTGCTTTTCAGATAGAAAACATTTTAGAGCAAGTTATTGGAACTTCACAAGGAAGCGCCCAACCGAATATTAGTTCAAAGGGTATTGAGTCAACGAAACTGATTGTACCCTCAAAAAGGTGTTTGTGTGAATTTATTGGCAAAGTAGATTCTCTATTCTTAAAATGGATGAACAACCAAAATGAAATAAAATATTTGGCCTCAACAAGAAATACATTACTCCCCAAAATCCTTTCGGGTGAGATTGAACTTAAATCAGCCCCCCATTTCTTCATAAATAACTGAGGCCAAGATGGAATTTTTGAAGCCACTCTATGATGAAGAGTTGAACAGCGAATGCGATGTAAAAATAGTCGGATCGGTCTTTGCCAGAAGTCGGACTTTAGGGCCAATTAGAACCGCAGACTTACAGCTTGACCTTTGCAGAATGGGTTGATGAAAGAAAGGCTCACCTGCTTTTGAAAGCAGATGAGATTTTGAATCAATACAATAATAGGAACAGATTTGAGCAAAAGATAACGAGTATGGGTTTAATATGGTAAAGTAGGGCAAATTCAGATACGCAGCGGGATGCCGTCCAGGTAAGACAGGCTTTTGGCCCACCGGCCCATGGTGGTATCGTTGGCCGATGCCATTAACAGCCGCTCCATTCCAAACCCCATGCCCACCCAGGTATCGGTTATGGCCCAGGCCGCGTCCAGGGGATGGGGTCCCATGGCACCGGATCCCAGTTCCAGGCCAAAAGGTCCGGCCACCAGATCCAGGGTGGTGCCGTACACCGCCGAGGTTTCTTCCTCAAACCGGACATCATTTACTCGAGCGGTGCTGGCCACCATGCCTGCCAGCTCTTTGAGACGCTCAAGGCGATCGGCTTCAGGCGTGCCCATCTCCACCAGGTTGAGCATGGTAAATTCATTGCTGTGGCAGGCCCCGTCCGATTCCTTCCGAAAGCAGGACCCGATTTCATAAAACCGCACCGGCCGAAAATCCAGGCGGGAAAAATCCTTCATCAGGCTGTATAGTCCCGGTGCAAGCATGGGCCGCAGGCACTGGGTGTGATTGATCCAGAAAATCTGTTCATTCAGGGGATGGGTCTCATCAATACCCATTTTTGCCAGGGCTGCTCTGGTGGTGATGGTGGGGGTGGACAC
This sequence comes from Desulfotignum sp., assembly GCA_011390335.1. Lineage (GTDB taxonomy): Bacteria > Desulfobacterota > Desulfobacteria > Desulfobacterales > Desulfobacteraceae > Desulfotignum. The sequence goes on along the minus strand of JAABSO010000002.1, from coordinate 112,245 downwards.
CTTTGCAAAGCCCTGGTCCCGCAACAGGCCGTCAAGGTCCTGGGCCAGCTGAAAGGCCCGGGTTGGCCGGCGGCAGGTCACCCGGTCTGCCAGTTCAGTGCCCAGGGCTTTTACCTGTTTTTTTTCAATGGCCTGAAAGGCCCGGTTTCTTTGGGCAGGGGTGTGAAACCCGTCCGCCATAGTGTCGGGATCGAGTCCCAAAGTTTTCAACCGGGCGGCCTGGGTGTCTGTCCAGTATATCTTTGTCATCTGTCTATCCGGATCGATTCACAGAAAAGGGACACAGCCATGACCGCTACGCCGATCTCCAGGGTGTCGTGAACCAGATGCGGTCCCAGCAATGCTGCGGCTTCAGAAGATACTCCCAGGGGCACCCCCGGGGCCGCCACGCGCATGTCCTGCGACACCAGAGCACCGTTGATGGTGTCCAGCGCGGGGGTGGCTTCCAGTATGAAGCGGTGATAAGACAGGGCGGTTTCCAGATGGTCTTCAATTTTGATATCAGCGCTCCGGTACCTGTCTGACACGGTTTCTTTCACCTGCACCGCCGCGTGCCGGTCCTTGTCCAGCAAGGCCACCCGGGCGCCCAGAGATGCCAGCAAGCCGGCCCCGGCCGCCCCCACTGGACCACAGCCCAGCACCAGCACATCCCGGCCCCGGATACCGCCGGCCATCAGATCCAGGGCCGCGGCAAACCCCCTGCCGGTAGCATCGGCATTGTCCGTCACCTGCCGGGCATGCAGGTCAATGGCCACAAACCGATTGTCATCCGCCATCATAAGGGCATCATATCCGGATGCAAAGGCATGGGCTACCCCGGTCACATCGGTCTGGTCCGCCACTGCTGCCCGGCATCCCAGAAATGTCAGAATGGCTGCCACAGTATCGCTGAACCGGCTGATAATCCCCATGCCGGCGGTCACCGGTACCACACAGATCGATTTGTCCAGCTGACGGTTCTTGAATGTCTCCTCATCCATGCCGCAGGCAAGACAGGCAATACCCAAAAGCGACCGGCCGGTTTTAAGTTCCAGGTCCCGGCTGTAGTCTGCCAGGTTTGAGGTGATGTGACAGATATCATCTGGCTGCAGCCGGGTCATGATCCTGGTTCTTTCTGTTCTGAATTTTGCGTGGCTGACAGGTCCTGATCCTGCATTGTTTTTCGTTGATTCATAGCAGTTTTCACAGATCTGTGCAGATTGTTACGGATCTGTTTGTAACAGGCACTGCGTGCGGCAGCCAGATCTTTTGGGCTGTCTGCACAAAAAATCAGGGTGGCCACCCATTGGGACAGGCCCGGCGCATAATTGGTCAGGGCCTCTTGACAGCCGAAAAATCCGGGTTCCAGCTGCAGGGGACCGGCCGGGCCCATGATGTGTTCGCCCAGAAACCGGATACGGTCCGGGCCGGCCTGGATATGCTCCACCACCACCCACCGGCCCGAAAGCCCCCCAAAGGAAGAGGACGCTCCCATGGGCTGCCCCGGACAAAGTGCCTGGCCCGGGAGCTGTCCGGGTGGCGTTTTTGGGCCGCGTCCGTGTTCCGATTGCTCTTTAGCGGCTGAATGGTCCAAGGACTGCCCGGGGTGAGGTAACCGGCACGTCCCAAGTTCCATTTCTTCTTTACGGGCTAAACGGCCAGGAACAAATTGTTCCGCCAGCAGCTGCACCATGTTGATCCCAGTGGCCCAGTACACCGCCATGGGGGTCTGACTGGGAAACCTTGCATCGATCTCCAGCAGTTTGAGGTCTCCGTCATGAAGGATCACTTCCAGATCCATGATCCCTTTCAGATCGATTGCTTCAGCCAGGGCCAGGGCCGTGGTTTCCAGCTGTTTGACCCGGTCATAAGAAAGCCTGGTGGGGACGACCACCCGTTTGCAGTCATGGTCCCTGTCCATGTGCAGATCAGTGACACACAGGGACACATGCTGTCCTGGCATTCCCACCACTTCAATGGAAAACTGGGGCCCTTCCAGATACTGCTGTGCCACCATGGTATCCGGTATCCGGCCCCCGGGGAAGTCTGCATGCAAGGCTGTCTCATCGCGGTACAATTCCACCCCCCGGCTGCCGCTGGCCTGATCCGGCTTCACCACAACGGGAAACCCGCACGCGGGCCAGGCTTTGGGAGACAAAAATTTCATTTTTTCAAACAAAGCATTCGATCGGAGTTTGGAACAGGTCAGGGCGTAGTCGTCTCTGCCAAAGGCCAAAGGGATCTGTTTCAATCGGGCCCATTTTTCCACCAGGAGCAGCACCTCACGATCCTCAATGGCAGGGATAATCAGATCCACATTGGAACACCCATCCGGCACGACACACGTGGGGGTGAATGCAAACCGGACAAACCGGTCACATATGCCTGCGGCCGGCACATCCCAGGACTTGTCGATGACCAGGGTGTGGTATCCGGCTTTTTTTGCCAGGTATACCACTTCCAGTCCCTGAAGCAGGCCCCCGACAAGGGCTATGCGCATGGCGCAGACTCCCTGGAAAAAAAGCTGCGGCAAAGATCTGACGACCGGTGCATGGCCTGCCGGCGGGTCACCCAGGCCTGATAGTCTTCTGCCGCAGCCGGCACCAGGTTGCACCTGTGAAGCACCGGTATCACCTTTGCCAGGGTCCGGCCGGCTTCGGCAATATCCAGAACCGGGTTGGCCACCCCGGCCAGACCGGCCAGAGGAGGCACAATGGAGGTCACCACATTGGCGCCGGCATCAAGGCGCTCTGCCAGCCCGGCCAGGCCGTCCACATCCAGGGAGGCCGGAATCAGCACATCCGGCATCACCAGGCGCATCACGGCAATGGTCACCAGTTCGTTTCCCCCGCCAACCGGTGCGCTCCGGGCCATGGGAATACCGGGCTGGGGCACAAAACGCATCACACGGGCCTGGTCCACGGCAAACCGTCTCATGAAATCTATGGAATCAGCCAGATCTGCGGCGGTTTCTCCCACCCCGGTCAGGATGCCCTCCTCCACCAGCAGACCCAAGTCCCGGGCCCGGTATTTTCCAGACAGGCGGTAGTGGTAATCCTGTCCCGGCCGCAGGGTGTCATACAGTTTTTCATTGTGGGTTTCCTGGTAGCAGGCATACCAGGTGACTCCGGCCCGGACCAGATCTGCAAGAACATCACTGGAAATGGTACCGGGAGAGATCATCACCGGCAAGTGCGTGTGCTGCCCCACCGACCGGATCATCTCCACCCACTCCTGGATTTGAGACTGTGTCCCGCCGACAATATCCGGGTCTTCCCCCATGGTCAGGTCAATCAGATGGACCCCGGCAGCTGCCATTTCCATGGCGGCGGACAGGATCTGTTCCCTGGTTTTGCGGTATCGCTTCAAGGAGGTGTTGGCCCGCCGGTACCGGCAGAACCGGCAGTTGTTGCGGCAATGGGTGGAAAAATATAAAAACCCGTAGCAAAAAACCTTGTTGCCAAAATGGCGCTGCCGCACCGACCGGGCCGCGGCAAACAACCGGGCTGTGTTTAGGGGATCCCGCTGTTCCAGCAGCCAGGCGATATCCGGTTTTTCGGGGGTTATGCCCTGTTCTATAGCCGCCAGAAGGGCGGTGAGTCTATGGGTGTGCGCAGACATCAGGCACACGGTTTCCGGGTCGGGTCTTCCAGCATGGAGCCGTGATGCCGTTTGAACCGGGTGGCGGCATATTTTTCCAGTTTCCATGCCGGAACGTTGCATACCGGGCAGACCGTGACCGCCCATTTGTTTCTGAGCCACCTGCCGGCCCGGCTGTTCAATGAGTTGCGGATCACGAACACCTTGCTGCAGTGGGTGGTGAGGGTTGCCGTATCACCGGTCACTTCGATGGTGCGGATGCCGTGGAGCTGTCCTGTGCGGGACGGCCACAGCTTGATCTTGGCGATCAGGTTGAACAGCCGGACCCGCTTCCGGTAAAACCGTTTTTTAGCGGAACCTGCCTGTTTGTTTTCCGTTGTTTGTGCCATATCATGTGATAAAACTGGCGGAGAGTCCGGGAGTCGCACCCGGCTGCATGGATTTAGAGTCCATGTGATCCCGTCCGATCCACCCTCCGGCTGTCACATCATCCTTTTACTCTTTTCATTTCAGGATCATATAACGGTGTCAGAGAAACAGCTGCCGGACTGGTTTTTCCGGCAATATCGATCTCCCATCTGCCATTTTTTACATATGCCTCATCCACGGGCTCATCCGCCTCGATCATGAACAGCCCTACGGCTCCGCCCAGTGTATACCCGTAGGAACCGGAACGTACATACCCGGCCGGTTTTTTGTTCCGGAAAATGACTTCACCATGGAACAGCAGGGGCTCCGGATCCTTGACCAGAATTTGGGCCAGCCGCCGTTTCAATGGCCCGGCCGCTTTTTTGGCTATACACGCCTCTTTTCCGATAAAATCGCCCGGCTTGTCCAGCCGGACGGTAAACCCAAGGCCGGCTTCGTATGGATCATCGGTATTGTCCATATCATGGCCGTAATCCCGGTATCCTTTTTCCAGGCGCAGGCTGCCTAAGGCCTTCAACCCGGCATGGGTCAGGTCAAATGCCTTTCCCGCCTCCACCAGGGTGTCATACACGTGCACCGCCTGTTCCGTGGGAATATACAGTTCATACCCCAATTCCCCCACATAGGTGATGCGCACACACAGAACCCGGCCGTACCCGATGGCGATCTCCTGTGCATACCGGAAGGGAAAAGCCGTATTGGACAGGTCGGTGTCGGTTACCGACTGCAGCAGGTCACGTGAACGGGGTCCCTGGATATTCACCTGGGCATAGGCCGAAGTCATGTCCGTCACAAATGCATGGGCGGTGTCCGGTATATGTCTTTGGATCCATGTCATTGCATGGCGGTGGATGGTATCGGTCACCACCACGAAAAACCGGTCTGACGAAAGCTTGGTGACGGTCAGATCCGCCATCAGCTGGCCATCTTTGTTCAAACAGGTGGTGTAGGTGATCCGGCCCGCCGGGCCGTCCACCGCATTGGCGCAGATATAATCGAGCACCTTCCCGCTGTCTTTTCCCTGCACCAGGAATTTGGGCATGAATGACATGTCCATGAGCACCACATTTTCCCGGGCAGCCCTATGTTCCGCCTCCCAGAACTTAAACCAGGGCTCCCGGCCCCAGGCATGTTTTTCGATGACCGCCTGCTGCGGTGTCGGGGCAAACCAGTCCGCCCCTTCCCAGCCGCTGACATCCCTGAAATACGCGCCGTTTGCCTTCAGCCGGTCACAAATGGCCGATCTCTTGGCCCCCCGGGCGGTTTTCATGGACTGATAGGGATAATGACACTGGTACACCATGCCCAAAGATTCCACGGTCCGGTGCCGCCGGTATTCCGGGTTGTTCTGAAAGGTGTGGAGCCGGGCCATATTGAACCCGGTGATATCCACCTGGGGATTTCCGGTCATGATCCACCGGGCCATCATCTGCCCGAGACCCGGCCCCATGATGATCCCCACCGAATTGAGTCCTGCGGTCACAAAATAGTTTTTCAGCTCCGGGGCCTCGCCGATGATGGCCTGGAGATCCGGGGTAAAGCTTTCCGGGCCGCAGAAAAACTTTTTCACGCCCAGCTCCATGGTCACCGGCACCCGGGACATGGCTTTTTCAAGAAACGGTCCCATGCGGTCCCAGTCCGGTTCGATCTCCCCGAAGGTGAAATTTTCCGGCACCCTGCCGATCTTCCAGGGGGCGCACTTTGGTTCGAATAACCCGATCATCAGGCCCCCGACCTCTTCTCTGTAATACCCGTAATGGGAGGGGTCTTCCAGCACCGGCATGTTTTTGGGGATATTGTCCAGCTCTTCGGTAATCAGATAATAATGTTCCGCCGCCTGGTTGGGAATGTTGATGCCGTCCACCGCCCCCAGCTGCCGGGCCCACATGCCGGCGCAGTTGACCACTACTTCGGCCTGAATGTTGCCAAAAGCCGTCTTCACGCCGGCCACACCCCCGTTCTTTTTGATCAGGCCGGTCACTGCCACTTTTTCAAGTATTTTCACACCGAAATTCCGGGCACCCCTGGCCAGGGCCATGGTGGCGTCCACCGGGTTGACCCGGCCGTCCTCTTTGACATAGAATCCGGCCAGAAGATCATCCACCCGGGCCAGGGGAAACAGGTCTTTGATCTCTTTGGGCGAGATTTCATGGACATCCACCCCGCAGTAGCGGTTGAAGGCCGCCACCCGGCGGTATTCTTCCAGCCGATCCCGGTTGGCCGCCGCCTCGATAAACCCCACGGGGGTGAATCCGGTGGACAGACCGGTTTCTTCTTCCAGCCGGGCATACAGATCCCGGCCGTAAATGCGCATCTGTGTGGCGGTTTCAGACAAAGACCCGAAGGTCACCATCAATCCGGCCGCATGCCAGGTGGTGCCGCTGGTCAGTTCATCTTTCTCCAGGAGCACCACCTCTTTGCATCCCATCTGTCCCAGGTGATAGGCAATGGAACACCCGATAATTCCCCCGCCGATAATGACCACCCGGGCATGTCCGGGCAGATTTATCTGTCGTTCTTTCATATTTACCTGTTTCCTTGTTTCAGAACTGTGTCTGCTATTTTTGCGGGGAAATCCCCATCTGTTTTTCCGTTTCTGTCACAATGGACCTGATCTTTTCCAGCACTTCTTCGGGCAGTGGTTCGGGTTCATGGTTCTCCAGGATATACCGCACCTTTTTCAAAGCCCGTTCATAGGCGGTGGTGGCCCCTGCCTTTTCCCAGGTGCCCCGCACTCTGCGGTCGATCAGTTCCGGTCTGGACTGTTGTCTCATATACTTGAATGTGTGGGGGTGCATGAGAAAGTCACCGCCCGATCCTATCTCCTTGATGGGATCGATGGCCAGTGTGTCATCATTCACGGGAATGCCCTGAATGGTATGTTTGATCATACGCACAAACTCACAGTCAAGCACCAGCTGGCCAAAATCAAAAGTGATGCCGCTTTCAAGCATCCCCGGACCGTAAATCATATTGGCACCTGCCAATGCGGGAATCAGTCCGGTGAGTGTCTTTTCATGGCCAGTCTGGACATCGGATATTTTGCTGTCGCCCTACCCGCCCGCCACATAGCTGGGCAGGGCATAATACCTGGCAAGGCGCGCCACCGCCCCGGATATCACTGCACATTCCGGGGTGCCCACACTGGCGGATGCCAGTTTCAGGTCCATGGCCGTGGTGGAGCTGCCGTAAATCACCGGCGCGCCTTTCCGGGTCAGCTGTGCCAGTGTGATCCCGGACAGCACCTCGGCATTGTGGTTCACCAGGGTCCCGGCCAGGGTCACCGGGGCAGTGCCCCCAGCCATGGCCATGGACAGAATGTTGCACACCACATTGTTTTTTGCGGCAGCCATGATGATATCACAGCAGTCGGCGATCAGTTTCAAAGGACTCACCGGACAGGTGGTGAACGACACAATGGGCCTTCTCTGAAAGGCTTTCACCCCGCCGGCAATGGCCTGGGCCATTGCAATGATCTTTTCCAGAAACCCGCCGTTGCCCGGCCCGAATGCGCAATGCTTGGATGTATTGGTCAAATAAGCTTCCGCATTGTGCAGGGGTACGGTGCGCTGGTCCACATCATGGGCCCCCAGGGCTTTTTCACAAAAATCGATCTCATCCAAATAATCGATGACCTTGGCGGAATCGATCAGGTCCTGTTTTACGGGGGGCCTGTTTTCACCGGTATAGGGGTCATTTACCATCACTCCCTCGCTGAAATTGGTAAAATGCACCCGGGTGCTTTCCAGAACAATGTCATGGACTGGATTTCGGCCGTAAAGCACCACCTTGGCAGGGGCCGATCGTATGGCATCCTCCAGCACATGGGGGGGAATCCGTACATTTTTTGTATCCCGGTCAACCACGGCCCCCCCGTTTTCAAAACAATCCAGGGCAGCATCATCTTCTACAAACACCCCTGTTTCATTGAGCACCTCAAGGGTACCGTAATGAATCTCATCCAGTTCGTCATCTGTCAGGATATTGAGACTCAGTCCGGAGCTGCGCTGCCCTCCTGCGTGAAAATTGCGTTTCATCTGATTTCCACCTCGCCACCATATTTCATCAATTATCCCCCATGCATACAGCCCTGAAAAGGGGGTGTCAGCCTGCGTTTCACAAAAACCCGCCCAAAGCACCTGACGGGGCGATATTTATACTTGACATCCCTACAAAACCTTTATAGGTTTGTCAATCAAAAATTGTTCAACAATTTATGGGTGACACCAGAGACAGGACCAATAATGTTCGCGTAAGTTACCGGCAGCATTTCGCTTCCGGAAATAATAACCAACAGGAGATGAACAGGAGGTTTACCATGAAAAAATTGTCTTGGACCTTTGCAGCGATCTTATCCACCTGCCTTTTTTTTATTGCAGGGTCTTTTGCCGGACAGTCCGTGCTCGAGGAAATTATGGCAGCAGGGACCATTGTGGTGTCAACCGATGCCAATTATGCCCCCCAGAGTTATTTGAATGAAAATGGCGAGTTGGAAGGATTTGACATCAGTGTTGCCAAAGAGGTGGCCAAACGGATGGGGGTTTCCGTCAAGTTTGTCACACCGGACTGGGACCTGATTACCGCCGGAAAATGGGGAAAACGATGGGATATCTCCATCGGGTCCATGACCCCCACCAAGGAAAGAAAAAAAGCACTGCTGTTCACCCTGCCCTATTACAGCTCTCCTGCCCAGTTTGCCGTGCATAAGGACAACACTTCCATAAAGACCCTGGCAGATCTGGCCGGCAAAAAAATCGGTGTTGCCAGCGAAACCACCAACGAAAGATATCTGCAAAAAGATCTGTCCATCGAAGATGTGGACATTGTGTTTCAGGACTGGGAAGCTGACCTGGTGACCTATCCTACCGATGCCAACCACATCGAAGACCTGACCCTTGGCGACGGCGCGCGGCTGGATGCGGTGTTTACCTCCCGGCAGACCCTTGCCGAAGCCATCAATTCCGGATGCAAAAACGGCTGCCCCATCAAAATGCTGGGAGATCCCCCCTATTACGAACCGTTGAGCTTTGCACTGGACAAAAGCCGGGCCAACAGCCAGACCCTGGTGGACAAGCTCAATGAAATCATTCTGTCCATGAATGCCGACGGCACCCTGGTGTCCCTGTCTGAAAAATTCTACCAAACCAACCTGATTCCGAAGCTCTGATGACCAGACGCACAAGCAGTTTCTTTCCAGACTATATCATGGTATCCGGCTGAAACTGCTTGTGTTTTTTTTGTTTCTTTTTATCACAAACAAGGAAACCAAAAAATGAAGGCCGATACAAATTTTTCTGAGGGCTGCGGTATTCCTGCAGAGGCCAGAAAAACCCTTACACAGATTGAAACAGACAGGGCCGCCTACAAAAGAAAACTGATCATATCCTTTATCATTCTGGCCATCGCCATGATAATGGTGCTCATCGCTCTGAAGCTGGATTTCAAATTCATGAAGAACCAGCTGCCCTTTATCTTTGCCGGCATAGGGTACACCCTTCTTGTCTCATTCATGGCCATCTCCCTGGCTTGTTTTCTGGCCATTGTCGGGGCCCTGGGGCGGCTGTCCAAAAACCCGGTGTTCAACAGCATTGCCTCTTCCTATGTGTCATTAATCCGGGGAACGCCTCTCCTGGTCCAGGTGTACATGTGGTACCTGGCCCTGCCCCAGATCGGAAAGGCCTTAGAAGGATACGGATTTACCGGTATCCAGGCATTCTTTACCCTGCCGGCGCTCACTGCAGGCATTCTGGCCTTAGGGGTGTGTTACGGGGCCTACATGACTGAAACCGTCCGGGCCGGCATTCAGTCCATCGATCCGGGCCAGACCGAAGCGGCCAACGCTCTGGGCATGACACGGTCCCAGACCATGAAACGCATCATCTTTCCCCAGGCGTTGCGGGTCATCATCCCGCCGGTTTCCAATGAATTTATCGCCATGGTCAAAGACTCATCCCTGGTGTCCCTCATGGGGGTGTGGGAGCTGAGCTACCGGGCCATTAAAATGGGCAGACGGCATTTCCAGTCTCTGGAGATGCTCATCACCGTGGCCCTGATTTACTGGATGATGTGCATCATGCTCCAGTATTTCCAGGAAAAACTTGAAACCCATATGGCCCGGGGCGACAGGAGTATCAGATGATGGAAAACGATTCTCCCATGGTAAAAATCACCAATATCCACAAGGTGTTTTTCCCGGACATGCATGTGCTGTGCGGCATTGACCTGGAGGTGAAAAAAGGGGAAACCGTTGCCATCTTAGGGGCGTCCGGTTCCGGGAAAAGCACGCTGCTGCGGTGCATCAATTTTCTGGAAGAACCCACGGCCGGTAAGGTGGTGGTGGATGGTATCACGATTGAAGCCGGGGAAAAAGACAAACTGAGAAACGGCCGCATCAGGGATATCCGCAAACGCACCGGCATGTGCTTTCAGGCATTCAACCTGTTTCCCCATATGACGGTGCTGGAAAACATTATTGAAGGCCCGGTCACCGTGCTGCACCAGAAAAAGGAGGCAGCCACAGCCTATGCCGAACAGCTGCTGCAGTGGATCGGGCTTTCGGAAAAACGCGATGAGCACCCTTCTCGTCTGTCCGGGGGCCAGCAGCAGCGGGTGGCCATTGCCAGGAGCCTGGCCATGAAACCCAAGGTGATGCTGTTTGACGAACCCACTTCTGCTCTGGATCCGGAACTGGTGGGAGAGGTGGTGGAGGTCATGGAAAGACTGGCAAAGGAAGGGATGACCATTATTGCCGTTACCCATGAGCTGCATTTTGCCCGGGATGTGGCAGACCGGATTCTGATCATGGACAACGGCAACTGGGTGGAACAGGGACCGCCGGAAAAGATTTTCAACAATCCGGAACAGGAGCGCACCCGGCAGTTTCTGGCCCATATTCTGTGAATCCAGGACCGCCGCATACGGGCTGTGGCCTTTTCGGTTGGACGATGCCCTCCGTGGAAAATAAAAAGGGGGAATGAATGGCCGTCAGTTTGGAAGACCAGGCCTATGATAAAATCAAGATTGCCATCAGCAAAGGGTATATCCAGAAGGGAAGCAAGCTTAAAGAGGTTTCTCTGGCAAACAGTCTGGGCATGAGCCGGGCCACGGTAAAAGGTGCCATCAAGCGGCTGGTGTTTGAAGGGCTGGCTGATTTTTCTCCCAACAAGGGGGCTTCGGTTGTGAACCCGACCCTTGAAGAAATCAAGGCCTGTTTTCAGGTGCGGGCCCAGCTGGAAAAGATGGCGGTCTCCCTGGCGGTGCACCACCTTGATCCCAGGGATTTCCATGCCCTTCACCATCTGATCGAAAAGGAAAAAAAGGTGTTCAATGCCAGGGAACTTGACCGGTACTATGAGATCAATGATGCCATCCACCTGTTGATCGCAAAAAAGGCGGCCAACCCGGTTCTGGCCCACTACATCAGGGAGCTGATCCAGAAAACCACCATTTACCTGATTTTGTTTGACCCATTTTACCAGCTGCTGGAGGCCAACAACACCTCTCCAGATGAGCATGAAAAAATTGTGTTTTACCTGGAACAAAAAGACAGTGTCCGGTCGGAACAGGCCATGGAACAGCACCTGACAAATACGGTGAGCGGCATTGATGTGAACCGGATAACCCCTGATGATTATTTAACTGTCTGATCCGGTACGAAACATTCCTTGTGAACCCTGCTGCAAAGGAAAATACCATATGTTTGATCTGAAACCCAGAACCCGGGTCATGACCAAAGAACAGATTGAAAAAATCCACCATGATGCGCTCCTAATTCTTCAACAGACCGGTGTAAAGGTGGATGATCCCGGGGCACGGCAGGTGTTTGAAAAAGCCATGGGAAAATCCGCACACGCATCTGTGATCCATATCCCGGAAGACCTCGTCCAGTGGGCAATCAACGCAGCCCCGTCATGCATACCCATATTTGGCCGCAAGGGCCGGCCCTGCTTTGTTTTGAAAGGCGATGGAAACCAGGATGCAGTGTTCGGCATCGGTGTTACCAATCTGCATTATCACGACCCGTTTACAGACAAAATCCAGCCGTTTCTGCGGCACCACATGGGCCTTGCCGCGGGCCTGGGCCATTCCTTGAAAAATTTTGATTTTATTTCAACCCCCGGGGTGATCCAGGACCTGCCCCCGGAAACAGCCGACACCTTAGGGGTCCTGGAAATGCTGGCCCATACCACAAAACCGCTGGTGATGCTCATATCCAACCTGGATTGCTTTGCAACCGCCCTGGATCTGTGTGAACATCTCACCAGGGATCTGTCTGACCATCCCTTTGTGATCCCTTATGTGAATCCTATCACCCCGCTGGTGTTGAACGCGGACACCACCCAAAAAATGGATATGTCCATTCAAAAAGGGCTGCCGCTTATCTTTTCCAATTATGGTATGTCCGGTGCCACCTGTCCCATCACACCCGGAGGCACCCTGGCCCTTCTCACGGCGGAACTGCTGGCAGGACTGGTTTACAGCCAGCTGGTAAAATCGGGGGCTCCCATCATCTTAGGCAGCCTGCCTGCCGCCTTTGACATGAAACATGCCGGCAGCTTTTATTCACCCGGCACCCTGGTGCTGAATCTGGCCTGTGCTGAAATGATGGCCTTCTACAATATTCCCCACTGCGGCACATCCGGCAGCGGCAACGGCTGGGGCGCAGACCTGCTTGCCGCCACCACCCTGTGCATCAACCACCTCACCAGCTGTTCCGGGGCCGCGGGCATGGTCCCGTTTGTGGGGGGCAGCTTTGATTCCCTGGTTTTTTCTCCGGAACTGGTTGTTTATTCCGATGATCTCATTTGCCAGTCAAGACAGTTTGCTGCCGGATTTTCCATTGCAGATGACCATATCGGGTTTTCCGACATTGAAACACTTGGCCCGGGAGGAAATTTTCTGTCGTCATTCCTGACCGGCCGGCATTTCAGGGAATCCCAGTTTTCAAGCACGATCTGGCCGTTTCTGTCCCTTGACAAATGGCGGAACAAGAGGACTCCCACCGCCGCCGGCATGCTGAACAACAAAACTTGTGACCTGCTGGCACACCTTGCAGTTCCAGAGGACCATGACGATATCATGGCAAAAGGAAAAGCGTTTCTGGCATCTGCCTGAAAATTATCTGGTCGTTTGCCCCAGTCACAGGACCGGCATGGTTTCTGACTGCCGGGGATCAGGGAAAAACATCTGGCTGTGGATTTTAATTTTGATATTTACCGCATTTAATGGTATGTGGCTGCACTGGCGAATAAAATTAACCCGATATTGAGGAAGGAACCAATACCAGATGCTTGCAATTATCGGCGGCACCGGATTTTATCAGTTCGAAGGACTTGAAATCAAAGAGGAACAGACAGTTGACACCCCGTTCGGGGACCCATCCGCCCCCATTATTCGGGCGGTATTCAACGGCAGGGAGCTGCAGTTCATTCCCCGCCACGGCTGCAACCACGAATTTCTGCCCCATGAGATCAATTACCGGGCCAATATCTTTGCATTAAAAAAACTGGGGGCCACCCGGATCATCAGTGTTTCCGCCACCGGCAGTCTGCAGGACAACATCCATCCCGGAGATCTTGTCATACCGGGTCAGTATTTTGACTGGACCCGGGGCCGGCGCCAGTCCAGCTTTTTCGGAGAGGGTCTTGCCGCCCACATATCAACGGCTGAACCTGTCTGCGGCAGCCTGACACGATGGATCGCAGACCATGCCGCAAACATGGACCTGCCCCTGCACACCGGCAAAACCTATGCCTGCGTGGAAGGCCCCCGGCTGGGCACCAAAGCGGAAAGCCATTTTCTGCGCCTGGCCGGATGCGACCTTGTGGGCATGACCAATGTACCGGAAGCCTTTCTGGCCAGGGAGGCCCAGATGTGTTATGCGGCCATCTGCATCATCACCGATTATGACTGCTGGATGGATGATCCGTGTCACCATGCCAGTCTGGCATCAGTGCTGGAACGTTACAGCGAAAGCATCCAGAAAGTGCAGGATCTGATGCGCACGCTCATGGATTCGCCGCTTCCCCGGACAGATTCCGGCTGCCGGAAATCTTTGAAAGAGGCGGTGATTACACAGGAGGATGCCATACCGGAATCCAGAAAAGCAATACTGAAAATACTGCAGGAATAAGAGACATATACCCTTTGTCTCTGACGGATCCACATCAACAGGGCACAGGGCAAGAAAAAATGCATTACACGGCGTTACTCCCCTATAGCACCCTGTGAACGGATATTCAGAGGCAAAAGAGCCTTGCGCTGAACGCCAGGTCAGGTGAGGGAGACAACGTTTCCTGGATCAGGGATTGCCTGTTTTTCTGGATTTTGTGCTCCGGTCCGGAAACACAAAAGGCGGCTGCCCTTTTTTTTTGCGGATCCAGTTTAACGATGACTGGATCTGCCGCATGCGGATCAACCATATGATCAATTTTTTTTTGCCGGGAAAATCCATGAGAACAATCCCCAGAAACAGGGTCAGCAGGCCCTGGCCCGGCACGAACAGCATGACTAACCCTATAAAGATCAGAACCAGTCCTGCCAGGTTTTTTACCACCCGGACCCGTCTTCGCAGCAGTTTCGGGGCCGGCCCCGGCGTACCATAGCCCACAAAATAGGTAGCCGGCAGCCAGCAAACCACTCTGGACACCGCCAGCAGGCCGAAAACAAACCCGGCAGCCGAAACAATCGTCAACAGCGCCAGAATCTCCTGGTATTGTGTGGCCATGTCTAAAATCGTGTTCATCTGCAGATATATCCCGCACATGTGAGCAGGCAGGCATACCGATTTTTCTGGTTTTCTGCGCCTGGATCAGCCAATTGAAAAAACCGGCATTTCCGCCATGGCCCGGTAGTCAGTGAGATCACACCGAAGAGGGGTGATGGACAGATAATTTTGTGCAATGGCATTGACATCGGTATCCTGGGCCCCGGGTACCGGTTCCTGGTTTCCATACCAGAAATAGCACCGTTGTTTGGGGTCTTTTCGTTTTTCAAAAATGCAAGACAGGTTGTCAAAGGCCTGGCAGGTGATTTTCACCCCTGCAATTTCGGAAAACGCAATACCCGGGGCATTGATATTCAAAAAAGTGCCGGAGGGAAGGGTATGTTCCCGGATGGTTTCGGTCATGCCGGCAATGCACCTGGCCAGTTTTTCATAATCCATGACCCGGCTGATCTTCATGGAAACCGCCATGCTCATGATGCCGTTCAGTGCCCCTTCCCTTGCAGCGGCAACCGTGCCTGAATAATTGATGTCAATGCCGATGTTGGTTCCCGGATTAATCCCTGAGATCAACATGTCCGGGGGTGCATCAACACATTCAGACAACCCCAGCTTGACACAGTCCGCCGGGGTACCGTCAACAGCATATATCCTGCCGCCGCCTTCAGCCGGCATCTGCTGAATCCGCATGGGATGGTGCAGGGTGATGCCATGGCTCACCGCACTTTTTTCCCGGTCCGGCGCCACCATCACCACATGGTGGTCCCGGCACAACACTTCATACAATGCCTGGATGCCCGGGGCCTGAAACCCGTCATCATTTGTGAGAAAAATATGCATGTCTTACGGATTGCGGATCTTGCGGTAATAGGAATCTGCCTGGTACACGGCAGCCAGGGGGTTGTGTCCGGTGACCCGGTCCTTTACCGCCAGCACTGTGGTGGGAATATTCGTGTTCCTGAAAAACAGTGCATCATGTCCCACGCACAGGCCCAGCAGAACATTGAAATCCACCTGTTCCCTGTTCAGCAGCTGTGCCTGGAATACGGGATTGCACATGGCTTCATCAGTTCCCCTGTATATCTTATCCACATCCGTGATACCGATGAGATCCTTGGATGTCCTGCCGGCTTTGCAGCACACGGAAACCACCTCAAAACCATGGGCTTCAAAAATCTCTCCAACGGTTTTCGCCTCGGCACAAAGTCCCAGGCAGAAAGCCAGGCCGATGCGCTGATACCCCATTCTCCCGGCAAATTCGCAGGTTTCCACAATCCTGGTTTTGCAGGGCTGCATCACATAGGGCTGCTGGTCCCGGTTGGCATAACAGGCAGCCTCCTGGACAGATGCGGCATGGGCAAATTTTTGAACATTATCTGCTTCATATGCCTTGTTGGCCGCTTCCAGCACCGGTTTACAGGTCACTGTAGGGCATCCCTTATGGCCTTTTCCCTTTTCTGTAAAACATATTTTTCCCCCCACCGGGCTGTCACATGCAGCACATGAAGGATGCGCACTATTTTTATTATCCGCCATACTCTTCTCCTGATTGTTCATATAAACTATTCCAAAATTTTATCACACAGGGTTCAATAATAAAAGTGTCCCCAAAGAAAATACAGCACAATTATTTGCCACGGTGTCTTTTTTCATCAGGATTTTTTTCTATAATATAAGTGCCGTCCAGCCGTTCCCACATGGCTGCAAGTTTGTGGTCCAGTTCGGACACAGCCAGGTCATATTTTTCCGGGGATATCTCGCCATGTCTGAACCTTTTCTGAAGGATTGACAATTGGTCATCATACCACTTGTCCGGATCAAAATTATATGTCATGGGAGAGCCAGCACTTTAAAAATTTATTCCCATCTGTTTTGGGCCTGCTTATCTGTAAGGCTTTTATAGCACGGCCGGAATGCATGTGCAACCGGAGCAAATGAATGCCGGATTGACAACCAATTGAATTGCCGGTAGGATCTTTTCGAAAAAGGAAAGCCGTCATGAAAAAAACACAGCGCAAGTCACTTTCCGGGTGGGTATTAAGAAGCTTTATAAAGCTTTTCCTGCTCCTTGTCTGCCTGACCCTGTTCCAGGTAGCGGTATTGAAATTTATTGCCCCGCCGTTCACCATCAACATGGTCTGGGAACGGCTGCGCCATGAATTGTTTGATGCCCCTTATGTTGTGCCTGCCTATGAATGGCAGGATCTTTCCAGTATTTCCCCCCATTTAAAGCAGGCGGTCATTGCCGCTGAAGACCAGCGGTTTCTAATCCATCATGGATTTGATTTTGAAGAAATAAAAATCGTCTTAAACAATGTCCTGGAAGGAAAATCCTTCAGAGGAGCCAGCACCATCACCATGCAGGCGGCCCGGTCCGTGTTCCTGCCGGCCACCCGGAATCCTCTGCGAAAACTGGCAGAGGCTTGGTACACCGTGCTCATCGAACTGGTGTGGGACAAACCACGCATCCTGGAGATCTATTTGAATACCGTGGACTGGGGCACCGGTATTGTAGGGGCCCAGGCAGGGGCACGCACTTATTTTGCAGAAGATGCCGCCGGCCTGACCAAAGAGCAGGCAGCCCTGATGGCTGCGGTGCTGCCCAGTCCCCACAGATGGTCACCCCATGATCCCAGCCCGTACCTGAAAAAAAGGCAGCAGCGGATTCTTTCTGCCATGCCGGCCATGCCCCTGTTATAAACAAAGCACCGTCACATAAGGAGCTAAACTTTCGGAATCATACTGGTTTTAAAAATAGTGATCAACATGCGGTCAATATGCGGCTACCTGAACAGGTCCCGCAAGAATTGGGTCATCATCCCTGCCCTTCAAAATATTTCAATCATATTTATGCAATATATCCCACAGCCCAGTCAGCGACCATAAAGAACTTCGATACCACCCCGCAGAATCTTCTCTGCTCCTGATTTCCAAAGCATAATTGATGAGAAATGACTGAATTCTCGACACTGGTAAGAGACACCGATCTTGGATACCTGCACTGCTCATCAATGTGGGTTCGGCCGTAATCAATATCTGGATGAAGATGTTGTTTAATCCACTGGATGAACTTCTGATGGTCTACCTGCCTGCGCTTCAGATTGCTGTCAAATGTGGCAGTCGGTACGTCCGGGGGAGACTCAGCATCTTTGTTTTTATAACGGTGGTCATAATCTGTATACTATGCTGAGGTGAATTCCGATATTCATCGATATGAAAGCTATGGTTGTGTTCTGAAAGAATCAATGATATCAGGACTATAGTTGAGGTATTAGTGCCTTACTCCTCAGTTTCTTTAAAAAAAACAAGAAAATGGGGAGGGACAAATGGGTTGCGGGTTTCCCGCGTTAGAAAATCAAGCTTAGTTGCAAGATGGTTGATATTTTACAATTGGAAAAAATGCAGGCCTGGTTTTGTTTATACCATTTCAAAAATGACCAAATATCAGTATAATGATATGGAAATAAAAATGAGAACAAAAGAAAATGCCAACAGTTAAAAGCATTCCAGGTCCTTATCGTTTATTTTTTTACAGCTTTGACTGCAATGAACCAGGGCATGTTCACGTTCAAAGAGATAAGGCAGTATGCAAATTTTGGTTAAATCCTCTTGTTTTGGGCAAGAACAATGGATTTTCTCCAACGGACTTGAACTCAATTAGAAAAAAAAATTCAATCGAATATGACAGTAATATTGGAGGCATGGCATGAGCACTGCGGTTGAAATTACAGAACCAAGATTGACTAACATAGAAATAACGGACAGTGAGATAACGGCCTTTCTTTCTGACGGTCGAAGAATAAGTGTTCCATTGGCGTGGTCTTGGAGGTTGTCGGACGCAACTCCGAAACAGCGTCAAAATTACGAAATAATTGGCACTGGGCAAGGTATTCACTGGCCTGACATTGATGAGGATATAAGTATTGAAGGAATGCTTTTTGGTATCCCCGCACGACGTCCTCAACTTTTATCTGCTTAATGAACCAGGTTATCAACTGTTTCAACCTGAAGGTTTTCTCCGCTGTACTCCTAAAACTGCGGCTTAAAATGGCGTTACCAATTTTCCCTGCTGCATAAATTATCCTATGTATAAAAATTTCCATGGTCATTTACTTTGGGATACCATGAATATTCAAATCCTGATATGGTCGATTTGTTTAGAAATGATTGTTGCAATAAGGATCATAAGAAGCGCTTGCTTGAACCGAGCAGTGGAGCAAAATATGCATAAAATCAATCCCAGTTTCAAAGTGGGGAGTTCTATAAGAGTGAAGGAAGGGATAAAGGACCCGGACTCAGATATGGCTTTGAGCGGTTGGCAAGGCAGAATCTTGGAAATTGAGAAAGACGAGAGTGGTCATCCACAACTTCTCGTTGCATGGGATAGCCAAACGCTCAGAAGCATGCCTCAATCCTACTTGGAACAAAGTGAATTAGAAGGAATGGATTGGCAGCAGTTTTATCTGGAAATTGACGATGTAGAATTTGCACCGATCAGAGATACACAAAAAGATGTTAATGACGCTGTTGGCGAAATCACTTCCTGGATTGGCTGGTATTCTTTTGGAGAAGAGGGAAAGCGTATTCAGAAGGTTTTGTCTGGTGCAAAAAGTGAATGGGAAGTATTTGAAGCTTGGGAGAGATACCTTGAAGAGAATCTAAGATTCCCCTTTGAGGCAGAGGTCAGCGAGTATCAGGAGAAGGAAAGACTGCGCCAAGGCGATCGACTAAAAGTCGTGAGTATTACCGTAGTGGATGATTTCTATGGGATCATTGTTGAGTGTAGAAGGGACTCTCGAAAGGTAGATTTTCCTCTTTGCGATTTGGCTGTCAAGAGTAATAGTAAAAACATGCAACTGGTCTCGGATTATGCTGTATGGTTTGCTAATCGCTAAATCGAAAGCTGGGAAGTAGACATGGTTTGGAACGTGGCCATGCACGCGGACAAGCAACCACGCCGGGCAGTATGGTGGCCTTATCCTGTAGATCCTTGGCGGCGTGGTTGAGTCCCGGTGATGGCCGGTGTTACCTATTTTTCCTGCTCAAAGTTTATTATCCCATGGGAAAAAATTTTTAAGGGTCATTTATTTTGGGATACCATAAAAAGCATTCAGATTAAAATTTAGATAGAGTACTGCAAAGACTGTTGCCCAAAAAAAAATATCCGGACTCTGACATTTATCATGATTAAATGAGGTTTATTTTCCACAGGTGCCTTTAGGCCGCCTTGGGCGCTCGGCCCGTGGTTTAAAACCACCATCTTTCAGACGTATTCGCTTTCAGTCGGCGGTTAAGCCCGCCGAGCTTTAAATCCACAGGTTTGCAGCCGGTGGTCGTTTAGAATAAATTATCCAATACCAGAAATTTTCCAGGGCCAATTTATAGAGGATACCAATACAAACCAAAACCTGGTAATGTCGGTTTTCAGTAAGCGGCTGGAGAATTTTGAAAAACACGTCCCCACCTGTTTGTACAATGGTTTCGGTGGGCACTCACAGTGGAATTTCGCTTCATCTGGGTTTGGGCAGTGGGAATGCAATCTATTTCATCAAATAGAGAATTTTACTAATTCATAAACCACTATCCTTTTCATCGATAAAACAATTTTACAGCAAGCTGGAATGATTCTTATGCCCTGACCACTTTGGCAGACCAGCCCAAGATTCAATGACTCTTGTACCATAGAAAATATGACATGTGGGTTTGAATGAATCCGGCACATGTGCGGGATGACCGAAATCAAACAATGAGGGGAAGGCAAGCCACATTCTGCGTCCTTCATCGGCAATTAGGGTACCACACCTGCCGCAGCTGACCTTGCATGGTAAAATACGCTCAGGTCTGTCGCGCTCGCTGCAATAGAAAACCAGGCGGTCTAAACCGGCTGTAATTCTCACATGACGTTTATGGAAGATGGCCGCCCACTGCATGGGAGCACCATGAAGTTTCTGGCAAGCTAGGCAATGACAAATTTTAGCATCCACTGGATCAGCGCCCACCTCATATCGAACAGCCCCACAAAAGCAGGTGGCTTTGTACTTTGGGATAAACTCTACGTCATCTATCGACGCGTATTCGGGTCCTAAGGATTTTGGCATATAAAAACTTTATCCTGTTGATTGAGTTCTCTTCCCATATTAGTCTTTTGCAGATAGGCATGTAAAGACAAAGCGGTCCAAAAAAACATATGTGATAGTCATCATTTGCCGAGTTTTAAATTGTCCATGGGCATGCTATCATTAACAATGTTAAAATTTCTGGACAAAATCCCATATACAGTGTTGCTTATTTTTACGGTTTTCATGTTACTGGCCCCTTTCACGCCAATGCCCCATGTGGTTGAAAAAATTTTGATGCTAAAAAATGGAACCTTGCATAAACCGGTTGATATTTTTGATTTGTTTTTCCATTTGTTTCCATTGATTCTGCTGATTTTGAAAGCGGTAAAGGATCATAAATAGTTGGCGCATTCCTGCTGTCCTTCAAACTATTCGACCTTTTTCAATGATGGTGTTTCTCACAAAATAGTGTACATCCTCTCAATGATAGCTATATTATGGAGCAGTCCATTTTTTTGAAAGCAAGGAGGATACCTCATGACCGAAAGAAAAACATATCCTGATAATATGATTCGTGTAAATTTCAAAAACTCCAAAAAAAATATTAATTTGAAATCATTATATCCTGAAGCGTTCGCGATGTATGTTGATACTGAGTCTGATAAGCCAGATGATTTTAGTAAGCATGTTTTGGAAACATTAAAAGAGGAAGAGGATGCTATCCTAAAAGCAAAAAATCCTGAAAATAATGAAGATGGTTGAAATCAATGAAGATTTACAAAAAGTTGCCAATTCAATTATTTCTCCTGTCTTTTGTCTTTTGCATCTGCCTGTCTGGTTCTATGATCCGACATGGAAGGGCAACCGAGAAGGATCTCTGGCAGGAGCTGAAAAAAGAGAACCATTTTGCTTTGATTCGTCATGCACTGGCTCCAGGAACGGGAGACCCACCGGATTTTAATCTCAGGGACTGTGCCACCCAAAGAAATCTCTCGGAAAGAGGTCGCAATCAAGCCAGGAATATTGGCAGGCTTTTTCGTGCCAAGGGCATTCATAGAGCCCAAGTTTACTCAAGCCAGTGGTGCAGATGTCTTGAAACCGCCACCCTACTGCATCTTGGACCTGTTCAGGAACTCGAAATTCTAAACTCTTTCTTTCGACACTTCGAAAAAAGGGAAGAACAAACTGCGGCGCTAAAAAGTTGGATCAATGATAAAGAAATCAGGGATCCCCTCATCCTTGTTACCCATCAGGTCAACATAACCGCTTTTACGGATATTTTTCCCGGTTCAGGAGAAATGGTGATCGTCCGGAAAGATGGGCAAAACAAATTTGCCGTCTTGGGAACCATTGGTTTTGATCCAACCGCCATTTGCGGTCATAGCTAAAATGGTCCAGAAAAGTGAGGGAAAAAGAAAGGAGCCCCCTCACGTTTCTTGGCTGATGCGTTGATAGAGGGCTCCTGCCACATTAACCAATGGCGGGGACCATGATATCACTATATGTGCTTACTCAACAATCATTATTTTCTCTTCTTCATCAAATTGACTTGGATCTGGCGAGGCAAACTAAAGAACGCCGCTGCCCTATTGTAGAGGACCGTTGCACTACGCCAACTACGGGCGTAAACCGCGTGGCGGCCCTCCAGATCTTGAAACACTCTTTGAGCTTCGTTATAGCCTTTGCTGCGGGCGTGAAGGATGCCGCCGGCGCGTAATCTCTGAAATTTAATTTTTTTTTAGAATCATGCGAATGATAAATGTTTAATAGATACTTGGCTTGTGCATTACAGTAATTCTCCAATATACCATAATGGAAGATTTGAGATTTTGATTTTGGCCTATCCCATATAATGGAATTTTGAATCCGAAACTGATAAATCTATCCATACCATATTTTGTATCATAGCAAATCTTAAAAAGCCCTGATTGATGGATGAAGCGCGCGGTAATTTATCGGATTTGATTCCTGACAAATAATACCATCATTGTTGGGTTCCAGATTGCTTCATTTTGTTTAAGTCGACTTCAGTCTAAGCTCTCGCTTTTCATATTTCTCTACATCTACATCCATGTGCTTATACAAGTTGATTTGCAGAACTGGGAACAACACCCACACTAATCCCCAATTTCTCCCGTGAAAAATAATTCTATTTTTTAAATGTATCAAACCAGTTATTCAGTACACTCTGATTTAATTTTGCTACTGCCTCCAGTTCACCTGCATCAAGCCAAATTCCATTACACCCCGAACATTTGTCTACTTCAATATTTTTATAGTTAACTTCAATCAACTTCATTCCACATTTCGGACAGTTCATAAAGTGCAGCTCTTTCAGCTTTTGTTTTTCCGCAATTTCCATTTCAATTTGTTTTACTTCCTCTCGCTTTTGTTTGTCCTCAAATTCTTTACGTGCATAATATTCTTCTTCCCTATCACTTGGTTTTACTGGCATTTTCAACTCCTTAAATCAATTTTTTAATAATAAAACACCGGACAATACCGGCAACCCTATATTAAGATGGGTGAATTATACAGTATTCCTTAAAGACATCAATTTATTTTTTGTATGCTTACAAATTAAAACATGCATTAATAGGTTCCATTTAACATTTAGGGGAGAACCCCAATATGGTATATGACGCTTTTTCAGCGTTGAAATTTCAATTCAATTATATAAGCCATTGGTAATGTCCCGGTCATATTTCTGCATTCAACGATATAATATATTTCGTTGAAAAATGCGCCTCTCTTTGAGTTAAGGATAATTATCCCATGGATAAAAATTTCCTGGTTCATTTATTTTTGGATACCATGAATATTCAAAACCTGATATGGTCGATTTGTTCAGGGGTTATGGTTGCAATATGATAAAGCTCAAATAAATCTGCCGATGTCTTAAAAATAGGGGTTTTCCCCTATATGCACAACAAGAAGAATGTGGTATGTGCAATATCAACTTGATCTGCCAAAAAAAAAGGGTAGCAAGTCCGCATAAATCCCGTAATTTGGATTGGTTATGATCCGATCTCCGAGAATTCTTATAGTTGACGATGAACCGCGTATCTGTCACAGCATGAAAAACCTTTTATCTACCCAGGATTATGACGTGCAGACATGTTTCAACGGAAACGATGCCCTGGGTTTTTTAAGACAAGAAACATTTGATCTTGTTCTGCTGGACATATTCATGGAAGGTATGGATGGTTTTCAGGTAATCGAAAATAAAATCAACCAGAAAATTGATACACCGGTTATTATCATGACCGGTGTATCATCAACAGACACTGCAATCAAAGCCCTGCGCATGGGGGCTATTGATTATCTGAAAAAACCTTTTGGAACCCAGGAAATGTTTTTATCTATTGAAAAGGGTCTCAGCAAGAGGAAATTGGAAAAAAAACGCAGATCTGATGAAAGACAAACTGCACAACGTCAGAAGAGTGAAAGCCTGGGTCGCATGGCCGGGTCCATTGCCCATCATTTCAACAACCAGCTCAGTGCGGTGATGGGCAATCTGGAAATTGCCCTGGAGGATGTGCCGCTTGATGCAGGCTATCGTAAAAATTTGTTCCAGGCCATGATGGCCGCCCATAAAGCCGCTGCAGTGAGCCGGCAGATGCTGATCTATTTTGGTCATGCACTCGGCAGGTATATGCCCGTAGACCTGCCTGAGTCCTCCAGGAAAACCCTGTCCATTCTCACGTCGGCAATCCCGGAAGGAATGAACCTTGTTATTGATTTTCCCGATTCCGGGCCGGTCATCCATGCCGACCCGATTCTAATACAACAGGTTCTGGCCAATCTGATCACCAATGCCTGGGAATCAATTTCCAACAATCAAGGCAGCATCGGCCTGACCATCAGAACGGTTGACCAAGTTTCTACCACAAATCATTTTCCTATTGATTGGCAGCCACAAAATGTTCCCCATGCCTGTCTTGAAGTGTCGGATACGGGCTGCGGGATTTCAGGCATTGATATCGGAAAGCTTTTTGATCCTTTTTTCACCACAAAATTTACTGGGCGGGGAATGGGATTGCCTGTTGTTATGGGAATTGTTAAAGCCCATAACGGTTGCATCACTGTGGACAGTGAACCAGGACGCGGCAGTACTTTTCGGATTTATATACCGATATCAACGGAAAAAATCACCCTTCCCCTTGATCAGGAAAAACCGACAAAAGTTCCAACTCGGAAGGTTGAAAACCGCGGCACCGTGCTACTAATCGAAGATGAGGAAATGGTCCGCAACATGGCAAAGGCCATGCTTATCCGCCTCGGATACGCAGTCATTGAAGCTCAGGACGGTGTTGAGGCCGTGAGGCTATTTCAAGAACACCAAAACGAGATTGATTGTGTTCTTTCTGATTTGACCATGCCCCGTATGAATGGATGGGAAACGTTGACCGCATTACGCGAAAAGGGGGCTGATGTGCCGGTTATACTGGCCAGTGGATATGATGAGAATACAGTCATGGCAGGCGACCATCCTGAACTTCCCCAGGCGTTTTTGAACAAACCATATTCAATGGCTGCGTTGAAAGACGTGCTGCTGGAAGCAATAAGGCTTTAATGATAACAAGAAGCTGGCAGGTGGGAATTTTTATATACAACCCTTCCTGAGCTTGGCTTGAAAAAACAAAAAAATAGTGCTTTTGCTGGGTCAATGATAAATTATCCAAAGAAAAATTATTTCTGAGCCTGAAAAATAATGGATACCATTTCGATACTTTATATTTTTTTCTACATGTATCCCTCCCGGAAAGTACATAAAACACCTGATTGAAGTTTGAAAAGAAAGATGAAATTATAATCCACAACGTATCTGGAAAAAGCGTATAAAAGGAGGTGAAAGAAAGCACGCAGTGTCATTGTGTTTTCCGGATATTCAGGAAACATCGGGGTGGTTTTCCCCGACAAAAATCAGATGAACATTCAATTCAAAAAATTGTAGCTCAGAATAGAATGGCTGGTTCATTATAGTAGAACAGCCGACTGAATATATAGATTGAATAAAGCAGATGGTAGCGGAGCACCATTTGCAGCAGGACGTTCAGAGGTTTATTGATAATTGTCGGGTTTCATCTGAAAGAATTGACAGGCATAATGCCAATGACGTTTCCAATGATCTAACCAAAATTAAAAGAGGTCCAATCATGTACCGATTTGTGTTGTTGTTTATAATTACAGGGCTTATATGTTGGTCAGGCAATATCGGCGCCAAGGAGATAAACCTCAATGCAGGAGAAATCTTCCACCAAGGGGACCTCACCGTTACCTGTGGCTGGGGCCAAGCATCGACTGATCCAACAGCACTAGCCATTAAGGATTGCCAGTACTGGGATGATTTCGACCAAAAGTGTCTGTTTGAAAAAACGACTTATGTGTACAAAAATATCGAGTGCATTGAAGAGTGCCAGCACTGGGATGAATTCAACAGTACCTGTCATTACCGGACTAAGTGTACGTTCTATCCGTCTCAGAAATCATTTGTGAAGACGACATGCGAAAGGTTTGATGACTTCGAAAAAACCTGCCTGCAAACGAAGGATACGAAACTCTCACGCTGAGAGAGAGGTGGGATTGAGGTTCTTCGCAATCTGTCTCCAATTGGAGACATTCTTCCCGGCAATCAACTGAGCAAAGGATGTTTTTTTGTGAGCATAGTAGGCTGCTCAAGATTTATTATCCCAATCAAAACTTTTCCCGACCCGAAAAAACAATGGATACCATTAGTGATTTATAGTTCTGCCGCAACCGACTGCTCCATCGTTGCCGGTGAAGGCCAGGTTCACAGTATTAATATCAAAAAAAATGGAGGAGAATCATGGGAAAAATTGTTCACCAATAACGGATTACGATTACCAGGGAGAAAGGCCCCACCCGTAAGGCCGAGATCCATGGTTTTAACGAACCCTTAATAGAAATATTTTCCGGCACAGGGGGGTGCTGCGGGTTTCACCGGTGATGTTGGAAATGATACGCCGATAAAAAGGATTCCGCAAACAAATGCGCACTGCCGGCCAGAAAGATACCGGATTCAAAGGAGAAATAAATGGCTGATTTTATGAATAAAGTATGGGTTGAATTGTTGTTGGCGATGGGTCTGGTCACTGGCGTTGTGACTGGATTTCCTGTCGAGTCAGCGGGACAGGAGCAGGATCTCTATTCCATGACGTCTGACCAGTTTTTTCGAATGGAACGTGTACAGCAGTCGATCGAGTTTTCAAATATCGACCAACCGTTGCTTTCTGCTGCTGTATTCCACGAAACCAACCGGCGGCGGGAAAAAAACAAATTGCCGTCCCTCATGCATGTGCCCGGTCTGGAAGAAGCGTCACGCATGCATGCACGCAATATGGCAAAAGGCCAATATCTGTCTCACATGAACCCGGACACACCTAAGCGGCGCAGCCCTCTTGATCGGGTCCAGCTCACCGGTCTTGAACCCGTTTATGTTTCTGAAAATGTTGCCACCCATTTCGGCATTCAATATGAACCGGGCACAAAAGTGTACATCAGTGAAAAAAACGGTGAGGCCCGGTACCGGGAAACCCGGGAAAGCCCTCCAATTCCGAACCACACCTATCGAACGTTTGCGCAAACACTTGTTGAACAATGGATGAATTCAAAGGGGCACCGGCGAAACATCCTTTCCGAAAAAGCCGGATCTCTGGGCGCTGCCTGTGCAAAGGGAGACCATGAGAGAATGACCCAATTTTACTGCGTGCAGGTATTCGGAGGGAATGCCGTGCTGCCGGCCTCCGAGAGCGACTGAGGTATCATTGCCACCAATACCGCCGGATGAATATTTGGGCATCTCTTTATCATAGTCATCAACCCTATATTTTGGGGGCATAGGAGCTAAGTGTATAGCCCCATTTGCCTGTTTTCAACAGGTCCTCAAACATGCAAAATAATTTAGTGGTTTTCGTTGTTTCAACAATAATTATCCACTTCATGAGTTATCACTGCCCCGAAAAATTTCTGATACCAATACAATCCGAAACCTGATAATGTCGAATGGCATGGTAATGATAAGGCAAATCTATGTGATCGCATGGATAATCAGCCACCTAAATCTTGGGTTGGATGGCTTAATAAGCCTTATCGTTGAATTTTTTGATTAATGATGAGGATTCTTATGCGATCCGTAAATTCAAATATTATATGAGTTTAAATAGAGCTCTATGACAATTTTACCTTCACTCTACGGCTCTTTTTTGGGGTTTGCTGCGATATTTATATGCATCGGCATTGGTATGTTTTTTTTACGCAATGCTGCGAGCGGAGAAGTCGGTCCAGGATACTGGGCCGCGAGCTTCTTCTTAAACAGTGCGGGCTTTGTGTTCTGGGCAGGTACGGTCAAATATAGCCCATGGCTGTTCTTCAATGCCGGTGAAGTTTTACATATGCTGGGTTTTATTACATTGGTGTTTGGAATCTATAGGTTTACTGGGAAGAAGATTCAACGCTGGAATATTTATGCTCTATGCGGATTCATCGTTGCCTGGATAGTGACAATGACCTTTATGCCGCAACATCGAACCGGATCTTTCTTTCTGCTCATGTTTTTTCGGGCCGTGATTTTTCTTTGGGCTGGCGTCATAATTTTAAGGCACATCCCCACAAAGTTGCCGACGGTACGAACATTGGCCGGTGGGGGATTACTGATCTGGGGGACGTATGTACTTTTTTTTCCCTTTATTTGGCTATTGCCGAGGCTGCTTTCCGTGGCGTTTGGTTTCCTGGTGGGTTTTCATATATTGGCTACCCTGGGTATGGTGGCTCTGGTGATAGATCGTATTCGGATACGAGCCGAGGCGAGTGAAAAACGCGTTCAGCACCTTGAGGGGTTGCTCCCCATTTGCTCTCACTGTAAAAAAATCAGAGATGATAAAGGATATTGGCACCAGGTTGAATTATATGTTCGTGATCATTCACAAGCGGAATTTAGCCATGGAATCTGCCCTGAATGTGTCAAAAAACATTATCCCGATTTAGACCTTTATGATGATTGAATGGAATTGTGATTAATTATCCCATGGCTGAAAATTACCAAGGTCATTTATTTTGGGATACCATTTCAATGCTTGATTTTGGAACATGCTCATTGAAATAATCGGACTGAAAAACAATCAGCCCGGCCAAAAATGGGATCATCCATGCAGGTTGCCAATCCACCGTATGGCTTTAGCATCACTGATTTTACACGGGTACCTTTGTGTAGTTGATAAATTCGAATGGCGCAACAGGACATTTGACACAATTTCCAGGGGTGTACCTGAACGTGATGCATAGGTGGCTGAATGTCTCCGGAGTCATGAGGTCTGACATGAATATCCGTTCATGGGCGGTGATCCCATGGATGAAGACACATAGGGTTTGACAAAGGGGGGGCTAGTCAGCTGGTGCATCACCAGTCCGCTCAAAGATTCGGTTTGGGTGCCGTCCGGATCGTCTTTTCCACCATCCAGGAGGGGATCCTGAGCTGGTTGCCCTGCACATGGGCATGGGCTCCGGACAGCAGTTCCACGGCTTTGGGTGGGTGGGTTTGATGCCGGCCCGCTCCAGAACGCCCAAGGTGGCCATATGGATCTGATTTTGGCTGATCACCTGTAATCGGGGTTTGAAATGCAGTTCATGTGTTTACATGCCCATGAAATGTCTCTTTTTTCGCGTGGTTTTCATTCATTTGCTTTTTGTATTTGGTCCAGGGCGCAGGTCAGCGCTTTTTTTTGAACTGAAATCCGCCGTTTTATTGGCCAGGCAGTGGGTGTTTCGGTCGCTAAAAAATGATCTGTATAATCGTTGTTGAGCAGATACCAATCCAGCGTGCCATTGAATTCGGGCAAAGCAGGGAAGTCCGGGTTTTCGGGCGGGGGTGAACAAATGAGTCCATTACGACACTCAGCCCCATAGAGATAACGGCGTTGTGAGACAGGATGGCCCGAATTCCGAATCTTTTGTATTAT
This sequence comes from Desulfotignum sp., assembly GCA_011390335.1. Lineage (GTDB taxonomy): Bacteria > Desulfobacterota > Desulfobacteria > Desulfobacterales > Desulfobacteraceae > Desulfotignum. The sequence goes on along the minus strand of JAABSO010000002.1, from coordinate 82,477 downwards.
CTCCGGGCTAAGGTCTGGCCGCCCGGTACATGTGGTTTCGTACATATAGAACCCGGCAGGAATATTTTCGACGGATAGATCCTCGCCTCTGGGCATATAAGTATCTGTTTCATGGAAATCGATCGCCAAGCAATAGGGGCCTGGAAATCTTTGAAGCAAATCCTTAACAGCTTCGACTTCTGGCGGGCCGGAAACCTGGTTGAATGACCTGTTCAGATCGGAAATGCTATGGCCAAAGCGCACCCCGCGGGAGAAACCGTAAGGATTGAGACAGGGCAAAATCAAAAATGAAAAATGATCCAGGTATTTGCGTATACCCCGGTTCATAAAATCCAGGAGGGTATAAACTCCAGCCGGTTCTTCTCCGTGAATACCGGCTGACAGAAATATTTTCGGAAGATCTTTACTGTAATTCTTTGTCAAGGCAGCGTAAATCGGAAGCATTCCGGAATCGGTTTTGACCTGGCCTGCTTTGATCATGCGATGACCGGGTATATTTTGTTTGACCGGACTTGCGACTTCTTTTGAATAGTTCCTTTTTACGGTTGCGTTTTTCTTGGCAGACAGGTCGATCAGTCCTTTTATCCATAGCCAATTGACCTGGCAGGCCTTATCCAGGGGCGTCTTGCCGGTGGTCTCAGGGGTAACCGAATATGTAACACCCAGGCGGTATAAAAGGTCGCCTAATGTACCGTCATGCCTGACGATAAATCCATCCTTGTTCGTTTTCATGCGACTGTTCTGGCCGGCGCTGATCATCTTATGAGCGGCAACCGGTATTGTTTTGTTAATCGCTTCCACGATCCTGCTGAAAACCGTCAGATCACCGAAGGCGTAGTGGTAAGTTGCCGCCCGGTTGATCGGGGAAATATAATCCTGGTGCAGGTCAAGGAAAGCTACGATGCTTTCCAGGGGATCGCGCTTCAGAAGTGTGTGCATCAGTTCGGTTTCGGCTGGCAGTTCATGGTTCAACCTGCGGTCGGACGACCAGTACCATCTTTTGAAATTGGCGCCCCGACCGATATCATCCAGTACATTTCCGTTTTCAAGTTCATAGCGTACAAAATCGTTATTAGCCCGCGATATTTTGCTGGCATCGTTATTATACCGCTGCCTGGCGTCGAAACCCGCCGGATTGCTGAGGGGATACAGGATCAGTTTGACGCCGCGTTTGTGGGCGTAATCAAATATCCGGTTAAAATACTGAATGACTGTCAAAGGACCGGCTATTTCATTCCCGTGTATCCCGGCCCGGATGAGCATGATTTTGTCGTTCTGTTTGATGTCTTGCGATGCTATTCGGAAAAAATCGTATGCCGAGGTCCGGTGCTTAAGGCGGTGGCGTTTCATCTGAATATCCTTGCGGGCAGCAGCCAATTTTTTCAGTTCTGAATAATATCCACTGGTTTCTAAAAACCGGTCATAACGGGTACACTGTTCAATGACGATCATCCGCCTGATGATCAGCTCGTTTTTAGACTTCAGGTAATCATTGGGAAAATCGAACCACAGGCGTTTAAATGTCGTCAGTTTCATCGCCCTCCGATGCCCTAAACTCGGGTCTTCAAGATAGATGTTCTCCTTGTCTATGCCGCTGACAACCGAATAGTGTCCGCCTTCGAACGCAAACCAGTCGACAATGACCGGTATTTTCTTCTGGTTGACCCACTCTTCAATGTCTTTTAAATTGCAAAAATCCGTAATTTTGGCGCGGAAGCCAAGCTCCCGGGCGACATGTACCAAACCTTCTGCACCGATACCGCGGGACTTTTTACAACCGGATAGTTCACTCAGTTTTTTTTCAGTGAGTTTGACACCAAAATAACCCAGCACCATTTTCAGCGACGCCGGGCCGCAACACCCGGGCCTTTGTCTGAAAGGATTGATATTCAGCATAAATATTTATTTCATCTCCTTATTTCTCTGAGGCTTGTAACAATCATATTGATTTGCTAATATCGGCATTCTGGACCTGTTAGTCAAGTTTTGCGGAATATTTTATGAGGGGAAAATCTCTGAACATGCATATCCCAAGTATAGCAGCCGGGGCCGGGTGTCGCAACAGCGGCAGAGTCAAGGAAGCAGCGATCCGGTAAATGGATATCTGAAAATGAATATAAATCGACACCAAAGCATTAAGTCAAAATAAAATATCCAAATATCACGAGACAGGTAAAACGTCTTGAGGCATTATTTTGTAATTCCATTCACCATGAAAACTCGCTCGTTCGATATTCAATTGAGACATTACGTCATCCCTATCTATGATACTTTTCTCATATTGGACCTCACATTATGTCTATATCTTGCCCTGACCCGATTTGCTAAAAGGAAGGACTGGCAGATGTAATGTTGGGGTGGGGATCGAGTTACAGATAATTATCCAATTCCAAAAATTTTTCAGGGACCATTTCATCAATGATACCAATATGATGTACAAAACAACACAAGCAGTTCATCCGAAATTTTCCCGGTTTTCCACTCTGACAATTGACTGATGTATTTTGGCAACATACATTCAGCCCTCCGTTTGATCAAGTCAACCCAATCCGAATATTGCCAATCTGAGCGGGGCTGTGCTATCCTCTATAAATGAACAATATCAAACAAGCCATACGGTCCGTGATCAAAGACACCACCGAAATTGACTCGATCTGAGGCGCGCTTTCGTATGCGGCCGAGGCATGCAGATGCGGAATGTTTCTCCCCTTTTTACGTCAAACACAAAACATTAATGAGGATTTAATCATGTTCAAGCCAAACTATTCATTTGAAAAGCGCCAGAAAGAAATGGCAAAGAAAAAGAAAAAAGAAGAAAAAAAGCAACGCAAACTGGAGAAAAAAAACAATCCTGTTGCGGAAAATGAGAACATCTCTCCTCCTGAAGATTAACCCGTTTGCTAAAACGAATGCAACTATGAATCGCTGGTTGCATTCAGGACTTTTTCTTGATAATGGTCAATATTCGGCAAAAGGACTAAAAAAATTCAGGGTGCGATAACGAAATCTGATAATCAGCTTGAAATGGAGAACTGACATGACTGATGACACCACAAAATTTTGCTCCAGAAAGCCACATTAACTTGTCAGGCGACGTCATCCGAGTGCCATATCAACTCCTGGCCGATGTTGTCCTTGTTGTACATCTCGGCGTCATTCTTTTCGTAGTGGGAGGCCTGCTCCTCACACTTGTTGGCAACCGCTTTGCGAGATGGTCTTGGGTCAACTCGCCTTGGTTTCGCCTTGCTCATCTGACCACGATCGCGTTTGTTGTTTTTCAGGCCTGGTTGGGACAAGTCTGCTCTCTCACCACTCTTGAATCTTGGCTGCGGCAACGGGCCGGAGCCAGCGGCTACGAGCGTGGCTTTATTGAATATTGGGTACAGTGGCTAATCTTTTACCAAGCCCCAAGCTGGGTGTTCACAACCATCTACACAGTATTCGGCCTACTGGTGGCCATTGCCTGGTGGGTCTATCCTCCGCGCTGGGTCCGCGGCAACAAGGGTGACGTTTAACTTGTTGACCAACCGGATCCGCTAAGTTACTTAATTTTTCTTGCTCAACAACAATTATCCACTGCATGAGAATTCAGGGACTGAAAAAATTTAAGATACCGTTTCTAATCAAAACCTGGTAGTGTCGGTTGGCTGAGGAATTGTTGTTGTAAGATCTGCAAGAGTTAGCTTGCCCTAATAGTGAACACTGGAAGATCAAATCATAGGGGCTAAATATCATTTTTGAACCCCACATTCAAAACCTGATAGGATCACTTTTCCATTTGCCAAATTTCCGTTGAGAACTTTTCGGGGTTAACGAACAATCCTTTCCGACTTGTAATCTCGGTTTTTTAAATCGCTTGCATACACAAAGATAAAAGCCTACCATACAGTAGCTCACTTTGTCTAAGGTGTTAAAAAAAATTAAATTGGAGAAAATCGGTGCCAGACTTTCAACGTGCGATTCTAACCCATGGGGGAGCAGGCTCGAATCCCAATGATTTTTCAGGAACAGATTCTGCCGCCAGCAGGGGAATGGACCTGATGACAAATGGAGGAACCGCTTTGGCTGCTGTTGTTGATGCTGTGAAGGTTTTAGAAGATGACCCCCGGTTTAATGCCGGTTCAGGTTCAAAGTTGAGAATTGATGGCCGCACCATGCAGCTTGATGCATCATGTATGACGAGTAGCAATGAATTCGGAGCGGTAGCCTGTGTGGAAAATATTAAAAACCCGATTGATATAGCCCATGGGGTGTTACGTTATTCTCCGCATATTCTCCTGGTGGGAGACGGGGCCAGAATCTTTGCCAAAGAACATCATATTCCGGTTGCAGATTTAAATGGTTCCGACCCAATAGAAACGTCCGAAACATCATGTGATACCGTGGGAGCGGTTGCTTTTGATGGGATAACTTTTGCCGCGGCGTTAAGTTCAGGAGGACTTGAAAAATCTGCCATGGGGCGGGTGGGGGATGTGCCGTTGCCAGGATGCGGTCTGTTCTGTGGTGCATCAGGCGCTGTCGCCTGCACCGGGGATGGTGAATTCATTGCACTTAGGCTTCTTGCAAAAGAGGTTTACACCTGGTTGGAAAACAGCATGAGTCTAGTTGACGCCGCACATAAGGCCATCACTTTGTTTGACCTGCGTGTCGATATCGGACTCATCATTTTAACCCGGAATGGATTTGCATCAAATGCCCGCAATGGCATGGCATGGTCGCATATGACGGAGAATAAATACTAATGACATTAAATCCTTTATTTCTGGGTCGCCTGATTGCAATCGGCGGCAATGAAGACAAGGCAAATGAATTGATCGTACTCAAGCGGGTGGTTCTTGAAATCGGCAAAAAAGATTGCCAGGTCGGTATCATCACCACGGCAAGTGAAGATCCTGAACAGCGGGGCAAAGATTATCATAGAGTGTTTTCATCTCTTGGTGCGTCCAGGATAGACATATTTAATATTAAAGAAAGAATCCAGGCAAACGACAGAAAGTCAGCCGCAAAAATCGCAGATCTTGACTTGATTTTCTTTACGGGTGGAGACCAGTTACGGCTGACAACCATTATGGGAGGGACAAAGGTACTTGATGCCATACAGGCGCGTCTGGAAAATGGCGCGCTTATCGCAGGCACCAGTGCCGGTGCTGCCGTGTTTTCCGATACCATGATTTATGAAGGCAAAAGTGAAGAAGGGCTGTTCAAAGGCAGTGTCCTGTCAACACCTGGATTTGGTTTTGTGGGTAATATCATTTTTGATACCCATTTTATGGCAAGGGGCCGTATCGGACGGTTGATTCAGATTGTCACCTCCAATCCAGCCTGTATCGGTGTGGGTATTGGTGAAGATTGCGGGGTTGTTCTCAAGGGAGACGGAGTTGCCGAAATTGTGGGTACAGGCCAGGTGATTATTGTTGATGGAAGCGGTATCGGGTATTCCAATATAATGAATATTAAGCCGGGAGAACCGATTGCCGTAGAAAACGTCCGCATTCATTCGTTAGTGGATGGATATGGATATGATTTCAAAAAAAGACGGTTTCTTACGCCAGTGTCGTAATGATTGAAGGGGAATATATGATTGAGATTAAAGAACTGAGAGCATTACGCGGCCCCAATAGACATACGCGGCATACCGCCATATTTATGGTCCTGGATATTAAAGCCTATGAGAATCTGCCATCAGATAAAATAGACGGGTTTTCAGACCGATTATTGACACTGATGCCAACGCTTCAAGAACACGGCTGCTCCATCGGGAAACCTGGAGGCTTTATCACACGGCTTCAGAGAGGAACCTGGGCCGGTCATATTATTGAACATATTGCCATTGAACTTCAATGTTTGGCTGGGATGAACGTCGGATACGGCAAAACCCTGGATACATCACAAAAGGGGTTTTATATTGTGGTCTTTCGATACATTGTGGAATCCGTGGGCTTAAAAGCGGCCAAAATTGCCGTATCTCTGTTTGAAGCCGTTGCCCAGGAAAACCATTTCGATATCAAGCAGGCGGTGTCCGATCTCAAGATTTTGCGGGAAGACCATATGCTTGGACCCACGACCTGGAGTATTGTTAAAGAGGCGGAATCCAGAGGGATTCCATTTATCCGGCTGAACCAAGACAGCCATATCCAATTGGGTTATGGTGCGCATCAAAAACAGATTCAAGCATCTATAACCTGTAATACCTCAGCCATTGCCGTGGAAACTGCTGACGAAAAGACCCGAGTGAAAACCTATTTAAAAAGAGCTGGAATACCGGTTCCTGAGGGCGAGGTGGTATCTTCCGAGGAAGAGGCTCTCTTAGTTTTTGAAAACCTTGGCACTGCCGTTGTTGTCAAGCCGGATGTGGGGAATCATGGCAATGGGTCCACGATTAATGTTACCGATCCTGAACAATTGAAGATGGCCTTTCATACGGCGTTTGCTTACCACCCCGAAGTTATTGTCGAAGAGTATGTCAAGGGCGGCGATTTCCGTCTTCTGGTCATCAACGGAGAATTTATTGCTGCGGCAAAAAGAGAACCGGCCCATGTCACAGGAGATGGAAGATCCACCATCCATGATTTGATTCAAGCTGTTAACTCCGATCCACTGCGCGGTTTTGGACATGAAAAGGTGCTGACACAGATTGAAGTCGATGACATGACCCAAAGGCTTTTAGCCTTAAGAGGCCGTTCAATAAATACAGTGCCAGGTAAACAGGAGGTGGTCTATCTTAAAACCACTGCCAATCTCAGCCAAGGAGGGACTGCCACAGATGTTACTGATGAGGTCAGCCCGGATATCCGTTTCATGGCTGAACGGGCCGCCCAGATCATCGGGCTGGATTGTGTGGGTGTTGATGTGCTGGCAAAAGACATTTCACTGCCCCTTGAGTCCTCTGGCCTTAAAGTGGTTGAAGTGAATGCCGCACCAGGTTTCAGAATGCATCTTGAACCCACAAAAGGGCAACCCAGGAATGTTGCAAAGCCGGTTGTGGATATGCTCTTCCCCATGGGTTATGAAAAAATTCCGGTTTTAGCTGTGACCGGAACAAATGGCAAAACAACAACCTGCAAACTCATTGCCCATACACTCAAATATTCAGGAAAAATGGTAGGCCTGACTTGCACTACCGGTGTTATAGTTGACGGGAAACCAATTTTATCCGGAGATTACAGCGGCCCGGAGGGTGCCGGTATTGTCCTCAGGGAACCATCAGTGAATCACATTGTCCTGGAAGTTGCCCGTGGGGGCATCGCAAGACGAGGTCTTGGCGTCAAAGAAGTTGATGTGGGTGTTGTGCTGAACATTGGAACGGATCACCTGGGCAGTGACTGGATAGAATCCCAGGAAGATCTGTGCATGACAAAATCCACTGTCATAGAGGTTGTCAAAAAGACAGGGTTTTCTGTTTTAAATGCAGATGACGAAACGACCATGACAATTCTTGATCGTGCCAATGGAAATATTATTTTATTTTCTTTGGACGAAAATAATCAAAAGATTAAAGCGCATATAAAAAATGGTGGAATCGCTGTCACGCTCGTCGAACGAAACGTCATTATCAGGGATAGTGAATTGGATATCAATATTTGCACCCTTGAACAAATACCCATTACTTTCGACGGAATGATAGATTTTAATATCTCAAACACCCTTGCTGCGATAGCTGCCCTGCATGGTGTAAACATCCCCATTGATCAGATTCGAAATGGAATTATGACATTTTATCCTACGCCGAATCAAAATCCTGGCCGCATGAACTTATTTGATTTCCAGAAATACAAAGTTCTATTGGATTACGGCCATAATCCGGAATCTGCTCGTGCCATGCACAGGTTATTGCCGCGACTTTCACCCGGAAGAAAGGTCGCCCTGTGCCATGGGACCGGGAACAGAACCACCGAGCAGATCATTGACTATGGAAAAGCACTGGCTTTAGTATACGATTATATCCTGCTGACTGATTTTGATCCACGAAACAGACCCATTGGGGAAACCCCGGACTTGGTTTATAAGGGATTGATTCAGTGTGGTTTTAAAAAAGAAAATATTGAAATTGTCCCGGAACCGGAAAAGGCTGTGGATACTATTTTTTCAAGGGCACAACAAGGGGATCTATTGGTCATTCAACCCAATGAACTTGAACCCGTTATGAGTCAAATCCTTGAAAAATATCGGACAATAGTGACACGCATTTAACCTACAAAAGCAAAGGCATAAAGTACGAAAACAGTATCAGTTCAATTAACCGAAAATATAGTATCTTAAATATTTTAAGAGGAGCTTTTGGATCGGTTAAACTTGTAAATGATAGCTATCGCATTCATAGCTCCTATATAAAAAAGCTCTATTTTGAGGAAAAGCAGACCCCCGAATGTGTAAAGTATTGCTGTCCAGATCTGATTTGCAAAAAAAATCAGTACTGGCAGGTATGATGTGGGGTGAAGACGGAGTTGCAGATAATTATCCTTGTACGTAACAAATCTTGATTTTTCTTATTATTTCAAATACTTATTTCATTTCCAAATTGCTACATTTTTTTCAAATTGTCAAGTCCTTTTTTATAATCACAGGTTCTGTTATTATACCTCTACCAGTTCGGAGGGCAATGCCGGGAGGCAACCTGAGCGCCGTAACTTGTAACTGAAGCATGGGGCACAAGGATTTATCCAGCTCATTGATGGATTACAATAAATCCAAGGCCGTCTCCTCCCCCTTTCCGGGGAAGAGACCGGTCTTTTTCACCTTAGGCGACAGGGGTTATTGGCGAAGGGTATCAAGCATCTCCAGCGAAGGCTTACCGTCCGCCGGCATACCGATCTCTTCTTGAAAGATTCTGATTGCCGCACTGCTCGCTTCGCCAAAGAGGCCGTCAATCTCTCCGGAATAATAACCTTTTTTCTTGAGCAGCTCCTGAAGGAGGAACTTTTCCTCCCCGTTCAAGGTCCCCGGCGGACGAGGCCAGGGCTGCACCAACCCCTTGCTGCCGGCCAGCCGGTCGGATAGCAGTCCTACCGCCAGGGCGTAGGCATCGGCGTTATTGTAGCGCTTGAGGACAAAAAAATTTCTCAACACCAAAAATGCCGGCCCTTCCTTGCCTGCCGGAAGTTTAAGCACCGCCCGATCATCCGGGCGGGGGAAGGTTCTTCCCCCGGTTCGGAAAAAATCCGCCTTCTGCCAGTCGGCGAGGATTCTGGTTTCGTCCAGCCAACGCTCTCCACCCGCCGGGAGGATAACCTCGTACCCCCAGGTTTTGCCGCTCTGCCAGCCATTGCTGTGAAGAAGATTGGCGGCAGTGGCCAAGGCGTCGGGCACCGAGTTCCAGATATCCCGACGGCCATTGCCGTCCATGTCTACCGCATAGGCCAGGTAACTGGTGGGAATGAATTGGGTGTGGCCCATGGCGCCAGCCCAGGAACCGATCAGGTGCTGTCGCCCGACATCGCCGGCCTGGAGAATCTGCAAAACGGCAACAAGTTGTTTTTCAGCAAAATTTTTCCGTTTTGGATCGGCATAGGCCAGAGTCGCGAGGGCCTGTGGGACGTAATGCAGCCGCTCGGGTTTATCGAAAATTGCCCCGTAGGCAGATTCCATCGACCAAATGGCGAGCAAAACCTTGGCCTCAACCCTGAAACGGTTCTCTACCGCCGCAAGAATCTGGGCGTAATAGCGCTCCATCCGCAGGCCTCGCTCGATACTCAACGGGGTGACCCGGGAATCGAGGTATTCCCAAATTTCTACAGTAAATTCAGGCTGAAAGCGAGCCTTATCCAGCACCCTGGCATCTGGTTGATCAATGCCGTCAAAGGCAGTCTCCCAGGTGGCCCGGCTGATCCCTTCATTGGCCACCTGAGGATAAAAGTCCTCCAGCCACTGACGAAAATCTTCCCCCCAAGCGCCTCCCGGCAGGACCAGGAACAGGATTCCCACTATGGTGAGCACACACTTTTTCATATTCCTCCTTGTTTGCCATTGTTTGCCGCTGACCGTGCACCTTCTGCCGCAAGATCACTGGCTGAGGGATAGGAGGGAAAAGAACTTGCTTTTGGGTAAACAAAGTATCAAAAATTTCTTAACTTTCCAATATCATTCTTCCTCTGATACAAGCACAACATGTTGGGCTTGTATCAGAGGAGGCCAATTTTAGTCAAGATAAAAATCAAGCGTTTGAAAAGGCGGAATGGTGGTGAAAAAGATTGCCATGGTGGATGAGGTAATAAAGGTTATCAACAAGAGAAATCCAGTTGTTCCGAGTTAAGTATAATTATCCCTGCGTGAGTATTCACAGCAGTGAAAAAAAATGGATACCTTTACTATCAACAACCCGCTCAGCCAGTTCATCTGCCCCTCTTGACTTTATAATGACAACTGAATCACACATTTAGCTCAGCATATTCGTCAGCTCACTCAAAGCAATCCAAATATTTTCATTTTTTTTGGGACCGTGGTGTCATTAGAAAATGGACAATATCAAACAAGCCATACGTTCCGTGATCAAAGATTCCACCGACCTGGATTCGATTTGCAGTGTGCTTGTAAATGCGGTGGAAAAAGATACCATCAATTATGATGCTGTTCAAGCAGCTGCCGGCCCATCAACTGGGGAAGTTCTGCTGGAACTGTGGGAATGGAAACTGCTGCTGCCTGTTCGCTCCTCAAAGTGCGGAGAGTGGGACTCCAGGATTATGTTGATGCAACCTGGCGAGGTCTTTGAAATGCCCAATATTTCCCGGGTTCTGACAACAAATGCCATCCAATCCGGAAAATGGGACACCATCTGGGCCATACTTCACCTGTTTCACAAAATGGGAGAACCGAACTGGGAGAAAATGCCGGCACTAATCCAAGAACTGAGAGACAGCTGTGTTCACAATGTGATTTCCGGGGCGAGAATAGGAGCTGTATGTGGACATCATGGGCTCAGGGAAAAGATCGGAGCATTGATTGCTGTATTGAAGGGGGCCAGTATCATAAGCCCAAAATTGATGACCATGGATCGAAACAGAATGAGATCAGCTTCCCCGCTGTATGAATTCAATCCCTGTGTTTATTGTGAGATCGAATAAAAGATCAAGCGAGTGGAGATAACCCAGCAACAAACAAAGGTTCCTTCTTCGATCTCTTGACCAGTCATTTTCCAGAAGAAGATGCCTGGCTGCTGACGACAATCATGGCCAACAGCCGCAATCGGATGTTCGAGGCTGGCCTGCTGGGTCTGTATCATCAACAGATTGATGCTCGGATCTGTTTACACGATATACTGGACTTATTTGTGATATCCGGTGTCATGAGCCCCTGTCCAGCCCGATCCTTAAATACAGGCCTGTCTTGGTATGAAATCAGCCCGGTGTGTTTGTTAATAATCGAAGGGAATTGAGTGAATCCGCAAAATAAAGAAGCCTGCCTGTTAGTCAGGCGGTCGAGGTCATCAAAAAAAATGGAATGCCAGGGAGGATGATATGGGTAACATAAAGATTGTTCAGCATGAGTAGAACCATTTAACAATATTCTTTCCAAAGCCCTCTTTTATATTGAAGAGGGCTTCTTTCCCTATGAATGTCTGAGGTGTTATTAAATGAAAAAAAATATGAAACAGTTTTTGAAAAGCAGATTTTCAGCACCATGGGGAAATGATTTTGGATTGCCGTCCAGTCCCAGGCTGCAAAACCCTGCATCTTCACAGGAATGGATTACGAGCCGAGAAATATCAGCATACCCTTTTTCCCATTCCCTGGAGACCTTTTTTCCATCGCCCTGGTTCACTGCCCGGGCCAAGTCACCGAGGCCAGCTGATCCTTGTCACCTAAAAGGATCAGCCGTGCATGGGGGGAAGGGGCACCAAGCAGGGCATCCATCACTTCAAGATCGATCATGGAAGCCTCGTCCACACCAAAAGATCTACATAAAGCCGGTTGAAGCCTTGAAAGCAACCAGAGCAGTGGAAAAAATCTGAAATTACAGGAATATTTATGGGGTGAGTGACGGGACTTGAACCCGCGGCCACCAGGGCCACAACCTGGTGCTCTACCAACTGAGCTACACCCACCGCAAAAAACTCGCATACATTATCAGAACCGGCTGAATTTTTCAATAGTTTTTTCACAAATTGCCGTAAACAGGGATTTGATATTTAACATTGACCTGACCTGGTTGTTTGACTATTATCCTTGGTACAAAACACATGACCTACCAATAAAAGGAACGCTTCATGAATGCATTGCTCATATTTGTTGTCAGACTCATACTGGGACTGGTATTCGGTATTCTTCTGATCCGGGTTTTCAAACCGGAATGGGGGATGGGTAACGGTATAATCACCGGGCTGGTTCTGGTGGCTCTCGCTTACGGTATGCAGTACTTAAAAAAACCCACCCCCCGGAAAAAGGGATAGATCCATTGGAAAACATCATTCTCGGCACAGCCGGCCATATCGACCATGGAAAAACCAGCCTGGTAAAGGCATTAACCGGCATTGAAACCGATCGTCTCAAGGAAGAAAAACAACGGGGCATCACCATTGAGCTGGGATTTGCCTTTTTAAATCTGCCAGGGGGTACCCATATCGGCATTGTGGATATGCCGGGCCATGAAAAATTTGTTAAAAACATGGTGGCAGGCTCCTCCGGCATTGATGTGGTCACCATGGTCATTGCAGCGGACGAGGGAGTCATGCCCCAGACCCGGGAGCACATGGAAATCTGCAATCTCATGGGCATTGAACACGGCCTGATCGCCCTGACCAAGACAGATATGGTGGATGAGGACCTGCTGGAACTGGCCATGGAAGATATCCATGATTTTGTTCAGGACACATTTCTGGAAGACAAGCCTGTTATCCCGGTATCTTCAGTCACAGGCCAGGGTCTGGAACAATTTGTAGCAGCCCTTGAGGAGATCTGCAGCAGCCTGCCGGAGCGTAAATTTTCCGCCATATTCCGGCTGCCTGTGGACCGGGTGTTCAGCATGAAGGGATTCGGCACGGTGATCACCGGGACCCTTGCATCGGGCAGCATCCGGGTGGGTGAAGAGATCATGGTCTATCCCAGGAAAATTGTCTCCCGGGTGCGGGGCATCCAGGTGCATTCCAGCAGTGTGCAGGAGGCCGGCGTCGGTACCCGCACCGCCATCAATTTCCAGGGACTGGACAAGGAATCTGTAAACCGGGGGGACATCCTTTCCACCCCGGGCACACTCATTGAAAGTTATATGGTGGATGCCGGATTTCATTTTTTAAAATCCAACACCCGGCCGGCCAAAGCACGGACCCGTGTCCGTTTTCATTCCGGGACCAGTGAAATCCTGGGATATATGGTGCTTCTGGACAGAGAAGAACTGCTGCCAGGAGAGGATGCCCTGGTCCAGTTCCGCCTGGAATCACCGGTGTGCTGTATAAAAGATGACCGGTACGTTGTCAGAAGCTATTCCCCAGTGAGAACCATCGGGGGCGGGGCCATTCTCAACCCCGTATCCCAGAAGCATAAACATCTGGATGTGCCCGTGATCCAGGGCCTTAACGCCCTGGCAGCAGAGGATATGGAACAGACCATTTTATTTTTCCTGTCTTTGAAAGGCTTTAAAGGGCTCAGTTTCAATGACCTGCGGATCATGACAAATATCACTGATAAAAAATTGGCCGCAACCCTGCAGAAGATGCTGGCCCAGCAGGAAATCATCCAGACGGACAAGGAAAAACAAGTCTATGTCAGCGGTGCATTTTTCACTGATTTCAAAACAAAGATCTTAGAAAAAATCCAGCAGTACCATGATGCCAACCCCTTAAAAGAGGGCATGCCCACCCAGGAACTCAAATCCAAGTTCCGGTACATCAAGGACCCAAAGTTCTTCAATATCCTGTTTTCCCGGCTTGGCAAGGAAAATACCGTGGTACTGGACAAAAACCTGGTAAAACTGGCAGGATTTGAAGTGGCGTTGCAGGTGGACCAGCACGAAGTAAAACAAAACATCATCCGGATTTACCGGTCTGCAGGCCTGACCCCGCCTTTTTTTAGAACGGTGTGCCAGGATCTGGGCCTGGACAAAAACACGGCAAAAGATGTGCTGCAGATGCTCATTGATGAAAAACAGATCATCAAGACAAAAGATGACCTGTATTTTGATGCAGATGCCATTGCCCGGCTGGAAAAAGACCTTGTGGATTTTCTTAAAGAAAACGAAAAAATCACCACCCCGGAATTCAAAGATATGACAGGGATTTCCCGAAAATTTGTCATTCCTCTCATTGAATACTTTGATTCCATCAACCTGACCATCCGGGTGGGAGACTTGCGTCAGCTGCGGAGAAAGCTTTGAAAGAAACAATGTAGCAGGCCAAGGCACCTGCTGCATTGTTTCATCATTCTATATCGCTTCAAACATTTTCCGGGCAAATCCGGGCAGAACAAAGCAAGCCCTGTGCATTTCAGGGGTATAATACTGCAGCTGCCCCTGGATTTTGTCGGATATCTGTCTTGCAGGCTGTGTAAGTTCAGGCCCCAGTGAGCCCAGGCAGATACCGATATTGCCCCCTGGATATGTTGGAACCATTATGCAGGCATATGCCTGTTTTACAAACAACTGTTTTGTGATGCGGGCAAGATTTGTCACACATTCCTGGTGCAGGAAAATGGATTCCCCCTGGGTGGCCACAATCCCGTCAGGTTTCAACGCTGCTCTCAGCCCTTCGTAAAACGGCTTTTTAAAAAGCACTTCCCCCGGCCCCACAGGATCGGAGGAATCAACAATGATCACATCATACCGGTTCTTTTTTTCCAGGACATAGGCATTGCCGTCCCCGATGAAGACGTTGACCCTGGGATCATCAAATCCACAGGCAAGGGTGGGCAAAAACTGTTTTGACACCTTTACAACCGCTTCATCAATTTCACAGAAATCAATGGTTTTTACACAGTCATGGCGGCAGACCTCCCGTAAAATCCCGCCATCTCCGCCGCCGATGACCAGCACACTTTCAGGAAACGGATGGGCAAACAGCGGCACATGGGCCAGCATTTCCTGGTAGCAGAATTCATCAAATTCCGTGAGCTGTATAATGCCGTCCAGGGCAAGCATTTTTCCAAAATTTTTGGTTTGAAACACCTCGATCAGCTGATACCTGCTCTTTTCTTTGTGAAGGATCTTTTCAATTTCAAGGGCAAACCCCATTCCGGACCACATGGAACAGGTTTCAAAAAACCAGCCGTCTTTGACATGATTGGCCTCTGCCATTTTATTCTCCATTTTTTCCCCTTGTGCATGAACGGTGTGGGGGATAAGCTTGCAGCAGCGCTGTGTCCCTTATCCCCCCACGCGCTATACATCTTTCACGCGCCATATATCTGTAATTTCATTGCCGCAAGGCAATCTGCATTTTGTAATGGCGCCCCTTGAAAAAAGAGACGGCAAACTCAGCCACCTGCCTGGGATCATAATATTTACAGCTGAACACATCCAGGTATACGGTGTTGGAGGCATTGGCAAAATGACCGGATATCAATGATGTTTCAATGAGCTGGGTCATGCTGAACCCTTCCACCCGTTCATCTTCTCCAAAATGCACCACCTGGCAATCCCCATAGCGTTTCATCTCGATAAGATCGCACAATTGGTGCACAAAATCCTTAATGCTTCCGGCATCCCGTATAACAGCCGGGTCAGTTTCATAGATGTCAACAGAAGCCAGTACGCCCCAGGGATTTTTGTGTGCATATTCCTTTTTCCAGGATATGGGATGCACCTTTGAATTTGCAATGGTTTCACCGATTTTCTGCTGTTCAAAGGGTTTGGAGATGATGCCCCTGTTCTGGTCAGAGGAGATCACCACATTTTTTGACCCAAAGGAATCTTTCATGGAGTCAATCGCCTTTTCCAGGTCGATATTGTCACCACAGGTGAAAATATCCACTGCTGCATAGTCATGTTCCGGCCATGCATGGATTGTAAAATGCGATTCCGCTATAACCACAACACCGCTGACCCCCTGGGGGTCGAATTTATGAAAAGAGGAGCTGATAATGGTGGCCCCGCTGTTTTCTGCTGCCTGTAACAGGGCGTTTTCCACACGGGTTTCATCCAGAAAAGCTGTGGCACTGCATGCATAATATTCAATCGTTATCTGCCGTCCCAGAGCAAAAAAATCATTTCTCCGGGAATCTTCAACAAATCTAATATTTTTATCAAGCATTACTGCTGTCTCCAATTGTCAATAAAAATATCGGTTAAAATTACCCCAAAACTTCGCTGGGATGCCAAAAACAGACTGCACCTCTGGATCTGCATACCAGATGCGGCATGCAAAAGGGCAGCAAAACGGTAAAAAAGATCTTTGTTAATTATCCAAAATCAAAAGAATCTTTTATGCCGTGGTTTGTGCCGGAACAATCCTTTTCTGTAAAATGTTAGTCATGTCCAGGACTGCACCTGCCAAAACAACTGCAGGGACCCTGTGATCAAGTTTTACGGCATGGACATATCCGGTTTGTCTGCAGGCAGCAGACCTTGTCCTGGCTGGCTTGCGAAATGCCGGGCGAAGGGGAATATGATTGTAACGGGGGTGGGTATCGGAGACATATGTGAAGTGAAAATAGTTCCTGTGCAAAAAAGATTTAATGCCTTTTACCCCCCCAGCAGCAATCGCAACTCCCTGGCCTGCGGCATGAACAAGAGATGCCGGATCATTTTTTGAATATGTAACCTGCCGAATAAACATAAAATTTTTAATCTTAAATACATAAAACCATCATATTTGGGTTAATATCGGCCCAGAACTCATGGGCCATGCAAGTAAAACATTTCCTTTTACAGGATTTTTTTAAAAATTAAAAGATGATTGTGTCAAAAATTATCATAATAATCCATTTTGTCAAAAATTTTTCGGGCAAACGCATCCACAATGTTGTCCAGACAGGTCATGCCTGTGCGGGTCAGTCTGAAACGCCTGGAGGTGTCTGCTGTGCCGACGGAAGCAGACAGGATGCCCATGCTCTGGTCTTCCAGCCGGGCCATGAAAGCATGGATATCTTTGTCCAGACGATGTATCCGGATACCATGTTCTGTTCTCAGCCCCAGCATGACCTGCTCCAGCATCTCCTGGGCCGGGGTAAGCATTTCATACCCTGCCCGGGGGAATTTGCCGGCATCAACACGTGCCAGCCAGGTGTGCAGATTTGCAGCATTCCAGGAGCGGACCGGGCCTCCGGCTCCGAACAATGGGGGGATCACTCCCGAAGCCTGGTGTATGCCTGATATCTCTTTTGTTTTCTTCGGCACAAAAGAGTGGGCTGACGGCCCCATCCCGATATAGGCCCCCCGGTGCCAGTAATGGGAGTTGTGAACCGACCGGTTTTTTTGTCCCAGGGCAAAATTTGAGATCTCATAATGGATATAGCCGGAATTTTCCAGCACTTCAGCTGTCTGCACAAAAAAATCCATACGCCGGTCCCGGTCACAGGGCAAAAACAGTCCTTTTTCACAGCGGTCAAAAAAGGGGGTGCCCGGCTCGATGGTGAGCATATAGCAGGACAGGTGTGTCGGATCAAACCCAAGGGCGGTATCAAGATCTGTCTGCCAGACATCCTGGGTTTCTTCAGGCAGACCGTAGATCAGGTCCAGGCCCAGATTGGAAAACCCTGCAAGGGCTGCGCCGTCCAGGGTGTCAAACACCTGTTTTCTGGTATGTATTCGGGATAAAAATGACAGTTTCCGGGGATCAAATGACTGGGCTCCGATGCTGAGACGGTTGATTCCCAGTTGCCGCAGATCTGACAGGTACAAGGCATCCACTGTGCCGGGATTCACCTCACATGTAATTTCCGGCCCGGGAGCAAGACAAAAACAGTTCTGCGCCATATCAAGGATTTTGTGCATCTGGTTTACAGACAGCAAAGAAGGGGTGCCGCCTCCGAAATATATGGTATGCACCGGCATCAGGGACCATGGTCCGGCCATGTCAGACCACAGCTTTATCTCTTTGCAGACACCTGCCACATAAGCGTTGACCCAAGACAGGTCGGTGACTGAAAAAAAATCACAGTACGGGCATTTTTTTCTGCAAAAGGGCACATGAATATACAAAGATAAAAAATCAGGCAAAGTGGTTGGTCATCCCATGTGGCAGGTCATTTTATACGGTCTGTTCAAATTTTTGGATTTAAAAAAATATTATACCCCCACATATGTTTACAGGTCAATTGCTTTAAACCTTCAGAATTGGTGAACTGTTCTTGAAACTTAAACACAGGATGTGATAAATATAACTATTTTAATAACGGCCATGCCCTTCCGGGCACAACAAAAAATGAAAGCTGTTAGCTGTTAGCCTTTAGCTGTTAGCCGTCAGGTATTAGCTTAAAACTTAACACTTTCATATAACAGTTGGAATTATCATCCATAGGAGTCTGCCATGCCTGGTTTTGAAATATTCGGCGACAAAGAGAGAAAAGAGGTGGGAGATGTTTTGTCCACCGGCGTTCTGATGCGCTACGGGTTTGAGGGGGCCAGAAACGGCCACTACAAAGCACTGGAATTTGAAAAAAAACTGGGGGATATCACGGGATCAGCCTTCAGCCACCTGTGCGCCAGCGGCACAGCCGCCCTGAGCACTGCCATGGCTGCCTGCGGCATCGGGGCAGAAGATGAGGTCATTATTCCGCCGTTCACCTTTGTTGCCACCTTTGAAGCAGTGCTCCAGGCAGGTGCTGTACCGGTGTTTGGGGAAATTGATGAAACCCTGTGCCTGAACCCGGACCGGCTGGAGGCTGTGCTCACCCCCAGAACCCGGGCCGTGGTCCCGGTGCACATGTGCGGTGCCATGGCACGCATCGATGAAATAAGAGATTTCTGCAACCAAAAAGGCCTGATCCTGCTGGAAGATGCCTGCCAGGCACTGGGGGGAACCTTTCAGGGAAAACATCTGGGCAGTTTCGGTATGGCCGGCTGTTTTTCCTTTGATGCGGTAAAGACCGTGACCTGTGGTGAAGGCGGTGCCGTCATCACTGATGACCCGCAGGTGTATGAAACATGCCATCAGTATGCTGATCACGGCCATGACCATTTAGGCGGACCGGACCGGGGTGCGGATGACCACCCCATTCTGGGATGCAATTACCGGATCTCGGAACTCAATGCAGCCGTGGGGCTGGCCCAGCTCAAAAAACTGGACCAGATCCTTGACACCCAGCGCAGGAACAAACAGATCCTCAAAGATGCCATGACAGACCTGCCGGGTATTTCCTTTCGGTACCTGCCGGATCCCTTCGGAGATTCTGCCACCTTTTTAAGCTTTATGCTGCCCACTGAA
Source organism: Desulfotignum sp. (assembly GCA_011390335.1). Lineage (GTDB taxonomy): Bacteria > Desulfobacterota > Desulfobacteria > Desulfobacterales > Desulfobacteraceae > Desulfotignum. The sequence continues at coordinate 63,192 of JAABSO010000002.1, read as the reverse complement.
GAAAAAGCCAGGCAGGCAGGCAAAAAGCTTGCAGAAAACGGTGTCCCCTGCCCCTATTGGTATGCCAACAACTGGCATTATTACCGGCAGTGGCACCACCTGAAAAAAATGGCCGCTGCCTCCCCCATGGCTGTGGAACTGTGCAGCAACCTGCCGGATTATCAGCATCTGGCGCTGCCGGAATCCGATGCCGTAATGCAGCGCACCCTGTCCATGCAGATCATGCTGTCCTGGTCGGACCAGGACCTGGAACAGCGTATTGCTGCCATCAAAAAATCTATAACAGCATAAAATTTAAGGAAAATCATGTTTAGAAACTTCAAACTGGTGCCCCGGGTCATCTTCGGCCGGGGCTGTTTTGCCCAGCTGGATGATATCCTCTCTTCCAGGCGCAGCAACGCGGAGGACTGGGTGGTATTTGTCCTGGATGATGTGTTTTCCGGTGCGGCCCTGGCATCGCGTATTCCCCTGCAGGAAAATGACCTTCTGTTGTATGTCAATGTGGATGAGGAACCCAAAACCGGGTATGTGGACCAGCTCACCCTGGAAGTAAAAACCGCCCGGTCTCACCTGCCCTGTGCTGTGGTGGGCATCGGCGGCGGCTCCACCATGGACCTGGCCAAGGCCATCTCCCTGATGCTCACCAATCCGGGATCTGCCACCCAGTACCAGGGATGGGATCTGATTCAGCATCCGGCTGTGTACCATGCAGCCGTGCCCACCCTGTCAGGTACCGGGGCTGAGGTATCGCGCACCACTGTGCTCACCGGGCCTGAAAAAAAACTGGGCATCAACTCCGACTATACGGTATTTGACCAGGTGGTCCTGGATCCGGAACTCACCGCCGGGGTGCCAAAGGACCAGTATTTTTACACCGGCATGGACTGCTATATCCATTGTGTGGAATCCTTGGCAGGTACCTATCTGAACGAATTTTCCAAAGCCTATGGGGAAAAATCCCTGGAACTGTGCCGGCAGGTGTTTTTAGATGACCACCCGGATGCGGCCGACAAATTGATGATGGCCTCCTTTTTCGGGGGGATGAGCATTGCCTATTCCCAGGTTGGAGCCTGTCATGCCCTGTCTTACGGCCTTTCCTATCTTCTGGGCATCCACCACGGGGTGGGGTGCTGCATCACCTTTGATGCACTGGAAGAATATTATCCCGAGGGTGTCAAAGAATTTCGGTTCATGATGCAAAAAACCGGGGTGGATATCCCCAGAAATGTGACCAAAGGCCTGGATGATGCCCAGATGGATATCATGATCACTGTGGCCCTGGGCCTTGCACCCTTGTGGGAAAACTGTCTGGGCAAAGACTGGAAAACCATCATGACAAGGGACAAAGCCCGGTCTTTGTTCCAGAAAATGTAAGGCAGCACCATGACCATTGCCATCATACCCTCCCGGTACGGCTCCAGCCGCCTTGCAGGAAAACCCCTTATGGAAATTGCCGGCAAATCCCTGATCCAGCGGGTGTATGAGCAGGCCCAAAAATCATCGACCGTCACGCAAACCTGGGTGGCCACGGATGACCAGCGCATTGTCCAGGCGGTGCAGGCATTCGGCGGCAACGCCATCATGACCTCGGATACCTGCCGGTCCGGAACCGACCGGGTGGCTGAAACCGCCAATCTGCTCAATCTGGATCCGGATGAGATCATCATCAATATCCAGGGGGACCAGCCAATATTCCATCCCGGATCCTTAGATGACCTGATTGCCCCGTTCGGGAAAGATACGGATACGGTGATGACCACCCTGGCCTATAAAATCCAGGATCCAAGAGAAATTACCGATCCCAAGGATGTGAAGGTCACCTTTGATGTCCATGGGTCGGCTTTGTATTTTTCCCGTGCCCAGATCCCGTTTCCCCGGGAAAAAGACACCCTGGTTGATTTTTACAAACACCTGGGGTTTTACGCCTATAAAAAATCATTTCTGGATATTTTTGTGTCACTGCCCACAGGCCGGTGTGAAGATGTGGAAAAACTGGAACAATTGCGGGCACTGGAGTTCGGATTTCCCATAAATGTTGTGGTCACCGCATTTGACTCACCTGAAATCGATCTGCCCGAAGACATCAGGCGAATGGAGAAAAAACTGCTGCAAAGCAACCTCCCATGAAATCCCATTACAAAATCGTACACACCACCTGTGATACCGGCTGGGGGGATCTGGAAAAACGCATTTTCAATGAATCTGTGTGGATGGATAAAAACGGACACCAGGTGGTGATCGTGGCACCGGATGGCACCCCTTTGTTCCAGAAGGCAAAAAAATACGGTTTCCGGGTCCATGCCATGTCCTTTACACCCATGGGGCTGATAAACAATTACCGGGAGCTGATCCGCATTTTTCAAAATGAACAGCCCCATGTTCTCAATGTCCACGGCCATACCGATGCCAAAATTGCCCTGCCTGCAGCCCAAAAAGCGGATGTGCCATGCAGGATACTGTCTTGCCATGACACGGCACATGTCCGCAACTCCTGGTATAACCGCCGACTGTACAAAAAACTGAGCCATTATATTTTCACCACAACGGATTATGCCGCCCGGCATATGCAGGCCCTGTTTCATCTCAAAAGCACACAGGTTTTTTCCATTCCAGACAGTATTCCGGCTTCTGAAACACTTGTTCCCCCAGAGACGGCCCGGAAAGACCTGGCCCTGGAACTGGGATGTGATCCTGCCACACGGTTCATCGGATTTGTGGGGCCAGCGTCCCGGAATAACGGGGTGACCACCATTTTCCAGGCATTCAGACAGATCCAGTCCAGAATCAGCCATCACCTGGTGCTGGTGGGCGGCGAACCTGGCAATCACAGAGCCAGGTACATGGAAATGGCACAGAAAGCAGGAATCAGCGGCCGCACCCATTTCCTTGGATTGACCGAAGATACCCGGCCCGGTTACCGGGGGATGGACTGTATGGTTCTGGCACCCGAAGATATCAACGGCATGCCGGATAAAGGGGTGCTTTGGGCACTGCTGGAAGCCATGTATTGCTCCTGCCCGGTGATCGGATCAAAAACAGACGGCATTTCAGATATCATTCAGCACGGCACAACAGGGCTGCTCTTTGATGCAGAGGATGCCGCTTTTCTGTCAGACCTTGTGCTTGACACCCTGAACAGGGAAGCGGCCACACTGGAAAGGATCCATGCAGCAAGAGAACTGGTCAGACGATTTTATACCATTGATGCCATGGGCCGGAACATTATCCGCATCTACCGGCTGCACCAGGTTAGATGCAGCAGACAGCAGGGATTTGGGCATGATTTTCAGCCCCATGAGTAAATCTCAAAAACATTGGGCCGATTTCCAGGAACCAGAAATTTTCCCATCCAGTGTCTATTACCACCTGCTCTTGTGAATGATTTACTGCCATTCCACTCTCTTTTCCCGGAAAAGAAAGATCCGCTCCAAAAGCTGCCTGCGTCTCCGATCCATTTTTTTTCTGGCAAAATATCTGCTGTAACTTGATACGGGTATGGTTTCCTTGTTATCGAAACGGCCTTTTAAATCAACTGCAAATGGCGCATAAACACCATCCTTGTGCAATTTTAAAACAATGTTCTTCAGGTTCAGGTCAAAAAGCCGGGTATCTCTTTGAATCAGGAACCTGCAAAAAGCATCGGCAACCGCTTTAATATGATCAACATCACAGTCATCCTGATAAATAATAATATCCCAGATGGTTCTGGATACCGCACCACCATCATCCCGGATACAGTCACAAACCAGTCCTTTGCCAAGGCTGGTTGTGACAAACCCATAACAATGGCTGATACAGAACAGATCGACCTGTTCACGCATCAATGCCTGATAGCCTCGCAGTTCGGTTATATTGGACCGGTTGTCTGCTTTTTTGCTTCCCACAGGCACCTTGATCACCAGGTCTTTGTCTCCAGGATGCAGATAACAGGCCCGCGTTTTTCCCTGATTGATCAGCAGATGGTTATCAAGCACTATCATATTTCCCCCGATGCAATTGCGGATCAGTACAAACACGGATCAGTACAAAAAAATTTCTGTGACCAGATAAAGCCACACATGGATAAAGCACCAGGCATTACAGGGTCCGGGGGGCTGCCACCAATTCTTCATACAGCCTGAGGGTTTTTGCACACATATGGGCTGTGGTAAAATGATCTGCCACCCATGCCCTTGCCCTGGCACCCATTTTTTTTCTTTTTTTTTCATCTTTTACAGCTTCTGCCAGGGCGTTGGCAAACCCATCCACATCAGCAGGAGAAAAAAGCCAGCCGGTTTTTTCCGGAACTATGGTTTCAAGGCTTCCACCGTGTGCTGTTGCCACCACAGGAACGCCCATGGCCTGGGACTCAACCCCTACCCTGCCGAATGACTCCGGATGAATGGAAGCACTTATGGTGATATCACAAAGCACAAATGCAGCTGCCATGTCACTGCAATGCCCTGCAAAAACCACCCGGTCCCCCAGGCCTTTTTCCAATGCTTCTTTTTGTAACCGGGCAGCATAGTCCGGTTTTTCATTCATATCTCCTACCAGGACAGCTGTCCATGAAAGATGCTTTATCTTCTCAAGGGCCGATAAAAAAAGCCTGTGGCCCTTCAGTTCTGTAAACCTTCCAGGGAGCATCAGAACCGGACCGTTTTTCCCATCAATTTTCCACTTTTTCCTGAGATCAGACAGATGTTTTTTATCCACCAGCAAAGGATCAAAGCATGATGCATCAAAACCGCGGTGGATTACCTTCACATGGTTTCCACAGACACCATATTGGTGACAGATATGCTCCTTGATCAGTTTGGATACCGCAATAACCCTTTCGCCTTTGGTCATGATTGCAGAGTAGGGGTTAATTGAATAGAATCCGTGAAATGTGGTCACAATTCTCGGCCGTGTTGCTCCGGGGATGGATTTTGCTGCCAGCATACCCATCCATGCCGGTAATCTGGAGCGCAGGTGCAGTATGTCCACCTTTTCTTTTATAAACAATTGTCTCAGACGGGGTATGCAAAACAAAGCCTTGGGATTTTTTTCTCCCACAGGCAGGGTGATGTGTTCACTGCCATTTTTTACAAGCGCCTCCACCATTGGGCCGCCATTGGAAACCACAATGGACCTGTGGCCGTTTTTTACAAAATAAGCCCCTGTTTCAAGGGTGCCTCTTTCAACCCCGCCGGTGATCAATTCCGGCAGCATCTGAACTATTGTAAGCATTCCGGCCACCATCTCTCCAATATTTTTGCGGCACACCGCCGGGCCTCATTCAGAAGGGAATGTTCCGGATATACCGCATTCTGCATAAATGATGCAAAAGATACAATTTTATTGTTTTTCTCCAGAAGATTGATTGCCCGGGCCAGCCGGATCCCCTTTTTTTTCCAGTCCACCGGCAGAATACCCACCCGGCAGCCTGCTGAAAGGGCCTCATACACCATGGAAACAGAATCTGCACTCACCCATACAACATTGGATTCTGCATACCGGTTTTCAATCCAGCCGGAACCGGTTTGTTCAAAGGGAATAAACCTTGTGCCGGAACCTGCTTTTGCAAGATCAGCCAGCATTTTGACCATTGTGTGCGGGGTGCGTGGAGAGGTGGACAGGGTCCAGGAAATATGGTGCTGGATATCAAGAATCCGGCGAACCTGATCTGCCATTTTTTCATTATGCCAGTGATGGGTTTTGCTGTCTATGCCGCCAATGACAACCAGACCCTGCAAAGGATCATGGATATTGCAGTTAACCGCTGTATTAGGCGGCCCCACGGTGGTAACGATATTGTCTGCTGCTTTTGGGGTATCATGTTCCGGGATAAAACACAGATCCATATATTTTGCCAGAGGCCATTCCGGGGTCATGCAGGTGACAACTTTTCCCCCGTGTCTGCGGCGGTGCAAAAGCATGGGGATATGGGTGTGGGTGCCTGTACCCAGAATCAGATCCGGTTTCGCCGGATCTGAATTTTTTCTTTCCGGTTTACCCCCCATGAAGCCCAGCCAGTCATGAAAAATTTTTGACATATTGTAATCCGGCAAAAACACCTCCGTTACCTGAAGCGGGGTGAATTGCTTTAATGCCTGAATCAGGCCCCGGGTCTGTTTTACATGTCCCGGACGGGTATCATAAAAGGCAGTGATGCACAATGGAGACTGGTTATGCAAAAATAGTATCCTTTATTTATCTCTTCGTCAAATAGGGGAGAAGGGTTTGGTCTTCCACCGGTTGTGTACCCAGAAATATTGCTCCGGACATTGTCTGACAATGGATTCAACAGCTGTTACATAATTCTGGGTATTTATCTCAATGTCCTTGATGGGACAACCGGTTCTCTGCAGAAAAATTTCCGGAAGAAATTCAACAACATAACGGGCATTTTGTTTCACCATGAATACCGGCACCACCGAAGCACTGGATTTTAAAACAAGTTTGGCCAGGCTGTTTTTGGAACAGGCAGGTCTGCCGAAAAAATCCGTGACCACACCATTATACCACCCGGCATTCTGGTCAAACAAGGTGGCCACAACGCCCCCGTGATGCAAAATTTTGTCAATTTTTCTGGCTGCCCCTCCTGTGGAAATCATCACAGTCCCAAACCGCTGCCGCATCTCAAGCATGAGATGTTCCAGGGGCAAAAAGTCAAATTTCCGGTATATCGCATAGAGTTTTTTTATCCCGGCTGCCTGCTGGGCTGCCACAAGCAGTTCAAAATTTCCCATATGGCAGGTGAGCAAAATAATTCCCCTGCCTTTTTTTTGGGCATTTTCAAAATATCTGCGTCCTTTTACCGAAAAATACGGAGCCAGGGTTTTCCATGACTTTCCATAGAACCAGATCACTTCAAACGGGATGCCGGCAATATTTTTAAATATGGTTTTTGTCAGCCTTTCTGCCTCAAAATGACTGAATTTTCCCGGATACGCTGTTTGAATGTTTTCAAGGGCAACAGTTCTGTGGCGCTTGTCAATTTTGTACCAGACCAGCCCCAGTATATCTGAAAAAAAATGCAGCACACCTCTCGGCAGCATGCCAAGTAAAAAAAACACCTGCCTGATCAACTGGTATGCAATGGTTTCTTTGGCCGTCATTTTTTACATGTTCACCATAAACTTAGCGCGCTATCGCGCGGGCTTTTAGTTTTTAGCCATTAGCTGTCAGCTAAAAACCTAACAGCTGCATGCAAATTTCCATACTATATAGTGCACTGCCCATGTATGTTCACCCACAGGCGGTATCATATATGCAGCCGGTTTGTGATAAAGGACTCAAATCTTTTTTCCTTTGTAAAAACCAGCTGCACCCCCACCACTGCCAGGTCTTTCACCCATTTCTCCCCAGTATCCAGTTTTACCCAGTCCTTCTGGGTGGTAACCAGCATATCTGCTCCCAAAGATTCAGCCCGATCCTGAATCTTGCGGATATCTGCCCCCTTATACCGGTAATGATCTGCAAATTCAAGATGGTCCAGAATTCTGGCTCCCAGGTTCTGGATTGTCTGATAAAATGACTTGTTATCACCGATGCCGGAAAACAGCACTACGCGAAGGCCTTTAAGGCTGTCCAACCGTGTATGCGGCTTACTGTCCGGTCCGGATATCCAGGTATACAAAAATGGCTGGTGCCTGGTATAATACACAGGAAGATGCGGTGCCAGACAGGAGACGTGATGGGGTTTTTGGGGGCTGAGATCCGGACACCTGGTCAGGATTACGGCATGGGCCCGGGCAAGGGCCCGGGCAGCAGGTTCCCGAAGCCGTCCTGCCGGCAGCATCCGGCCGTTGCCAAAAGGCTGGTCATGGTCCATGAGTAAAAGGTCAATATCTCTTTTCAACCGGATATGCTGGAATCCGTCATCCAGCACCATGATATCCGGGGACAGGCGCTTCATGGCCAGCAGGCCAGCCTGGTATCTTTTTTTTCCCACCACCACGGGAAACTGCTTCAAACTGGCCATCATATGGGGTTCATCTCCGGCCTGGTCCGCATCCAGGAAAAGCTTGCATCCATTGCCCACAACAGCGGCATCTTTTTTCAAACAGCCTTTGTATCCGCGGCTGATGACAACCGGTTTTCTGCCAAGCCGTGTGAGCAGATCTGCCAGATATATTGCCATGGGGGTTTTCCCGGTTCCGCCGGCTGTGATATTGCCCACGGATATCACCGGGCATGGCAGGCCTTTCTGTTCAAGGCAGCCGAACCGGTATAACCGGTTTCTGAAAGCGGTTCCTGCACCATAGAGATATGAAGCTGCCACCAGCAGGCCCTCAAATGACAACACCGTTGGCTGATACTGCTGCCCGGAAACCTGGATAATTTTTTTCTCAAGTGCCTTAAACATTGCTCTCCTCCAGGCCCAGAAGGCAGAACCTGTCCAGGGTACGTTCCACTGCCCCCACATTATTCTCACAAACCTGAAATGCCCGGTTCCCCATATCTGCAGCCAGGCCGGGCCGGGTGAGCAGTATCTGAAGGGCCTGTGCCAGACCATCCTGGTCCACCACCTGACAGGCGGCTTTTTGGGCTAAAAGCAGGGCTGCAATCCCTGAAAAATCATCCATATGGGGACCAAACAATACTGGTTTCTTAAACATGGCCGGCTCCAGGGGATTATGCCCGCCAAAAGGGACCAGAGAACCGCCGATGAACGCAGCATCACACACCGCATAGGCAGATGACAGCACCCCGAGACAATCCAAAAGCATCACCGGGGTATTGTCAGGCTGATCCCGTGTCATGGAAAGCAGCCTGGGCCGATATCCCTGGCGGGCCATGGCATCTGCCACCTGTCTGGATCTGGCCGGGTCCCTGGGGGCCACAACCATTTTCAGGCCGGGAACTGCCTTGTGCACCTGCTGGAAAACCGCCAGGAGCATGCTTTCTTCTCCCGGGTGGGTGGAGCCGGCTATCCAGAGCTTGTCAGTCTTTTGTATACCAAACCAGGTCTTAAGATCTGTTTCCTGCTTTTTGTCCAGAACCAGAAGGGGCTGATCGAACTTGATATTGCCTGCCAGTGTCAGGCGTTCTTTTGGAAGTCCCAATGCTTCAAACCGGTCCTGGTCTTTTCCGGTCTGCACCAGAACATGGGCCAGCCCGGAAAAAAACAATGCCCCTGCCCGCCCCAGCCGGCGGTATTGGTGAAAGGATTTTTTTGAAAGCCGTGCATTGGCCAGGACCACTGGGATATTGTTCTGCTGCATGCTGTGGAGAAACCCGGGCCACAGATCTGTTTCAATCAGACAGACCAGGTCCGGTGAGATGAGATGCCGGACTCTTTCAACGGCCCATGGCAGGTCAAAGGGAAAATAGGCAATCTGTGATACCAGATGGTGGCCAGGTCTGCAGAACAGATGTTGTGCCGTATCAAACCCTGTCCGGGTCGTGGCGGTAAAAACGATATGCATTTTCGGATACCGCTGTCTGACAGCTTTGACCAGCGGCAGGGCAGACCGCACCTCTCCCACGGACAGGGCATGTATCCAGATACGTTTTTGAAACCCGGTTTTTTTTTGAATGCCTGTTTTTATCCCTAAGCGCTGGAGCAGGTTGGCCCGCCGTTTTTCTGATACCAGCCAGACAAGGGGTAAAAAGGGCAGCATAAGGACAAATCCCGCAGATACCAGGGTATGATACAGCAGCAGCATCTCATTATTCCGTGTTGATGAGGAAAATTGTGCCTGCGCACAAAAAAACAATATTGGCTGCCCAGGGGGCAGCCACTGCCGGCAGCACCCCGGCATATCCCATGGACATACAGATGCCGTACATGACCCAGTAAAAAAAGGCAATCACCACGCCAACACCGATACCTGCCGGCAGATTGGCCTTGACAAAACTGCGCATGCCTGTGGCTGCACCGGTAAGGGCCATGATGATACAGATAAAGGGGAAGGCTGCTTTCCCATGCATATCCACCTGATAGGTGGTGGCATCATACCCTTCGCTTTTGACCTTATCCACATAGGCCTTGAGTTCAAAAAAGCCCATCTCATCGGATGTTCTGACCAGTTGACCAAGGTTCTCCGGCACCAGGCCCATGCCCAGGTCAACCAGTTTCATATCTGAGAGCACCACATCATAATCGCCGGTGTCAGGATTATAGGTCTGCTCAACAACATCTTCCAGCAGCCACTGGTCCAGTTCATATCGGCCATGGCCGGCATCAATCCTGGATACAAGGGTAAAATCATCTGCCATGGTGCTGGCACAGACGCCTGCCACTGTCTGCTGGACCGGATCAAAAAAGCGGATGTGTACGATGGTGTTTTGGGATTTTATCCAGATATCATTGCGGTTCCGGGAAATATTGTCCTGATTGCGTATCTCATTCTGGCGGATATGATTGGCTTTTGCCATGGACAAAGGCACCAGAGATTCCCCCATGAAAAACATAACGCCCATAAGCACGACACTTGCAGCAAGTGCGGGTTTGACCAGAAAATATACAGAAATGCCGGAAGACTTGACAGCAGTGAGCTCATTGTTTTTGTTCATCAACCCGAACACGGCAATGGTGGCCAGCAGGATGGCGGCCGGTGTGAGTTGAATAAACATGAACGGCAGTTTCAGCAATACATACCAGAAGGCCTGGGTCATGGAAATATCGGAATCCAGAAATTTGTCCATCCGGGAAAGGTAATCAATGACCACAAACAGCACCAGGATTACGGTCTGAATAATACCGAAAAATTTGGCAAATTCCTTGAGCCAGTATCTATGCAGACATGTCATGGTGCATCATTCTCAAAAATCGGTTTTGCAGCCGGTTCTTCATCCTGGTTACAACCAATGGCATTTTCACCGGTTTTTCCCGGGCATTGCGCCAAAGCAGGTAAATACCGGCAGCACCCATAATCAGGTTGGGCAGCCACATTCCCAAAACAGGCGGGAAATGCCCGGTTTCCCCGGCCGACCACCCGGCTGCAAGAAAAAAATAATAGACCAGCAGGTAAAACACCCCCATACCAAATCCTGAAGACCTGCGCAGAGAAAGGGACTGAACCCCCAGGGGAAAGGCCAGAAGTCCCATTGCCAGACAGGCGAACGGAACGGAAAATTTTTCATGCAGCACCATCATCGCTTCGCTCATCTCTGCGTTGTCCCGGGTACCGGTGCGGATGAACCCGATGAGGTCATTCAGATTCAGTTCATCCAGATCCTTTTTGATTCTGCCCGGCCCCTGGTGCATGGCAGCCAGATCGATATTGATGTCATAACTGCCGAAATGGATGGTGGAAACCGCTTTATCCCCCACATCCACCTGGTTGATCATCCCGTCATACAGGCGTATGGTATATATATTATCATTTTGCGAGTGGATCAGCCTGCCCTGCGGTGCCATAGATATCCGGGTCATGCCTGAAACAGAACGGTCCTCAATAAAAACATCGGTAAGGTCCTTTGTTTTCATGTCCACATGGGAAACATAGATCATGATATCTTTGAGCCGAGAATTGAACTGCCGTTCCTGGAGGGCCAGATCAATACTCGACCGGGCCATTTCAATGGTTTTCTGCTTAATGGACAATTTGCCCCAGGCAACACCGGATATGGTTATCCACAGGGTCAGCCCGGTTCCCAAAAAGCAGAAGATCAGCACCGGAGGCAACAGCCGGTAAAGGGACAGGCCAGCCCCTTTTAACGCAACAATTTCATTTTCTCCGGACATACGCATGAATGTGAGGAGCACGGAGATCATTACCGACATGGGAATGGTGAACTCCAGAAACCGGGGCAGCGTATAGACAACCATCATGAGGATGGCAGAAATGTCCGCATTATAGTTCACCACCAGATTGGTGATATCCGGAATTCTTGTCATCAGGAATACAAAGGTCAGAAAAAAAAGACTGATGCCAAAAGGCGGCAAAAATTCTTTGAAGATATATCGGTGTATTATATTCACAGGTATCATTTTTGATGAAAAATATAAGCTTGCACCCAAAGTGTCAAGGCACAAAACAAATACCGGTTTTCACGCCTGCTGTTTTGTGATAAAAAACAAGGCATGAAATGCATCATCATTGCCGGCGGATCCCTTTACACCGGCGCAAGCGCATCCGACAGCAGCCGGCCCCAGGGTACGGACAGAAAAGAAAAATGGAAGCAGCGCCTTGATCACCTTCTTTCGACAGCAGATCTGATCATTGCTGCTGACAGCGGTGCAACCCATCTGATGGAACTGAACCGCCTGCCCCACATCATCATCGGGGACCTGGATTCCATTGCCCCCCAGGCACTGCGTTTTTTTAAAAAAAAGGGGGTTGATATCCGCACCCATCCCACACGCAAGAATCAGACAGACACGCAATTGTGCCTTGCCCATGCCCTTGATCAGGGGGCTGATGACATCACCTTTCTGGCTGCCACCGGCACGCGGCTTGACCACACTTTGGCCAATATTTTTATGTTGACGCATCTGACAGATGCCGGTGTTCAGGCCCGGATCCTGGATCCCCATAATGAGATCTGCCTGGTAAAAGACCGGCTGGAACTTTCAGGAGATCTTGGTGACCTGCTTTCCCTTATTCCTGTATCCCCCCGGGTGGAAGGGGTTTCTCTTAAGGGGCTTGCCTTTCCGCTTGAGAACCATACCCTTTATCTGGGCAATTCCCTTGGCATAAGTAATTATTTTATTGAAAAAAAAGCGGTGATATCCATCCGGTCAGGCATTCTCATTGCTGCCAGGTCCACGGATTGAACCGGATGGATCATCAGGTTTGCCGGTCATCTTCCGATACGGTATCCTGCTGATTTGTTTCTTTTTCATTGTGACCGGGGCTGCCTTTTTTTTCAGCACCAATGGCATGCTCAATGAAAAATTCCTCCACCTTTTCCATGGAGGTGGACACGATCACACGCTTGATGTTGATATCTTCAATAACACCATCCATATAGGGATTGAGCACCCCCTTCAGACGGGATTTCTGGTCCTGAACCTTGTCAAAATCCTCAACATCACCGTGTATTAGAGAACTGAGAAATACAATTGCCGCTTCTTTGGCCCTGGGGTGAACCCGGGGTATTTTCTGACCAGGCATCAATTCCCTGAGGACCAGTTCCATGCTGATGCAAAGAAACCTGTCAGGTGAGCCGGCACTGATTTTATTCAAATTCACTGCTATGGGAGCCATGGGAATTGTTACTGCAGTGTTTTCATCTTTATCGCCTGGTTTGCGGGCACCAGTTTTTTTCCATTCCGCCCTCCGCCCGTTTTCCTCCTGCAGCAGCATGCGGTGGTCATGTAATTCCACGACTTCAAACACATAGGTGTTATTTTTGGCCCACACATCGTCAATGGTGGATTCCATGACAGTAAAGATCAATTGGCCGTCCTGGAGATGCCAGGTGCCCTCTGCTTCACCTTTACTGGCCACAATCTTGGAGGTGGCATCAGCGATACGCACAGAAGATTCCCATGTTCCCTTGGGATTGATGACCAGCAGGATATAGGCACGGTTTCTGTGCTGGGTCCAGTGGCCAAGCACCATTTCTTTGTCTGATGTCTTTGTGTCACCACAGCCGGCCATGAGAAAAAACATCCCGGTCATGAAAAAAGCTGTCAAACCTTTACAGGCAATGCGTGTCATCAAAAGGATCCAACCATCACAAAATTTTTTTTAAGTGCACAATGATAAAGCTATCATGAAGCCAGGGAAGGGTCAAGGATACCTGAAACCATGACCAGGATTCTTTATGTGTCACATGAATAAAAAAGGCGCCCTGTTACTTCAGGACACCTTTTTTCAAGAAAACCAAAACCGGCAATCAGTCACCGCAGGAGCCGTCTGAACCGCAACTGCCGCAACCGGATGCCCCAAGATCCATATTGGAATCCAGGGCGAACCCCATGCCCGTAAAATCAATCTTTATGCGTTCAGCCTTTTGCATAAACTCTTTGTCCACAACAAATTTATGTCCTTTCACATCAAAGGCATCATCCGTGTTTTTAGGCTCATCCAGAGCCATGGCAAGGGAAGGTCCCCCTCAGCCGCCGGAATTGAGAAAAATCCGGATAGGGGTAGGTTCCTTCCCCTGAAAATAGTCATCAATCTGCGTTTTGGCAGGATCTGTCAGTTCAATCATTTGTAAACTCTCCTTATGGTTTATTCGATTCAGGTAAAACCGGCCTGAATGTCTATATTTTAATCACGGCCCCTGAACCTGTCAATGAATAGATCTGTTTTTCCCATAATTTTGCACAAAAGGATCTAATTTATTGCCAACAAACTATTGCATATTGTAGCATGTCCACATGAAATTATCCGTACCCTTTATTCCGGACACAGCTTTTGCCAAAACCCTGGCACAAAAAAAAGCTGATCTGGCATCGGTTTATTTTGGCCTTCCTTCCGGGCCGGTGCTGGATGCCAGGGTGCAGTCCGGGCCTATGGATCCATCTTTATTTGCAAAAACCCTGGGCCGGGTGACCGGAATAAAAGCATATTGTCTGCTTAATTCGCGCTTTGTCAGGCCGGATCTGTATCTGGATGATCTTTTTTTATCCCATACCCTGGAGACCCTCCAGAAACTGCATGAAACAATCGGTCTCCAGGGCATTGTATTTTCCGATCTGTATCTCATACATGCTTTTTCCAGAACCGGCCATGGCCTGATTTCCCGACTGGAGGCAGTTCCCGGCATCAACATGATGATAGATACGGCTCCCAAAGCCTTCTTTCTTTTGGATGCCATCGGGAAAACCGGATTCAGACTGCCCGGGAAACTGGTTCTGGACCGGTCTTTGAACCGGGATTTTCACGCCCTTGAAAAAACGGTTCAGGGTATCAGACAGGCATATCCCCAAATGGGCATTGAACTGATGGCAAATGAAGGGTGCCTGCTCCACTGCCCTTTTAAACTCACCCATGATGCCCAGATTTCGTTGTCCAACACAGGCCTGGTCCAGGAACAGACCCACCGCATAAGCCACACCCTCGGGTGTCATGACACCTTTTTTCACCACCCCCACCTGTTTTTAAGCACCCCTTTTATCCGGCCCGAAGACATACATGCCTATGCCGGTCTGGCCGATACTATCAAGATCAGCGGGAGGACCCTGGGACCAAAATTCCTGCGCAAAGTGATCGCCGCCTATACCCAAAGGTCTTTTGACGGCAATCTTCTGGAACTTATGGATGCCACCGGTTTTCTGGCTGACACCTATTATATTGACAACAAAAAGCTGGGCCCGGATTTTCTCAATACCCTTGCAAATTGTAACAAATTTTGCAAAAAATGCGGGATATGCCGGGAACTGTTCAAACATGCAGCCCGAAAACAGCCCATAACCTTAAAACTATACAAGGACATGCAATGAAAATACTTGTCACCGGTGGTGCCGGATATATCGGCAGCCATACCTGCGTGGAACTTTTACACGAAGGCTATGATGTTGCGGTACTGGACAATTTGTCCAACAGCTCAAAGGAATCTTTGAACCGTGTGGAAAAGATCACCAAAAAATCATTGGCGTTTTTCCAGGCAGATCTGCTGGACAAAGCGGCTGTGACCCAAATTTTTTCCCGGTTCCGGCCTGATGCAGTGATCCATTTTGCCGGTCTCAAGGCTGTGGGTGAATCCGTAACCATGCCATTGACCTATTTTCACAACAACATCACAGGCACCCTGAACCTGCTGTCTGTGATGGCACAGTCAGGACCGAAAAACATTGTATTTTCATCTTCTGCTACCGTATACGGAGATCCTGCAAGCCTTCCCATCACCGAGGATTTTCCCCTGTCCGCAGCAAACCCCTACGGCAGAACCAAACTCATGATTGAAGAGATACTGACAGACCTTTTTCACGCAGACCCGGAATGGAATATCGCCCTGCTGCGGTATTTCAACCCGGTGGGTGCCCATGCCAGCGGACTGATCGGGGAAGATCCCCAGGGTATTCCCAACAATCTGGTACCCTTTATATCCCGGGTGGCCATTGGATCTCTGGACAGGCTCCAGGTATTCGGCAATGATTATGACACCCCGGACGGAACAGGGGTGCGCGATTTCATCCATGTGACAGACCTGGCATGCGGCCATATCAAGACCCTTCCCAAACTTTTTTCCAACCCCGGGATCGTTACCTACAACCTGGGCACAGGAAGGGGGTATTCCGTACTTGAAATGGTGGAAGGATTCCAGCGGGCCTGCGGCTGTTCCATACCCTATGACATCGTTCCCAGAAGACCGGGGGATATTGCCGCCTGCTGGGCAGATCCCACCAAGGCGAAAAAGGAGCTGGGATGGGAAGCAGTGAAGACCCTGGATGATATGTGCAAAGACACCTGGAACTGGCAGAAAAACAATCCCCAAGGGTATACAGTATGACCCGGATGCACAGGCCGGTTGCCATCGGGGCCCGTCTCAAAATCTGCCCTGAAATCCACACCCTGGGATTTCGTCCCAATTTTTACGATTATGATGCCGTCCAGAGACAGGCCCTGTTGTCGGCCCGGCGGGTGCTCTATCCCACAGCTTTTTATGCCGGTCTTTTCAACGCCACGGGAAAACCCACCTTTCCCAGTTTCCACACCTATACCTGTGCCATGGATAAAATCCGGCAGACCGCCATGTTCCAGATGCTTGGGATCCCCCACCCCAGAACCCGGGTATTCTACGGTGAAAAACAAAAAAAAACCATTCTAAACTGGTTTTCCTTTCCCTTTATCGCCAAGATTCCAAGGGGATCTGCCAGGGGGCAGGGCATATTTTTGATCCAAAACCAGGCAGATCTGGCAGAATATCTGGCACTGAAATGCCCGGCCTATATCCAGGAGTACATGCCCGTAAAAAAAGATATGCGCATCATAGTGATCGGCCAGAAAGTAGTACTGGCCTATTGGCGGACAGCCGGGACATCTTGTTTTAAAACCAATATATTCCAGGGAGGCAGCATCTGTTTTGATCCTTTGCCCAAACCTGCCCTGGACCTTGCCCTTTCAACGGCAAAAGCGTGCGGATGGGATGATGTGGGTATTGACATACTGCATTCAGGCAACCGGTATTTTGTGCTGGAAGGCAATATGAAATATGGCACCAAAGGATTTCAAAAAGCGGGAATCAACTATAAAAAACTGTTGTGCCACCTGATACTCACGGATGCGGTGTAACCCGAAACCTTATACCAGACCGGCATCTGCTTCATCTTGTTCCCATTCTGCCAGATATTTGCGGATGGCTGCATATCTGGATCCTGCCCGGGGTCTTAAGAGAACATATCCCATGGCATCCAGGTTTTTTTCCAAAAGCACAAAAAATGCTGATGCCACCTGCAGGATGTCATCTTCCTCACCGGAATCAATCCTGATCTGTTCTGCCACCGCCTGTGTCAGATGTCCTTGGGGCATAAAAAAGCTGGTTGCCATATGGTTCCATTCCTCTGGAAAATGGCGGATCTTCCAGGGAATCAGATTTTCAGGACGCAGGATGCCCTGATTGTCCGGATTAAAATCAGCAGGAACAAAGGCCATTTTATTCTGGTTGAACTGCATCAGTTCTTTGAGCACATCTTTGGCTGTGTGACCGAAAATCCATTCCTCCGGTGCCAGAAGAACCGGTGGGAATTCAGCACTGGTCAAAGCAAAAGCAAAGGGGCCTGCCTGTTTCCAGAAGCGCTTGAAATCTGCTGCATGGGGCAGTATCTGTCGCAACACCTGCATGGGTATTTCCTTTTTATCCAGGTTTTTTTATAAACCAGATGGCAGCCATGTGCAAGCAAAACCATTCAGATAAATTCATCAGGGGCTTGGGACCAGTACACACCATGGAACGATTGAAAAACCAATGCACTTATGGCAAATATCCAGGGAACAACGATTTTTCTTGACCTGGTTCTGATATTCTGTTAACCACTTTATCCTGTTATGGTTAACCAGACACAAAATATCCGCAATAAAATCCTGGAACTGCTTTACCGGGAAAAGGGAGGCATTGTTTCCGGCGTAACCCTCAGCAAATTTACCGGTATGTCCCGGGTGGCGGTGTGGAAGCATATCACTGCCTTAAAAAAAGAGGGGTTTGCCATTGGATCGGGTCCCAAGGGCTATCACCTGGTGGATTCCCATGACCTGGTTTTGCCCTTCTGCTTTGACGGCCCTTTACCCGGCAGTTCAGATATCCTTTTACAGGACCGGATATTTTATTTTCCACAGGTGGAAACCACCATGGACACGGCCCGGGACCTGGCCAGAAAAGGTGCGCCGCACTTAAGCTGTGTGGTGGCGGAGCACCAGACCCGGGGCAGGGGCCGTCTCAACCGGCAATGGGAATCCGGCCGGGGGGGGTTGTGGTTTACACTGATCCTGGCCCCTGACATCCCCCCGCCCCTGGCATACCTCTACAACTTTGCCGCTTCTTTGAGCCTGTCAAAGGCACTGGAAAAACTTTTCACCATTGACGTCCGGGTCAAATGGCCCAATGACCTGCTTTGGAACGGTAAAAAACTTGTGGGCCTTTTGTCTGAAATCGAAACCCAGGCAGATATGATCCGGTTTCTGCTGGTGGGCATCGGCATTAATGTCAACAATGATCCCGGCTCAGCGTTGTTCGATGCCGTATCCATCCGGCAAATCCTGGGGCATCCTGTTTCCCGCAAAAAAATCCTGACGGCCTTTCTTACGGAATTTGTTTTTCAGACCCGGGATATGGAGCCTGCAACCATCATGAAAGCATGGAAAGAACGAACCGCCACCATCGGTTCCAAGGTCAGGGTGGAAACACACAAACAGATCCTTCAGGGACTGGCCATGGATGTGGATGATACCGGTACCCTGCTTTTGAAGGATGCCAACCAAAAGATGCATAGAATCATTTACGGAGACTGCTTTCACACCTGAAAGCGATTAATTGTTCACATGAAAAAGATACTGCAAGGAGACTGCCCATGCCGCCGGCATACCCACTAAGACCCATGGTTAACACCGCCCTGTTTGTTGCACTCATTTGCATGGGCGCATTTATCGCCATCCCCATCGGGCCGGTACCCATTGTGCTCCAGAACATGTTTGTCCTGCTGGCCGGCCTGATCCTGGGCCCGGCATGGGGACTTGCCTGTGTGGGGGTATACCTGCTGACTGGCCTGGCAGGTCTCCCGGTGTTTGCCGGCGGCACATCAGGCATCGGCAAACTGTTCGGCCCCACAGGCGGGTACCTGCTTGGATATCTGCCGGCTGTTCTGGTCACCGGCGTCCTGTCCAGGGCTTTGGGGAAAAGATTGGGCGGTGACATCCTTGCTGCGGTCGCAGGATCAATGGTTGTGTATGCTGCCGGGGTACCATGGCTCAAGATCGCCTTTTCCCTGTCCTGGGGAAAGGCCGTGGCAGCGGGCATGGTTCCTTTTCTTTTGGGAGATACGGTAAAAATAGCTGCCGCCGCAGTCATTGCCGGAAAAATCCGGCCCTTTGTCAAGCTGTAGACACCATGGACCACCCGATTCTGGAAATTGATCACCTGACGCACCAGTTCACATCCGGCGGGGGCATACAGGATGTTTCTTTCCAGGTGTTTCCCAAAGAGTTTATCCTGGTGGCCGGTCCCAACGGGTGTGGGAAAACCACCTTGATACGGCATCTCAACGGCCTGCTGCTGCCCACATCAGGCGATGTCCGGCTGCATGGCAAACCGGTAAAATCTGATATAACCACAGCACGCAGAACTGTGGGGATGGTTTTTCAGGATGCTGACACCCAGATCGTGGGAGATACGGTATATGATGAAGTGGCATTCGGTCCGGAAAATTTGAAAATGCCCTGTCATGTGATTCAAAAAAAAGTGATGCAGACTCTGGTACGGCTGGATCTGTCCCTTCTGAAAGACCGGAATCCCGCCACCCTGTCCGGCGGGGAAAAACGGCGGCTGACCATTGCCGGCATTCTGGTCATGGATCCTGAAATCATTGTGCTGGATGAACCTTTTGCCAATCTGGACCACCCGTCATCCATATCTTTGATCAAAACCATATGCGCGTTGAACCAGGGAGGGCAGACCATCATCATGGCCACCCATGACTTAGAGGAGGTCATCACCTGCGCCACACGGATGCTTATCATGGACCGGCAGGGGTGCCTGGCCAGGGACGGCCGCCCCGGGGACCTGCTTTTGGATCTGGCATCCCATGGCATAAAAGAGCCCTGTTTTTCCCGCATGGGATACAGTGCACCACCCTGGCAGGCATGAATATTTTCACCTTCCACTCCGGCAACACCGCCCTGCACCGCCTGGATGTCCGGTACAAAACCGCCCTTGTCTGCATGGTGAGCCTGGCCCTTTTAAAAGCCGGGTTTGCCGGTTGTTTTGTCTGTTTTCTGGTCCTGTCCTGGCTGGTTTACGCCACAGGCATCTCCTTTATCCATCTTGCGGTCCAGTTAAAGTGGTTTATCCTGCTGCTGGGCATCATGTTTATTACCAGAAGCCTCACCGTCCCGGGCACACCGATATTTTCTTTTTTCGAAGTTGTTATCACCCATGAAGGTATTGTCCAGGGGACACTTGTGGCAATGCGGTTTTTCCTGGTCATGATAACAGGGCTGCTTTTTTCTGCAACCACCCGGCCCGCAGATTTGAAAAGTGCTGCCCAGTGGTATTTAAAACCCATCCCCTTTGTTCCGGAAAAAAGGGTGGCAATCATGATCAGCCTTTTTCTGCGATTTCTGCCTTTGATCCTTACCCAGGCGCAACAGGTTTCAGATGCAGTAAATGCCCGCTGCGGCAACCTGAACAAAAACCCTGTACGCCGTATACGATACCTGGTCCTGCCCCTGCTCAAAAAAATTTTTCTGGCGGCTGACAGCCTGTGCCTTGCCATGGATGCAAGGTGTTACAGCGAAGACAGAACCGATCCTGTTTTTGAAACAGGTAAAAATGACATGCGTTTTCTGGGAGCGGGTATATGTCTGTGTCTGGTCATGGTCTGTCCGTTTCACATATTCATTAAAATGACATTTTGGTCATAATAAAAATTTATGGTTGAACCGCCAAAAAATTTATTGTACAGTTTGAGTCACAATATGTTTTCATTACTTTTATGAATGCATTATTTGAATAATATAAATATTCTGGAACTATAATAGGGATAAACAAAGGGGGCATATGCCTGAGCCGCTGGATCCTTTTTCAGGTTCTTCCATGTTTGATCTGCAGGGAAGACAATCTGTCAGGGCAACCTTTAAATTGTCCCAGAAAGCCATAGATGCTATCGGTCTGGTGGCGGTCCACATGGGTATCAAGCAGAAATCTTTGTTCGATCATATTATAGAAGACAAGGAGGCCCTGGAGAATCTGGCCCAAACCATACACCTCCGGCAATTCAAAAAAATTCCCAGACGTCAGAAAACCTTTGTCATGAGCCGCAGAACCATTGATGCATTGCACTCCATCTCCCAGACCTATGATATGCCCAGAGATGCCCTGGTGGAATATGCGGTGCAGAAACTGGAGTCTGTTATCCACAGTGAAAAAATACGCCATGCAGAGCGCAAGAAGCTGGCGGCAGAAGTCATGGCACACTTTGAAAAAGGAGAGCAGGTATACCGGTCTGTGGTCAAGACCCTGGGCAAAGATGACCCATTCTGCAGGCACCTGGCCAAAGCAGTATACGCGGCCCGCAAAACAGCAGAAGATCTCCATGAATTTTTAAAAAAAAGCCAGGTACTGGAAGATTTTTGATAACGGCCATGCCCTGACAGGCACAACAATACATGAAAGCTGTTAGCTTTTAGCCTTTAGCTTTTAGCCTTCAGTACTCAGTTATCAGTTAATAGCTACAAATTTTTCCCTGCTGGTAACTACCGGCTACCGACTAACAGCTAACAGCTAATGGCTAACAGCTAAATATAAAACCACCCCAATGATTGACCCATGAGGAGGACACATTGATAGATGTTCAAGACCTGACCAAGTATTACAATGATTTTTGCGCGGTGGACCATATCAATCTGTCGGTTGCGCCCGGAGAAATTCTGGGACTGCTTGGGCCCAACGGGGCCGGAAAAACCACCACCCTGCGCATGCTCACCGGATATTTCAGGCCCACATCCGGCCGGATCTCAGTAAAAAACCTTGACATGCCCAAAGATACCCTGCGCATCAAATCCTTGATGGGGTATCTGCCGGAATCAGCCCCTTTGTATCACAATATGCTGGTATATGATTACCTGGTCTATGTGGCCAGAATCAAAGGCATCACTGATCCGGACAAACAGATGGAGCGGTTCAGAACCCTGGCAGATCTCTGCGGACTGTCCGCTATCATGGACAAGCCCATCGCCACGTTGTCAAAGGGGCTCAAACAGCGGGTGGGTCTGGCCCATGCCATGATGACGGACCCGGAAATCCTGGTGCTTGACGAGCCCACCTCCGGGCTGGACCCCAACCAGATTGCTGAAATCCGTGCCATTATCCGGCAGATCGGCAAAGAAAAAACCATTATATTCTCCACCCATATCCTCAGTGAGGCAGAAGCCACCTGCGACCGCATCATTATTATCAACAATGGCCGTGTGGTGGCTGATGACACCACCGCCAACCTGAAACACAAAGGCATGCAGAACAGTTTTGTACGCCTGACCCTCAAAGGCCCTGACCGGAAAACAGCCCATGATCTTCTGGCATCCATGGATCCTGCACTGGACATAAGACCTGCAGAACCAAAGGAAGAGGGGTTGGTATGCTTTGAAATCCATCCCCCTGACAACCGGGATGTGAGATCCGACATATATCTGAAGATCAAGCAAACCGACTGGGTCATCATGGAGCTTGCAAGAGAAACCCAGGCCCTTGAAAAAATATTCCAGCAACTGACCCGGCAGGAGGCCTAACCATGTCACAGATCAAACATATTGCCATCAAAGAGTTCAAAGACTACTTCATATCGCCCATCGCATATATTGTGATTGCCTTGTTCCTGATTGTTACCGGATGGTTTTTCTTTTCCACTTTTTTTATTTTCAGCAGGGCGGATATGCGGGATTTTTTCTCTCTGCTGCCCATTGTGTTTTCGTTTTTTATTCCTGCTGTTACCATGCGGATGTTTGCCGAAGAAAGAAATGTGGGCTCCTATGAAACCCTTTTAACCATGCCGGTCTCCTTTACCGACATTGCTTTGGGTAAATTTTTTGCCGCCACCTTGTTTTCCGCTGCCATGCTGTTACCCACCCTGGCCTATCCTGTTTTCATCTCCTTTATCGGAGATGTGGATCTTGGCCCTGTTGCGGGCGGGTACCTGGGTGCCCTTTTTCTGGCTGCTGCATATTGTGCCATGGGCTTGTTTGCATCCGCGCTGACCCGAAACCAGATCATCGCTTTTATCATCGGGTGTGCCCTGTGTTTCACCCTGACCATCATAAACCGGATGCTGTTTTTCATGCCCCCGAAAATTGTGGCTTTCATCGAATACATCGGGGCCAGTTCCCATTTCACCAATTTTTCCAAAGGCATTCTCGATACCCGGGACATCATCTATTTCATCAGCCTGATATGTATTTTCATATTCTCAACCTATATTGTCATGCAGGAAAAAAATTAAGGAGACACCATGGGACACCTGAAAGAACCCTATATCAAATTCATCCTCTATATTGCAGTAATAGTGCTGGTGAACATCGCCGGGCTGACCCTGTTTTTCAGGGCTGATCTCACCCGCAACCAGATCTTTTCGCTGTCTGAAGCCAGCAAAGAGGCAGTGGCCACCCTGTCCGAACCCATGAGCGTCAAGGTTTTCTTCTCCAAAGACCTGCCTGCCCCCCACAACAACACGGAACGGTATCTGCGGGATCTTCTGGATGAGTATGCTGCCCGGGCCGGGCGCCTGTTCAACTACAGTTTTTACAATGTATCTTCCGAAGAGGGAGACCTTTCTTCCCGGGCCAACGAAAACAGGGAGATGGCCAAAAGTTACGGCATCTCCCCCATCCAGATCCGGATAATGGAAAATGATGAGATCAAATTCAAGAACGCATTCATGGGCCTGGTGATCATCCACGGCGATCTCATCGAAAAAATAAATGCAGTCACATCCACCGCCGGGCTGGAATACCAGTTGACAACCACCATCCAGAAACTCAACAACAAGGTATCCGCACTCTTGCGTGTAAAAGATGCCATCCAGGCCAAACTATACCTGTCCTCTTCTTTGCACACCATTGCGCCGCTCATCGGCCTGGACAATCTCCCGAAACTGGCTGAGACCGTCAAAGACACCATTGCAGACATCAACGCCAGAAGCCGGGATATACTGGTGTTTGAACACACCGATATTTCCGACAGACAGACCCTGGACAGAATCGCTGAAAAACATGATATCATGGCCCTGTCCTGGCCGGCCATCGCCGAAAAAAACATCTCTGCCGGCCAGGGAGCGGCAGCCCTGGTTCTGGAATACAAAGAACAGTCTGCCAGCCTGCCTTTGATCACGGCCATGGATCTGCCCATCATCGGCACCACCTACCAGATGGCTGATCCTGATGCCCTGCGAGAAGAGATCACCGCCATCATGGAAAAAATGATCGGCATCAACCAGGATATCGGGTTTCTGGCCGACCACGGCACCCACACCCTGGGCCCTGACCAGATGGCCATGATGCAGGGGCAGCAGGGAGCCGGCATGCAGGTGTTCAACAACCTGTTATCAGACAGATACAACATCAAACAGATTGCCCTGGCAGAACAGGAAATTCCAGAGGGTCTCACCTGCCTGATCATTGCCAAACCCACAGAACCGTTTTCCGACTATGAGCTGTTCCAGATTGACCAGGCCCTGATGCGGGGCACCAATATTGCTTTTTTCGGAGATGCCTTCCAGGAGATTATGCCCAGGGGCGGCATGGGCATGCCCCAGTATATACCCATTGATACCGGACTGGAAAAACTGCTGGCCCATTACGGCATATCCCTGAAACCGGCCTATGTTCTGGACAAATCCGCCTATAAACACCAGCCCAGGGAAGGCGGAGAACAGATTATATATTTTGCCCCCATGCTCAAGGAAAAATCCATTAACAACGCCCCCGGCTTCATGCACAATATCAAGGGACTCATTGCCATGCAAGCATCTCCTGTGGAGCTGGTAAAAGACAATATTAATGATTCTCAGGTTTCCGCCACAAGACTGCTGCAAACCTCTGATGAATCCTGGCTCATGCAGGGCAGTATCAATCTCAACCCCATGTTCATCTCTCCGCCAGAATCCACAGAAGAACTGGGTGTCTATGACCTGGCCTATATCCTGGAAGGCACCTTTACCAGCTATTTCAAGGACAAACCCATACCCCGAAAAGAGGTGGGGGACACCGACACCAGGGATGCACAAGATCAGGCAGATGCCCGGACAGATGATCTGCCGGAAAAAGAGATCCTGCCAGGCGAAACCGGTTCTACAATCCCCCGGGGACTGGTGGCTGAAAACCGTTTAAAAGAAACCTCCAGCCCTGCAAAGATCTTTGTGCTGGGATGTTCCCAGATGCTCCAGGACAACATGCTGGATCCGGAAGGGAAAACAACCAATGCCACCTTCATCCTCAACACCATCGATCATCTGAATGGCAGAGATGACATTGCTGCCATGCGCAGCAAACAGCAGTCCTTAAATCCTTTGGATCCCACCACCCCCATGATGCGCGGGGTGATAAAATCCTTTAACATTGCCGGACTGCCGGCCCTGGTAATTATTTTCGGTATAGGGGTCTGGGCTGCCAGAAATGCAAAAAAGAAAAAAATTGCCACATTGTTCAATTCATAAGGATACCTTTGCCATGAAAAAAGAATACCTGATTCTGATCCTTTTCATCGCTGCCCTGAGCGGTTATCTTTTATTCAACAAACAGGACCGGACCCATTATACCCTGCCCGCTCCCCCAAAGGTGACGGCAGACAGCGTGGATCGCCTGGTTGTGCAAAAACCGGATGACACCATTGCATTTACCAGAACAGACCAGGGATGGGTGGTAACGGACAAGGCATATCCGGCTGATGATACTGCCATGCGCCAGATGCTGGACATAATCACAGGACTGCGACTTTCAGCCCTGGTGTCTGAAAATCAGGATCTCATCCGGTATGAACTGGATGAAGACCACCGACTGGATGTCACAGCCTATGACCAGAATACTGCTCTTTTGTCATTCAAGATAGGGAAAACCGCCCCCACTTTCAACCACACCTTTGTCATGCTTGAAAATGATCCCAATATTTACCATGCCACAGACAGCTTCCGGCAGCATTTTGATAAAACCGTCAATGGATTCAGAGACAAACAGGTCATGGATTTTGCCGAAGCCGCCATCACAGGCATAACCATTGAAGCGCGGGGGGAACAAACACATCTGACAGCCCAAAAAACCGGTTCCGGCACACAGGATGACACCGGGACAAGATTCAGATATGAAGACGGGAGTGCACCTGATCCGAAAACGGTTTCCAACCTTTTGTCCACCCTGTCTGTGCTGGCATGTGACCGGTTTCTGGATGATCCGGACAAACAAAATCTTAAAAAAGATGTCCCGGATCTGAAAATCACCCTTAAAAACGATAACACCATTGTTTTGGATTTGTTTGACCAGGGGGAGAAAGGCCCGGTTTTCGGAACTTCTTCCATGAACAGGTTTGGTTTTGCCCTGAAAGAATATGTTGCCAAAGACATCCTGTCCTGGGCCCACGATCTGGCAGGTCTGGAGCAGGCACAGACGAAAGAAGAGGTGCGCACCACCCAGTGAAGCAGGTATTCAAGTTTCTATACCAGCCCTATAAATGGATCGTGGTGCTCCCTTTCATGCTGGCTGTCACCATGATCATGGGATTGATCTGCATAACTGTAGGGGCTGTGTTCTCCCAGGATGCCGCCAATGTGGCAGCTGTTTTATGGTCCAGACTTTCCTGTGCCATCATCCCTGTCCGGGTTGTTCTGACGGGAAAGAAAAACTTTTCCCCCCAGAATGCCTATGTGGTGGTGGCCAACCACCAGTCCATGGTGGATATCCCGGCGATCCACGGGTTCATAGGGCTGCACATCAAATGGGTCATGAAGCAGGAACTGCGCAACATCCCCATTTTCGGGACTGCCTGCCATTATCTGGGCTGTATTTTCATAGACCGGTCCCACAGAAATGATGCCATACGCTCCATTCACCGGGCCAGAAAACTGCTGCCCCCCAGGGCATCGGTGCTGTTTTTTGCAGAAGGCACCAGAAGCCGTGACGGACAGGTACGTCCATTTAAAAAAGGGGCTTTTGTCTTTGCCAGGGAAACCGGTCTTCCCATTCTGCCGGTCACCATCAAAAATTCATACCAGCTTTTGCCTCCGGACTCTTTAGACCTTGTGCCGGGGAAGGTGGAGATCATTGTGCACCGGCCCGTGTATGTACTGGCAAAAGATCCGGACCGGATGGATGCGGTCATTGCATCGGTCCGGGCCACCATTGCTGCGCCATTGCTGCAGTAGCATCTGTATACGCTTTCCCGCAGTTCTCATGTAAAACACCCTGATTTTTCCCTCCACAGCATCCTGAAATAACATCCACTTTACTCCCCTTTCATCTTTTTCTGTAAAATCAATTTGATAAACATATTTTTAAAGGAATTTTTTCATTTTATCCCCATTTTTTTCTTGACTTATACCGCATATTTCGTAAAAGTGTGTCAATAGGTGGTGGAAAGTGGATATTACACCCAAAACAAAGGCATAAAATACGTGTTCCGATCAAGCTCCTTTCATACAATCGACCCAAAAGGCAGGATAATCATTCCGGCAAGATTCCGGAACGTCTTAAAGGCAGATGATGAATACGGGGTTGTGGTTTCCATCAAGGACGGATGTCTGTATGCCTATACGTTCAGTGAATGGAAACAGCTGGAGAAAAAAATCCTGGCTGCCAAAAGTGCGGCAATGGAAAAATTCAAACGATTTTTCCTGGGAAATGCCTGTCCTTTGAAATGTGACAAGCAGGACCGGATTTTACTTCCCCAGAGCCTTCGCACCTATGCCGGCATCGAAAAAGATATCGTTCTGGTGGGTGTTTTGGACCGGTTCGAGATTTGGGCCCGGGAAAGATGGGACCAGGAGAACCTGAAAATGGAACAGGAACTTGAACAAGCGGAAGTAAGGGAGGAAATTGCTTCCCTGGGGCTGTAACCATGGGATTTGTGCATACGTCTGTCATGCCTGCCGAGGTACTTGCGTATCAAAACCTGAAACCCGGGGATGTGTGTGTGGACTGCACCCTGGGAGGTGCCGGCCATGCAAAATCTTCCATAAAAGCCATACTTCCCGGCGGCACCCTGATCGGTATTGACCAGGACCATGAGGCCATTGCCAATGCAAAAACGGTGTTACATCAATTTGACCGGAACCTTATACTGGTACATGACAATTTCTCTTGTCTTTCAAAGATCCTGGACCAGCATAATATCACCGGGGTTAACTCCATTGTCCTGGACCTGGGATTTTCACTGAACCAGATCACACAGGCAAACCGCGGATTCAGTTTTAACCTGAATGAACCTTTGGATATGCGCATGGACATCAGAAACGACCTGACAGCTGAAACCATTGTCAACTCTTTTGAAGAAAAAGAGCTGGCAGATCTGTTCTTCAGGTTCGGCGAAGAGAAATTCTCCCGCAGGATAGCCAGGGCCATTGTCAGGCACAGACAGACTCACCCCATTGCAACCACACAGGACTTAACCCGTATCATTTGTGACGCAGTTCCAAAAGGCCGGGCTGCTGCCCACAAAATCCATCCCGCCACCCGGGTGTTTCAGGCCCTGCGCATTGCTGTCAATCAGGAACTGGAAAATCTTGCCATATTCATGCAGCAGGTCCCTCACCTGCTGGCCACAGGCGGCCGAATCTGCGTTATCTGCTTTCATTCCCTGGAAGACCGCATTGTAAAACAGCACCTCAAATCCTTTGAAGCCCTTTGCACCTGCCCCAAAGACCTGCCCCAATGTGTCTGTAATGTACAGCCCACCATGAAGTCCATTGTCAAAAGGCCGCTGACACCATCACCCGGAGAAATAGCGGCAAACCCCATGGCAAGAAGTGCAAAACTCAGGGTCGCTGAGAGGATATAGGAAATGAACCAGAAACGCACTGCCCAAAAAACAAGAACCACAGGGGTAAAATGGCTGGTACTTATTTGTGTTTTGTTTGGCGAACTGCTGGTGCATACCTGGGTCAGGACCGAGAGCACCCAGGCCATCCTGGATATCTCTTTTGCCCAATCCCGCTTGTCAGCGCTGTTGTCTTATCAGAAAGAACTGACCCTGGAACGGGACCGGCTCAGATCAGATAATCGCATTATCCGCATTGCCGCATCACAACTTAAAATGACAAATGATGTATTCAACCAGACCATCTACCTTGGGAAAGAAAGCCTGTAATGGCAGATGATCGGCACATAAAAAAACGGGTGGTAGTGATCCAGGTATTTTTGGTGGGTACCCTGCTGTTTCTGGGAGCCAAGTCCTTTGACATCCAGATCCGCAAGGCAGACCTGTATGCCAGGCGGGCGGAAAATGGATATTCCAGGGTTTTGACCATCAAAGGAGAAAGGGGACAGATTCTGGACCGGAACCTGAACAAACTGGGAACCAGCCTGGATGCCCTGACCGTCATAGCTGATCCCCTGCACATTGAAGCCCCTGTAAAAACCGCCCGGATATTGTCAAAGATACTGGAAACAGATCCCGACGATCTGGCACAAAAATTTTCCACTGACCGGCGGTATGCCCTCCTGGCGGAAGCCATATCACCGGATGTGGCCGAAGAAATAAAAAAACTGCACCTGCCGGGCATATATTTTCAACAAAGTTTTAAACGCTTCTATCCCAACCGGGATCTGGCAGCACAGGTCATCGGATTCACCGGCAGAAACGATATTGGACTTGAGGGGCTTGAATTCAAATACAACACCGTTCTGGATGGCAAAAAAATTGCTGTCACGGTCAAAAAAGATGGTACCGGCCGGGTCCTGGACATTGATCAGAAAACCCAGGATGAGCTGCGGGGCAATGCCCTTGTACTCACCCTGGATAAAAAAATCCAGTTTCTGTCTGAAAAGACCCTGGAGCAGACCGTTAAAGAACACCAGGCAAAATCCGGTCTGGCCCTGGTCATGCGTCCGGCTACAGGCGAACTGCTGTCCATTGCCCATTATCCCCGGTTCAACCCCAACAACTACCAGGAGTTTCACCAGCAACTTTTCAGGAACCGGGCTGTCACAGATGCGTTTGAACCGGGCTCTGCAATGAAAGTGTTTACCGCTGCTGCTGCCCTGGAAAAAGGGTTTACCCCTTCATCTATCTTTTTTTGTGAAAACGGTAAATACCGAATCGGCAGATATGTAGTCAATGATACCCATCCCCATGACTGGCTTTCCATTAACCAGATAATCACCTATTCCAGCAATATCGGGGCTGTCAAACTCTCTGAAACCATTGGCAGAAAAACCCTGCATGCCTGCCTGTCCCGGTTTGGATTCGGCAGCAGGACCCAGGTGGAAAGCCCCGGGGAAACCTTTGGCACACTAACACCGCCGGGCCGGTGGTCTGATATAGATGCCGGGGCCATCGCCTTTGGCCAAGGGGTCTCCGTTTCCGCTATCCAGCTCATTTCCGCCATCAGTGCCATTGCCAACAACGGGCAGCTCATGAAACCCATGCTGGTCAAAAAAATAGTTTCCAATACCGGCAAAGATATCCAGGTCTTTTCCCCCACCCCGGTGCGCCAGGCTGTATCCCCCCAGGTTGCATCCCAGGTCAGACACATGATGCGTCTGGCTGTCCAGGAAAAGGGCACCGGCACCAAAGCGGATCTTACCGGATATGCCGTGTGCGGTAAGACCGGCACTGCCCAGAAAGTGGAAGCCGGCCAAAAACAGTATGCCAAAAATAAATACATGTCGGTTTTTGCCGGGTTTGCACCGGAAAAAAATCCCCAGCTGGCAATTCTGGTGGTGGTGGATGAACCCCAAAAAAAATATTACGGGGGAGATGTGGCTGCCCCTGCATTTAAAACCATCATGGCCCAGTCCTGTAATTATCTGAGTATCCCCCCTGCCACCGCAAGCCTTGTGGCAGCGGCGCCACCTAAAATGACAACCGGCTCCCAAAAAAAAGCAGCACAGGCCCTTGGCACAAAAACGTCACCCTTTTCTTCGGGAGACGCATTGTGAAACTATCTGTTTTGCTCCAGGACATTGCCCAGTACACGGATCAGTCTGATATGGACATTTCCGGCATCCAGACCAGGGCCCAGGACATTTTGCCCGGACAACTGTTTCTGGCAATCAAGGGACATGCGGCAGACGGGCATGATTACATAAAAAAAGCCTTCGCCTGCGGCGCTGCCGCAGTGATTGCCCAGAATAATCCCAAAAACCTGGACCGGGTCATCCTGGTGCCGGATTCCAGAAAAGCGGCAGCTGCCATAGCTGCCCGGTTTTACGGCGAACCGTCCCGGGATATGACCCTGGTGGGTATCACCGGCACCAACGGCAAAACCACCACTTCCTATCTGTTGGAAAGTATTTTGCTGGCAGCCGGTTTCAATTGCGGGGTCATCGGTACCATTAATATCCGTTACAACGGCAGAATTCTGGACAACCCCATTACCACCCCTGATGCCATCGTGCTCCAGCACACCCTTTTCCAAATGAAACAGGCAGGGGTGACCCATGTCATCATGGAGGTTTCTTCCCATGGACTGGACCAGTTCCGTGTGGACGGCTGCCGGTTTGATGCAGGAATTTATACCAATCTGAGCCAGGACCATCTGGATTACCATCCGGACATGGAAACCTATTTTTTGTGCAAACAACGGTTTTTCACACAATTTCTCGGCCCCTATGGCAAAAACGCTTCTGCTCCGGCTGTCATCAATGTGGATGATACATGGGGGCAGAAACTGGCTGCTTCTCTGGATTATCCGGTCATCCGGGTGGGCTGCGGAAAAACGGCGGATGTTACAGCCAAAGATATCGTTGACACCATCCAGGGAATCTGCGGCCGCATCTGCCTGAAAAAGGATGCTTTTTCCTTTGCCTCCACCCTCACAGGATCGTTCAACCTGGAAAACATCCTGTGTGCCGCCGGCGCAGCATATGGCCTGGGTGTTTCTCCTCTGCACATCCAGCAGGGAATTGCCGACTGCAAAGGGGTGCCGGGCCGTCTGGAAAAGGTTGGCACCACCACAAACCGGTATCTGTTTGTGGACTATGCCCACACACCGGATGCCCTGGAGTCCACTCTGAAGACCCTGAAACAGCGGGCCCCCAAACGCCTGATAACCGTATTCGGATGCGGCGGAGACAGGGACCGGTCCAAACGCCCCCTCATGGGAAAAATTGCCTGCCGATACAGTGATGTGGCCATTGTAACATCAGACAATCCCAGAACCGAAAACCCGGAGCAGATTGTGGCAGATATCATGAGAGGGATCACAGCCGATCCTTTTTTCGGCGAAGTATGCAATGATCCCTGTGCAACGGCTGAAGCACCCGCCAGAGGCGTTATTCAACAGGTGGACCGCAAAAAGGCGCTGCACACCGCTGTGATGATCTCCCGGCCCAATGACATCATTCTGGCTGCGGGCAAAGGGCATGAAACCTACCAGATAACCAACAGCGGCACCATTCATTTTGATGACAAAGAAGAACTGCAGGATGCGTGCAAAGCATTTGCCGACAGGTTCTCTCCCATTGCCTGGAGCAGGACGGATCTGGAAACTGCCCTTGGCACCTCCCCGGCTCTGGACACCCTGGATGCAGACACCTTTTTTGCCGGCATCAGCACCGATTCACGGACCATAAAAACCAATGACATCTTTGTGGCCCTGACAGGGGAAACATTTGACGGCCATGATTTTATTCCGGATCTTATAAACAAAGGCATACAGGCATTTGTAGCCCGGACCGGAACATACCAGACTTTAGGTGACAGGATATGGGAACAGGCACAAAAAACAGGAATGCTGCTGTTTGAAACCCCTGACACCCTGGCTGCATTTGGCAAGCTGGGCCGGTTCCAGCGGCTGCGCTCCGGGGTCAAAGTTGTGGCCATCACCGGATCCAACGGCAAAACCACCACAAGAAAAATGGCAACAAAAATTTTTGAAACATCCTTTGACACGCTGGCCACCCAGAAAAATTTCAACAATGAAATCGGGGTGCCTGCAACCCTTTTATCCCTTTCTCGTGCCCACCAATGGGCAGTGGTGGAACTGGGCATGAACCAGGCAGGCGAGATGAAACGGCTGTCGGCCATTGCCTGTCCTGACATTGCCGTGGTCACCAACACATCCGGCGCCCACCTGGAAGGGCTGAAAACAGCCGACAATGTTGCCGTTGCCAAAGCCCAGATTTTTGACCATGCACAAAAAAACAGCACTGCCATATTTTTTGGGGATGATCCCAGGGCACATATTCTGAAAAAAGGGGCAAAAAAAAATCTGGATATCACGCAGGTATTCTCTTTTGGATCCTGTGAAACTGCCGATGTTTCAGCCACAGATATCCAGGTTTCTGAAAACCGGACCTGGTTTACGGCAACAGTCAATAATACCTCAGCCCGGTTTCATATCAACTCCCCAGCCCGGTTCATGGTCAACAATGCCCTGGCTGCCCTGGCTGCCGCATCAGCAGCCGGCATCGCCATTTGTGACATGCAGGCAGGTCTGGCCGCTTTTGCCCCGGCATCCGGCAGAATGGATATCCGCTGTCTTGCCAACGGCATAAAGCTTATTGATGACACCTATAATGCCAACCCCGCCTCTGTGACCCAGGCCCTGAAAACGCTTTCAGCACAGGCTGCCGCATCCGGTGAGGGTCGAAAGGCCCGGACCGTTGCCATACTCGGGGATATGCTGGAGCTGGGAGAGGCATCAGAAGATCTTCATTATGCCGTGGGCAAAAAAGCGGCACAACTGGGCATCAACAGGCTGTATCTGTATGGCCCCCACAGCAGCCATACCAGCCGGGGGGCTGTGGATAACGGCATGGCCCGGGACCGGATATTTTCCGGCACCAAACAGGAAATCGCAGGCCATGCCCTGGCCCATGCAGGCCAAAACGACTGGGTCCTTGTCAAAGGGTCCAGGGGCATGGCCATGGAAACCATTATTCAGTACTGGGAAAGCCTCATGACCGCTGTATCCCGGAAACAAGAAAAGGTTTAGCCCATGCTGTATGAATTTTTATACCCATTGCATGACCAGTTCACCTTTTTGAACATTTTCCGGTATATCACCTTCAGGACCATTTACGGGGGGCTGACCGCCTTTTTGATCTGTTTTGTTCTGGGCCCCTTTGTGATCAGGAAGCTGGCTGCCATGCAGGTCGGGCAGGTCATCCAGACCGACGGCCCCCAGACCCATCTGGGCAAGCAGGGCACCCCCACCATGGGGGGGATTTTAATTTTGTTTTCGGTTTTCATGGCAACAGTACTCTGGGGGAGTCTGTCCAACCACTATGTGGCCATTCTTCTGCTCACCCTTCTCCTGTTCGGGGCCATCGGATTTGTGGATGATTACCTCATGCAGGTCAAAAAAAGAAACATGGGGTTCACGGCAAAAGGAAAATTTTTTATCCAGGTGGTATGCGGACTGGTGATCAGCCTGCTCATCTTTTTCAGCCCTGATTTTGACACCACCCTGACAATCCCGTTTTTCAAAAATTTTTTCCCGGATCTGGGTATCTGGTACATCCCCTTTGCCTGCCTGGTTATTGTGGGCACTTCCAATGCCGTGAACCTCACCGACGGCCTGGACGGACTGGCCATCGGTCCCTATATCGTGGCATCTGTCACCTATATGTTTTTTGCCTATGTGGCCGGCCATGCCCAGTTTGCCCAGTACCTGCATGTGCGCCATATCATGTCGGCCGGGGAGCTTTCAGTGGTCTGCGGCATACTGGCGGGGGCAGGCTTAGGGTTCTTATGGTTCAATGCCCACCCGGCCCAGATATTCATGGGTGATTCCGGCTCCATCCCTTTAGGGGCCATTCTGGGTACCATTGCCGTGGTGGTGAAACAGGAAATCCTGCTGCTCATTGTGGGGGGACTGTTTGTCATAGAAGCATTATCAGTAATCATCCAAGTGGGATATTTTAAAGTTTCCAAGGGAAAACGCATCTTCAGAATGGCGCCCCTGCACCACCATTTTGAACTCAAGGGCTGGCACGAATCCAAGGTGATTGTCAGATTCTGGATTATTTCCATTACCCTGGCCCTCATTTCACTGGGTACATTAAAGATAAGGTAAAATACATGCAGGTATCCCCAAAATCATACACACTGGTTCTCGGTCTGGGAAGGTCCGGCCTTTCCATGGCCCGTTTTCTTGCTGCTAAGGGATACGCTGTCAAGGCCACGGATATTGATCCTGCTGCAGCAAAAAATGCAAAAGAACTCAACCGCCTGGGAATTGACACCCAGATCGGGTTCCATGACCAGAACACCTTTAACCGGGCAGATGCCATTGTGGTAAGCCCCGGAATCCCTCTGAACATGCCATTGGTGCAAAAAGCAGTATCTTTGGGCGTACCCCTTCTGGGTGACCTGGACATTTTTTACCGATATAACAAAACCCCCATGGTGGCCATTACCGGCACCAATGGAAAAACCACCGTCACCACCCTGGTGCGGGACATACTTATCGCATCCGGCATACCCACATTTATGGGAGGAAACATCGGAACCCCTTTAGTGGAATATCTCATGAACCCGGAGCCGTCCCAGGTGGTGGTGGCGGAAATTTCCAGTTTTCAACTGGATCTTGCCAGACACTTCGCCCCTGAGACGGCTGTTCTGCTGAACCTGGCACCGGACCATCTGGACCGGTATGAAAGTATGGCTGACTATGCCCGTTCCAAGTGGTCCATATTCAGAAACCAGGCCCCAACCCATACAGCCATCATCAACGCCGGCATATCAGATACCTTTTGTGCAAGACCTGGATTGGCAGCCGGGGTGTATGAATTTTCTTCCAACTCTGGCCACACCATCATAAAGGGCGCCAGGATCGTCGACCAGGCCATTGACCTGATCCTGCCGGAAAAATTTGCAGACCGGCCAGTGCGCATTGACTGCCAAAACCTGAAAAATCTGCCAGGCACCCACAATCTGGAAAATATTGCTGCCGCAGCCCTGGCAGGCCTGAGTGCCGGGGCAAATCCCGGGGCAATTGCATCTGCTGTTACAGCCTTTACGCCCCTGCCCCACCGCATGGCCTTTGTTGCACGTATCAATGACATACAATTTTACAATGACTCCAAAGCCACCAACACAGATGCTGTTATCCGGGCTTTGGAATTTTTTGAAAACAGGGTTGTCCTTATCCTCGGGGGCAGGAAAAAAGACACGGATTTTGCCCTGCTTTTGTCGGCAGTAAAAACCAAAGTGGTTCAGATCATTGCCATGGGTGAGGCTGCCCAGGATATTGTCCGGGTATTTTCCAAAGTGTGCAAAGTCACCTGTGTCTCAGGAATGAAACAAGCGGTAAAAGATGCCTTTGATGCTGCCAGGCCCGCAGATGTGGTACTGCTCTCCCCTGCCTGTGCCAGTTTTGACATGTATGACAGCTACGGGGACAGGGGAGATGATTTTATTTTCTGTGTCACCGAACTGGAGCACAGATACAATGGATAACTTGCGGCACATGCATCCGGTTTTCAGGGAAAAAGCCCTGCTTTTTCCTGCACTGATTCTGTGCTGCATCGGTATTGTCATGGTCTACTCCGCCTCTTCCGCCATCTCCATGCAGACCCATAACACCTTGTTCTACTACATGCAGCGCCAGTCCATATTTTTCGGTATCAGCCTGTGTGTGCTTTTTGTGGCTGCATCCTTCCCCTACCGTCTTTACAAACACTTTGCCTATATCATCCTTATGGCTTCCTTTGGCCTTCTGGCAGCGGTGCTGGTACCGGATCTGGGCATCAGGGCCGGCGGGGCCAGCCGGTGGCTGGATCTGGGAATACTCAGGTTTCAGCCTGCGGAATTTGCAAAACTGGCACTGATTCTGTTTCTGGCTTACAGCCTGTCCAAAAAACAACCCATGATCAAAGATTTTTCCGTGGGTTTTGTTCCCCATGCCCTTATATTCGGCCTTTTTTCCCTGCTGATAATTTTTCAGCCGGATTTCGGCACCATTGTGGTTCTGGGAATGATCTGCTGGGGCATGATGTTCGTGGCCGGGGTAAGAATACTGCATCTTTTGTGCCCACTGCCCCTGGTGATACCGATCGTATATTTTCTGGTATACAAAGTAGAATATCGGCTTGCCAGGATTCTGACATTTTTGAACCCCTGGGAAGATCCCTTTGATGCCGGATACCAGATTACCCATTCACTCAAGGCCTTTGGTGCCGGGGGCCTGTTCGGACAGGGGATCGGTCTGGGCATGCAGAAGATGCATTATCTGCCGGAGCCGCACACAGATTTTATTTTTTCCATTATCGGAGAAGAACTGGGTCTGACAGGGGTTCTGGCCATACTGGGGCTGTACGGCATTATCCTGATCAGGGGTTGCAACATTGCCAAAAACGCTGACACCATGTTCGGCGCCATAGCGGCAGCCGGGCTCACCCTGTATTTGGGGCTCCAGATTATTATCA
This sequence comes from Desulfotignum sp., assembly GCA_011390335.1. Lineage (GTDB taxonomy): Bacteria > Desulfobacterota > Desulfobacteria > Desulfobacterales > Desulfobacteraceae > Desulfotignum. Next base: position 25,603 of record JAABSO010000002.1, on the reverse strand, counting down.
ACACCGGTGTAGCCTTGAGCGTTTTTCCCACCAAAGGCCTGACCCTTCCCTTTATCAGTTACGGCGGCACATCCCTGGTGATTAACATGGCAGCCATGGGCATTTTAATGAATATCGGGACGTCAACCCGCACAGACAGAAAGGACCGGTCATGACAGGAAGGTGCAACATCATCATTGCCGGCGGAAAAACAGGGGGCCATCTGTTTCCGGGTATTGCGGTGGCCCAGGCCCTTCACAAACTGCAGCCCGGGGTGCAAATTCTGTTTGTAGGCACCAACACCCCCTTTGAAGTCTCCACCTTAAAAACCTATGGCTTTGACCATACATCCATCAGTGCACATCCTGTCAAAGGCAAGGGGCTTTTAACAAAATTGTACGGTCTTGCCATGGTACTGGTCTCTTTGTGCCAGGCGATGGTCATTATCCTGCGGTTCAAACCTGATTTTGTCCTGGGAGTTGGCGGGTTTTCCTCCTTTGCCGTGGTGCTGGCTGCCTGGATTCTCAGGGTACCCACCGCCATTCAGGAACAGAATGCAATCCCGGGCATAACCAACCGGATGCTGGCCCGGTTCTGCGGCACGATTTTTACGGCCTTTGCATCCACCCGGGGCATGGCCCATACCCCCAAAACCCGGTTTGTGGGAAATCCGGTCAGAGAAAAAGGTCCGGTTCAGCACATGGATGCACCATGGCTTTCAGAAATCAGAGCAGATGATTTTATCATTCTGGTTACCGGCGGCAGTCAGGGGGCATCCAGCATCAACCAGGCGGTGATTGACATGGCACAGGATCTGACAGGCACAAGAGACCTGTTTATCATCCTTCAAACCGGCACTGCAGATGAAGTCCGCATCAAAAATGCGTTTCAATCACTGGAAATCAGGGCCAGGGTCCAGGCATTTTTCCACAATATGCCGGCCCTTATGGACAAGGCAGACCTGGTCATCTGCCGGGCCGGGGCAGGTACCATTTCAGAGCTGGCCATCAAGGGTGTCCCTGCCATTCTGGTGCCCTATCCCCATGCTGCAGATGACCACCAGAGCTTTAATGCCAGGTCTCTGGCAGACACAGGCGCAGCCCTTGTCATGGCAGACAATAAATTGTCGGGTCATGCCCTGGGCCAGGCAGTTCTGGCATTGAAATCTGATCCTGACCGGCGGCAACGGATGGCTGGAGCCATGAAACAGATGGCCAGACCCCATGCAGCAGATCACATTGCCGCCCATATTCTTGACATAAAGGAAACCTGACCCATGTACCAGACTGACTACCATATACATTTTGTCGGCATCGGCGGCATCGGTATGAGCGGGATAGCAGAGCTGCTCATCAACCTGGGATATACCGTTTCCGGGTCTGACCTGAAACTGTCTGCCATCACACAGCGCCTATCAGACAAAGGGGCCAGTATTTTTAAAGGCCACAGCAAAAAACAGGTGGCAGGGGCAAACGTCATTGTCACCTCGTCCGCCATCTCCCCGGAAAACCCGGAGGTGATAAAAGCCAGAGAACTGTCCATCCCCATCATCCCCAGGGCTGAAATGCTTGCCGAACTCATGCGCATAAAATATGCCATTGCCGTATCCGGTGCCCACGGCAAGACCTCAACCACTGCCATGATTTCTCAAATTCTCAACACAGCAGGACTGGATCCCACAGTGGTGATCGGCGGTCTGCTCATGGGCCTGGACACCAACGCCCTTCACGGAAAAGGTGACTTTATCGTGGCAGAAGCAGATGAAAGCGATGGCTCATTTCTCAAATATTCCCCGGCCATTGCAGCGGTAACCAATATAGATCTGGAACATCTGGATTTTTACAAAGATATTGAAGATATCAAGGACAAATTTGTCCAGTTCATCAACTCGGTGCCGTTTTATGGGCTGGCCATCCTGTGTCTGGACAATGAACATATCCAGGATATTCTGCCAAGGGTTACTGTGCGGCATACCACTTTTGGCATGGCAGCCCAGGCAGATCTGCGGGCCAAAGATATCCGCTTCATAAATGGCAAAAGCCATTTCATGGTCTGCCAGCATACCCGGGATCTCGGGGAAATTGTTCTCAACATTGCCGGCCAGCACAATATTTTAAATGCCCTGGCAGGGATCGCCACTGCCCTGGAGTTGAAAATCGGCTTTGATATTATCAAACAGGCATTAGAACAGATAAAAGGGGTGAAGCGCCGTCTGGAAATCAAAGGAGAAAAAAAGGGGATAATGGTGATGGATGATTACGGCCACCATCCCACCGAAATTGTAGCCACCCTCGAGGCGGTGCGGGAAAGCTATCCGGACAAACGCCTGGTGGTCATATTCCAGCCCCACAGATATACCCGGACCCGGGCATTGTTCAACGAATTTGTCCGTGCTTTTTACCAGTCAGACATCCTGATCCTGGTACCAATTTATGCAGCCAGTGAGACCCCCATTGACGGGATTTCCTCTAAAAATCTCTGCCAGGGTATCCAGGATCATGGACACAAGAATGTATCTTATGCCCCGGATTTTACCCAGGCCCTGTCCATGGCCACCCATAAATGCAAACCCAATGACGTGGTCCTCACTCTGGGCGCCGGTGACATTTACACCCTGGGCGAAAAACTGGTGGAGATTTTATAGGATCACATGAATCTGCAATCCGGCATAGAAAAGATAAAAAAAGCGTTTCAGGTGTCAGCAGATGTGCCCATGAAACAATACACCCGGTTCAAGGTCGGGGGCCCGGCAGACCTGCTGGCTGTGCCAAAAAACCGGCAGGAACTGCTGGCAATCCTGGCGGCAGCCAAAAATGCATCAGTGCCGGTAACAGTGGTGGGGGGCGGTTCCAATCTGCTGGTATCAGACAAGGGTATCCGGGGCCTTGTTGTTGTCACTTCGCATCTTGTCTCTGAAATCCGGTCTAAAAAAAAAGGACCTGATGACACCATCCTTGTGTATGCAGATGCCGGCGAACGCCTGTCAGCGGTGTGCAGATACACGGTAACCTGCGGCCTGACCGGCCTGGAATTTTGTGCCGGGATTCCCGGCACCATAGGGGGGGCGGTGATGATGAATGCCGGCACAGCCTCACAGGGTATCTGCAAAAAAGTTCATTGTCTGGATATTCTAAACCTGGATACCCTGGCTGTAAAAACCGTAACAAAACAGGATCTTGTATTCACCTACCGGTGTCTTGAACTTAACAACCATCTGATACTGGGAACCGTTCTTGCCCTGACACCCGGAGATCCGGAAACGGTCAAAAAGACCTTTACAGCCAATATGAAACACAAACAAAACACCCAGCCCATGCACCTGCCCAGTGCCGGATGTTTTTTTAAAAACCCGGGCCCAAAATCTTCTGCAGGAAAACTCATCCAGGATGCCGGACTCAAAGGGGCCTTCTGCGGGGATGCACGCGTGTCTGATTTACATGCCAATTATATTGTCAATTGCGGCAGCGCCACCTGCCAGGAGATCATTGCCCTTAAAAAACGGATTCAAAAGACTGTGTTTGACCGCTATGGCATCATGCTTGAAACAGAAGTAAAGGTGACAGGAAACAGGGGAGAAAAAAAATGAATGAAAAAGTCAAACAGAACCGCTACAAAAAAAAATCTGACAGCCCGGGATTCATGCATAGAACCAACCGGCAGCAGTTGTTAAAAATAGCTGCCCTGCCTGTCCTGGTATGTGTGTTGAGCATTGCCGCTGTTTTTGCCCATGATGTGGTGGTGCAAAGTCCTTTTTTTACCATAAAAAAGGTTGCCGTATCCGGGGAAAACCGGGTGCCAAAAGACGAAATACTGGCCCTTGCCGGCCTTGAGGCGCCATCCAATTTCTTCGGGGTGAACCTGTTTGCCATGGAAAAGAAAATTGCAGCCCATCCCTGGATTGCGGCAGCTGCTGTTCGCAGGTCCCTGTTTTTTACCCTGAATGTATCCATTGTTGAAGAAGAACCCCTGGCGATTGTATCTATTGAAAACCTGTCAGATATTCTCATCAACACCCAGGGAAAACCCTTTAAGGAGTATGACCCGGATCAAGACAATGCTTTGCATCTGCCGGTGATCACAGGAGTGGATCTTACCCTGGCAGAAGACCGGTATCTGTTTCAGGGCCCTTTGTTCAACTCCATTCTGGACCTTCTCCACAAACAGATCCCCCATACCATCGTTTCCATTAAAGGGGATGAACACACAGGTATCACCATTGAGGTGCCGGATGTTTTCAACCAGGTTCCCATGACTGAAAACAGCCTCATACCGCTACATCTGGGATTTGATGATTACCAGAAAAAACTGATCAAGGCCCGGAAAATCAGCCGGTACATCACCGCCAATATACCCGAAAAAACCATCTGTACCATGGACCTTTTTGATATTGATACGGTCTTTGTCAAAACAGCAGACATGGATACCCTGCCCAGCAACTTAGAAAAGGGGGTTTGATTTTGCAGGTAAATGAAAAAATTATTGTGGGCCTGGATATCGGGACCACCAAAATCTGCGCAGTTGTGGGGGAAATGCTGGATGACGAGATCAATGTCATCGGTGTGGGCTCCCATCCCTCCACAGGGTTGCGCAAAGGATCTGTGGTCAATATCGAATCCACCGTGGACTCCATAAAAAAAGCGGTCCAGGAAGCCGAACTTATGGCGGGCTGTGACATCTCCTCGGTATATGTGGGTATTGCCGGCAACCATGTCAAGGGATTCAACAGCCATGGTATTATAGCCATCAAAGGCCGAGAAATTACCCAGAATGATGTGGACAGGGTGATTGATGCGGCCAAAGCGGTTGCCATTCCCACGGACAGAGAAATTCTGCATGTCATTCCCCAGGAATTTATCGTTGATGACATGGCATCCATACAGAATCCTGTGGGCATGACCGCCATCCGGCTGGAGGCCAAAATCCATATTGTCACAGGCGCTGTATCATCTGCCAGAAACATTGTCAAATGCTGCAACAAAGCCGGTCTGGAGGTATGTGACATTGTCCTGGAATCCCTGGCATCCGGCCAGGCTGTCCTCAGTGCAGAAGAAAAGGAACTGGGGTGTGTGGTGGCTGATATGGGCGGCGGTACAACCGATCTGGCCCTTTTCAGGGACAACAATGTAAAATTTATTTATGAATTGACCGTGGGGGGGCACAACCTGACCAATGACATCTCCATCGGCCTGCGGACACCACTGCCTGAAGCGGAAAAAATCAAAATAGACCACGGCACCTGTATGCCGGAGCATGTACGCAACGGTGCCACCATTGAAGTGCCGGCCGTGGGGGGCAGGGCACCCAAAAAACTGTCAAAGGCAATTCTGGCGGAAATTCTGGAACCCCGGGTGGAGGAAATATTTTCTCTTCTGAAAAAAGAACTTTTTTCAAACGGCCTGGAAAACGCTTTTCCCGCCGGATTTGTTCTCACCGGCGGCAGTGTGGTCATGGACGGCATTACGGAAATTGCGGAATCGGTCTTCAATGTTCCCATCAGAATCGGGGAACCTGACAAAATCGGCGGTTTAAAAGATATTGTAAAAAATCCTGCCTATGCCACCGGCGTAGGCCTGGTTATTTTCGGCAGCAATGCCACCTGCAAACTGCCCATTACAGAAACACCGGCCTCCGGGCTGGGCCCCATATTAAAACGAATGAAACAATGGTTTAAGGACATCATATAAACAAACAGGGAGGTGGAAATGAATTTTTCTTATGTAGAAAGCAACGGGTCAGCAAAAATCAAGGTTATCGGTGTAGGCGGTGCCGGCGGCAATGCAGTCAACAACATGATCAATGCAAAACTCCAGGGGGTCAAATTTATTGCGGCCAACACCGACGCCCAGGCTCTGGAAACATCCCATGCAGAAATCAAAATCCAGCTGGGAAAATCCCTCACTGAAGGCTTAGGGGCAGGGGCTGATCCCGGTATCGGCAGAGAAGCGGCCCTGGAAAGCATGGATGAGATCAGAGAGGCCTTAGAGGGCAGCCACATGGTCTTTATTACAGCAGGATTCGGCGGCGGTACCGGCACAGGTGCAGCCCCGGTTATTGCTGAAATCTGCAAGGACCTCGGGGTGCTTACGGTGGCAGTGGCATCCAAACCGTTTTCCTTTGAAGGCAAAAAACGGGAGCGTCAGGCCTTAGAAGGACTTGAGAAACTCCATGGAATTACTGATACGGTTATCACCATACCCAATGACCGGCTCCGGGGAATTGCTCCCAAAGGGGCAAGAATGGTAGATATGTTCATCAAGGCGGATGAGATCCTTCACCATTCCGTTAAAGGCATCACCGATCTGATCATGATGCCCGGCCATGTCAACCTGGATTTTGCCGATGTAAAAACCACCATGCAGAAGGCTGGCAAGGCCCTCATGGGCATCGGCATCGCATCCGGAGAAAACCGGGCCACCGAAGCTGCTGAAAAAGCCATTTCCCATCCCCTGCTGGAAGACATCTCCATTTCAGGGGCTAAAGGAGTGCTCATGAACATAACCTCTTCCTCAGATCTGACTTTGGATGAAATGACCGAGGCATCAGACCGGATTTACCAGGAAGTGGGCGATGATGCTGAAATCATCTGGGGACAGACCTTTGACGAAACCATGGGAGATGAAATCCGCATTACAGTTATTGCCACAGGTATCGGCACGGATGAACCCAAGCTGGCCGAAAACATGCACAGATTTGCGCCCCCGACCCAGACACCGGTCCATGCATATGAATCCCAGCCGGTTTATCACCAGGCCCATGGCGGCCAGGCAGCTGTCCAGACCCGGGCGGTGAACCAGGCCTGGGCAGATGGTTCCATTGCCAGGGGACAGGTGCGAAACCCCACCCAAGAGGAACTGGCCAACTGGAATGAATTTGAGGAACCGATCCGTGTCACCCGCAAACGGGTGGTGGGGGGAGAAGACATAACCCAGCCATACAGCAATACTGCTTTTGACAAGGATGATCTGGAGGTGCCGACCTTTTTGAGAAGAAAAGCTGACTGATCCGTGAAAAAGCGGCGCAAGCCGGTCCGGGATGACACCTCCCTGGAACAGGGGGCCATCTGCAAGCTGGAAAAAGGATTGACCCGGGTGGCCCTGGTCTATCCCAACACATACAGGACCGGCATGTCAAACCTGGGATTTCAACGGGTGTACCAGCTGGCCAACCAGCAGGAAACAGTGGCCTGTGAACGGGTGTTCCTGCCCGCACCGGGACAGGCCAAAATGCCTGCAAAAAGCTGTGAAACCGGTTTGTCCCTTGACCGATTTGACATCATTTTGTTTTCCATCTCATTTGAAAACGATTTTGTGCATCTGGTACAACTGCTTTTGGATGCAGGCATCCCCCTGCGGTCATATGACCGCAATCACACCCATCCCCTGGTGGCTGCAGGGGGGGTAGCCTGCTTTATCAACCCGGAACCCATTGCGCCATTCATGGATCTGTTTTTGCTGGGGGAAGCGGAATGCCTGGTGCCCGGCTTTTTTTCTGTCTTTCATGTCCACAAAAGCCGGACCGATCTGCTCAACTGTCTGGAACAACACCTGCCCGGTGCCTATGTACCGGCACTTCATACGCCTTTTTTATATGCAATCCCTTCTGAACAGGTCCGCACCGGTATCCAAACAGAGGGCTCTTCTACAAAAATCCAGGTCCAGCTGCTGAAAAACCTGGATGCTGTCCAGACCCATACCTGTGTATTGACAGCCGGCACTGCCTTTAAAGACAAATTTCTGGTGGAAATTCTCAAAGGCTGTCCCCATGGCTGCCGGTTCTGCACTGCCGGCTTTATTTACCGCCCCCCCCGGATCTATCCCAAAAACACCATCTTTACGGCCATGGACAAGGCGCTGGGCAAAACTGATAAAATCGGGCTGGTGGGGTCAGCCATTCTGGACCACCCGGACATTGCCGCCATCTGCAGCCACGGCACCAAAAACGGGTCCTTTCTTTCCTTTTCCTCTTTGCGGGCAGACAAACTGGATGACCAGATGATCGACCTGCTGGCCGCCTCCCGGGTAAAAACCGCCACCATTGCACCCGAGGCCGGATCTGAGCGCATGCGGCATATCATTAATAAAAAGATGTCCCGACAGGATATCCTTGCAGCTGTTGAAAAACTGGTGGAAAAAAAAATCTTGAACCTGAAACTTTATTTCATGATCGGCCTGCCCTTTGAAACCGATGAAGACATTGAAGCCATTGTCAGGTTGACCCAAAAGATCAAGGAACGGTTTCTGATTGTTTCCCAAAAAAAAGGGCGCATGGGCGCCATCACCTTGAGTATCAATCCCTTTATTCCCAAACCCGGCACCCCGTTTCAATGGGCTGCCATGGCAGATGCTGCCACCCTCAAACACAGGGCCGGCATCATCCGGCAGGGCCTTAAAAAAATCCCCAATGTCACGGTGAACATCGCATCTGTGAAAAGTGCGAAAATCAATGCCCTGCTCTCTTTAGGAGACCGGCACACAGCAGATGTTCTGGAAGCAGCATGCCGGTATGGATGGGCACGGGCGCTTAAAGAACACCTGGCATATGTGCACCAGGTGGTGTACACCCAAAAGCAGATTCCCGGTGTGACAGAATGCGGCGACAGTGATACCCCTGCCCCTTCTTTGCCCTGGCATATCCTGGACCAGCACATATCCTTGAGGTTTCTTGTAAAAGAATGGCGCAGGGCACAGCAGGAAAAACAGTCAGCTTCCTGCCCCATGATCGATTGCCGCACCTGCCGGGTATGCATGTCGTAGCATACCACAGCATTTACAAATCGCTCAACCCCGCCTCAGGAAAAACATTTTCCTTGCACAACCAAAAACCAGATTATAGAATCCACAGCCATGGCAGTGCGCAAAAAGAAAAAAAACAAAAATGACATCCATTTATTCTATAAGGAGGCATGTCATGACAACCTATCTTGGATCCATTGACCAGGGTACCACCAGCACCCGGTTCATCATTTTTGATAAGACCGGGACCATCATCGCCGAAAGCAGACTGGAACATGACCAGATCTGTGAACAACCCGGATGGGTGGAACATGATCCTGCCCAGATCTGGAACAACACCCGGACGGTCATCACCAGGGCCATGGAAAAAACGGGTATTACCGGCAAAGACCTATGCAGCATCGGCATCACCAACCAGCGGGAAACAGTTCTGGCCTGGGACAAACGGACCGGAAAACCTTTGTACAATGCCATTGTATGGCAGTGTGCCCGCAGTGATGATATCTGCCGTCACCTGGATACGGTTTATGGCAAAGACTGCTTCAGACAGAAAACCGGACTTCCGACAGCCACTTATTTTTCCGGTCCCAAAATAAAATGGCTGCTGGATCATGTACCGGCCGTAAAACAGGCTATGGAAAACGGCCATGCCCTGTTCGGCACCATGGATACCTGGGTGATCTGGAATTTAACGGGGGGACCAAGAAAAGGGTACCATGTAACTGATGTGACTAATGCTTCCAGAACCCTGCTCATGAATCTTACGACCCTGGACTGGGACAAAGATATTCTTGATACCTTGGGGATCAGCGCCCACTGTCTGCCCCGGATTGTTCCCTCCTCAGATCCGGAAGCATTTGGCAAAACCGATGCCGCCGGTCCCTTGAAATACGCGGTGACAGTGGGGGGGGATCTGGGTGACCAACAGGCTGCCCTGTTCGGCCACACCTGCTTTGCGCCGGGAGAAGCCAAAAACACCTATGGCACCGGGTGTTTTTTATTGTTCAACACCGGCAGTACCATCACATTCTCAGACCATGGCCTGCTCACCACCTTAGGGTACCAGATCCATGGACACAAACCCGTGTATGTGCTGGAAGGATCCATCGCCTATGCCGGTGCCCTGGTACAGTGGGTGAGGGACAACCTCGGGCTGATCACCACAGCCCCGGAGATCGAAGCCCTGGCCAATACGGTAAAAGACAATGGGGATGTCTATTGTGTGCCGGCATTTTCCGGGCTTTTTGCCCCATACTGGCGGTCGGATGCCAGAGGCGTGATTGCCGGATTGACCCAGTTTGCCAACAAAGGCCATATTGCCCGGGCGGTTCTGGAAGCCTGTGCCTTCCAGACCAAAGACATTGTGGCGGCCATTTCCAAAGATATCGGTAAAAATCTGAATCTTACATCCCTCAAAGTGGACGGCGGCATGGTGGAGAACAACACCTTGATGCAGTTCCAGGCAGATATTTTAGACACAAAGGTCATCCGTCCCAAAATTACGGAAACCACTGCATTAGGAGCAGCCTATGCCGCCGGCCTGGCAGTGGGATTCTGGCCGGACACCCAATCTTTAAAGAAAAACTGGCAGGTGCACACCACCTGGGAGCCGGATATGGAAGCGTCTTTGCGAAACCGGCTGTATGCCGGCTGGAAAAAGGCCGTGGAAAAATCCTTTGCATGGAAACGCAGCCAGCCGGAATAAGGCACCACTGGATGGTTTCCTATCAGCACCCGCCCCGGGCAGGCTGTGTCGGTGCGCGCAGGTTTGAACCGGTTTGACAAGTTGTAAGCGCCCCTGCGCTAAACAGCAAAAACTGCGGGCAGGTATGTCCTCAGACAGTTTGCTGTTCTTAACGCTTCGGGGCACCAACAACTTGTAACAAACCGGATCCAAAATATGACGCGCACCGACACAGTCTGCCCGGGGCTAGTCTCCCGTAACTTAATCACCAACTTTCCTGGAGCAGCAATCCAGTAAAGGTAAAATCGTATATTACTCTCTCCCCTTGTCTTCTAATGATATAAGGGATTCAAAGGTAAAAGCTCGGTGGGAGCCCCTGGTGGTGTCCTGTGAACGGACCGTCAGAGCCAGAGGGGGCCTGGTAAAATATGCCGGGACGTTCACCCTTGAACCGGCGGCACGCTTGTTGAAAAACTGCTCCTTTCTGAAACAGGCCCACGCAGGATCTCGGCCGTGAACAGGACACCACCAGGGGCGGATCTCCGGCACAAGACACATCAGAATCAAGGCGTGGTCGGTTCTGGTGGTCCGGCAATATGCGTTTTTTCAACCTTCCTGTGTTACTTAGATCGTTGGTGGTGATATTTATTGCCAAAGGGCTAACGCATTTCAGACCGTCGAACAGGGGTATTCCCGGCAATATGGGACACTGCCTTGAATGCCGATGCAATGGCAATGCCGGCCCCGGATTTTTCTCTTTTCCAGTCCTGGTGGGCCAGGATGCTGCCGGCGGCGTACAGTCGCGGGTGAAACACAGATCCGGTTGAACCCAGGGGGCGGAACCAATCATCGGTTTCAATACCGGCCTGGTTCACCGGGTGGCCGGCAGGGTCAAAAAAATCAGGACAAAGCCATCCTGCGCGGGTTTCAGGCTGGGTCACCGGCAGATCAAACAGCATCTCTTTTACCTGTTCCTCCCGGACACCTAAGCCTCTGCCCATGAACCGTCCAGTGGCCAAAACCAGGTTTTCAGCCCGGATTTCTATGGTCTGCAACCCCTGGGTTACAAAAAATCTAAACCCGTCTTTATCCGGGACAATGTCTGAAACTGCCACAGGAAAATGGTGCGCACCAAGATCTGTTATTTTTTTCAAAAACGCTTCTTTCATGCGCATGCCTGTCACGGACGGTGACAGGGTGGGAATTTCAAACACGGGTTTTTTCAACGCCAGTTCCAGTGTCCGGTGCAGTTTTTCAAACCGGTACATACCCAGGATGGCGGGCAGGCCCAGGACGTCTACCCGGTCTGCATGGGGTTTCAAAAGGCTGATAAACTGTGCCAGAATCTTCGGGTTCTCAAGGTCCCAGGCAAGGCGTTCGCACATGAGATCTTTGACGGTTTCCCGGCCGGGAAATGCAATGGTGGCACCGGTTACACAGGGTAGCTGCGGTTGCAGGGTCTGGGCCATCTGCCTGGCCCCGAATCCTTTGAGGCCCTTGATGTCAACGATGCATATCCGCTGATTGCGGGCAATGGCAAGGCTCCCGGCATGCATGGTTGCAGGGACCTGCCAGGTGGGTTTCAGGGTGCCGGCCGGAGTAATAATATGCTGATTTTCCCAAGTGTTCTGATCCTTTTGTTTCGGACCATAATAATAAATACCGGCAGATTCCATAAAATCGGTGAAATCGGCAAACGCCTCTCGGATCAGGGAACGGGTCACCCGGCTGTAGGGGTGATGAGGCATTTTTTTTGTCAGGGCATCAATCCCTACAAACGGATCGGCAAAGACCTTTGGAAACCTGCCTGGCAGGATGCTGAACAGATCCAGGCACCCGCTGGAAAAACTGAGTTCCGATGCCTGCCCCACCTGTACAAAAGAGATCCCCCGGTTGTATGCAAATATGGCCGCAGCCATACCGGCCATGCCTGATCCCACCACTGCCAGTCCGGTATGCAAATGGGTTGGGTTCACGGATCCACTTCCATATTGAACAGGCCGCATAAAAACGCCTCCTGCATCTCCAGGCGCGCAAGTTCTTTGTCCCGCACCAGGGGCATCAACCCCTTCCACCGTTCATTGACAAACGCCTTTATTTGAAAAAACCCCTGTTTTTTGTCCAGGTTCCCGGTATGGTACAGATAGGCTGCCAGTCGAAAGGAACAAAAAGTTCCCTGGCAGGGGCCTTTGCCGATGCGGCTTCTGCGACCCACCTCCTCCAGTGTGGGGGAATTGCCTTCTGCCAGAAGGGTTTCAACAATGCGGTCCACCATGGATTCAGACACCATTTCACACTCGCAGATCAATGTATCCTTTGGCCGGGCAGCCCAGGTCCTTGGAGATCTGCCCGGCTCTGTCCACTCCCCTTTCCGGCTGGGGGGCAGCGGCAGTTGGGCGGTCTCACAGGGCTTTGTGTTTTTCAGACGTCCGGCCACGATATCAGCGGTCTTTTCCGCCATGAGGCGGTAGGTGGTCAACTTGCCGCCGGTGATGGTGACAAAGTTTTGCAATCCATCTGCTTCATGGTTTTTAAGGGTATAGTTGCGGCTGATTGTCCTGCCCTTTTCCCTGCCGTTTTTCACCAGGGGCCGGACACCGGCATAGGCACGTATATACCGGGTGGTGGCAAGGGCCGGTACCATGACAGCCCCCTGCCGGATGATGGTATCCACTTCATCCATGGTGGGCCGGATATCATCCAGGTTGTCAATTTCCATGGAGGTGGTCCCGATGATGGACACCGTGCCCCCGGGGACCAGAATATCGGCATCTGAGGCCGGGCGCAGCCGGTTGATCACCCGGGTGTTGATGCGGCTCTGGGTAATGAGCAGGGTTCCTTTGGAATAGAGCATGGAAATATGGGCACCTGCCATGGCAGCCACCTTATCAGCCCAGGCCCCTGTGGCATTCACAACCTGCAGTGCCCCGATATGAAAGGTGTCACCGGTTCTGGTGTCCCTGACCCTGGCCGCCTGAATTATGCCCTTATGGGAGATGAACCCTTCCACTTGAATATTGCGCAGGATACGGGTCCCGTTTTTCTGGGCATTTGCCGCATTGTCCAAAGAGAGCCTGAACGGATCCACCACCGCATCCTGAACTGCAAACACCGCTTTGACATCCGGTGCCAGGCAGGGCTCCATGTGCAGTGCCTGTGCAGCATCAACCGGCTTGCAGAAAATACCGTATTTGCGGCATAATTCAGGAAACCGGGCAATATATGCATTATCATCTTCAGGCAATGCCACAAACAACCCGCCGGTATCTTCCATACACTGGGGGGCCAGGCGTTTGAGCAGAAGGCTTTCCTGCCGGCATTCCACAGCTGTCTCACTGTCTTTTAAAATATACCGGGCACCGCTGTGGAGCAGCCCGTGGTTGGCGCCAGAGGCACCGGCATTGATATCTTTTTTGTCGATGAGAATACAGCTGATACCCCGCAAAGAAAGATCTCTGGCAATGCCTGTGCCGGTTGTGCCCCCCCCTATGATCAATACCTGGGTTTCCACAGTAATATCTTTGTATCCTCCTGCGGTCCACAAACGCGCCTGTTCCTGAACATGGGACGCTTTTTGTTTTTAAATGTTTCTTTTTTATTCTTTTTACCATACAATTTCAACTTATTTTATTCTTTTTTATTTTTTTTTATCTTTTTTTCTTGACTTCCCCATGGAAGTCTAATAACAAATCAACACAATGCAAACATACATATCCGAACAATTGTGCTTCACCAACGCTTTTGAACTGTTCGGGTCCAACTCCCTTTTCAGGAGGCATCAGCAGACGTATGGGGCTCATTCTTGACCAGGTGAATAAATATGTGGAAGGCGAGATGCACCTTGCCGATATCAGCCTAAACCTTGCATCCGGATCCAGAAATGTTATTCTCGGCAGGACCCTTGCCGGAAAAACCTCCCTGCTGCGCATCATGGCAGGCCTGGACCGCCCCACCTTCGGAAAAATTGTAATGGACGGCGAGGATGTCACCGGCATATCCGTGCGCAAACGGCAGGTGGCCATGGTGTACCAGCAGTTTATCAATTATCCCTCCTTTACCGTTTTCCAGAACATTGCTTCTCCTTTACAGATCAGTGGAAAGCCCAAAGCAAGAATAAAAGAAAAGGTGATGGAAACCGCAAGGCTTCTGCACCTGGAAGAGATGCTGGACAGAATGCCTGCAGAACTGTCAGGGGGACAGCAGCAGCGGGTGGCCATTGCCAGGGCTTTGATGAAAGACAGCCAGCTGCTTTTGCTGGATGAACCCTTGGTCAACCTGGATTACAAACTGCGCGAAGAACTGCTGGAAGAACTGACCGCCATATTTAAAAAACGGGACTGTGTTGTGGTGTACACCACCACCGAACCATCAGAAGCGTTGAAACTGGGAGGCAATATCGTGGTCATGGACCAGGGCCGGGTGCGCCAGACCGGGCCTACCGCACAGGTTTACCGCAATCCTGCTACGGTAAACACCGCACAGCTGCTCTCAGATCCTCCCATCAACCTGTTTGAAGCAAAGCTGAAAGACGGACACCTGACCCTGGGTGATGACCTTGCCATTGCTGTTACAGACCCCATTGCATCCCTTTCTTCCGGCCGGTATCACATCGGGATCAGGCCCAACCATTTATACTTGCACCAGCAGAACCCCGGGGATGTCAAAATTCACGCAACCGTGGAAATATCAGAGATAAACGGGTCGGAAACCTTTATCCATTTCCAGTACAGCGGCTACAAGACCGTTCTCCATGAAGTGGGTATTGACGCCCGGAAGATCGGTTCTGATATCGCAGTGCATATGAATCCTGCAAACTTTTTTGTTTTTTCGGAAAAAGGAGATCTTTTAATATCTCCCGGCACGGCCAATACATTTAGTTAAGGAGATCTGGATGGCGCAAATATGTCTGGATGAAATCGCCCACAGTTACCTGCCCTTTGCAAAAACCGATGCTGACTATGCCTTGAAGCGCATTCACAATATCTGGGATGACGGCGGGGCCTATGCCCTTTTGGGACCGTCAGGATGCGGCAAGACAACCCTGTTGAACATCATATCAGGCCTGCTCAAGCCCAGCAAAGGGCGGGTTAAGTTTGGAGAAACCGATGTCACGGACCTGCCGCCGGAAAAACGCAACATCGCCCAGGTATTCCAGTTTCCGGTTCTCTATGACACCATGACGGTGTTCAACAACCTGGCGTTTCCCTTGAAAAACCGCGGCTTTGACAACGCCTATATCACCCCCAGGGTAAAGGAAGTTGCCAGGATACTGGAACTGGAAACCGTGCTCCACAAAAAAGCCGAGGGCCTGGGGGCGGATGCAAAACAGAAAATTTCACTGGGCAGGGGTCTGGTGCGGGAGGATGTGGCAGCCATTCTGTTTGATGAACCCCTCACTGTCATTGATCCGCAGCTCAAGTGGCAGCTGCGGTGCAAGCTAAAGGAGATCCATGAACAGCTCAAGCTGACCCTGATTTATGTCACCCATGACCAGGTGGAGGCACTGACCTTTGCCGATCAGATCATTGTCATGTATGAAGGGAAGATAGTCCAGATCGGGACGCCCCAGGAACTGTTTGAATATCCCAACCACAGGTTTGTGGGATATTTCATCGGCAGCCCGGGCATGAACTTTCTGCCCTGCACCATGGAAAACAAGCAGGTCAGGGTGGGAGGTTTCCACATTCCAGTGGATGACCATACCGCGGCCCTGGGAAACCGGGCCACAGGGTCCCTGGAACTGGGAATCCGGCCCCTTTATCTAAAAATCCATGTTCAGGAAACCGCCGGCAGTTTCCAGGTCCCGGTCCAGTCAGTGGAAGACCAGGGCAGCTACCGGGTGGTGACCCTGGCATTCGCCGACCAGATCATCAAGGCCAGAATAGCGGAAAATGATCCGGTTCCCGGATCCATGGCCTGGGTATCATTTCCGGAAAAATGGATCCGGCTGTTTGAAAACGACCATCTCTTAAAATAAAATCCCTGTAAAGTTAAGGAGACCTTCAAAAGATGAAAAAATGGCAGGACAACAAAGGGTGGCTGTTTATTTTACCGGTCTTTATCATTGTTGCCTTCAGCGCCATTATCCCTTTGATGACCGTTGTCAACTATTCCATTCAGGACATATTCGGTCCGGGCCAGCGGATATTTGTGGGGACAGAGTGGTATAAAGAGGTATTGACAGACCAGCGCCTTCATGATGCGTTATGGCGGCAGCTGCTGTTTTCCGGTCTGGTGCTGCTCATTGAGATGCCCCTGGGTATTGCCATCGCCTTGACCATGCCCACGAAAAAAGGACTGGGTTCGTCTGTGTGCCTGGTATTGATTGCCCTGCCCCTGCTGATCCCCTGGAATGTCATCGGCACCATCTGGATCATCTTCACACGGCCGGATATCGGCCTCATGGGTGCGCTCATCAACGACATGGGATGGTCATTCGACCACACCGCATCCGGACTCCATGCCTGGATCACCCTCATGCTCATGGAGGTGTGGCACTGGACCCCCCTGGTGATCCTGCTGGCCTATGCCGGCCTGCGGTCCATCCCGGAAGCCTATTACCAGGCAGCCAGAATCGACGGGGCTTCTGCCTGGGCCATTTTCCGGTATATCCAGCTGCCAAAAATGCGCGGGGTTCTCACCATTGCCCTGCTTTTGCGTTTCATGGACAGCTTTCTCATCTATGCAGAACCCTTTGTTCTCACAGGCGGCGGACCCGGCAATGCCACCACCTTTTTGTCCATCTACCTGGTCAAAATCGCTGTGGGCCAGTTTGACCTGGGACCGGCCGGGGCATTTTCTTTGATCTATTTTCTCATTGTCCTGCTTTTTTGTTACCTGTTTTACCAGGTACTGCTCAATGTGGGGAAAGGAGAATCATCATGAAAAAACGCTATATCATCCTGGCTGCCTACCTGGTGCTGATCATGCTGCCCATCTACTGGATGCTCAACATGTCCCTGCGCACCAATGCCGATATCATGGCAAGACTGGTGTTTATTCCCACGGATATCACCTTTGGCAACTACATGAAAATATTCACCGATGCCTCCTGGTATTCCGGGTATATCAATTCCATCATCTATGTGGTCTTAAATACCGTGATCTGTCTGGTGACGGCACTGCCTGCTGCTTATGCTTTTTCACGGTATTCTTTTATCGGAGACAAGCATGTGTTCTTCTGGCTGCTCACCAACCGCATGGCACCGGCCGCTGTTTTTCTGCTGCCGTTTTTCCAGCTGTACTCCACCTTCAACCTCATTGATACCCACATTGCCGTGGCCCTGGCCCACTGCCTGTTCAACCTGCCCCTCACCGTCTGGATTTTGGAAGGGTTTATCTCAGGGGTCCCAAGGGAAATTGATGAAACCGCCTTTATTGACGGGTATAAATTTCCCAGATTCTTCTTTTTTGTTTTTATCCCTTTGATCCGGTCCGGCATCGGGGTTGCAGCATTCTTCTGCTTCATGTTTTCCTGGGTGGAACTGTTGTTTGCCAGAACCCTTACCACCACGGCAGCCAAACCCATTGCCGCCATCATGACACGCACTGTCAGCGCCTCGGGCCTGGATTGGGGCCTTCTGGCAGCTGCCGGCATACTGACCATCGTTCCCGGCGCCCTGGTTATCTGGTTTGTAAGAAATTATCTTGCCAAGGGCTTTGCCCTGGGACGTGTATAAAAAGGAGGCGATATGAATCTTGAATGGATGGCCTGGACAGCTCCCACTGCAGCCTTTTTCTCTTTTATCGCCCTGATGCTGGTGGGCATGACCATCTGGGAAATAAAATGTCCCACCATCAAACGCAAAGGCTTTCTGCCCATTGCCACCACCAGAGGAGACCGGCTTTTTGTCGGCCTTCTGGTTTCCGCCTATATCCATCTGGCCTGGATCGGCCTGACAGATCTGGCCATCTGGTTTGCTTTGGGAATTGCCGTCCTCTGGATGGGGGTGGTGATGCGCTGGGGATAGCAGCACATGGAAACAGGCCGGTTCAAGCGCTTTTTCAAGGCCTTCAGCCCTGAACCGGACCATGCATTATCCAATATAATGAAGGCCTGGGAGGAATCTATTATGAAAAAAGTTTTAGCTGGAAAACGCCTGGGCAATGGTGCCCTGGCATGCCTGCTGGGAATGGGATTTCTTTTGATCTCCCTGCCGGCCCAGGCAGGGATTGACGCGGCAAAAAAATGGATTGACGCAGAATTTACCCCCTCCACTTTGACCAAACAGGAACAGCTTGCGGAAATGGAATGGTTTATCAAGGCAGCCGAACCTTTCAAAGGGATACACGTCAAGGTTGTTTCTGAAACCATTCCTACCCATGAATATGAATCCAAGGTCCTGGCCAAGGCATTTGAAGAGATTACCGGCATCACGGTCACCCATGACCTGATCCAGGAAGGGGATGTCATTGAAAAACTCCAGACCCAGTGGCAGTCAGGACAGAACATTTATGATGCCTGGATCAACGATGCCGACCTCATCGGGTCCCACTGGCGGTATGGCCACACTGTAAACCTTACCGACTGGATGGCCGGCGAAGGCAAAGATGTCACCCTGCCCACCCTGGATATTGATGATTTTTTCGGCAAGGATTTTGGTACCGGCCCGGACGGCAAACTGTATCAGCTACCGGCCCAGCAATTTGCCAACCTGTACTGGTTCCGGTATGACTGGTTCAGCAGGGAAGACTTTAAAAAACAGTTCAAAGAGATTTACGGGTATGACTTAGGGGTTCCCATCAACTGGTCTGCCTATGAGGACATAGCTGAATTTTTCACCGAACACGTCAAAGAAATTGACGGACAGCCGGTGTACGGGCACAACGACTACGGCAAGAAAGCCCCGGATCTGGGATGGCGGTTCACCGATGCCTGGCTTTCCATGGCCGGAGCCGGGGACAAGGGCCTGCCCAACGGCCTGCCGGTTGATGAATGGGGAATCCGTGTGGATGAAAACAACCGCCCGGTGGGCTCCAGTGTCAGCCGCGGCGGCGCTGCCAACAGCCCGGCAGCCAAATATGCCCTGCGCAAATACATGGAATGGCTGCGCAAATACGCACCTCCCGGCGCACTGGGAATGGATTTTTACCAATACCTGCCCTTTTTGGCCAAAGGAAACGTGGCCCAGCAGATTTTCTGGTACACCGCGTTTATCCCTGACATGGTGGCCCCCGGACCAACGGTCAATGAAGACGGAACCCCCAAATGGCGCATGGCCCCTTCTCCCCACGGACCTTACTGGGAAGAAGGAATGAAGGTAGGATACCAGGACTGCGGGTCCTGGACCCTGTTAAAGAGCACGCCTGTGGACCGGCGCAAGGCAGCCTGGCTGTATGCCCAGTTTACCGTAGCCAAGACCACCTCTTTGAAAAAAGCCCATGTGGGCCTGACCCCCATCAGAGACAGCGACATCCGGCATGAGTCCTTTACCGAACGATCCCCCAAACTGGGCGGTCTGGTGGAATTCTACCGCAGCCCGGCACGTCATGTCTGGACCGATACCGGCACCAATGTCCCGGATTATCCGCGTCTGGCACAATTGTGGTGGCAGAATATCGGAGAGGCTGTCGGCGGTGAAGTAACGGTTGACAAAGCCATGGACAACCTGGCCCGGGAAATGGACAAGGTAATGGAAAGAATCGAAAGATCTGGTGTTCAGGGCGAAAAAGGCCCCAAAATGAATCCTGAAAAAGATGAATCTTACTGGCTGGACCAGCCTGGTTCTCCCAAACCGAAACTGGCCAATGAAAAACCCAAAGGCCAAACCGTGGATTATGATGAACTGATCAAGACCTGGAAAGAATAACCATACCCGCTGCAAAAGCAGGTCTGTTTAAGGCGGATCCCCTGCAACAAAGAGCATTCGCAGGGGATCCACATCTGACAGGGGCTGTTCCAATGCAGCGTGCAGCTGTTTGACCTGATGCGCCACTCCCTTGGTGGCACCCCCTGCCCGGCCCGTGATACACATATATGACGGTCCGGGTACTGGCTGCCGCCAGGGGCTTTTTGTGACACAAAACAGCACACCAGAAAATCCAGACAATTGTGTGCACTGTTTCAGTGCCGGCCATGGGCCGCCCAAGGTCTTTCACCCTAAGCAGACCTGCAGCGCATATTGCAAGAAACCAACAAGTTTGATAAGTTCTTTCATATAAAAAAAAATATTTCAGGTGAATTGTGGGACAAACCTATATACCAGCAGACAGGCAGACACGGATCCAGAACCTGATAAAAGAAAAAGGGGTTGTCAAGGTACTGGACCTGAGCCGCAGGTTCAATGTAACCGAGCTGACCATCCGGCGTGATCTGGATGTCCTTGAAAAACAGGGAATTCTGGACAGGACCCATGGCGGGGCTATACTGCGCCACCGCATGAAAACCGAACCCCTGTACACGGAAAAAGACCAGATCAACCGGCTGGAAAAGGAAGCCATCGGCAAAAAAGTCAATGAACTGGTGGAAAAAGGAGATACCCTTCTTGTGAATACCGGTTCCACCACTTCCCAGGTACTGCGGCACCTGACAGGGAAAGATCTACGGGTCATCACCAGCAATGCCAATGCCCTCCTGGAAGTCACTGATCCTGATATTGAACTGGTCCTTACCGGCGGTGTTTTCAGACGTCAGTCCAATTCACTTATCGGATCTCTGGCCCACTCGGTTTTGGAAAAGGTATGCGGCAGCAGAGCCATCATCGGCGTGGATGGATTGAGCATCAAGTTCGGTCTGACCACCCCTATCCAGCAGGAAGCCGAAGTAACACGCCTGATGATTGAAAGAACCCAGGGGCCTGTGGTTGTGGCGGCGGATCACAGCAAAATGGGCGTTGTGTCCAATTTTGTCACCGCCCCCATCAAAAAAATCAACATTCTGGTCACTGATGCAGGCATTAAACCGGATTTTAAAAAAATGATCCAGGAACTGGGTATAAAAGTGATTATTGCCGATGACAGCCCTTGACCAGACACCAAAGCCCATGGCCGGCAAATTTCATGAGAAGCCCTGATGCTCTTTCCATCTTCGTGGCAGATAAAAAACCAGATTTGTACCACAGCAGTAACCACTGCGGATGTTTTTTTTTCTAAATACCCGCCCCGGGCAGGCTGTGTCGGTGCGCGCAGGTTTGGACTGGTTTGACAAGTTGTAAGCGCCCCTGCGCTAAACAGCAAAAACTGCGGGCAGGTATGTCCTCAGACAGTTTGCTGTTCTTAACGCTTCGGTGCGCCAACAACTTGTAACAAACCGGATCCAAAATATGACACGCACCGACACAACCTGCCCGGGGCTGGTCTCCCGTAGTTTAATTACCAACTTCAGAACTCCTGACATCATTTGTCAAAAAGGCTGATTATCAATGTTTTTTTCAAAAGAAATGCCGTAAAGTGGTTTGCAACACAATTCAGAATAATTATGCTCACAAGTTCCGTTTATCAAGGATTTTATGGCCTCAACCATATTTAAGACACCTTTTTGTGATGGCGTATGTTGCATTATAAAGTCCTATATGTCAGGAGTTCTGAACTTACCTGGACCAACAATCCAGTAAGGATAAAAATGTATATCACTCATCTCCTTGTTTTCTTATGATATGAGGGACTCAAAGGTGAAATCCCGGTGGGAGCCCCTGGTGGTGTGCTGTGAACGGACCGTCAGAGCCGGAGGGGGCCTGGTAAAAACTGCCGGGGACACACATCCTTCCACCGGGTGTATACTTTTTTGCCAAAACGGCTACTCACTGCGAAAGGCCCACGCAGGATCTCGGCCGGGCACAGGACACCACCAGGGCGGGGTATTGCCCAACGGTATGAATTTTTAAAATTTTTCTTGTGTATATGGCCAATTAATTTTATAAGATACACTGTTTTTAGCCGGGATAGACCCAGTTTTTACCGGGAAAAACTACTCTGAAATGTAATGATGACTGCCGGAAAAAGGCATCATCCCTTTGTATAAATATGACACTAATTATGTAAGGAGGTTTTTATGACAACATTGGTATTTGGCCACAAAAATCCAGATACAGACTCTGTGTGTGCAGCCATTGCACTGGCAGATCTTAAGAAAAAACTCGGCGAAGACATTGCTCCGGCAATGCAGGGTGAACTCAATCCTGAATCCAGGTTTGTTCTGGACAAATTCGGTGTGGCCGCACCTGAAGTGGTAACTGCCTATGCAGGTAAAAATGTGTATCTGGTGGATCATTCTGACCTTGCCCAGAGCCCGGCTGACCTGGCAGAAGCCAATATTCTGGGGATTGTGGACCACCACAAACTAGGGGATGTGACCACCGGCCAGCCCCTGGAGTGCTGGATCTGGCCGGTTGGCTGCACCTGTACCGTCGTCTCCCGCATGTACAAATACTTAGGAGTCGATATCCCGAAGGATATCGCAGGTATCATGCTCTGCGCCATTCTTTCAGACACGGTTATCTTCAAATCCGCCACCTGCACGGATGATGACAAAGCCGTCTGCGCAGAACTGGCAGAAATCTGTGGTGAAAGTGATCTTGAAGCCCTTGGTATTGAAATGTTCAAGGTAAAATCAGCTGTGGAAGGCACCCCTGTTCGCGAACTGGTTTTCCGTGACTATAAAGACTTTAACATGAGCGGCAGCGGCGTCGGCGTCGGCCAGCTGGAACTGGTGGACCTGTCCATCGTGGACGGCATCAAGGCGGATCTGGAAAAGGATATCCAGGATCTCAAGGCTGAAAAAGGACACCATACGGTACTGCTGATGCTCACAGATATCATGAAGGAAGGCACGGAACTGCTGATCGCATCTGATGATGAATCAATTGTGCAAAAAGCATTCGGCGTGGCACCGACCGGTGGGAAAGCCTGGCTTCCCGGTATCATGAGCCGTAAAAAACAGATCGTCCCGGATCTGGAAAAAGCATTCAAATAGGGGCAATCCGGCTGAAACAGACTGTTGATCCAATGTAAGACCAAGACAGACCCTTCCAGCCAGTGTAACAAAAGAAAAGGGGCCGGCAGAAATGCCCGGCCCCTTTTCATCATAACTTCTTTTTGATACTGTCAGACTGGTTCCGAACAATTGTTGTTGAATATGGTATTGAGTTTTTCCGAGAGCATGGCCACATCAAAGGGCTTGAAAATAAAATCCCTGCACCCATTTTTCATCATCTGCTTGAGTTCCTTTTCCTTGTTGTGGCCCGAAGAAACCAGAACCCTGACATTTGGCTGAATGCGTCGGATATTTTCAAAAGCCTCTTTTCCGCTCATCTCAGGCATTACCATATCCAGAATCACCAGATCAATTTTTTTCCCGGCCATATGCATGATCTTGAGTGCCTCATTACCGCTGAAAGCTGTCTTGACATCATATCCAAGTGATTCCAGCATCTCCGAACACACCTCAATGACCCCTTTTTCATCATCCACCAGCAAAATTGTGCCTTTCCCATTGATGATCTTTTCCATATTGTTATGGTTTTTCCGGGCTGCCACGCTGGCTTTTTTGGCCGGCAGATAAAACATGAAGGCACTGCCCTCTCCAGGCGTGCTTTCAACTCTGAACATCCCTTTATGGCGCTTGATAATACCATATGCCATGGCAAGACCAAGTCCGGTGCCCTGGCCCCTTTCCTTGGTGGTAAAAAACGGATCAAAGATCCTTGTCATGGTCTCTTTATCCATACCGACGCCGTTATCTTTGACCGTAATTTTTACAAAGGCCCCTGCATGTTGAAATCCGAATGTTTCTTTTTGCTGCTGATCAATCCATACGTTTTCAGATATGATGGTAATTCTGCCGCCCTGGGGCATGGCCTGCCAGGCATTGACAAACAGGTTCATGAGCACCTGCTTGATCTGGCCCTCATCCACCAGTGTACCCCACAGTTTTTTCTCCAGCACCGGTTCAATGATAATATCTTTTTTGGTCCTGCCAAACATTTTTGCCGACATCTTCAGCAAAAAATTAAGATTGATAAGACAGGTTTCATGGCCGTTTTTCTGGGCAAATCCCAGCAGCTGCCGAGACATTTCAGCACCGGAAGACACATATTCATCAATATTGGCCAACCGCTTGAATTCAATGCTCTGTCGGTCAAAGCCGGTTTTAACCAGAGATGCATATCCCTGGATCCCCATGAGAATATTGTTGAAATCATGGGCAATGCCGCCTGCCAATGTACCGATGGCTTCCATTTTCTGGGCCTGGCGCAGCTGGGCTTCCAGATTGATCCGTTCACTGACATCCCTGGCCACACAATACACCCCCTTTATTTCCTCTCGGTCTCCGCCTGCCGGCAGGTGCATGGGGGAAGCCTTGAGTTCCATAAAGGCATAGGCCATGAAAATATCATGGCAGGTGTCGGAACAATCTGATTTTTTAAATCGGAAATTCATCTGCAGGTCACCGGACGTACCAAACCGGTCCTGTCCCGGCCATGTCAACTGTCTCGCCTTTGTCTGATCCTGGCTATGGACAAAATTTTCAAACCGGTTGCCCAGCATATCATTTTTTGAAATTCCCAGCAATTTTTCGCACTGGTCATTTATAAAGGTGAAACACCCGGCTTCATCCAGGGTAAAAATCAAGTCAGGGGAATTGTTCACCATGTTTTCATATTGCTTTTCCGAGGCATCCAGACGGGCGGAAACAGCCTTTTTATCCGCCAGCAGTCTTTTCTGGGCCAGGGCGTTCTTGACCGTTTTAACCAGGTCTGTGTACTCAAAGGGTTTTTTCAAATAATCCCAGGCCCCTTTTTTCAGTGCCTTGACAGCGGATTCAACCGAGGCAAAACCGGTCATGATAACGATCAGCACTTCATCGTCCACACCCAGAATATGTTCCATAACCTGATATCCATCCATATCAGGCATATTGATGTCCAGCAGAACCAGATCAAACCGCTGCCGGTTAAACATGGCGACAGCTTCTGTACCGTTATACGCCCCGGCAACTTCCAATCCCTCACGGTTCAGGCATTTCGAAATATTTTCAACAATCCGCCTTTCATCATCAACCACCAGTATCTGCTCAAGGCTCATAATACTCCGTTACCCATATTTGCTTGCTGTATAAAATTTTCTATGGGGGTCTCAGGACACCCCGTTTTTTTCATAACAGATCAATCCGCATTGCAGGCAGCGGTCAGACTCGTTACGGGCATTTTTTTCAGAAAAACCGGTGGAGGCGGCATCTGCACGGCCGGATCTCTTCTCACCCTGGTTCTGT
>JAABSO010000029.1 GCA_011390335.1 Desulfotignum sp. | reverse complement strand
GTCTGCAATTGTCTTGTTCTGTTCAGGTCTCCGGTCAGGTCCGGACAAATCCTTACCTCTATAATCATCTGTCAGACAAAATGTCAACCATATCCCTGTTTTTTCAGCAGTTCAAAGATTGCATTTTCACAAAATACAGTGCCGTTACCGGCAGTGCCTTTTGTCCAAAGCAAGCGGTCTGATTCCCTTTTTTCAGGCACCGCAAACACAGGAATCAACGCCTGATAAGGGTTTTTTTAACCAGCTGTTTGTGTTGACACAGGCAGGGACTTGTGGTACATGCGTTTGAGTTTATTTGCGTAAAGCGCAGGATGATCAGAACGGAATAATAAGGAAGGAATCACCATGGATCAGAACACTATCACAATCAATGGGCACGCATATAATTTCGACCCCGGCCAGACCATCCTGGAAATAGCACAGCAAAACAGTATAGATATTCCCAACCTGTGTCATCTGAAAGGCACAAGGGCTACAGGGGCATGCCGCGTGTGCATTGTGGAAATCGAGGAATCATGGGGGAAAAAACTGGTGTCCTCCTGCAGCACGCCGGCGAAAAACGGCATGGTGATTCACACCGAATCCCCCCAGATTGTGGAATACCGCAAAATTTATATAGGTCTGATGCTGGATTCCGGCAACCACAATTGTGATATAGGGTCTGCAGCAGATGAGTCCTGGACCGATTTTCAGATCGCCACCATGGAAAATGACAAAAAAGAGGAACTCTGTCCGGTGTGGGGAGATTGTGAACTCCAGACCCTGGCCTACCGGTATCAGGTGAAAGGCCGTGTCAGCGGCCGGCACAGAGAACCGCTGGTCCTGCCGGTGGAGGATGACAATCCGTTTATTATCCGGGACATGTCACGCTGTATCCTCTGCGGCAGGTGTGTTGCCGCCTGTAATGAGGTGCAGGTGAACCAGGCCATCGATTTTGGTTTCCGGGGCAACAACGGCACAATCATTGCCGGAACAGGCACCACCCTGATGAAGTCAAGCTGCGTATTCTGTGGGGAATGTGTACAGGTCTGTCCGGTGGGTGCGCTTGTGGAAAAGAAAAACCTGGGAAAAGGACGGCCCTGGGAGACCGAAAAAATCAGAACCACCTGCCCTTATTGTGGTGTGGGATGTCAGCAGCTGCTCCATGTCCAGGACAATAAAATCATGAAAATTACCGGTGTTGAAGATGCAGAGCCCAATCTGGGCAGGCTGTGCGTCAAGGGCAGGTATGGATTTGATTTTGTAAACTCTCCGGACCGGCTGACCACCCCGTTGATCAAAAAAGAGGGCAAACAGGTGCCGGCTTCCTGGAATGAAGCCCTGGATCTTGTTGCAAAAAGATTTGCCGAGATCCGGGACCAGCACGGTGCTGATACCATGGGGGTGCTCACCTCTGCCCGGACCACCAATGAAGACAATTATATTGCCCAGAAATTCACCCGGGCGGTGCTCAAGACAAACAATATCGACCATTGTGCGCGACTGTGACACAGCTCCACCGTAGCCGGTCTGGCTGCAGCATTTGGAAGCGGTGCCATGACAAACACCATTGCTGATCTGGAAACATCGGACCTGATTCTGGTGACCGGGTCCAATACCACGGAAAACCATCCGGTTTTGTCCACTTTCATGAAACGGGCCGCCCTGAAAGGCAAAAAAATCTATGTGGTGGATCCCAGACGGATTAAACTAGTGGATCTTGCAGAAAAATGGCTGCGGCCCAATCCCGGCACCGATATCGCCTGGATAAACGGGCTGATGCATGTGATCATCAAAGAAGATCTTCATGACAAGGCATTTGTTGAAGCGCGCACGGAAAATTTTGATGCCTTAAAAGAGATGGTGGCATCCTACACCCCTGAGCATGTGGCAGAAATCACCGGAATTGCAGCAGAAGACATCATTGCACTTGCCAGGGCGTTTGCCAAGGCCCCCGCAGCTGCCATCTGCTACTGCATGGGTATCACCCAGCACACCTGCGGCACAGACAATGTCAAGTCTCTGGCCAATTTGTCCATGCTCTGCGGGCACTTAGGCAAACCCGGTGGCGGGGTCAATCCCCTCCGGGGCCAGAACAATGTCCAGGGCGCCTGTGACATGGGCGGACTTCCCAATGTGTTCACCGCCTATCAGTCCGTGACCAGTGACGAAATCAGACAAAGCTATGAAAAAGCCTGGAACGTGTCCGGCTTGCCGGCCAAACCAGGCATACCCGTGACTGAAATGATTGAAAAAGCCTATGCTGGTGAATTCAAATCCATGTATGTCATAGGGGAAAACCCCATGGTCTCGGATCCGGATCTGAACCATGCGGAAAAAGCCCTGGCCAACCTGGAATTTCTGGTGGTCCAGGACATTTTTCAAACAGAAACCACCGCCATGGCAGATGTGGTGCTGCCCTCCTTGTGCTGGGCGGAAAAAGACGGCACTTTTTCCAATACGGAACGCAGGGTCCAGCGGGTGAGAAAAGCGGTGAATGCGCCGGAAGGCACCCGCCCGGACTGGGACATCATCTGTGACATTGCCCGGCGCATGGGATATGAGATGCAGTATGAAAACAGCCATGAAATTTTCAAGGAGATCTGTGCGGTTACACCGTCCTACCGGGGCATCACCTGGGAGCGCATTGACAAGAAGGGCATTCACTGGCCCTGCCCGGATGAAAGCCATCCCGGCACCCCGATTCTGCATACCACTCAGTTCACCAGGGGAAAAGGACTGTTCCATGCCATTGAGCACCAGCCCCCGGCAGAACAGGTAAGTGATGATTATCCTTTTATTCTGACCACAGGAAGGGTGCTCTATCACTACCATACCCGCACCATGACCATGCGCACAGAGGGACTGAACCAGATGTCTCCGGAGTGTTTTGTGGAGATATCAAAAACAGATGCCAAAAAACTGGGTCTGGATACAGGGGCGCTTGTCAATGTGTCCTCCCGGCGCGGAAAAATCAGTGCCAAACTGCAGGTTTCCCATAAGGCAGTGGAGGGAACTATTTTTATACCTTTCCATTTTGCCCAGGCAGCAGCCAATAAGCTGACCAATGCCAAACTGGACCCCACAGCCAAAATTCCGGAACTCAAGGTATGTGCCATCAATATTGAACCGGCTGCATAATCTGAAAAACCTGTTTGATCTAAAACAAACAGAATAATACAAAAAAACTGCCAGCGTTTCTGCCAACAAAATAAGTCGGGAACGCTGGTTTTTTTTCGAGGTCAGATAATATCACTGCATATCGTTAGGAACCGGAACCGCTTCCGGACTTTTGCCGGCAGGATTATGCCCTGCATCAGGTGTTTTAACAATGCCCTGCATACTTAGAACAATCATTCGGCAGGACTGGGTGAACAACCGGTTGACCATCAGCAGACGCGATACATCGGTTTCTTTGATTGCTTTTTGTGCTATGGCCTTGGAGCAGGCCTGAATAAAATGCTTGTCCTCTTCTTCGACACTGGAAAAACAATTGTTCAAAAAAACCTGTATATCACTTACAGAACCTGTCTGGTTTTCCAGTGACCCCATAACATGTTCAACCCGGTTTTCCATGGCATTCAAACGGGTTATGAAATTTTGGTACATGGACACCATAATGGCTTTTTCATCATTACCGATATCATTAATTTCGTCCATTATATCTTTAAAATTGCGGGTGGCATTCATAATGCTGCGGCTGGCACGCATCAAAGGTTCCATGCGTATCGCTTCGTTTTCATCCAAAGGCTGTGCCTGTATCCGGGCGTAAAAAGCAAAAATTTGTGAATGGAGATTTCCCAGATCTGCATAACCCACCTGAACTGCCGTTCCGGCACCTACGCCCCCCTGTTTTTTTTTGTTTGTGCGGTGGTGTGACGGTTTGCCAATATGGTATTTTCTGGCGGTATACAGCATGGACAGGTGCAGTTGGTACTGAATTTCTTTGCGCAGGGCGGCAATGGCTGCATCCGGTACCTCAGGGGTGGTATTGATGATATACCGGGCCAGAACAGGTTTTTTTTCAATAAAAAGCTTTTCCAGGCGGCCGGCCATAAAAGGGATCAGGGGAAAAAAGATGATGGCCCCCACGACGTTGAACAGGGTGTGGAAAAGTGCCACTCCCAGAACAGGGTTGTCGGTAAAGGCTAACAGATCCAGAATCAGCCAGAAGATAACAGGAAGTAAAAGGATCACAACGGTGGCTGTGCCGGTGCTGAACAACAGGGAACTGACAGCGGCCCGTTTTTTAGCAGGGATGCCCCCGATGGCACCCAGAAGAATGGTGACGGTGGTGCCGACATTGGCGCCTATCACCATGGCGGCTGCAGCCTGAAAATTAATGATGCCTGAAAAAAGCGTGGTCAGTACCACGGCGATGGTGGCGGAGCTGGACTGCATGATCGCTGTGAGCAGAATTCCGGCAAGAATAAAGACAAAGGGGCCGAAAGTGGGGAGGGCAGCAATGTCAATGGCGGCTGCCAGATGTTCCACGCTGGTTTTCATGAAATCCAGTCCGTGGAAGAGAAACCCGAAGGAAATAAGCAGTTTGCTGATATTCACATACCGGGTGGATTTGGATAGAAAGATCAGCCCGATCCCCCCCAGACCGATCAGGGGCAGGGCAAAGGTTTCAATTTTGAATTTAAAGCCGAATATGGCCACGATCCATGCGGTAATGGTGGTACCCACTTTGGCACCCATGATGACGGCAATGGCGTTGATCAGGGTCACCAGCCCGGCCCCCACAAAGGCCAGAACCATGAGGGAAACGGCGGAACTGCTCTGCAGAACGGCTGTGCTGATAATACCGCTGAGCAGACCCTTGATGCGGGTGCCGGTATACCGGCGGATCAATATTTTAAAAGACCGTCCGGACAGGAGTTTGATGGATTCTTCCATCATGAACATGCCGAAAAGAAAGATGCCCAACCCTGCCAGAAACTTCCATCCGTCAAGCATGTCAGGCATTATTTTTCCATTTTTTTAAAAATTACCATAAGAAAAAACAGCGCCAGAACCGGATGAAACAGCCATAAGGTTCTGGCGCAATGGGGCATTTTTTCAGGGTTATGTGGTTTCCATTGTTTCAGGTACCGCTGCTTTGATCCGGGGTGACACACAATCCACTGCCCTGAATTTTTTTGGACATTTTTCCATGCAGACCCCGCACTGGATGCACAGGGACTGGTCGATGACATGCACCTGCTTCTTTTCTCCGGTAATGGCACTTACAGGGCAATGTTTGGCACATATGCCGCAACCTTTGCACCGGTCTTCACTGATGACAAAGGAGATCAACGCCTTGCACACCTTTGCCGGGCAGCATTTGTCAAAAATATGGGCTTCATATTCCTCTTTGAAATACCGCAGGGTGGTCAGCACCGGATTGGCGGCTGTCTGTCCCAGGCCACAGATGGAAGCCGCATGGACGGCATGGCTCAGTTCATACAGAAGATCCAGATCCTCTTTTCTTCCCTTACCGGCGCAGATATCCTCCAGCACCTCTAGCAGCTGTTTGGTGCCCAGCCGGCAGGGGACGCACTGGCCGCAGGACTCGATCACCGTGAAATCCAGAAAATACCGGGCCACATCCACCATACAGGTCCGTTCATCCATGATGACCATGCCGCCGGAACCCATGATGGCACCGGCTTCATCCAGAGAGTCAAAATCGATGGGGAGGTCCAGCAAAGATTCAGGCAGGCATCCGCCCGAGGGACCGCCGGTCTGGACCGCTTTGAATTTCTCACCGTCCGGGATGCCCCCACCCAGATTAAAGATAATTTCACGGAAGGTCGTTCCCATGGGGACCTCGATTAATCCGCTGTTGGTGATATTGCCGGTCAGGGCGAAGACCGCCGTACCCGAGCTGGTTTCAGTACCGATGGCCTTGAACCAGTCCGCGCCTTTGCGAATGATGTCAGGTACATAGGCAAATGATTTCACATTGTTGAGAACAGTGGGCTTGTCCCACAGGCCGATCTCCGTGGTTCTGGGTCTGGGAGCCACCCGGGGCATCCCCCGTTTGCCTTCGATGGACAGGGTGAGGGCGGTGGATTCCCCGCAGACAAATGCGCCGGCCCCCTGGAATATTTTCAAATCAAAATTAAACCCGGTTCCCATGATGTTGTCACCCAGGAGCTGAGATTGTCTGGCCTGGGCAATGGCTTTGTGCAGCCGCTTGACTGCCAAGGGATATTCGGCCCTTACATAGATATAGCCATAACTGGCCCCTACACTGTAGCCGGCGATGGTCATGCCCTCTATCACCGCCAGGGGGTCTCCCTCCAGCACTGAACGGTCCATGAAAGCGCCCGGGTCTCCCTCATCTCCGTTGCACACAATATATTTGGGGCTGCCGGTGGCCTGGAGGCAGGACTGCCATTTTCTGCCGGCGGGAAAACCAGCCCCGCCCCGTCCCCGCAGGCCGGACCGGGTGACAATATCGATCACCTGTTCCCGGGTCAGATCCTGAAGCACGTGGGCCAGGGCCTGGTACCCTTCAGCCGCAAAATATTCACGGATATCTTCGGGATTGATCACCCCGCATTTGCCAAGCACGATGCGCTGCTGGGTGCTGTAGAAAGGCACCTCATGCTCGGTCACTGACCGGGATCCGTCAGGGTTCTGATACAGCAGACGTTCCACCACCGTATCCTTGTCAATGGTGGCTGTGACGATCTCCTCGACATCCGCGACTTTGACTTTTGTATAAAAGGTTTCTTTAGGTTCCACACGGACCAGGGGGCCCATCTGGCAAAAGCCATGGCAGCCGCCGATGCCGATCCCGGCATCACTTTTCTGGCCTTCATATAGCAGTTCCACATCCACGGAGATGCCTTTTTCCTCAATGAGCCGCTTGAACTCGTCATAAACATCCAGTGAGCCGCCGGCCACACATCCGGTACCTGCGCAGACAAGAAATCGGACCTTCTGCCGGGCCAGGGCTGCCTGGCATTGTTCCATTATTTTAGCCATCTGAGGTGGTGATGTTATCTGTATCAAATCAATCCTCCTTCTCGGTTTCTTTGAAGTCGTCGAATATTTTTGACATTTTTGATGAATCCACCTGTCCATAGACCTCTTCGTCAACGACCACCACCGGTGCCAGGGCGCAGGATCCGACACAGGCGACGGTTTCCAGGCTGTGTTCATAGTCCTCGGAAGTTTCCCCGCAGGCAATGCCAAGTTCACGTTCAAAGGTGTCCATGATCCGGGCCGCACCCTTGACATGACAGGCTGTTCCGGTGCATATTTTGGACTGATGTCTGCCGCGTCTGGTGAAATAGAATTGCGCATAAAACGTGGCAACCGCATAGACCCTGCTTTGCGGCAGGCCAGTTGTTCTGGCGATTTCCTGCATGGCTTCTGCCGGCAGGTATCCTATCTCTTCCTGTACTTTCTGCAGTATCGGGATAAGCGCATCCTGTTTTCCTTTGTAGGGTGAAAGTATCTCACTCAAACGATCTTCCATTCTGTCTCCCTCCTTAGCTTGTCGGTCTGGTGCAAGTGGCGTTTCATTTTTAAATTGTGGATATTACAATATCTGGTGAAAAATATAAATACCCATTGCAAAAATACCCTGTTTTATTCAGATACTGCATACCACAAAAATCTGATCTATGCTATGCTTACAGGCTGATAATGGGGTTGATAAATAGGTCCTGGGACCCTGGGGCCGGAAAACGGCACAAATAACCGATAATCTGTTTTGTGCTGCAAAGGAGATACACGTTGGTGAGAATCTGTGGCAGGCCACAACTTTTTTTTTGTGTCCTGGGGGTGATCTGTCTGCTGTTGTTTTTTGGGGTGAATCCTGTCATATCCCAAACGCCCGCACCCGGGCCGGCATCCGCTGAAACAATTTCCATCGCTGTGCAGAATAATTTTCCGCCGTTTTCCTTTTTTATCAGGGGGAAAGTGGCCGGGTTTACCATTGATTATTTAAATCTGCTGTCTGAAAAAACCAGAATGGTATTCACCTTTGTTCCCGGAACATGGGAAGAAAGTCTTACCAGATTCAGAAACGGTGAAGTGGATGCCATCACAGAGATATCCCATACCCCTGAACGGGAAGCTTTCACCCTGTTCACCACCCCCTATTACCTGATACCCACCGTGGTATATACCCGTGAGAACAGTTTTTCCTACAACGGCGTGGAAACCCTGAAGGGAAAAGATGTGGGAATGGAGACCGGAATTTATTACAAAGACTACCTGGAGGCCTATCCCGAAATCCGGATCATGGAGATCGATGATACCAGTGAATTAATGAAAAAGCTGTCTTTCGGAGAAATCGATGCAGTTGTCACCAATATAAATATCGGCAATTTTATGATCAAGCAGCATGTGCTGGAAAATATCCGGCTGGCGGGAAAGATCGATATTCCCGCCATTGAAAGCGAGGATTTGCGCATCGGTATCAGAAAAGACAGACAGCAGTTGCATGTGTTGCTGCAGGAAGCCATGAACAGCTTCCCCTATACGGATTACAGGCAGTTGCAGGACCGGTGGATCGGAGCCGTGCCCCAAAGTATGCAGGAGACGCTCATGCCCGGGGACCGGGAACTGATCAATACACATACAAAACAGCACGGAGGCTTCAGACTCAGCTTCCACAAAGACTGGTATCCTGTGGATTTTACGGATGACCAGAATGCCCATGCCGGTATTGCCGCCCAGATATTTGATATGGCGGCCCGAACACATGGCATTCGCCTGGTGGAACAGGTTTCCGGCAGTCTGGAAGAGGCGGTTGACGCTGTTTTCACAAAAGAGTCAGACATGCTGCCTGCGATCGTTCCCTCTGCCCGATTCAATACCAAACTGATTTTTACCCGCCCTTATCTGTCTTTGCCCCTGGTGATTGCCACCCGCAGTGACCAATTTTTTGTGGGAGATCTCAAGGGACTTTCTAAAAAACGCATCGGACTGGTGGACAGGGGAGAATTGGCGTCCCGTTTCAAGAAAACCTATCCAGACCTTGTGTTTGAGACGGTGAGTTCCGCCAGGGACGGGTTGAAGCTTGTCCAGAACAAGAAATTGTTTGCGTTTGTGGACACCATCCCATCCATTGCCTATGCGGTGAAAGACAACAATTACTATAATATCAAGGTATCCGGCAAACTGGAGGAAACCCTGCCGATCAGTGCGGCGGTTCGTTCGGGAAACCAGGCCCTGGCCACCGTACTGGACAAAATACTTCAGAACATTCCTGTTGAAGACAAAGAAAAAGTAGTTGACCGGTGGATATCCATCAGCCTGGAAGAGAAGGTGGATTACACCATAGTCTGGCAGGTTTCCATTGGTTTGGGCCTGGTACTGGCGGCAGCGGTTGTCTGGCTCAAAAAGGTAAAGGGATTCAACCGCAAAATATCCCGAGCCTATGCCCTGCTTGAGGAAAAAAATATCGAACTGGAGCGGCTTTCCATTACCGACAGCCTGACCGGTCTTTATAACCGCCATAAACTGGATGTGCATCTTGTCCGGGAAAAGCAAAGAGCGGACCGGTATAACCGGCCGTTTTCCCTTGTGATTATGGATATAGATCATTTCAAATCGGTCAATGACCGTTTCGGTCACCAGACCGGGGATGAGGTGCTCAGGCAGATGGGTTCACTGATCAAAAAAAGCATCCGATCGTCTGATATTCCGGGCCGCTGGGGTGGCGAGGAGTTTTTGATTATTTGCCCTGAAACAGACAGGCAGGGGGCGAAAACCCTTGCAGAAGAGATCAGAAAAGATATTCAGGCCGTTTCCTTTCTTTCGGACACCACCATTACCATCAGCGGTGGGGTGGCTGAATATGAATTAAAAGAGGACAGTGGAAAACTGCTCAAGCGGGCCGACGACAACCTGTATAAGGCAAAGCATTCAGGAAGAAACAGGATCTGTGTATAAAAAAATGGTGCCGGAGGCGAGATTTGAACTCGCACACCCTTGCGGGCGGAGGATTTTGAGTCCTCTGCGTCTACCAATTCCACCACTCCGGCACGAACTCCCTTTATTAATGGAAAAAGGCGGTTTTGTCAATCAATTTTGTTGGGGTCAGAAGTTAACTTTTTTACCCATTTTTATTGTACCGCAAAGGGTTTGGCTGATGGTGTCAGATGGAACAGTGCCCTGCCTGAGCACCCGGGGCGGGTCACAGGTGATGTCCAGGATGGTGGAGCCGGTGCCGCCTTTTAAGGTGCCGGCATCCAGGACCAGATCCGCTGCCTGTATCAATTTTCCGGACATGTCGCTGATGCGGCTGCATCCGGGTGATCCGGACAGGTTGGCACTGGTACCGGTTATGGGACGGCCGGCTGCTTTGACCAGTGCCCGGGCTACGGGATGAGCCGGTACCCGGACACCGATTTTGCCGGTGCCGGCGGTGAGAAGATCACAGATACCGGGCCTTGCTTCAAACACCAGGGTCAGGCTGCCGGGCCAGAAGGTGTGCATGAGCACTTTTGCCTGGTCCGGGATGTTTGCCACAATCCCCTCGAGGTCAGTGTGGCTGTGAACCAGGACCAGGAGGGGATTGTTTTTTTCTCTTTTTTTGATGGAAAATATGGTGTCTACAGCTGCCGGATCCAAAGCGTCTGCTGCCAGGCCGTACAGGCACCGGGTCGGAAAGATCACCAGCCCTCTGGTTTTTATGCATCCGGCGGCCTGTTTGATGACATCCGGGTCCGGGTGATCCGGATGGACCTGGATCACCCGCTGTATTTTAAATGGAATATCAGGCAAAAGAGGCGGCCTTTTTCTGCACTTTGGCAGCCATATCCTGCTTGAAGGCCAGCAGTTTCTCCGCTATTGCAGGGTCTGACAGCCCGATGATCTGTGCTGCGAAAATACCGGCATTGTGGGCGCCGGATTTGCCGATGGCCATGGTGGAAACCGGGATGCCCGGCGGCATCTGCACAGTAGCCAGCAGTGCGTCCAGCCCCTGGAGTGCAGATGAGTCTATGGGAACTCCCAGCACGGGCAGGGTTGTGTGGGCCGCAATCACCCCGGCCAGGTGGGCGGCATGACCGGCCCCGCAGATCAGCACCTGGATCCCGTCCTTCTTTGCCTGGGATGCCAGCCTGGCTGCCTGGTCCGGTGTCCTGTGGGCTGATGCCACGGTGACATAGTAGGGGATATCAAACTGCTTTAAAATGGCCAGGGCTTTTTCCATGACCGGGAAGTCTGAGTCCGACCCCATGATCACCCCGACCCTGGGCGGTATGGACAGGCGCTTCACCGCCTTGGCCCCGATGTCTTTGCGAAAGAAATGATCCGTGAAAGCGATTTTGGCACATGCCTCATAGGCGGTGTCAATGGCCTGCTGCACCGTATCCCCCAGGCTGGTGACCCCCAGGACCCGTCCCCCTGATGTTACCACCTGGTCTTTGTCCATGGTGGTGCCGGCATGAAAGACCATGGTGTCTTTGACAGCATTGGCCGCATCCAGGCCGGATATGGCATGGCCTTTTTCGTAAGCACCAGGGTATCCGCCGGCAGACACCACAACGCATACGGCTGCCTTAGGATCGATTTGCACGGTGTGCTGGTGCAGGGTCCCGTTGCAGCAGGCTTCCATCAGCGGTACCAGGTCATTTTTTACACGCATGAGAATGGGCTGGGTTTCCGGATCCCCCAGGCGGGTGTTGAATTCCAGGACCTTGATTTTGTCCTTGTCCACCATGAGTCCGGCATAAAGCACCCCCTTGAACGGGGTGCCCTCTTTGGCCATGCCCTGGACAGCAGGGATCATCACCTCGTTCATGGCTTTGGTGCGCAGCATATGGTCCAGGACCGGGGCCGGGGAATAGGCACCCATGCCGCCGGTATTTGGGCCTTCATCATTGTCCAGAGCCCGCTTGTGGTCCTGGGATTCGGGCAGGGGCAGCACGGTTTTGCCGTCGGTCAAGGCAATGAAGGAAGCTTCTTCTCCCTGCAGGCACTCTTCCACCACCACGGTGGCACCGGCATCACCGAACCGTTTTTCCGTGATCATGTCATCAATGGCCTGGTTGGCTTCCTCCAGAGTGCTGCAGATGATCACCCCTTTGCCGGCAGCCAGGCCGTCGGCCTTTACCACGCAGGGGGCGCCCAGGAATCGGGCATAGGCCTTGGCTTTGGCAGGATCGGTAAAGGCTTTTCCCACGGCGCAGGGGATGTTGTATTTCTGCATATGGTTTTTGGAAAACACCTTGCTGCCTTCCAGCCTGGCCGCTGCCCGGCTGGGACCGAAAACGGCCAGGCCCTTTTCTTCAAATACGTCGGCAATTCCCTTGACCAGGGGACCTTCAGGTCCTACAATGGTGAGATCAATGTCATTGTCTGCGGCAAACCCGGCCAGGGAATGGATATCTTCTGCATCGATGGGAACCGGTTCCGCAAGATCCCGGGTTCCGGCATTGCCGGGTGCGCAATAGATTTTTTCAACCATGGGGCTTTGGCTGATTTTCCATATCAGGGTATGTTCGCGGCCGCCACCGCCCACTACAAGGATTCTCATTTGTTTCTCCTTAGGTTTGAATTGTTGTGTTCTTCAATGGCCAGCTGGACCAGTTTGTCCAGCAATTGTGAAAAAGAATATCCGGCTGCCACGGCAGACTGGGGAAACAGGCTGGTGGCAGTCATTCCCGGGATGGTGTTGGTTTCCAGAACAAAGATCTCTTCTTCTTTCAGGATCATGTCGGTGCGGGAATATCCTTTGAGAAAAAGCGCCTGGTGTGCATTTACTGCCAGATCCTGGACCCGGCGGGTGGTTTCAGGATCGATGCGGGCCGGACAGATTTCTTGTGTTTCTCCTGCCACATATTTGGCATTAAAATCAAAATATTCATGGCCCTGGCCTGGGATGATTTCAATCACCGGCAAGGCTTTTAGGCTGGTGTTTCCCAGTACACCGCAGGTGAGTTCAATGCCTTTGATATAGGCTTCCATGATGATGGTGTCATCATGGGTAAATGCTTCTTGAATGGCCTTGTCCAGATCCTGTTCCCTCTTTGCGATGGTCATGCCCACGCTGGAGCCGGCACAGACCGGTTTCACCACCAGGGGCAGGCCCAGTTCCCGGATCAATTCCGACGTGTCAATGGTATCGTTATCAGTAAAAGACCGATAGTTCGGGGTGGGAATATCCGCCCCCTGATACAGGCGTTTGGACAGCAGTTTGTTCATGGCCACAGCCGATCCCAGAACCCCGGCCCCCTGGTAGGGGATATCCAGCAGATCGAGCAGACCCTGGACCGTGCCGTCTTCTCCAAAAGGGCCATGCAGTATGATCAGGGCTGCATCGATGGAGGAAGCATCCATGACCAGCTTCTGCAGATCTGTTTTGGGATCATAGCGCAAAATGTCATATCTGTCCTTGTCAAGGGCATCAAATACCTGATTGCCGCTGTTCAAAGAAACGGATCGTTCCGAGGATATGCCCCCAGCCAGAAGGGCGAGCCTGATTTTTTTCATAGTTTTCCCTTATCCCTGGATTATGGTTTGTCTTGCTTTTTCAAACTCCTCTTTTGTGA
The DNA here is from genome assembly GCA_011390335.1 of Desulfotignum sp. GTDB lineage: Bacteria > Desulfobacterota > Desulfobacteria > Desulfobacterales > Desulfobacteraceae > Desulfotignum. The sequence continues at coordinate 41,584 of JAABSO010000029.1, read as the reverse complement.
TCAGATCTTTTTCATACAGGTCATCCAGCTGATGCATTCTGCGTTCTGCTCTGTCAGCCTCTGTTTCAATGAGACGGGTGTTTCCCTGGTTACCAGGGCTATCCGGCAGCAGACCGGGATTTTGCTTTGCATCAATCTTGAATGCGGCAAGCCCGCCCAGCAGGCTGACTTCAATATTGCGGTCCTGCATCTGGGCATTGGAAAGCATATCACTGATCTGGGAGGAGCTTTTCTGCATCCGCCGGTATAAGAGCCAGGCAATAACAAGCACCAAGAGAACCGTCCCTCCCATGATCCAGGGCAGGTAGGTAAATACCCCTTTTATGAACACCACAAAAAGCCCTATGCCTGCCAGCAGAAGCACATGGAGCAGCAGGATAAAGTACCCGATAAAAATATTTTTAAACAATCCCTCTTTGTCAGATTTTTTCAGTTTCATGATAATTTTCGAATGATATTTTCCCTGTAGGTGTCTGTGAGCAAAGGGGATATGCCCCCGCGCAATGTGTCGAGTTTTGTCAGAAGATAATTGATTTTTTTGCTGATTTCCCGGTGCTGGACAGATGAGAAATCCGTGGCTTCAAGCAGCAGTTCCGCCTGGGTGATTTTTTTCTTGAGTTCAATTTCAGGCGGCAGGAACCCGGCATTTTTCAGTATTTTATATGCCAGCCGGCAGTCATCCGGAACCTGGCATTCATCTTCAAAAACAAGGGGTTTGCCGCTGCCCGCTAAATTATCAAATGCCCCGTCTTTCTGGGCCTTTTTGATTCTTTCTTCCACAATTTTTTCAAACCCGGGAATCATCTGGTCCTGGTTCTCCTAAAAAATACAAACAGCATGGTTTTTACATATATCTCTAACAATTTTGGGTTATCCAGTAAGGGTTATTCACGGTATGGTATGTTGATTAAGACCTGTAATTTTATTAAACCAGGCCCGGTTTTGCAAGCTATTTTCTTGACAGGTAATATACAATACTGTATCAAATACCATTTTACACCACAGCATTGGTGTGTAGAAATTCATGGGGTTTGAAAAATATTTTTCTTAAACAAAAATTTTCAAAGCAACATTATAATTGAGAAAATGAACCAGAAAAAAAACATATCAAAGATCAGAAATATCGGTATCATGGCCCATATTGATGCGGGCAAGACCACCGTCACAGAGCGAATTCTGTATTATACGGGAAAATCCCATAAACTTGGCGAAGTCCATGACGGAGAAGCTGTCATGGACTGGATGCAGGATGAACAAGATCGGGGAATCACCATCACATCAGCTGTTACCACCTGCCAGTGGCAGCAGTCTACCATCCAGATTATCGACACCCCCGGGCATGTGGATTTCACGGTTGAAGTGGAACGGGCCCTGCGGGTCCTGGACGGGGCAATCGGTGTTTTCTGTGCCGTGGGCGGGGTGGAGCCCCAGTCTGAAACAGTCTGGCGCCAGGCTGACCGGTACAGGGTGCCCAGAATGGCGTTCATCAACAAGATGGACCGCACAGGTGCGGATTTTTTTGCCGCTGTGGCATCCATCAAAGAAAAACTGGCCGCCAACCCGGTCATACTTCAATTGCCCATGGGTGCGGAAGACCGGTTTGCCGGGGTTATTGATCTGGTGGATATGCAGCAGATCCGGTGGGATGACGAAAGCCTGGGGGCAACATTTATCATGGAAGATATTGCACCGGAATATGCAGACCTGGCCCAGGAGTACAGAGAAAAACTGCTGGAGGCTGTCTCTGAGCAGGATGATACCATCATGGAAAAATATCTGGGCGAAGAAGAGATCACAAAAGCGGATCTTTCCGCTGCCATAAGAAGCGCCACCGTCAGCCGGAAACTGGTGCCGGTCCTGTGCGGCAGTGCCCTGAAAAACAAAGGTATCCAGCCGCTGCTCAATGCCATTCAAAGTTATCTTCCCAGTCCCCTGGATGTGCCGCCGGTGCGCGGTATTCACCCGGAAACCGGTGATCCCATAGACTTTCCCCCGGAGAAAAACGGCCCTCTGGCAGCCCTTATTTTCAAGGTTTCCATGATTGAAGGCCGCAAACTTTCCTTTGCCAGAATTTATTCAGGAAAAATTGAAGCAGGCGCTGATGTGTTTAATCCGGTTTTAAAGAAAAAAGAAAAACTGTCCCGGATCCTGCTCATGCACGCCAACAAGCGTGAGCGGCTCAAAGAGGCATCTGCAGGGGATATCGTGGGTATTGTGGGGCTCAAAGATTCCGGCACAGGAGATACCCTGTGTTCGCCGGAACATCCGGTGTTCCTTGAAAGAATGGAGTATGAAGATCCGGTGATTTCCATCGCCATAGAGCCAAAAACCCATGCAGACCAGGAAAAACTGGATAATGTTCTGGAAAAATTTACCATCGAGGACCCCACCCTCAAGGTATCCAAAGATGAAGAAACCGGGCAGACAATCCTGTCAGGCATGGGAGAACTGCACCTGGAAATCATCATTTCCCGGATGCGCAAGGAATTCAACACCCAGGTCAATGTGGGCAATCCACAGGTGGTGTACAGAGAAGTGGTAACCGCACCTGCCAAGGGGGACGCTGTTTTTGACCGGGAAATCTCCGGGAAAACCCATTATGCCAGGGTGCGGATCCAATTGCAGCCCCTGGACAGGGGGGCTGGCGTCAGCTTTGTCAACAAGGCCCCGGAAGACCAGATTCCTGCCCAGTTTGTGCCGGCCATTGAGCAGGGTATCAGAGAAAGTCTGGAAGGCGGTTATCTTAAAGGGTATCCCCTGGTGGATGTGGGCATTATTTTGCATGGAGGGGGATATGAAGAAGGCAAAAGCACGGACCTGGGTTTTTCCGTGTGTGCTTCCATGGCCTGCAAGGATGCTTTGGAAAACGCTTCCCTGGCCCTTCTGGAGCCCATCATGCAGGTGGAGGTGTTTGTGCCGGATGCTTATATGGGAGATGCCATTGCTGACCTGAACACCCGGGGAGGCAAGGTGGAATCCATCACCCCGAAAACCAATATCCAGATCATCCATGCGGTGGTGCCCCTGGCCAAAATGTTCGGCTACTCCACTGCCCTGCGTTCCGCCACCCAGGGCAGGGGAACCTTTACCATGAAATTTGACCGGTTTGACCGGGTGTGATAAAGCCTTAACTGCCGGAAATCTCTTTTAATTTTTCTTTTGCCGATTTTTCAATATCCGGGTCTTCCAGCCCTTCGTCCAGGGCCCTTTTAAGGTGGCGTGCCGCATTGTCGGTATCCTGGATTCTGTCATAGTATATCCCCAGGTAATAATGGGACAGGGCGGTTTTGTTTTCCCGGGACATGATGCTGGCCAGGTGAAAATATGCCCTGGGAAATGATTGAGATGCGCTTGCTATAATCTGGTCCAGGTGTTTTTTGGCAGAAGACAGATCCCCTGATTCCATTTGTGCCACAGCCTGGTGAAATCTGGCCGTGGTGCCCAGTACCGGATCCGACTGGATGCCTGACAGCACATTTATGGCTTTTTCAAACTGGCCGTCAATGGTATAGACCCGTCCGAGTTCCACAAGTATCATCGGATCAAACAGGTCAAAGGAAAGGGCTTTTTGCAGATGAAACACAGCTTTTTCCCGCCGGTTTTCCCTTGCATATAAAAGCCCCAGACCATAATGGCAGGCCTGCAGTTCAGATGTGGACAGATCAGCGGCAATACGTGTCTCAATCTTTTGGATGCTTTTGCCGGTATCCTCGTACAATCCCATCATCCGGTACTTCACCATGTCATATGCATAGGTTTCAGGGCATTGAGCCGGTTGTTCTCCCGGGGAATAACCTGCCAGCAGCCCTGCCAGGTGGGCAATCCTGTTGCCTGTGCCAGGATGGGTTTTAAAATAATCCGGGATACCTTCAATGCCCCTGAAATCAGCGGCCCGGATTTTGTTGAGACCTTCCAGCAGTCCTGCCGGAGAATAACAGGTCTGTTTCAATAGTAAAAAGGCCTTCTGGTCTGCTTCGGTTTCATTTTCCCGGGTATAGGCCAGCATGGCGGATTGCCCGGCTGCCATTGATCCCACGGTCATGGCCTGGGCCGCATCTCCGCCGCCGGCTGATCCGATGAGCACCCCGGCCAGTACCCCGGCCATGCTGCCGATACTCACAAGCTTGGACCGGTCTATGGATTGGGACACATGCCGGCTGGCAGCATGGGAGATTTCATGGCCGATGATACCGGCCAGTTCATCTGTGCTGGAAAGGGCGGTGATAAGGCCCCTGTGGATGAAAATATTGGCGCCCGGGCTGGCAAAGGCATTAAAGGTTTCATCATTGATGAGATAAAAGCTGTAGTTAAAGGGCTGGGGCGGCAAAAAAGACAGGATATGCCGGGCCACTGTATTGATAAGATGATTGGCCGCAGGATCATCCATGATGATGTTTTCTTCACGGATCATCTGCATGAATTCGTCGGACAGTTTTTTTTCATCCGGTATGGAGATGGCAAAAGAATTTGCCGGCAGCCCTGTCACGATCATAAAAAAAGTTATCAGAACAGCGGTGATATGTCTTGTATGTTTCATGACACAGCATTACCTGACCGGGGGGGTCTGCGGCTGAACCGTCTGCAGGGTGATAAATTTGGTATGTTCCATGGCGATTTCAATGCGGAAGCTGTAGTTGTTGATTTTAAAGGACAGGCGCCTGTTTTCCGCAAAATGGGCATCGATCAGAAGGGTGATGGCCGAATTGAGGGTCAGGGCCTTGGGCTGGCCGAACTCGGCATTGAGGGTGAATTTTTCTTCCACCTCCTTGATGAGCTGGCCCATGAGCTGGTTGGTGATTTCACCGATGGTATCGGTGACCTCCGAATCCCTGATGGTGGCGGCCAGCTCGTTTTCCGGCATGCCCATGGCCAGCATATATTTTTTATAAATTTCAAAGGCGGCTTCAGCAGAAAAGTTCAGGATAACCAGCCCGGTGTAGTCACCGTCAAACTGCACAAATGATGTCACATCCGGTTTCATGGAAACCCGGGGGATGTCCTGGATGGTGGAAGAAAAGGTGATGGCCTGGCCGGTGCCGATTTCCAGTGTTTTCTGGGTGGTTGTCAGAAATATCTTTGCAATTTCATCAATGGCATTGGTGGGGGATGACATGAAAACTCCTTTTTGGCTATAATGTTTCTGAAGCCTATTTTCAGGAAAAAACCAGAAAAAGTCAAAGAAATAATCAGCGCTCCCCTCTTTTATATGGGGCTGCCAGCATGGCCGGGGCATTGAGCTTTCTGGGATCTTTTAAGCTGATGAGCACAAGTATGAGCAGGGTGGCAATATAGGGCAGCATGGCCAGAAAATTGGGAGAGATGCCCAGAGGCTGCATCAGGTACTGGGCCACAAAAATTCCGCCGAACAAAAAAGCGGCCCAGATGGCCCGGCCCGGATTCCACAGGGCAAAAATGGTCAAAGCAATGGCGATCCAGCCCCTGCCTGCGGTCATGCCTTCGATCCAGGACTTGGAATAGGAGATGGACAGATGGGCCCCTGCCAGAGCGGAAAACCCCCCGCCGATGATCACCGACATATACCGGATCAAAAACACATTCACCCCCTGGGTTTCCGTGGCTTTCGGATTTTCCCCGGTGGACCGGATCTGGATGCCCAGCCTGGTCCTCTGGAGAAAAAACCAGGATACCAGTGCCAGACCCACAGCCATAAAGAAAAATGGACTCTGGCTGAACAATGCCTTGCCGATATAGGGAATATCCGACAGTATCGGAATGGTGATATCCTCCATTTTTATGGTCAAAGGCTTTCCCACATAGGGTTTTCCCACCATACCAGCCAGGCCCAGACCCAGCATGGTGAGTGCCAGACCTGAGACAACCTGGTTGGCCTGAAGGGTGACTGATGTAAAGGCGTGGATAATGGAGATCACCATGCCGGCGGCCAAGGCGGCCAGAACCCCCAGCCAGGGGGATCCCGTGGTCATGGTGACGATGAATGCGGTGACCGCTCCCAGGGCCATGACCCCTTCCACCCCCAGGTTGAGGATGCCGCTTCTTTCACAGATGATTTCCCCTGTGGTGGCCAGCAGCAAAGGGGTGCCCGCCACCATGGCGCGCTGGAGTGTTGAGATTATGATTTCTTCCATGGATGGGTTTCCTATGTGCGTGAAAATGAGACGGTTATTTTATTGTGCAGAAAATAATCTCCCATGATGAGGAAGATCAGCAGGGTGCCGTTGACGATCTCCACGGTTGCCGCAGGCAGCCCCAGAGAAATCTGGATGGCATCACCGCCCACCAGGATGCCGGCAAAAAATATGCCGGATATGACCGTATACAGGGGATTGAGTTTGGCCAGCCATGCCACGATGATGGCGGTGAACCCGTATCCTGAGGAAACCGATGCCGGATATCCCAGGTAGTGGTGAATGCCTGCCACTTCCCCCACCCCAGCCAGGCCGGCCAGACCACCGGAAACCGCCATGAGGATCAAAGTGGTTTTAAAAAAATTGATGCCGGCGTATTTGCCGGCATCCGGATTTTCCCCCACCACCCGTGCTTCATATCCGAAACGGGTCTTGTAGATAGCCAGGGTCAGGATGGCGGCGCAGGCCAGGGCCAGAATCAGGGTGATATAATGGATCCGGGACCCGGGAATCACGCTGAGGATGGCGGCATCCGGCAGGTTGTCGGTGCCCGGAAACCCGAACCGGGTTGCCCCTCTCCAGGGGCCCACAATGAGCATGGTCAGGATGTGGGCACAGATATAGTTGAGCATCAGGGTGGAAATCACTTCGTTGATGGCATATCTGATTTTCAGTATGGCCGGAATAATGCCCCACAGGGCACCCCCTAAAAAACCTGCGGCAAACATCAGCGGTATGATGGCAAAACCGGGCAGGGCATCCCCGAAGGTCAGCCCGGTCCAGGTGGAGAAAATCGCACCCATGAGCATCTGCCCCTCGGCACCGATGTTCCAGAACTTTGCCCGGAATGCCAGGGTCAGGCCGGCACCGATGAGAATCAGGGGGATGGCTTTGGTGATGGTTTCTTTGAATCCGTACATGGAACCGAATGATCCCTGGAATATTTCAGAGATGGCAAACAGCGGGTTGACCCCGGCAATGAGAAATATGATGCTGATGACAACAAGTCCGGCTGCCAGAGAAAAGATATTGGTCACCAAAGTACGAAGCCGCGTGATCTGGTATCGGTCGGTATAGGAAAGGCGTATCATGGGCAATGTCTTTGTGTTAATGATTTTAGATGCGTTTTGACCCGGCCATCATCAGACCGATCTCACACAGGCGCTCATCATCGGAATCAAAAATTCCCATGAATTCACCGGCAAAAATGACGGCGATCCGGTCGCAGAGTTCAAAAATTTCTTCCAGGTCTTCAGAGAAAAGCAGAACAGCACTGCCCTGTTTGCGCAGTTTGAGCAGGTGGTGCCGCAAAAATTCCGTGGCCCCCACATCCAGCCCGTAGGTGGGGTGGGATGCCACCAGAAGCCTGGGCTGCTCACTGATCTCTCTGCCCAGAATCAGTTTCTGGATGTTGCCGCCGGACAGGTTCCTGATCTGGTTGTCGATGGAGTGGGTAAGAACTTTAAAGTCATCAACAATACCCTGAGTGTGGGTTTTTACATCGTTATACTTGAGGAAATACCGGCGGGAAAACTTTTTCAGGTGGTGCTGTTTCAAAATGGCATTATCATAGAGAAACAGTCCCGGTGCAATGCCGAACCGGATGCGCTCTTCAGGCACATGGGATACCCCGTGGTCGTAAATATGTCTGGGGGACAGATTGGTGATATCTTTGCCGTTGATGGTTACTTTGCCGCTGTCAATTCTGCGGATCCCTGTGATGGCTTCCGCCAGTTCCCGCTGGCCGTTGCCCGCCACCCCGGCAATGCCGAAAATTTCATTTTCATGCAGATCAAAGCTGACCCCTTTTACCGCAGGCAGTCCCATGTCCCCTGTCACATGGATCTGATCCGCACGCAGGATCTCCTGTCCTTTGGCAAGTTTTTCTTTGCTGATGTTAAAGACCACATCCCGGCCGACCATCATCCGGGCCAGGGTTTTTTTATCTGTTTTCCCTGTATCGGCACTGCCCACAATACTGCCCTTCTGGAGCACCACCACCCGGTCGCAGATGTTCATGATCTCGTCGAGCTTGTGGGAGATGAAGATGACGCAGTGGCCGTCCGCTTTCATCTGCCGCAAAATAATGATGAGCTCTTCTATTTCTTTGGGGGTGAGCACTGATGTCGGCTCATCAAGAATGAGCAGGTCAGCCCCGTTCATCAGTGCCTTGATGATCTCCACCCGCTGCTGTTCGCCAGCGGACAGCTGCCAGATTTTTTGGTTCAGGTCAATGGTGAAGTTGAACTGCCGGGAAAAGGATGCCACTTTTTCCCGGATTTTGATTTTCGGAAAAAAAAACGGGGTGTCTTTGTACCCTAAGGCGATGTTTTCAATGACCGAGTGGTTCTGGATAAGCATGAAGTGCTGATGTACCATGCCGATGCCCATAAGGATGGATTCCATGGGGTTGGTGATCCGCACAGGGCTGCCGTTTATCTTGATCTGTCCGGCATCCGGCTGGTACAGCCCGTAGAGAATATTCATCAACGTGGTTTTGCCGGCACCGTTTTCTCCGAGAAGCCCCAGGATTTCCCCGGATCCCACAGACAGACTGATCTCTTTGTTGGCATGGATGCCGTGAAAGGATTTGCTGATACCTTCCATTTCAAGGCGCTGTATTTTTTTCATAAGGGTGGCAGGGCAGCCGCCCCGGGATTTTGGCATGCGCATGAGCCCGGGATCGGCTGCCGGATTGAAATTATTGGGGGATGGTGCCTTCCACGTTATCCACATAGTACATGATGCTCAGAAGGTCCTCTTTAGAAGCCCGTTCACCGGCCTTGATCTGCAGGGTGCCTTTGTTGTCATGGATGGGACCGGTAAAGGGATCAAACACATCCACCCCCTGTTTCATCTGGTCATAGCGTTTCATGACCAGATCATAGGCAGATATCTCACCAAATTCTTGTGTCTGGATCATGGCCTGTTTCAGGTCATCCACAAATTTGGGATTGATGGGATCGGTTTCGTTACCCCCCAGGATGGCAGCACCCTCTTTGGCCAGCCACCAGACATCTTCATTGGTCCAGTTGCCGGAATAAATGTCTTCCAGGATTTTGACATACATCCCTCCCCAGTTCATGAACTGGCCGGATACAACAGAATCCTCTCCATAGGGCTGCATGGCGGAGTAATGGCTGAAGGTATAGATCTGTTTGCCTTTTTCCGTGTGGGACTGTCCCACCTCAATGACCGCCGGGGTGTCCTCGGTAAAGGCCAGGGTATCACACCCTTCGGCAATCAGGGACTCGGCCGCTTCTCTGGCCTTGTCCGGCCCGTACCAGGCATAGATCCATTTGACATGGACCTTTGCCTCAGGATTGGCCGCCTTTATCCCTAAGGCATAGGCATCGATGTGACGGATCAGCTCAGGTATGGGGAAAGCCGCCACATACCCGATCTTGTTGGTTTTGGTCAACGCGCCGGCCATAAGGCCGTTCAGGTAGTACATCTGGTACAGATCACCAAAATAGGTGCCCACATTATCTGAACGCTTGAACCCGGAACAGTGCATGAAAATTTTGTCTGGATAGCGTTCACCGGCCTTGACGGTAGAATCCATGAAGCCGAAGCTGTTTGTGAACACAACATCACATTTCTGCTGCTGGATCAGGCGGTCTATGATCCGGTCACTGTCGGATTCTGACACAGATTCCACATACACGGTTTCCAGCCAGTCCAGTTTTTCTTCGGCAAATTTTCTGCCCAGATCATGGGCATGGGAAAAGCCGTAATCTCCCACAGGCCCCACATAAATAAATCCGGCCTTGATTTTTTTGTCTTCCGCGCCAAAGGCACCTGCTGAAAATCCCAGTAAAACAATGGAAAAGATCAGCATAAACAAGCTCAATTTTTTCATCCCGACGCACTCCTTTTTTAGGTTAGGGGGTTAAAATATCACGGGATAATACGATATTTGAGGGATTTGAGTCAACCTTTATCATTCAGATAGGCATCTATAAAGGATTTAACAGCCAATCCATATCCTTTTGTTTTGCTTGCACCGCTGTGGCCGGCATCTTTGGCAATATAGCAGGCCACCCTGGCATGGGCAAAACTGTGTTTCAGTTTCCTGGCAAATGATATGGGAAAGCGCCGGTCTTTTTCCCCGTGGATGATCATGACCGGCATGGTGACCTGCTGCGCTACCCGGGCCGGACTGTATGTGTACGTTGCCCCTCTATAAAAAATATCCATCCACAAAACAATCATGGGGCCGAACAGTTTGCCGAAAGCCGGATGGATCCACCGGTATAAACTCAGCAGGGCCTCTCGGGTATGGGCATAGGATGCCTCCAGAAACAAAAGCCGCACCATGGACGGATACCTGGCCGCGGCAATGATGGCCCCGGCAGATCCTGCGGAATGGCCATACAAAAGCACCGGTTCACCCACCCAGTGGATCACCGATGCAATATCTTCGGCAAAACGCACCGCATTCATGCATTGTTTGGGACTGGAATTGCCGTGGTCCCGGGCGCTGTGCATCACGGTGGTAAATCCCCATTCAGCAAAGAACCGGGCCCGTTTCACCATCCGGTCCCGGTTTCGGCCCCATCCATGGGCAAAAAGCACAATGCCCCGGGACCGGCCCTTGGGATCGATGCGCCATACCTCCAGGTATCCGCCGTCAATGGCAGGGATCATCGTATCGGTAACGGTTCCCCATCGGGGAGGGTCCTTTACCGGGTTCCGGGGGATCTGCTGCACCAGCCAGGCCAGAAACAGGGTAAACACCAGATAGAGCAGAGCCACGCCAGTCAGGACATAGACCAGGTTCATCACATATGGCAACAGGGTGGCATCCGGCACATCCATCGGGCATTTCCTTTCATTGAATTTGACAGCAACCCGGGCATTATGCCAGACATCTGCTGGAATATCCAGCCCCTTTGCCCTGATATCCGGGGCCAACGCAGGCAGCTGAAGGGAAGGCCCATGCCGGGTGGGGGGGGAGCTGGTCAGAAGACCCGTGCCGGGCGGTGCCTGTGGGTCTCACCCTCTTCCGTGTTTGACGTGGCGTAGGGCTTAGCGAAGCTGAACGGCAAAAACTGCGGGCAGGTATGTCCTCAAACAATTTGCCGTTTTACCGCTTCGCATGCCCAACGCCATGTAGCAAACACGTCAGAATGGGATTCGACCCACAGGCACCGCCCGGCACTAGTAGCTGATGGCAGCGGTGAACAGGGATGCAGCCTCTGTCATGGCATGTTCTAGAGGGCAGAAATCTGAAATCTTTCCAGGACTTGAGTTCATTCTATGTTGCAGTTTTCAGGTTGAGGTGTTATCTTTGAAAAAAAGACGGAAAAAATCCGTACAAAAGGAGATTGTTATGGCAACGGCACGTTTGGATATAAGGCTTGATGAAGACATAAAAGCCAGAGCGGAAAAAGCAGCGGCTCTTTTAGGCTTAAAAAGTCTCACGGAATATGTGGTCAGATTAATGGATGAAGATGCAACCCAGATTATTGCGCAATATGAGACGATGGTTGTTGAAGATAATATTTTTGACCAGTTCATAACGGCTTGTGAAAAGGCAAAAAAACCCAATGATGCTTTAATGGAAGCTGCTAAATTTACTGAAAAAAACGGGTTTTAAATGGGTTGGTCTAAACATTTCAATGCGTTGAACAAATCCATACATGATAGAACATCTTTTGATTGTGGAGAGCTTGAACTCAACACGTTTATTAGAACCCAGGCAGCAAAACATATGAAAGCAGGCCTCAGCCGAACTATGGTTTTACCTGCAAGGATTCCGTTACCAAACCAGAAATTTCCAATTTCCGCATTTTACACCGTAACGCCAGGCGCAATTTGCCGTGACACTTTACCTGCAAATCTGGCAAAAAAATTGCCGCGCTACCCTGTTCCTGTGTTTTTATTGGCCAAACTGGGTGTTCACAAGGAATTTCACGGCCGTGGTTTAGGTAAGGTTACCTTGATAAAGGCTTTGGAATATTTGCGGGAGGTAAACGAATACATGCCGGCTTATGCGATAATTGTTGACTGTCTTACTGACTCAGCACAAAGATTTTATGCCAAATATGGCTTTGAAATATTATGTGAACATAATGGCCGTATTCGTATGTTTTTGCCGATGAAAACGATAGATCAATTATTCAAAACAATGAACAAAATAGACAAATAAATTTAGAGAGCTTGATCTGCTCCGTTTTGCTGCGGTGTTACCGCTCGGCCGGTGCGGTTATCAGAAGACAAGGAGAATGCAAATGGCACAACACAATTGCGGCACCTGCCGTTTTCGGAAAAAATATGATGACAACCCGGCATCTCTGCTCGGGCGGATATGGCGGTGGCACGCAGGCTGGTGCCCCGGTTGGAACAGATACATGAAATCTCTTCCCGAAAAAGAGCGCAGGCCCATCGCTGAAAAATATGACATGTCAAAATTCAAATCATAGCTCTTAAAAAAAGGGATGTCTTCAAATAGAGAGAGAATTGTTGAGCGGTTAGCCTTCCGGTGGTATCCTGTTTCCGGACTGTCAGAGCCTGTAGATCTCAGGCCGGGAGCAGGATACCACCGGAAGGCGGGTCAGTACCTCACGATTTCTTATAAGCCAGTGTCTTGAGTTTCACCAGTTTGTAATCCCTGGTTCCCAGGCCGATCTCTTCGGCATAGGCCAGCTGGTGGGACCAGTCCACATCCGGGTACAATCCTTTGAACTTGTCCTCCCCCGGGGCCAGGCCGGTTTTCAGCACAGTATGGGGCAGCCCGGCCTGCTGGTTCACCAGGTCCACGCTGGCCTGGTCAACGGCCACCGGATCCAGGGATGCCACCACCCCGATATTGTTGACAATAGGGGATTCGGTATAGGACAGGCAGTCGCACTTGGGGGCGATGTCGGTGATGAAATTGATGAACAAGGCTTTGTTCTGCTTGTTTTTCAGGACCCCGCAGGTATATTCCACCATTTTTTCCATGAAAACCGGGATGGTCTGGTTCCAGTTGATGTTAATGGAGCCGGTGGGGCACCGGACAATGCATTCGGCGCAGCCGATACATTTTTCTTTGATGATATAGGCTTTTTTGTCTTCTAAAAAAATGGCCTCTCCCGGGCAGTGGGCCGCACATTCTCCGCATCCGATACAGGTTTTGCGCTTGATTTTGGGCGATACATTGGAGTGCTGGTCCAGTTTACCTCTGCGGGATGCGGATCCCATACCCACATTTTTGATGGTGCCGCCGAACCCGCTCAGTTCATGCCCCTTGAAATGGGCCACCGAAACCAGTGCAGTGGCATGGACGATTTCCGATCCGATATACACCTGGCCGCAGTTTTTCTTGTCCACTGTCACCGGGGTTTCACTCTTGCCTATAAGCCCGTCCGCAATGATGATGGGGGTATTGTCCATGGAAGAATAGGCAAATCCGTTCTCAATGGCGGTTTTGATATGGGATACCGCATTGGACCGGGTCCCCACATACAGGGTGTTGGCATCGGTGAGAAAGGGCTGTGCCCCGGTTTTCTTGATGGTCTCGATGATTTTTCGGATAAACACCGGCCGGATAAAGGCGGTATTGCCCTGTTCACCAAAGTGGATCTTTACCGCAGTATGATCTTTTTTGTCGAGAACCTTTTTGATACCGGCTTTGTTGATGAGCCGGCCCAGTTTATCCGGCAGGTTCTCCCGGGATGTGGCGGACAGGTCCATGAAAAAGACATCAGATGGCATAAAAACCTCCTTGAAAGAAAATGAAAAAACCAGAGCATTGTGCCGGCAGCTGTTATGGTGTCAACCATACGCAATTTTTTGTCAAAACTCAACCAGGGATTTTCTTGTTCAGCCATATCCATCCCAGAATGGGGCCCGGGGCCAGAAGAAGGAATGCGGTTTCAATGCCCAGATGCCGGATCCAGAAAGTTACCAGTTCAATGGAAAAAATGGTGATGGAAAATCCGATGCAGTTGACAAGGGTCAAGGCTGATCCCACATACCCCTGTGGGGCAAACCGTGCGTTGAGAGAGGAGAACTGGGGCGAATCGGTCACCACTGCCAGACCCCACACAAGAATCAGGGCCAGGCCCAGTGGCAGGGGCAGATAAAGGATGGCCGGGGAGACCAGGCAGCAGAGGGCGGACACCATAAGGGCCGCACCGGCAACGGCCCGGCTGCCCCATTTCAGGGAGAGCACGCCCCCGGCTGCGCATCCGAAAAACCCTGCGGCAAAAAAACCGAACGACCATGCATCGGCCCGGGCCGGCACCATCACGAAAAAGAGCAGGGGCACTGCCGCCCACACCGCATACAGCTCCCACATATGTCCGAAATACCCCAGAGCGGATGCCCGGAACCGGGGATGGGAAAACAGTTGCCGCACCACCCCGGGATTGAACGGGGACCCTTTGGGCAGAAACGGCCCGTCCCCCACAAAAATGACCTGGATCAACCCCCCGGCCAGGCACAGACTGCTGGTGACCCAGAGGATCAGGCCCGGGTCTCCCTGCCAGGCAATGGCCTTGATCAGATAGGGGAAACCGGATGCCAGTACCAGGGCACCCACCAGAAATCCTAAGGCCCGGCCCAGGGTTTTCGGGTACCAGGAAGCGGCAATTTTCATGCCCACAGGATAGATGCCGGCCAGGGCCATGCCGCATAAAAATCGTGATACCAGAAGCATGCCTGTGGAGGAAGGCACAAAAACACCGGCCATATTGCAGACAGCCCCTGCAATGGAACAGGCAAAAAAGAGCCTGGCCGGAGAGAACCGGTCAGACAGGTTCAGGAATGCAAAACTCAGGGTGCCGGCAATAAATCCGGCCTGGACGGCGGACAATAAAAATGTCTGGTCCATGAATGCGGCATTGGCGGCAAACCAGATGGAACCGGACAGGAACTGGGCAAGGATAATCAGCAAAAGGCGCATGCAGCAGAATCTTTTTTAATCCATGGTCTGGAGCAGGCGGAACAGGGTTCTTTTTGCCAGGATATCTCCGGAAATCACGCCCTTTACCTGGTTGTTTTCCACAATGGGCATGGCGGATATCTCATGGTTTTCCAGAATCCGGACACAGTCAAGGATGGGGGTGTCTGGTCCTGTGAATATCACATCAGTGGTCATCACCCTTGTCAGGGGTGCATCCATGGGCAGGTGGGATGCCATGGCACTGGTAATGTCCCAGTTGGTGACAATGCCGATGAGCTTGCCCTTTTCCGAAACCACGTTGACAATGGATACCGGGGCCTTTACCAGCAGTTTTGCCGCATCAGTGATCTGTTTGTCCAGGCCGATGGTGGGGGCATCTTCCATGACATCCCCGGCGGTTTTGGTTTTTTCCATGGATGCGATGCGCCGGATGCTGATTTTTTCGGCTATTTCACAGGGCAGGCTGTCTGCATCACTGCACAGGCCGTCAATGAGTTCTTCCATATTGCGGCGGATCACGGTTTCCAGTTTTTTTACAGCTGCCGTGCGCCGGATTTCCGCAAGTTCCGCAAACGCGTCCTGGTTGCGGTGCAGCCAGTTTTCGATGGCATCTGCATTGCCCAGGATGTTTTCAGGCACCAGCAGTTCGTCCGGGGTAGGGATGATGCGCTCGTGGGCCGCATAGATAACACCGCCGGAATTGACCAGGTAATCGGTGGCGACAAGCACCCCTTTGTCCCGGTACACATGCCGTTCCATGCGACGCCGCTCCGCTTTTTTTGCCGGATTGGGGGAATAGGTGTTGGCCCCTTCCACAATCATCTGCCATTGGCCCATGCGGTCCACGGTCATGGACGGCCGGGTTACCGGGTTCACATCCAGGTAGTTGGAAACCGGGGATGCCGGTATCACGCAGAAGGCGGATTCCATGAGCAGGTTGTCGGCACAGTTTGAATAGATGGTATTGTTCCCGGCTGTTTCTTTTCCATGGAGCAGGATATCATGAAAATAGCGCTGGGTCACTTCACCATGTTGTTTCCACATGTCAAACAGCTGCTGCCAGGGCAGGCCGTCCGGGTTCAGCAAAAAGCCTGTGGCATCGCTGATGCCCTTGATGACCGGCGGGGTGTCCGGGTCATACGCATGGAAGATGCGGGCCACATGGGCTCCTACTGCGCCGAATCCCTGGATGAGGATGGACAGGTTTTCCGGTTTTGGAATGGTCAGGTGCCGGAACTGGGGCAGTTGGCCCAGGCGGGGCAGATGTTCCACCAGGGTTTTAAACGCCACCACCACCCCGTTGGCTGCTCCGCCCAGCTCATCGATGCGGTTTCCCCCCATGTCAGCTGGTTTGGACACCACATTGTTGAGCCCGTTCTCAATGGCGAAAATTTTCATATCCGCATCATTGGTGCCCACATCCGGACCCGGAATATACATTTTTCTGTACCGCCGCAAAAGCCGGCCGAACCCGGTGATGATGGCCCGGCGGTCAGCGGGGGACATTTTGTCCGGTCTTACAATGCCGGATTTCCCGCCCCCGAAGGGCAGGTCGGCAGCCGCATTTTTCAGGGTCATGCCTCTTGCCAGGTTGTGGATGATGTCAGGCGTGATGTCCGGCAGCATCCGGGTGCCGCCCATGGAAGGCTGTCCCATGGCCAGGTTGTCCACCACCAGAAATCCCCCGATTTCCAGAGGGCTGTCTTCATCCCACATGCAGGCCACCAGTCTGGGGCCCAGACGGTCCACCCGTATCCCTAAGCGCTGGAGTCGGTCCACATCCAGGGGACTGAACTCCATATACCGGAACGGGCCATCCTTTATCAGCCGGTTCTGCCACACACTGTCAGGCAGGGCCTTTTCCAGCAGGTCTTTCATTTTCAATGGGATCATGGGTGCCCTCCTTTGAACGGGGTAAATCCAATTTCATTATTGTCATCCATACCTGTCCAAATGTCAAAATAAAATGTACCCGCCAGAATAACCGCATGTAACCACATCCTGTTCAGCTGCTTGAAACCCCACCCCCTGTGTGTGCCGTGTGACCGGCCCGAGATTGGCATCTGACGGTCATTGGTCCTCCTCCCATCAGTGACTAGTGTCGTTGGGTTGCTGTGGGTCGAATCCCATTCTGCCGCATTTGTTACAGTGTGTTAGGCATGCGAAGCGTTAAGAACGTCAAACTGTTCGAGGACATACCTGCCCGCAGTTTTTGACGTTTAGCGCAGCATGCCTTACACACTGTCAAACGGGGCGGACGGGTGAGACACACAGCAACCCAACGACACGGGTCTGTGCAAACATGCCCCAAAGCAAAGGCTGCAATCGATTGCCATCGATCGGATGCACGGCTTGACGCAGCAGTACCTGCATGGTATGAACAAATTACGTTTTTCAAGACACAAGAGAAAGGACGGTATAATGGCAAAAAATGTGGTGGAAAAAAATGATGATCTGGTGAAGATCAACACCATGCTGGTGAGCGTATCTGACAAATCCAGTCTGGAGGCTTTGATTCCGGGAATGATAACCCTGAATCCGGAGCTTGTCATCCTGTCCACCGGCGGCACCTTTGGGCGGATTAAAGAGATTTTAGGAGACAGGGCCTCCCGCCACCTGCAGCAGGTGTCGGATTATACCGGCCAGCCGGAAACCCAGGGGGGTCTGGTGAAAACCCTGGATTTCAAAATTTATCTGGGCCTGCTGACCGAAACCTATAATGCAGCCCACCAGAAAGACCTGGAACGTACAGGCGCCCGACCCATTGATATGGTGGTGGTCAATCTTTATCCCTTCAGTGAGACAATTGCAATGGTCGGTGCCACCCTGGAAAATGCCAGGGGAAATATCGACATTGGCGGCCCCACCATGATCCGGGCAGCTGCTAAGAACTTTATCCGGGTGGCACCGGTGGTGGATCCGTCCGTTTATGCTGAAATACTTGAGAAGCTGCGGGCCAATCAGGGGGCCCTGGCCCTGGCAGACCGGTTTGAACTGGCCTGCCATGCCTTTGAACATACCGCATCTTATGACAGAGCCATTGCCGACTACCTGGAAGAGCGTTCCGTTACGGAACTTCACTCATCCTATATTCCGGGAGAATAACCCATGTCCAAAGATCTCAAACAGATGTATAAAACCATCATGGATGACCATTTCACCCCCAGTATGGAAATCACTTTTGTGGACGGTGACAAGCGCCAGACCCTGTTTTACGAAAAGGTGTCCTGGGTGATCGACGGGGTAAAAAAAGGGCTTCGGTACGGGGAAAACCCGGGCCAGGAAGCGGCCCTGTACCGCCTGGTTAACGGCAATCTGGCGTTGGGGGATGCAAAAACCATCCAGCCGGGCCGGCACCTGGTATCAGATATTGCCCTGCTCCAGTCCGGCAAGCACCCGGGCAAGACCAATCTGACAGATGCGGATAATTGTCTGAACATTCTCAGATATTTTACCGATACCCCCTGTGCCGTCATTGTCAAACACAACAACCCCTGCGGCGCAGCCCGGGCAGATACGCTGGAAAAAGCCTATACCCGGGCCTATATGGCGGACCGGGTGGCGGCATTCGGCGGGTGCATCGCCCTGAACCGGGCCGTGGACAAGGCAACAGCCCAGGCCATTGCCTCCCAATATGCCGAAGTGGTAGTGGCCCCGGAATTTGAGGACGGGGTCATGGATATCCTGGGTGCCAGAAAAAATTTGCGGGTCATCCGCATCAATGCCATGGAGCGGCTCCAGAACTTTATCGGAGAACGGGTGGTGGATTTTAAAAGCCTGATGGACGGGGGCATCGTGGCCCAGTGGTCATTTGTGCCAAAGACCCTGACCAGAAAAGATCTGATCCCGGCCGCTGCTGATCATCAGGGGCAGACATTTACAGTGCACCGTGAACCCACGGATCAGGAATATGAAGACATGATATTCGGGTGGCTGGTGGAATCGGGCATCACTTCCAACTCGGTGATCTATGTCAAGGACAATGTCACCGTGGGTATCGGCACCGGTGAGCAGGACCGGGTGGGGGTGGCACAGATTGCCGTGGACAAGGCGTACCGCAAGCTGGCGGACCGGTATTGTTTTGAACAGTACAATAAGGGGTTTGCAGACCTGACAGACCAGGACCTGCAAAAGGAGATTGAGACACAGGTGGCTGCGGTCAAAGGTGGTCTTGCGGGGGCTGCCATGGTGTCGGATGCATTTTTCCCTTTCCGGGACGGCATTGACGTGGGACTGGCCCAGGGGGTCAAGGCGGTGATTCAGCCCGGGGGATCACTCAACGATTACCAGTCCATTCTGGCCTGCAACGCGCATGATGCATCCATGGTGTTTACAGGGCAGCGCAGCTTTAAACATTAAAGGTATAAAAAATTTTCAGACGGTCAAAATCAGATCAGACAGCGAACAAATCAGACAGCAAACAAAGACAGCTGGTTCCGCCGGGCATCCACATGCTGGACCGTCACCTGGATGATATCCCCGAGTTTAAGTTTGAGCCCGGAAGCCGGCAGCCTGGCCTCAATCATGAACTCCTTGAGCAATATATTGTAATGGTCCCGGTGGCCTTCCAGCACCAGGGCCTCTATGCTGCTGCCCCGCAAAGATTCCAGATATTTGAGCAGCCAGTAGCGTTTCCTGGCCCCCTGAATCCGGCCGGCATTGGCCATGGGAACCGATACCGCAGCCAGTATGTCTTCCAGATCATTTTTTGAGTAGGCAGGGTTCATTCCCAGAACCGACTTGATCTGGCGCTGGGTGAGCAGGTCATGGTACCGCCGTATGGGAGAGGTTGCAGTGGCATAGGCGGTGACACCTAATCCGGAATGGGGCTGGGGATAGGTGCTGATCACAGCCCGGCTCAGATGTCTGCGCTGCATGAGATTGGGCAGCAGGGAGGTTTCAACCCCCTTGAACAGGCGCTGGCCCGGCGGGGGCTGGGAACGGAAGACCGCCGGTGTCTTATGGTCGGCAAGGAACTTTGCCATCAGGGAATTGGCAAAAATCATCATTTCCGACACCAGCATCCTGGAGGGGTTTTCCCGGTCCACCCTGGCATACCGGATTTCTCCGTTTTCCTCTATCCATACATTGACCTCGGGCAGGGTAATCTGCACCGCACCGGCTTTCAGCCGTTTTTCCCGCAGCAGGGTGGCAATTTTATAGAGACTGGTGATCGGGTCATCCTTGCCGTTTAAAAGGTTGGCCTCGGAATAACTCATCTGCTGGTGAATCCGGATAATGCTGGGAACAATTTTAAAATCAAGGACTTCAAAGAACCGGTTCATCTGGACCAGGGTGCTGATGCCCGGCCGGGTTTCCCCCTGCCGCAGGCTGCACAGATCCTCGGACAGGTCACCAGGCAGCATGGGCAGTTTGTCATCAGGCATGTAGATGGAGCTTGCCCGCTGTCTGGCTGCCATGTCAACCGGGTCTCCGGATGTGATATAGGCCCCTACATCGATAATATGGATTCCCAGGCAATATCCCTGCTCTGTTTTTTCAAGGCTGATGGCATCATCATAATCCAGGGTGGACTGGCCGTCTATGGTTATCAAAGGGACATGGGTCAGGTCTTTTCTGCAGGGATCCTGAAAAACACCTGTATGGATCATGGACAATTTTTTACCGGCAGCTTCCACCTCCGGCGGGAATGTGGTGGGCACACCCAGGGTCAGCAGGTCAATGTTTTCATCCGGGTGCCAGATACCTGCACGGACAAAAAAAACAAAAACGGGATCAGCAGATCCCATGCCCGCATTTTTGATCATCTGTCTGGCAATGGCGGCATTGTCTGCATCATTTCCAAACAGGTAATAGGATTTAAGGATATCCAGCACTTCCGGGTCACACGGTTCCGGGTCACTGGCTTGTGCCTGCATGGCAGTGAGCCAGGCCACCCCTTTTTGAACCAAAACTTCTTTTTTCTGGGCTTCTTTGATCTGCTTTTTTTTGGCGGCCACCTGTTCCGGAGTACAGGGTGCAAAAAGGATCTGGTTGAATTTAAAATAGAGTCGGTCATTGAAAAACGCACGGATAACCGCAGCCTCATGGTCTGGGGTCAGGGGCGGATCAAAGCAGAACAACGTCATGGCGGAAATGTCAATATCACCGGATTCCTCATGGAGAATTTCCCATAATTCTCTGATATCGATCTGTTCGGACAGGTTTTTGCGGGTTTGGGTCACTGTCTGCAGGCGATTGATCAGGTGATTTCTGGACTGGTCTGTGTCCAGGCGCACCTGTGATATATGGGCAAGCCTTTTTTCAGAAAAGCTGACCTCCCGGCTGTTTTCATTGAGTAATTTGAGCTTGCCTTTTTTCTCGCTTAATATTACCGCTGCTATGATTTTCTGTTGATCAATGTATTCAACAATGCTGCCAATTTTCATGAATCAGACAATAGCAGGAAGGGGGGGCAAAGTCAAATACAGAACAAAAGGGTTTGCCTTGAAAAACAGGGATATTTGGGGTAGAATCCATACCTGCTATGGGAAGGAAAAAAAAATACAGGCCCCCCAGGTTACGGTCGGATGAAGATTTTCTGCAGGCCTTTACCCGGAAAAACGGGGCGAAGACAGTATCAGAAAACACCTGTCCCCGGCAGGTGAACCGCCACGGCCTGCCGGTCATGGACAACGGTGTTTGTGCTTCTAATACCGGGGCAGGAGAAACAGAAGATTTTCCCGCCCTTCTGGAGGCCTTTTTATCCAGGCCGGACAGACCTGCCAGGCCATCACCCGATCCCTTGCCATACCACAAGAGGATCAAGCGGTATCCCCCGCCGGAAAAAGATCTGGACCTGCACGGGTTCACCGCCTTGGGGGCGGAACTCAAGGCCGGATCCTTTTTGATATCCTGTCAGCAGCAGGGGTATTTTACGGTGCGCATTGTTGTGGGCAGGGGGCTGCATTCCGAGCTGGGGCCGGTATTGCCGGATATGATCGAAGATCTGCTTGCAAAGCTCAAGGCCCGGGAGATTGTGCTGGGGTTTGCATGGGAACGCAAAAAAAAGTCCAGATCAGGGGCTGTGATAGTATATCTGCGCCAGTTTGATGATTGACCCCGGGCAGCCGGATCTTTTGCCTCATTTGTTCAACTGGTATTTTCGCACGGCCCTGTTGTGCTCTGCCAGGGTTTTTGAAAAATAATGGGTGGTGTCGTTTTTGGATACAAAAAAAAGATAATCGCTCTGGGCAGGAAATAATGCCGCTTCCAGCGCCTTTGCTCCGGGACTGGCTATGGGGCCTTTGGGAAGTCCGTGCATCTGGTAGGTGTTGTATTCGGTTTTTCTGCGCAGATGCCGGGTTCTGATACGGCCCTCAAACTCCGTGTCCCCGTAAATCACCGTGGGATCACTTTCCAGCCGCATCTTTTTTTTAAGGCGGTTGTGGAATACCGAGGCGATCAGGGGGCGTTCCGATGCATCACCGGTTTCTTTTTCAATCATGGACGCCAGGGTGACGATCTCCTGGAGGGTAAATCCCATGGTTTCTGCGCGTTCCTGCCATTGGGGGGTGAACACGGTAAAAAAGGTGGCCACCATTTTTTTGATCACCTGTCGGCAGGCGGTGGATTTGGGAAAATAATAGGTGTCAGGAAACAAAAATCCTTCCAGGGAGTGGGACGGGACAAAAAGGGCAGCGATAAATGCCTGATCCGTGCACAGATCTATAAACGTTTTTGTATCACAAAAGCCGGCTTGTGCAACAAGGGATGCAGTTTCATCCATGTTCAGGCCTTCGGGAATCGTGAGCCGGTAGAGCCTGACTTTTCCCTCCAGCAGTGTATCCAGTATCCGGACCGGGGTCAGATCGGCCGATAAAAGGTATTCCCCGGCAGGAAGGCGGGTGCCGGCTTTTTTATACCGGGCATACCATGTAAACAATAATGCATCTGATACAAGGCCCCGGGATTCAAGTGCAGCTGCGATCTGTTTCAGGGTCTGGCCGGGATGGATGGTAAAAACAACCTGCCGGTCATCTTCTGAATAGGGTGTGTGCAGCGTTTTGTATGCCCAAAACCCGCCTGCACCCAGGATCAGTCCTGCTGCCAAAATAATTGCCGCAAGCACCTTCATGCTGGTTTTAACCTGAAGTATACCGTCCCCCTGATGGTTTTATACCATTCCCCTGAAAGAGGTAAAGGTCAGGGCAATGATGCCGGCGGTGACAAGGCCTATGGAAGTGTCCTGCAACGGTTTTGGTATCCGGCCCAGGTTGACCCGTTCCCGGACACCGGCAAACAGGATCAATGCCAGTCCAAACCCGAGGGCATAGGAGAATGCTGACACAAGGGCTGTTATAAAGTCATATTCATTGCCTATATTCAGAAGACAGGTACCCATAACAGCGCAGTTGGTGGTGATCAGGGGCAGGAAAATACCCAGTCCCGCATACAGGCCTGGAATGCTTTTTTTAAGAAACATTTCCACAAACTGGACCAGAGAAGCGATGACCAGAATGAATGACAGGGTTCTGAGATATTCCACATTCAACGCTTTGAGCAGGAACGTATCCACAGACCAGGTTATCATACCGGCCATCACCATGACAAATACAACCGCCATGGCCATGCCCACGGCAGTTTCCATTTTTTTGGAGGTGCCGATAAAGGGGCATATGCCCAGAAACTGGGCCAAAATGATATTGTTGATGAAAATACTGCCGATGGCAAGTTCAAAAAGTTCCATTGATGTGCTCCTTATTTCTTACCGATCAGGTTCATGCATGCCAGCATCAGTCCCAGGGCCACAAACGCCCCTGGCGCTTCCACCATAAAAGAGAAGGGATGGTACCAGTCTCCCACTGCAAATACCGGATTTCCGCCCCAGATGGTGATAGTGCCGGCCCCGATCAGTTCCCGCACAGCACCTAAAGAAGCAAGGGAAAGGGTGAATCCGATGCCGATACCAAGTCCGTCTGCAACAGCCAGAACCGGTGTGTTTTTGCTGGCAAAGGCTTCTGCACGGCCCAGTACGATACAGTTGACCACGATCAGCGGGATAAAGATACCCAGCGTCAAAAACAACGGATAGGTAAAGGCCTGCATGACCAGTTCCACGATGGTCACAAAGGTGGCAATAATGACAATATAACAGGCAATGCGGACTTTGGGGGGAATTGCATTCCGCAGTATGGATATCAGCAGGTTTGAGAATACCAGAACAAAGGTGGTGGCAAGTCCCATGCCAATGCCGTTTTCAACGGTTTTGGTCACCGCGAGTGTCGGGCAGAGTCCCAGCACAAGCCTGAAAGGAGGTATCTCAGCCCATAGTCCTTTAGTAAATTCTTTAGCCAAGGATTGTGCCATGTGTGTTTATCTCCTTTTATGCCTTATTGGATCTGTTTTAGAATTTCAGGTTTCAGTTGACTGTACAGTTCCTGGGCCAGGATGGCGGCCCTGGTGACCGCCCTGGCAGTGACTGTGGCACCGGAAATGGCGTCAATGGAGCCGTTATCGGCTTTCAGGGCCAGGTTGGCATCCACCGGCTTGTTGTTAAACTGGGACACAAACGTCAGATCATCCTTGGCCCGGGAACCCAGGCCCGGGGTTTCCGCATGGGTGGTAACCCTGGCACCCACCAGCTGGTCTGAATCCAGGTTGATGGCCACCATCAGCCCGATATCCCCGCCATATCCGCCTTTACCAAAGGTTTCAAAGGCAACTGCCTTGGAGCCGTCCTGGAGTTTGCCTGGAAACATTTGAAGGGTACCTCCTTCTGTTTCAAGGTTGAACCTTTCTTTGAGCGGATCATTTGTCACATCAGTAAAAAGGGATTCAATGGCCGGGGCTTTTTGAAATTGTAAAATCTGTTCTTCGATTCTCACCTCGGTGCCGGATTTAACCGCTGCCAGAAGACCGCCTGAAACAGAGGCAAGCAAAGTCAAAACAACAATCATGCTTATCATTTCACGCATTGTTCATACCCTTTCCCAAAGCATTTGGTCTGATATTGTCCAGAAGCGGGCTGACAACGTTTACCAGCAGAATGGCCAGAATGGTGCCGTCTGCATAAGCGCCCACATTTCTCATGAGGATGATCATGAAACCGCCCAGAAAACCGTAAATAAGCATGGGGATCCGGTTCACCGGAGAAGATGCGCTTTCCGTGATCAGGAAAAAAGCCCCCAGCAGGGTGTATCCTGACAGCAGGTGGAACAGGGGGCCGGCATAGGCATCCGGACTTGCTGCATGGAATAAAAAGGCTGTCACCAGTATGCCTGCAATGAATGAGACAGCCAGTTCCCAGCGGGCATAGCCCCGTAAAATAAGATAGATGCCGCCGATGATCAACCCCAGGCCAAAGGTGGCGCCGATGGCACCCACTTCACGGCCCATGAGCAGATCACCCAGTGCAAACATGTCTGCAGCAGCCGCTCCCTGGGCTTTAACCGCAGCCAGGGGTGCCAGTGCGGTAAAAGCAAACTCATAATCCACATAGGCGGTGTCAAAATCAAAAAACATGTACCAGGACATCATGAGTACCGCCATGCCGATCAGGGTGGGGTTGAACGGACTGCCACCGATACCCCCGAATATCATTTTGCCGATAAATACCGCCACAAAAGTTCCCACAACAATAATCCACCAGGGGGTGATGGCCGGCAGCATCATGCCGAACAGCAATCCAATGACGGCTGCTTCCAGGTCACCGATGGTGGCGGGTTTTTTGGAAATACGGTTTATCACAAGTTCCCAGAGCATGGCACAGGAAAGGGACAACGCCATTACCCCCAGGGCCGGGGCACCAAATTGCAGGATACCGAAAATGGCGGCCGGCAAAAGGGCCAGCATATAGTTGAGGTTCTTTTGGAACAGGCTGTCTCCGTCATGCCAGAACGGTGCATGGGAAACGGTGAGTTTGGTATTATTCATGGGCAGTCTCCCTTTTAAACATCTGCTCGCATTTTGCGCAGTTCATGTTTCCCCAGCCGGATATACTGGCCCAGGGCGATCTGTGATGTACATACATAGCTGCATAATCCGCATTCGATACAGGCGTCAAGATCATATTTATCTGCTGCTTCTTCATACTGGTCAACTTCCAGAAACCGCACCAGCAGGTTGACCTGGATTCTGGCCGGACAGATCTGGATACACTTGCCGCAGTTGATGCAGGGTGTGTCTGAAATTTTCGGAAGAATCTCCCGGTCCTGGATCACCACCGTATCCATGTCCGGTGTTACCGGGTGGTGTGTTGTAAAGACGGCGGTTCCCCGCATGGGGCCGCCGATGATGATACGGTCCTGGTCGTTTGCCTGGATCTCCAGCTGTTTGAATATGCTGCTTAACGGTGTGCCGATAACCGCTTTTATCCGGTGCCGGTTTCCTGTTTTGTCAACCAGGGTGAGGTGTTTGTCAAAACACAGGGCTTTGGTTTCAAAGGTTTTGGCCAGAGAGACAACCGCTTCCGCCCGGATAAAGCAGATCCCCATATCTTCCGGGGTTTTGCCTGCAGGCAGCACCATGTCAAGATGGTCTTTCATGATCATGGCCGGCAGGGTATCAGGGTATACAGCGCCGGTGTGCAACACCTGGAGGGAAGCGATAGGGGCATTACCATTAAGGGCTTCAGGCAGGGCAATGCAGATTCTGGAAACATTGGTGATCTGTTTGAGTATCCTGGCTCCCTTTTCCAGATCCCGGATATGGGAGGTGGTTACATACTGGGAGGTAGTGGTCAACAGGTCTGTGTCTGCGCCGGTGATGACAATGGTCCTGATGGTATAATTTTCATCAGCCAGGATATCGAATGGGGGGGCACCGGGCAGCTTTTGCAGATGCAGGGCGGCAAAGGATAGCTCTTCTGATATGTCTAACGGTGCAATGTCAGATGTTTTTTTCGGATCAGGGGCAATGGAGATGGAGGTGCCGATTTTTCCGAAATCATCTGAATAATTGTCAATGGATTGGATGGTGCCTGCCACTGGAGAAATTGTATGTGCAGTGCTGTCCATGTAAAGCGCCAGTTTCTGTCCCTTTTTCACTGGATCGCCTTTTTTGATCAAGGCCGGCCTGGTGCTGTCAATGGTATCTGCCAATAACAGTAACAAACGGTCTGGCAAAGGAATAGTCTGGGGCTCGTCAGGTTGCGGCTCAAGCAGGTCATAGGTCAGCCTGGGCTTGGATAGCGCAAAAAAAGATCGTTTAATCATGAGTTCCGTCCTTGTTTCGAAAAAAAGCTGTGGTCATGGTTTTTGTGCTTTTGAAAAAAAACAATTCAAACCAGTTTCCTACATCACATGACAGGAATTACAGTCCACCGGGCCGGCACCATAATCTGCGTGACATCCAATACATTGTTCATGAAATGCATCAGTCCGGGACAACAGGTATTCATCACCGGTTTCCTCATGGCACACGCTGCAGTTGTACTCTTCATCATCCATAAGGTTATGGTGGCAGTCCATACAGTCCAGAAGATATGTGTCTGTGTGGGTCTGGTGGGTGAAAAGAACTTTGCCGGCATCATTTTGAAACACCTGCCGGACTGGCTCGGCCGGGGGTGTTGGTGAAAAAGAAGCATAGCATACAATTCCTGTGATCAAAAAAACGGCCATGATCAGAACCGCTGCCTTCAGGTGTGGTTGTGATGTCATATGTAATTCTTCCAGTTTAAGGGTTAGAGTTTAGGAGACAAACCCACAACTGGCAGCGTATATAGTATATTGTAGCTAGGTTGGCAAGAAAAAAAATTATTTTGAAGGTGTAGTGCAGGAGGCAGGAATAATGGTTTTTGTTTTTCGGATAAGCACGGGTTTGTAACCCTGCTTCTGATTTAAACCAGCAGATTTTTTATGGAGAATAAAAAAAGCTGCGGCAAATGATGAAAATCCCAGCACCATGGCAAAAAATGATGCATTTATTTTCAGTAACGGGGCCAGGGCATCTCCAATAAGGGCGCCGATCACCAGGCAGATAATCGGGACCACATAGACCAGGAAGGTCAGCAGCATGACCGGTTTGGTTTCAATGCCGATGACCACCGAATCACCGGCCTGAACCGCCAGGGTATTGGGGACTTCCACCACCAGTTCCTGGCCCCTGTGCATTGTGCCGCAACTGCTTTTTGCTGTGCATCCTTCACAGGCACCTGCCCGGTTGGTTTTTATCCAGGCGGTGCCGGAATCGGCCTGGGTGACAATGCCGTGTTCAGTGATCATGGTTTATATATTTTTCCTTCTATATATGTGAAAGCGTCCTGATAATATCCTTATAATAAGGGTATCAGGTAACTATATCCACTATACTTCCTCTCCCTGAATATAACTGGCCGGGGGGCTGTGCTTGAGAAGGAACTTTCTTTTGGGCATCAGTATCCTGTCTCCTGTCAGATGCAGCAGCATCCGCCTGGGCCCGGGCCTCTCTGGAAATCCGTACTTCAAACGCCTGCTGCACAGGGCGGCTGGTTTCCTGGGTAATACCTGTATCCTGGGCCGGCACTTGTTGGTTCTGACGTGCCGGATCAATGCTGCCGGATTGCGGTCTGCCAGGTATTGACAGGGCATTGGCGGTTTGTGCCTGTATGGTTTCCATGGGTACAAAAGTCCTTTTTGTTTCTGTGTTCTATGTCTAAAGCGGATGGTAACCATTACCGGAATCAATGTCAATTTTTTGTTTTTTCTTCTTGACAGAAACCGGTCGATCTTATATAAACAGCAAGTCTTGATTCAAGGCGCTGCTCCCCAGTAGCTCAGTTGGCAGAGCAATTGGCTGTTAACCAATGGGTCCGCGGTTCAAATCCGTGCTGGGGAGCCAACCCAATAAAACAAATCCCGATAAGTAACCTTATCGGGATTTTTTGTTTTTGGTCAATTTAATACACATTTAATACATTTATTTTTGATGGTTAAATCGTATCCGTTTTAGGGTTCGAAGACCCACTCAACGCCATGAGCCGCTATTAATCCCAAGGCAACATCCTCGAAAGACAGACTCATATCTCTGGTGTTCAGCAGATATTTGCCATCAAGCTTTTCCGACTTGTCCACTGTCAGTTTACCGGACTTCATTTCTTTAAGATATCTGCTCATGCCCCGGTCCATGCCCCATCATAAACCCCAAGACCTTATTCTGCCCCACGCAGCGCTCCTGTTCTGTGTTTACCAGCCGGCCAATCATAACCCTTCGTGGATCCGCACCCGGGCTTGTACGAGCCTCGGTACCATGGTCAAACCATCGGCACCTACTTTCTTTGTCAGGTCCGCAGCAACTCCATTATAAACGCAGGAATATTCACCATGCTGCATTCGTTACAGACAAAACTGCTGCCGGGTTATCTGTTCCTCTTCTTTTCCTGTTTTTCCTGCTTTTTTTCTTTCGCTGTTTTTTGTGGTTTTTTCTTTACAGCTTTTTTGGTATCTTCTGATTTGGACATTTGATCTACCTTCCTTATTTATGTTGAATTTTTGTATGATATCACCCACCTCGGACTAACACAAACAATAAGACGTATGGTCACGGAGAAAAGAATACAGACAAAAGCGCTCACAAAACAACTTCAAGCCGGAATATTTTTATTGTTCTTCCACCACTTGTAGCTTTCCCACGGCATTGAACAACACGCCGGATCTGATCAAGCATGGCCAGGTAGCTCTGAAGCAGATTTTCCAGAAGGGCAGAGAATACACAAAGGCCGGGATAATCTTTTTGAACCTGACCGTGATGGATGCTTCCAGCAGGACCTGTTTGATACAACAGACAGGACCCGGCCGGCAAAGGTCATGCAGGCTATGGATCGGATCAACACTCGGATGGGCTCGAATACATTGAGATACATTGCTGCAGGGCTCTCTGTGGAAAAGCCCTCGGAGACGGCGTTTAATTACCGGACGGCTACGTATACGACTGACTGGCGGCAGCTGTCGGTTGTGGGGGCTTGATTGAAAGGTATTTCCAAAATGGGAAATTGAATAATCTTATTATGTACGCGGTTCAAGGTCTATCTTATGGACAGGAATGCCAATGGAAAATGTCGTCATGATATTGGTATCATTGCCTTCTTCATCTTCGTTGATATCGGCATATAAATCCGAAAAGTACTACCGTCTCCCGGTATACTGTCCACAGTAAGACAGCCGCCATGGTTTTTGACAAATTCCATGACAAGAGGCAATCCCATTCCGCGGCCAGTGAATTTTGTGGTAAAAAATGGATCAAATATCTTTTCCATATTCTTGGTTGCAATCCCGCAGCCGGTGTCTGATACTTCCAGGCAGGCATAGGAAATATCTTTGGGTTTCCAGCCCGCCAGAATGCACTTTTCAATAGGTACATCCCCCGGGGAAACCGTTTTAATGCTCAGATTGACTGTGCCCGGATTGCCGGAAAGAGATTCCCATGCATTGGTGAACAAACTGGTCAGAATCTGATGTATCTGGTCTTTGTCAGCATGAATGATGGGGCCGGAATCAGGAAAATTAGTGTTAAGAACGATTTCTTTAGCGATGTCAGGCTGCCCATTACCACCGTGAGCTGGTTGTTGAAATGGTGGGCAACGGCACCTGCCATACGGCGCAGGCATTCATCCTTGTGTTTACGTTCCGCCTGTTTGCGTTCAGTGATATCACTGAGCACCATGCGACAGGCTGGACCACCCTCTTCGCCGGCCGCAAAAATGGAATCCAGGCACACCCACAATAATGTGCCATCATTTTTCACCATGCGCAGCTCGCTTCTCTGAGGTTCTTTGGATGTAAACAGCTGGCTGTGGTGTAAATTAAAAATATCCTGGTCTTCTTTACAGATGAGCTGAAAAAATTTCTGGCCGGTCAATTGTTTTTTATGCCTGCCCAATAAGGTTGCAATTGTGCGGTTGGCTGCAAGAATACGCATGTTTTTGCCAAGCGTCATATAGCCTGCCGGGGCCAGATCATAAAAGTCCGATAATTTTGCCTGTGCAGCATTTTTTTCTGCCCGGGCACTTCTCAGTTCTTTCTTTAGCATATCCAGCTCGATCTGGTTTACCCGCAGTTCGTTAAAGCCCTCATAAATAATTGCAAGCGGAAGAGAAGACAGGTTTTTAGGTTCCTGGACAGCTTTTTTCAGGGTCTGGATTTCAGCAGTTTGCCGCAGTGCCATGGCATTTTTGTATCGGTTTTTTTCCATAATTTGTCTTCTTCCTTTCAATAAGCGGGCATTTTCCATTATTGCACCACCCGCAGTTGACCGCATTTCCCGGGGATCAGTTTGCCCACCGTAAGCCCTTGGGACAGGGCATGGCAGGATGCAATGGGAAACAATGCAGCATACCCGTTTTGACCTTTATCCTTGGGAAGAACAGCACAATGTGGGGCCTGGTGATGAAATCTCACAAGTGCTGCAAAACTTTCAGAAAGCGCAGGCGGATTGTCATACCGTACGACAATTACACCGGTAGTATATCCGGGAAGTGCTGTAAGGCCGCTTTCAACCATATCCAATGCATCAGGAATTCCATTATCTACTGTGATGCACACAGGATAACCTGATAAAACTGCTCCGATTTCCCATTGTTCCTCATTTACCACAATAGCGATGTCATCGATCCCGGAAGGGGCAAGTACGTTCATTTTTGGGTACCGCCATGTTAAAGGGTTGGCTGCACATTCAAATCATCATGTATGCTGTCACATATATACAGCAACAATGGTACCAATGCGGTTTTCAGGATCAAAATCATTTGACTGCTGGCCATATTTAATAAAATTTTATATAATTTCAATATGTTGAATAAAAAAAACGAAAGAAGGGCATAAGGCTTTGCCCATTTGGACCGGGCACGGGGATCGCCTGTTTTATGAAGGGAAAACCGGACACCGCAGATTGAATTTTTTATAACTATCTGAATGTATAGTAATATAAGTGATGATTGTCTGGTGTATGAAAAACAGGTCGCTCGTGGTACCATAAGCGGTATGTTTTTATAACACTAGGCCGGTAAACGTTAGATCAACAGTATTGGATGTCTGTATGGAACTCACTGCACAGCATCCTGGAAATTCTCAAACAGGGAAATGATCCCTGCAACTTATCTTCGTTGTCCACCACAATCAGGCGGCGCACTTTGGCATCTGCCATGATGGCATTTGCCTCCTCAGGCAGAAGGATATTTTTCCACTAACTTTACTGTAGTTGCCTGGGAATCCTTTCTCCTATTTCTTCTGTGAATCTGACACCGTCACCCAAATTCAGATCATCAAAATCATCATTTACCAGGCTGTTTTTATGAAGAAACTTACAACCGGCTTATCAACAGATTGTTCTGCAGGCTTTTTACGCCTGCTGTGTGAAGTGCTGCGTTGGCAGGTGCCTCACGGGCTGCTAAGTCCGGAGTAGAATTGGAAAGTTCCACCACGTTGTTGGAAACAGACACTTCTATATCATCTGCATTTACAAGGGTTCGTGCTTCCAGAGAGGCGACAATATCTTCTGCTATTGCCTTGTCAAGCACCTTATCGGTGTGCGTCACCTACGCCACATGATTTTCAATGAAAATATCAACGGCTTCAGATCTCCTATATTAAATTTTTCACGGCTTGCACCCGCCACACGGCCGGAAGCCAGCCTCTATTGCCGCTTCTCTGGTTTTAAAACCAGTGACACAATTTTTGCAGTTGAAGTCCTTGCAGGAAGATTGATGAAAAATCTTTGATTTTTTGTTGTCATGATATGCACCAGAGACCACCTCTTTTGATTGTGAAGGGCTCCTGTCACCACGCCTATAGTCTCGGCGGGATAGGATCTGGATGACTTCATAGGCCAATACGGGCTTCCTGTGCCTGTTTTTCTTTTTGCTTCCAGTCCGGGCAGACACTGTCTTTGCAATAATAATCGGAGACCCAGGCCAACCCTGCCCTGACAATTGTAAGGTAGCCCGCTCTAAGCCCTATGATCCAGCCAAAAATCCCAGACCTACGAATCCCTATTAAATATAACAGGGTAAATATTCGGGTTAGCAATTTTTTTTCAATATTTGAAAAAAGTTCGGGACACAACGCAAGTATTGCGATAATACGAGAAGCATGGATGCTTCTTGCACAAAAAACGGCCATTAGACCCATCTGTAATCAATGATCAAATCCTTGATTTATTCGCTGGACAATCTCCTACAATTGTCATTTTGGAGAAAGACTATCTTGAATTAAAATCCGAAGTTGGTTATTGGAAGGCCATGCATGCCAAAGCGGTTGAGCGTGAACAACCCTTGAAAGATAAAATCAAGGTGTTGGAAGGCCAAATTAGGGATCTGAAACAACGGGTATTTTCAAAGCAAAATGAAAAAACAGGGACGAAAAAAGGGGAAGGCAAGTCAACATCCTCGAATCCTAAACGACCTCGCGGCCAACAACCCGGCAGCGAAGGGCACGGCCTTATCAGCGCCGTAAAGAATTTGATCCCGAACTGTCATTTGGTGGATGCAGGGCCAACGCAGGTAACCATTCTGAGGTCCCTGTAGATTCCGGCCGATCTACCTGAATCACCCCGTAAAAAAGTTCCCATGCCGCTTTGCATGCAAACGCACGAAAATCACGAAGAAGCCCTTCCTTCGAGCTCTTCGTGGTCTTCGTGGTTTAAAAAATCAGAATCTAATGGTGGCTGATATATATCCATCCCATACTTTATCTGCTACAGGAAAAAAGGCATTCAAGGCATTCAGCTCTGATATTTTTTCAGGCGCCCCTAAGGGATTGCCACTGCCGGTGTATTTGTAATCATAGTATCTGGATCCCACTTTAACAAAAAAGTTTTCGCCAAAAATCGGCTGAATATAGTATCCCTCATAGACGCTGCCCCTGGTGGCCAGCTTGCTTCCCACTAAGGAATCTTCTGCCCCGGTAAAATTGAACCAGTATTCGGATCCCCAATTGTATTCAAGACCCAGTCGCCCGTCAAAGGGCATGGGAAATACAATCCCTGCATAAAGGCTGTATCCGTCATGGCTTTCAAGATTGCCATTGGAACTGAGCAGCCCCTGGCCCATTATTTCGTAAAATGGGTTGGCAGACACCCTTGACGGAGACGTATGGCTCCAGGACAGGGCCAGAAACAGATCAATATCTTTTTCAAAGGTTTCATACAGATTCTTTCTTAACAGCAGGGATGCGGCATCCCAGTCTCCGATGTCCGAGGTGGGCTGCATTCGGCTGATATAACCACCATAGTTTTGTTCAAATGTATACAGGCCGGTTGATGGATCTTTCGCAGCAGTAAACGGCATCACCGTCAGGCCTGTGAACCCGTCGGTAATATCCCATGCATGGGCATAATTTAACACGGCACTGGTGCTGTCGTCATCAAACAGGGTGGCTATAAAGCCAAACATATGCACATCGTCAACATCTGCCTGGCTTTCCTGCAGGGAATAGGAATTGCCCCAGTCTCCTTCGAATCCCACCCCGTAGCAGAACTTCAATGCTGCCCCGTATATGCCTGTGACCTCTTCAAGACCAAAATTAAGGGAGGCACCGTCAAACTGCCAGTTGATAATGGTACCCAGTGGGGAACCAGCTTCAAGGCTGTAGTTGGCATATTCCAGGGGCGGTCCATACGTGGAGGGCCGCCGCCCTAAAGAGAAACTGACCGGTATGTTTTTCAGGTAGTTGCTGTAGACAAAGTAAGCCCGTTCCAGGCGGATGGTGTCACCATGGGGCAGGGATGATGTGTTGCCGTCCATGGTGACATCCCCAAGATTTCCCTGATTGAATTTGACCCCTGATGAGTCTCCAAAAACTTTGTATGCAGCCAGCCTGCCGGAAAAATTCAAATGCTGGTTCACATTGGCATGCATGTTCAGATAAAATTTATTGGTCAGGATAACATTATTGTCTGCATCAAATTCATCAGTCGGGGGAATCATGCCTGCCATGGACATATTCTGAATGCGCTGCTGAATCTGAGCCAATGTGGCGTTGTTGAATCCGCCTGAAGCATACGGGGTAAAAAATCCGTTTACAAGAGCTGCCGGGGCTGCCTGCATGTCGTCATAATGCAGGGTATCGGCCCGGGAGCGCAGCTCAATGCCAAGAGAGATCCTGTCGGTGGCGGTGTGAAGTTCCGCTTTGTCCAGTCGGTCACTGATGTATTCAACCTCTTCGGTTTCTTCAATTTTCTCTTTTTCAAGTTCGCTTATCTTTTCCTCCAGCTTTTTCATGTTCTCATTCATGCTCTCCAGCTGCTCTTTCAGCATCTGTACATCATCAGCTGCAAAAATACCGGGGACTGAGAACACCGTCATGAAGAAAAATGCAAATAAAACCGCCAATCCTTTTTTCATCACCTATCTCCTTTTCAGAGTTTTATTTGCATTTGGCCGGTGTGGGGGAATCTGCCGCATGTTTGTACAGATAGGCATATATGTCTGCTATATCTTTATCAGACAATTGGGACCACTCCTGGCTGCAGTTGAATTCCTCAAAATCCTGTTTTTCAAACACGCGTTCCCACTGGGCCATTGTTTTGCTGCTGGGACTTAAATGCGGTATTGACGACGCTACTTCACCTCTCTGGGCACAGGATTTATAAACCTTTTTATAGGTATACTTGCCTTTTCTGTCGTTTCCATTGGGCTCATCAGCGACACCAGTACCGGTTGTCATGACAATGAAAAACATTGTCAGCACACAAAAAATCATTTTACGCATCATGGTCTTCTCCTTTTTTTCCTGTTTTCGTTTAACACATACCCCGAATGGGATTCTGCAATCATCATGCCATTTTTTTTACCCTTTTTTGCCGGATTGTCAGGCATAACCGGCAGGGGCATGTTTTTTTTATAAGAAACAGGCAGGAAGCCCGATTGCGCCGCATCAGGCAGATCAGATGCTGTAAAATTCATAACCGGCATTGGGGAGATGTTACCGGCATCTGTTAATCGTTAACTTAACAAATGCCCTTAACAGGTTAACAGTATGTAATATTCTGTGTTCTGAAGTTCAGTATAGGTAATTGGCGGTATAGATATCGCTGCAGCCAGTGTATTTTCCCGGTACCCACATCATAAATGGCACCGACAACTTTTACCGAGCCGTTTTTGACCAGATCCCGTGTAACAGGGCTTTTCATGAACAGATCCCGGATACTGATCCATACCCAGGAAATTACGGCCAATTCTGGAAGAATAGGGCATTATTCTTTCTGATGAAGGCATGGCTGGATGGTTCATGGCCAGAAAAGTTAAAGGCCCTGGGAAGCGATATGTGCACCGCAAAGAGGATTTTTCAGGATGTCTTGTAATAACCGGGAAGCGCATAATCTGCTACACATATTGGAAACGCCAGATCAACATCTCTGTGGAGGACCCCAGGCTGTCTAAACTTTTCGTGGATGCTACTGACCAGCAAAAACTGTCTGTCTCTTTTGAGTCTTCTGTTTTCCGTGATGGATGGCAAGGCTTAATTGAGTATCGTTTCAGGACAGACAAGGCTCTCCAGTTTCAAGATGCTCTATTGTCGCTTGGTGTGCAAAATGGCACTCCGGCTGATGCGGGGCAGGCAGCACAGGGTGGACACTGCTATAGAAGCCGGCTTTACATATGGCGGCTTGATATTTAACGGGCCGGAAAGTAGAAGGTTGCAGTGATACACCAGATGGCCTTCGTTCCGCCCATTATTCAGGAGGTTGTTTTGAAAGAATCTATTGTGACAGTTAATGAAGATGGCCAAGGATTCTTGGTTAAAGGTGGTTTCATCCTGACAGCAGCCCACTGTATAGACTATCAGGACTTTGAATCCACGGCTTTAGGGGATCATTATTGGGCAAGTGTCACAACAAAGAACGGTGCAAACGCTTTCAGAGACAGTGCAAAAAAGGCCCGCCACACTGTTCAGAGCGGCGGGCCGGAGAGTTATGGGATTGTGGAACTTTGGGTTGATCTGTGTTAGCCTAAGATATGACTACGCCGGAGTCGAACTGAGTGTCATAGTCCACGCCAACCAGCAGAACGAGGTCAACGTAGTCGGCAGGTTCATAAATTGGTTCTGATTCAGTTCCAGTATTGTTTTGTGCCATAGCAACCTGAATTATGGTGTCGTCTTCACTTTCAATCGCCTTCCAGCCGTAAACATCTAATTCAGAGATATCCAGCACATCTTCTCCGGATGTGCTGAAATCTGTTATCATATCGAATAAGTTGCCTTCATATCCATCAATTTCGAACCCGGCATGATCGCCATTGGTGCCTTCCATATCACCGGCTTTCCAGATAAAGGTGTCATTTCCGGCGCTTGCAGTCATTTCATCCGCACCAGCCCCACCTTTGATGATGATTTCCAGGGGGATCGCGACCTCTTCCATGTCATCATTTAGTTCATATTCAAGTTCATATCCGCTGAAATCGATCACGTCATCACCAGGACCGCCTGTGACTTCCCGGATGCCGGCTGACTGGGCAGCGTCTCCCAGAGTGACCTGACTTCCTACAAATTCGTAATCATCATCCACACCCTTCCCGTCAAACAGCTTCAACACTGTTATGTTCTGGATGCCTCCAAAGAAACCGTCATGAATCATCGCCTCTTCGCTCAGGATGAGCTGGTCGGCGCCGCCCAATCCGTCTATTGTAGGCACTTTAGAGAGAACGACTTCGTCTTCTATAGGTTCTACAATGATCTCATCGATCTCATCACCAGCTTTCCAATAATAATCCCAGTCCTGTTCGGCAGCCAGGTAAAAAAAGTCGTTACTGTCAGTGAATTCTACTTCCTCCACACCACCTTGGTTAACAAAGTCTGTTTCGTTTTCATCATTCAAGGAAACTTCCCATGAACGATCCAATGCAGAATTAAATTTTTCCTTTCCTTCGTTTCTACCTTTGCCGGCCCAAATTGGTTTCGCCATCTTCATTCTCCTTTTTTTGTTGCATGTCAACTCTTTTGGCCGGATAATGCCGGCAATGATTATCTATTTAAACATGATCCTTTCATATTGTGTGCCAATTAGTACAAAAGTTGTTTGATGCTATTGATATTATTGGGATTATTTGATTTTGTTTTACCATAACACAAGTATGAATGATTTTATTTCACGGGCATTGTTTCTATTTAATTTAATTAGTTAAATATCACTTTTTTTCCTGGGGAATATACGAAAGGCCGGATGGCGGCTGAGTTTGGCTGTAACTTCCGTCCTATTCCACTATGTTGCCCCAAAAAAACAAATCCCGATAAGTAACCTTATCGGGATTTTTTATTGGGATGAATTATATCCCGTGGGCTTTGTATGGGGTCAGACCTTTATAGTTGCGTTCAGGCTTTGTAGGGGGCACCCATTAAAGGGCCTGCATAGTTGCGTTTATGATGTCGGCCACTTTCTCCTGTGCCCGGGAGGTCAGATAGGGATGCATGGGCAGGCTGAAGATCCTGGAAGCGGAATCTTCGCATACCGGCAGGTCTCTATCCTTGTATCCCAGATCGGCAAATGCGGTCTGCAGATGCAGGGGCACCGGATAATACACTGCCGTGGGCACGCCTTTTTCCCTGAGCTGTTCCTGGAGTTTGCTGCGGACTTCTTGATCTTTGGCAAGCACGGAATACTGTGCCCAGGCGCTTTTATATCCTTTGGGAACGGTGGGCAAAGTCAGGGAGCTGCCGGACAGCAGCCCGGTATAATTTGCAGCCGCCTGGTTCCGCTTTTCCAGCTCAATGGGAAAGATCTCCAGCTTGGGCAGTAAAATGGCTGCCTGCAGGGTGTCCAGACGGCCGTTGATCCCGATCCGGATATTGTCATATTTGTCTTTTCCCTTGCCGTGCACCCGGATGGATCTGAGGATGCCGGCCAGTGTGTCGTCATCAGTGAACACAGCCCCGCCGTCACCGTAGCATCCCAAAGGCTTTGCCGGAAAAAAAGAGGTGCACCCTGCATGCCCCAGACTGCCGGCCGGTTTTTTCTTGTACACACCGCCAAAAGACTGGGCTGCATCTTCTATAACCAAAAGATCATGCGCCAGGGCAATTTCCTGGATCGCATCATAATCACAGGGCAGGCCGAAAAGGTCCACCGGAATGACAGCTTTGGGTGTTAGATCCGGTCGGGTGGTCTTTATGGTCTCAACAGCCCGGGCCAGTTTTTGTGTGCCCAGATTAAAGGTATCCGGATCAATATCCACAAACACCGGGGTGGCACCGGTCAAACGGATCACCTCGGCAGTGGCAACAAAGGTAAAACTGGATGTGAACACAGCATCCCCCGGCCCCACGTCCATGGCCATGAGCGCCATGAGCAGGGCATCGGTGCCGGATGCGCAGGTGACAGCATGCTTGACCTTTGCAAACTGTGCCAGACGGGTTTCCAGTTCTCTCACCTCGGGTCCCATGATATATTTGCCATGGGCAAGCACCCTCTGGATGCCCTGCATGATCTGCGGATAAATCTGTTTCTGCTGGGCGGCCAGGTCCACAAACGCCATTGCTTCGGAATCCGGTGTCACAGTATCCTGCCCGGGTACCTGATCTGATGGCCTATCCGGTGCCAGCCAGGGATATTGTTTCTTGCAGACAGGGCAGGCCATATCCTGACCCAGCTTTTCCCCGCATTCACACATCCACCCGGCCAGTCTGGCAGGATTCCCCACCACCAGGGCATGGTCCGGCACATCCTTTGTCACCACTGCGCCGGCACCCACCAGGGCATACCTGCCGATGGTCACCCCGCAGACAATGGTGCAGTTGGCCCCGAGAGACGCCCCTTTTTTCACAAGGGTGGGCCGCACCTCATCCATGCGCCGGACGTGTGCCCTGGGGTTGAACACATTGGTGAACACCATGGACGGGCCGCAGAACACATCCGCCTCCAGGGTCACCCCCTTGTACACCGACACATTGTTCTGGATTTTGCACCCGTTGCCCACCATCCCGTCCGGGCCGATCACCACGTTCTGTCCGATATTGCAGCCCGCCCCGATGACGGAGCCGGGCATCACATGGGAAAAATGCCAGATCCTGGTATTTTCCCCAATCGCAACCTTTTCATCTATCACAGCTGTTTCATGAACAAAAAATTTCTGTAGATCCTTCACCATTTTATTCCTTTGCATGGGGTCATGCAAGCCTGGCCCCATAATCCAGTTTTCAGGAGGCCGTCCGGACCGTTTCCATAAAGGGGTGTAAGAACCCCCTCTGCATCACCACATCAGCATTTCTTATATGGTGCACCGCCTCGATACTGGGCCTGGCTTCTTCCAGGCCGAACCCCCCGCCGTCCAGAATATCCTGATAACTCAAGGTGTGCAGGTCGGTGAACCCCTTGCTGAACTCAATTTCCTTCCCATTCACGGTAATAGAGCGAAAGGTCCGCTGGCCGGTCCCATGGACCTCCGGGGGCAGCATGTTTTCATCCACACTCAGAAACCATCTCACCCGTGCGTTTTCAAGTTCCAGAAACCCGGACGCGCTTTTTGCATCCCGGTGATGCACGATATTGAGCTGAATTTTTCCGAAAATCCAGATAAGCATATCATAAAAATGGATCCCGATATTGGTGGCAATGCCACCGGATTTGGATTCATCCCCTTTCCAGGAGGTAAAATACCAGTTTCCCCGGGAGGTGATATAACTCATATCGATCTCATATTTTTTATCCACCCGGGCATTTTCCACCTGCTCTTTTAACGCAATGATGGCCGGGTGCAGCCGCAGCTGCAAAATATTGTACACCTTTTTGCCGAAATCAGCTTCCATCTCAGCCAGCCCGTCCAGGTTCCAGGGATTGAGCACCAACGGCTTTTCACACACGGCATCGGCCCCGCTGCGCAGGGCAAACCGGATATGGGCATCATGCAGGTAATTGGGGGAACAGATACTGACATAATCGATGGCTTCATTTTTTCGTTTCTTCTTGTCAATATGCCGGTCAAACCGTTCAAATTCCGTAAAAAAATCAGCCTTTGGATAATAGCTGTCAATCACTCCGATGCTGTCATTGGGATCCAGCACCGCAGTCAGTTCATTTCCGGTATCCTTTATTGCTCTCATATGACGGGGCGCCACATACCCGGCACCTCCGATCAATGCAAATCGCTTCACGTCTCCTCCTTTGTTTTTGGGGTCTCATTACTTGCTTCTTGCGCCCTTCAAGGCGATGTTGATAAAAGACTTGATAAAATACCGGATCTGGG
The DNA here is from genome assembly GCA_011390335.1 of Desulfotignum sp. Classification (GTDB taxonomy): domain Bacteria; phylum Desulfobacterota; class Desulfobacteria; order Desulfobacterales; family Desulfobacteraceae; genus Desulfotignum. The sequence goes on along the minus strand of JAABSO010000029.1, from coordinate 495 downwards.
TTCTGACCGGGTGGGCCAGGAAGGACTGGATGTAGCGGCGTTCCGAATCGCAGATCTCTTCAAAGGTTTCGGGCAGATCGGCGTAGAACGGGGGGACCAGGCCGGGCCGCACCTTCTTTCGCAGGTCCTGGAGATCCTGGTCGTAGAGGCTCAGGTACTGGAAGCTCAAGGGCCGCACCCCCACCAGGGAGAAATCGCCTTTCACCCAGTTGTACAGCATGGGCAGCTCATCCAGCCACAGCTTGCGCATCATCTTTCCCCAGGTGGTCATGCGGAAATCGTTCTCGATCTTGCCGCCCTTCTGGAGCCCGTTCAAACCATACATGTACTGCTGGAGATATTCCGAATACGGGTGCATGGTGCGGAACTTGTAGGTGTGCACCGCCTTCCCCCTCAGCCCGGACCGCTTGAGGGACACCAGCGGGCCATAGGTGGGGCTGGTGTCCTGAGACGGGGTCTTGACCTTGCGGGCGATAAAGCAGAACTTTTTGTTGA
>JAABSO010000028.1 GCA_011390335.1 Desulfotignum sp. | reverse complement strand
AGCGTTAAACTGGTTTCGTAGTCCCATGTTTCTAATGCCCCTTGGCCTGTAGGGGAATAATTATCTTTTTTTGAAGAAATCATGAACTGGCCCTTTTTGTCGAACATCAATTTTATTTCTTTATTTGGGCCGATTTCCTGGATTGCAAATCCCACATTTAATTTTTCAGCAAATGGATTAAACTCAAGTTCTTCCATTATTCTTCCATCCTTTGGATTTTATGTCTTCATATCTTGTTTTTTGGTTTTTAATGTACTGTTTAATCACGCTGATTGGCGCTCCCCCAACCGTTGACACAAAATAACTATTAGTCCAGAGCGTTGGAAGTGTCTTTTTTAAAAAGGGGAATTCTTCTCTCAATGTTTTTGAGCTTACTCCCTTTATTTGTTTTATCAGCCTATGAATACCGTATTGGGGATCAACTTCAACCAAAATATGAATATGGTCCTTATCACATTCTATTTCAATCAAATCTGACTGTTTTTCATCGCAAACATCTTTAATAATTTGTTTAAGCCTTTTTTCAATATTATCTTTTAAAATCTTTTTGCGGTATTTGGGACACCAAACCACATGATACTTGCACGAATAGCATATATTATTATTTGTTTTATATGTTATACTCATTTATTATATATAACATATAAATTAGAAGGTGTCAACTTATTTTTCTCGCCGAGGGGCATGGCCTTATATCCCCATGTCTGAAGGCAGGGGCTTTACGGCCATCTTTGGTAATTCCCCGGGCGGCAATATGCGCCCGGGGAATATGATCACATCACAAGGGTCTTAGTGTTTTTTGAATTCCTCTTTTTTTGCATTGCAGACCGGACAATTGTCCGGGGCCTCTCCTTCCAGTGTGTACCCGCACACCTTGCATACCTGGATGTCATCCAGCTGCACATCTGTGGCATTGTCTACGGCCTTTTTGGCTTTTTCAAATAATTCCTTGTGCTTTTTTTCCGTTTTATAAGACCATTCAAAACTGCGGTACGCACTTTTTTCCTCCTGCAGTTTGGCGATTTCCATATAAGCAGGATACATCTCTTCTATTTCAAAGGTTTCACCGTCAACGGCCAGGCCCAGGTTTTTGGCAGTATCGCCCGGGCCGAAAGCGCCCATGCTGTTTGCAACAATCCCTTCGTTCAGGTGTTTCAGCTCCCGGTAATGATCCCCTGCATGGATGAATTCCGCATGGGAGACTGCTTCAAACAACCGGGCGACATTCGGATAATTCTCCTTCTGCGCCTGGATTGCAAAATGCCGGTAACGCATGTTCGCCATGCTTTCACCGCCGAAAGCATTGATCATGTTCTGCTGGGTCATTTGTTTCATGGTTTTCTCCTGTCTGTATGAGTATCTTAGGTTATCTGACACGTGTATTTTATTGTTCAGGTTTTATGACCGTAAAAAATGTGTTTTCTCCCCGTCTGATCAAAAACAGAAATTTTTCACCTTTGCTCACCGCTTTATTATATGCTTTTACCGAATCAATCAGGGTTTGATTAATTTCCTGGATGAGATCGCCCCGCTGAATGTTTGCTCCGGCTGCCGGGCTGCCAGGTTTTACACCAGCTACAACAACCCCTTTTTCCTGTTTATATCCCAGCTGGGCAGCAATGTCAGAGGTCAGCTCCTGAACGTGAATTCCCAGGGGCGCACTCTCCGGAGAATCTGGTCTGGATTTTCCGGTCTGCTCTTCAGGTGCCAGTTCTCCGATTTTTACCTGCAGGGTTTTCTTTTTTTGGCTGCGGATTACCGTAAGCGGAACAGTACTGTCTACCTCTTTTTGCGCCACAAGGTTTTTCAGGACCGTGGGGTTTTCAACCGGTTTTTTGTCTAGTGAAACAATGATATCCCCCCGAAGTACACCGGCCTCATCCGCCGGGCTGTCTTTGGTGACATCTGCCACCAGGGCACCCTCGGCTGTTTTCAGGCCGAAACTGTCGGCAATGTCTTTGGTGACCGGTTGAATACTGACCCCCAGCCATCCACGCACGACGCGACCATGTGCAATAAGACTTTCCATAATTCCTTTGGACATGTTGATGGGAATGGCGAAACCGATACCCTGGTAACCGCCGCTCTTGCTGAAAATAGCCGTATTCATGCCGATAACCCTACCGTAAATGTCAACCAGCGGGCCGCCGCTGTTTCCCGGATTAATGGCTGCATCGGTCTGGAAAAAATCTTCGTAATCCACAATGCCGATATTGGCACGGCCTGCGGCACTGATGATGCCTGCGGTTACAGTTTGCGAAAGACCATAGGGCGTGCCTACCGCAATAACCCAGTCCCCCACCTGTGCGGTACTGGAATCACCAAGTTCGGCTGTCGGTAGATTTTCCCCTTGGATTTTTATGACCGCCACATCCGACATCGGATCAGTCCCGATGACCTCGGCTTTAAATTCGCGTTTGTCCGGCAGGGTGACGGTTATCTCTTCGGCCTTTTCCACCACATGGTTATTGGTCAGGATGTAGCCCTCTTCATTAATAATAAAACCAGAACCCAAACCGCGGCGCTGGTATTCTCTTGGTTTGGGCATGCCGAAAAAGCGGCGGAAAAACTCATTTTCAAAAAGTTCCTGGTATTCTTCAGGAAGCGATTCCATGGAATAGACGGTACTGATATAGACGACTGCAGGGCTGATTTTTTTGCTTACATCCCTGAACGCCTGCCCCAATGACTCAAGACGGTGCTGGGGATCCTTCATCGCACTGTCTGCAGTGGCGGCCAGTGGGCCTGTGATAATCATCAATCCAAAAAGCAAAACCGCCGTAAAACAGGCCGCCTTTGAAATTCTATACATTATTTTCTGTAACATGATGCAGTTTCTCCTTTTTGTTGTATAATATGTTATAATGGCCTACCAATAAATCATAGACAACCAATCTGTTCTCAACCGCCGGCCGGATTCTGGTCTAAAAATGAAAAATCCGCCTCTGTGAGATCAATTTTCAATTCTATTTCTCCCAGATCTGTATCCGCTGTGGGAGTAAACCCAAGGGTTTTCCCGAACGCAATCATTTTACTGTTTTCCCGCAAAACAGTTCCCCAGACCCTTTCGATTTTCCGGTTTTTGGCAATTTGCAGGACCCGGCCAAGAAGCTTTGCACCGATGCCCTGGCCGTGCCATGGATCTCCAATCAATATGGAAAACTCCCCGGATTTGCCGTCTGGATCAGTGATGACCCTGGCTATACCGAACATTTTTTCTTTTTTTGAACTGTCATCCAGGGCGATCAGCGCGATTTGCCGGTCGTAATCGATCTGGGTGAATCTGGCCAGCATGGCTGGAGAGATTTCTTTCATGGCGCTGAAAAACCGATGATAAACACTGGTGGATGACAGTTCCTTGAAAAGTTCCTTGAAAAGGGGCGCATCTTCCGGCTTTACCGGACGGATAAAAATATCTCGACCGTCATCCGTTTTTTCATGGAATTCATATTCATCCGGATACGGGCTGATGACCAGATGCAAAGCAGAGGGTTCTGCTACGTCTTCAAGCCGGATACGGGCATCTACAGCCCGGGGAAGTCCGTCCTTTACAATCACAGGATTCATATCCAGTTCAGCGATTTGGGGAAAATCAACCACCAGCTGGGACACCCGCATGAGCAGGGCTTCCAGTGCCTCCATATCAGCGGGCGGCCGGTTGCGAAATCCCTGCAAAAGTGAAAAAACCCGGGTATTTTCCATCATACGCCGCGCCAGCAGGGGGGTTAACGGCGGGAGTCCGAGTGACCGATCTTCCAGGATTTCCGTGAAAATGCCCCCTGAACCGAACACGATAACCGGTCCGAAAGAGACGTCTTTTTTTGCGCCGATCAACAATTCATAGTCCGGACTGTCAATATACTGTTGAACAGATACCCCTTCAATGTGTGCATCCGGATTATACGCTTTGGCACCTTCCATGATTTTGCCAAAGGCGCTTTGGACCGCATCATCGGATTGTAAATTCAGATGCACGCCATGGGCATCGGTTTTATGGGAAATGTCCGGTGATATGAGCTTCAAAGCCACCGGAAATCCGATCTTTTGGGCCCTGGAAACGGCATCTTCTTCTGTGGCTGCCGTTTGTGTCGTATTTACCGGTATGCCATAAGCGGATAAAATTTCTTTGGATTCTGCTTCCGACAAAAAACCGGCATCTTGTTTCATATGATCTTGCAGCAGGTTGTGGACCTTGTTGTGATCATACTGCAATTTGTGGGACAGCTTTCTGGGAATTTGTGTCAGCAGTTCCAGGTTTCGGCCGTATGCCACCATGAAAACAAAGGCTTGAATGGCCCTTTCCGGCGTTTCATACGTGGGGATTTTTGCCTGGTTTAATACCGCCACCGCGGTTTCCATTTTTTTGCCGCCAATCCAGGAGGCAAATATGGGGAAACGTTTGTCTCTGGCTGATGCAGCCAAGGCTTCTGCCACAGGTTTCGGGTCTGTCAATGCCTGGGGCACCATAATGGTGAGGATGCCGTCAAAGGATTGGCTTTCATGGCATAATTCAACGGTTTTCATAAACCGTTCCCGGTTGGCATCTCCAAGAATATCAATGGGATTATTCCGGCTCCAGAATTGCGGGAGCAGATCATCCAGTGATTCGGTCAGTTCCCGGGACAGCGGGGCAGGCGCCAATCCATGATTTCCCAGGGCATCCGTGGCCATAACCCCGGGACCCCCGCCATTTGTAATGATTGCCAGGCGTGATCCCTTGGGGGGTGGGGTTTTGGCCATGAGTTCCGCACAGTCGAACAATTGCGCTATGGTGTTTACCCGGATAATGCCGGCACGTTTGAACGCGGTGTCATATACAGCATCTTCTCCGGCCAGAGCGCCGGTATGTGATGATGCCGCCCTGGCCCCGGCCTCACTGCGCCCGGATTTCAAGACCACGATGGGTTTGATTCTGGACACTGCCCGTGCAGCGCTCATGAATTTGCGTATCTGGGTCAGATTTTCTATGTACAGCAGGATGCTGCTTGTCCGGGAATCATTGCCCAGATAATCGATCATATCTCCGAAATCCACATCCACCATGGAACCGATGCTGACAAAGTGGCTGAAACCGATTTTTTCCTTAAAGGAAAGATCCAGAATTGATGTACAGATGGCACCGCTCTGGGAGACAAAGGCCAGTTTTCCCTTAGAAGGCATATCAGAAGCAAAACTGGCATTGAGTTTCGTTTCGGTATTAATGATTCCCAGACAATTGGGACCGACAAGCCGCAGACCGCCGGCATAGGCTTTTTCCTGAATTTTTTTTTCGATGTCACGTCCCTGATCTCCGGTTTCTTTTCCTCCGGCCGATATGATCACGGCGCCACCTGTGCCAGCGGCAATGCAGTCATCGACGATATCCGAAACGGTGGATATGGGGGTGGCGATGATGGCAAGGTCTATCGGATGACTGCTTTGCCGTATCGTTTCCAGCGTTTTTATCCCTTTAACCGTTGCATATTTTGGATTTATAGGTACGATTTTACCTGAAAATCCCCCATTTTCCAGGTTGGTCATCAGGGCATTGCCAATGCTGTTTTCTGTTTCAGTGGCGCCGATAACGGCAACACTTTCAGGCTGAAAAATACGGTCAAGATTATAAATTCCCATATCCTGTCTACTTTGCTGAGTTCAAATTTATCATTGGATTTTTTTTCAATTACAAAAACCTGTATTTTTCAAAATCAGAGATCACGCTTCATCCACATCAGCATTCGGGAGGTTTTCGAATACCCTGCTGTTTATATGTAACAGAACAGCGTCTTCAACAATATCTTTTATCCAGTTGACTGGAACAAGCTTTCTGTCTTTTTTGATCATGCCGGAGGAAACCAGAAGATGCGTTACTTTAAAGGTTTCGGTTTCAGCATATATATCTTCGATGGTTCCCAGCTGTTTGCCGTCTGTGTCTGTTACATCTGCACCTTCTTCCAGTGCCACGGCATCATCAGGGATATTGCGGTGTGTTTGTTTATAATACAAAGGTTTTTGCTCAGACGGATAAGGCGCTGATTTCAAGTTCGGGGCTTTGACAGCTGAATGATACCACAGCAGCTTACGTGCTTCATCAGTCTGGCGCCGGTTGAAATCCTCCACCCCACCGTTGGGCACATATTGTGTTTCATCAAATTCCGGATAATCATCCGGTGCAGCAGTTTTTTTTAAAATGACTGTTTTTTCACTGGTGGTTTCGATATCTGTTATGGGAACCACCTTGTCTTCTGTGAATAAGAACCCTTTTTTAACTACCAGGTGGGAGACCTCATCTGTGGTGGGATCAATCACCACCCGATCAATCTGGCCCACGGTGTTTTTGTCATGGGTAAGGACATCGCAGTTTTTTTTAAAATGCATACCAACTCCAAAAAAGTTTTTTTCGTTAGGATATTACGCATCGGTACATAATAATTTACAGATGCGTAATTTTATATGCATTTTAATGAAAAAATGAGGTGTCTGAAATACATGGATACATGCATTTAAACCATTTTTATCCTGTATGCAACCAATCTGATCATGCCAATTTTATCCAAAATCTATTTGCTTGCCGCCCTTTTGGTTCTATGGTATTTTTTTTAAACTGGTTATAAAGAAGTGATTTTTTCAGACAGCTCCAACAGGTGTGTGACCGGCACGCTGGAAACCTTATTTAAGACAAGGAGGCCCACATATGCGCAAAAAACCCCATATGATTTTAATAAGGGATGGATGGGGATTTTCTCCCGATAAACAATACAATGCCATTTCAGCCTGTAATCCCCTTAACCACAATAGCTATATTGAGAGGTATCCGACAGCACTTATCCATACTTCCGGAGAATATGTGGGACTTCCCCAGAAAAATCAGGGCTCCAGCGAGGTGGGCCACTTGAATATGGGTGCCGGCAGAGTTGTTTATCAAAATTTGATGAGAATCTCCACTGCAATAAAGGAAAACCGGTTAAAAGACAACCCGGCTGTGAACGCCTGTATAAAACATGTAAAAACCTTCAACAGTGCTGTGCATCTCTATGGCCTGGTCCAGGATCAGGGCGTTCATGCCCATACAGATCATTTGATCGGATATCTGCAGGTTTTAAAAGATGCCGGCGTTGAAGCGGTATATATCCATGTGATTTCCGATGGCCGGGATACACCGCCGCAGTCTGCTGCTGCATATATCAAACCCCTTCAGGAATGGATGGATAAACACCAGTTCGGGTGCATCGCATCTGTTACCGGAAGATATTTTGCCATGGACAGAGATAACCGATGGGACCGGGTGCAGTTGTTTTATGATTTGCTGACAAAAGGGGTTTCTGACAGCCCGGTCTTCGACGATGTGCATGCAGCTGTTGAAGATGCCTATGACAGTGACCAGACCGATGAATTTATAAAACCCAGAAAAACACAAAAATTTCATGCCGTCAAAGACAGGGATGCGCTCATTTTTTTTAATTACAGGTTTGACAGGGCCGCAGAAATATCAAAAGCATTTATCAAAGATGATTTCAGCGCTTTTGAGACCAAAGAGATCCGTCATTTGTTTTATCTGTGTACGACGGAATATTATAAGGACATTTCCCATTCACAAAGAGCGGATGTAGCCGTGGCCTTTCCATTGAAAAAACTTTTCAATCTCATGGGAAAGGTGATTGCTGATAACAGGTTGCATCAGCTGCGGATTGCCGAAACGGAAAAATTTGCCCATGTGACCTATTTTTTCAATGGCCAGCAGCAGGATATTTTTAAAAATGAAGACAGAATACTGGTTCCTTCACCTTCCGTTGCCACCTATGACATGCAGCCTGAAATGTCGGCATATGAGGTCACAGATAAGATACTTGAAGCACTTGATACACAAAAATATGATTTTATTGTGTTAAATTATGCCAATCCGGATATGGTCGGCCATACCGGCGATTTCGATGCAACCGTCAGGGCCTGTGAAGTGGTTGATGACTGTGTCGGAAAAGTGGTTGACCGGGTTTTGGAAAATGACGGGGTGGTACTGCTGACTGCGGATCATGGAAATGCTGAAACAATGGTTGACCCGGAAACCGGGGGGATCCAGACTGCCCATACGAATAACAAGGTCTGGCTTTCCATTATTTCCAACAGACCCGGGCTGCAAAAAGAGCATATCCGTCTTCGTGAAGATGGAAAACTCGCAGATCTTTCTCCCACAATGCTGGATATCATGGGGATTGAAATTCCAGCAGAAATGACTGGAAATATAATATACAAAGATACCTGAACCCCGGCAAAAAAACACAGCCATGCTCTCTGCTATTACGCCTGGGTCAGAGCAGGAATACTGCTGAGAAAAGAAGCCACCAGGACCCCTGCCGCCATGGAAATAGACAGAGCGGTCACCCCCATGCCAAAATCCAGAAGAGAACCTAGCAGTACCGGGGCAATGGCAGTGGACAACACCATTATTGCCTGGGTCATGGCCCGGATAGCCCCCAAGTGCGCAAGGCCGTACCGTTCTGCCCATACAGCGCCGCCGGCAGTAGCGGAGAGACCTGATGCCATGCCGATCAGCACCAGGTAGACATACGCTGCCCAATCAGCCTGGACCAGCGCAAGCAACACAAGGCTTGCAGCCAAAGGAAGCAGCCCTATGGGCAGGGTCCGTCCGGCGCTGAGCCGGTCAACCACTGTGCCGGCCACAAACAGGGTCAGAAGATGGCCCAAAGCATACCCGGAAAAGGCCCTGCCCAGAAGTTGGACAGACCATCCCTGGACGTCGGCAATGGCCACCTGGTGGAAAAAGAGGGCAGTAACCGTAAACGGTATTGCCACCGTGGCAGGCAGAACCAGATAAAAACCCGGATCCCGGAGGACCTGTTTTCGGGTTACATCGGGTTTTTTGTTTTTTTTGACCGGTGCGTTTCTGTCCTGTTTGAAAGCCGGGGGTTTTTTTGCCAGAAACATGAGCAGCGGCCACACAACCGCCACAAGGAAAAGGGCTCCTGCCAGCCAACACCAGCGCCATCCCATATGTGTTATTATGAACACAGCACCTACAGGCAGAATCGCTTCGGATAAAGGAAAGCCCAGTTCAGCCATGGCCACGGCCCTGCCCCTTTGGCTTGAAAAATAGCGGGCCGCAGTGGTGATACCCAAATGGGATATGAATCCCTGGCCGCCAAACCGGATGAGTATAAAACCCAGAAACAACAGCAGGCTGCTGAAGGCAAGGCCGATTGTCAGGCACCCTCCGGCCAGAATTGCAATGGCAAGACTGGTCACTTTGGGCAAAGACCATGTGTCTGCCAGTGCCCCGAATCTGAAAAGCAGAAAGGCACTGACCAGGGTGGCTCCGCTGTAAAGGCTGCCGTATGCGGTGTGGGACAGTCCGAAATTCTGCCTGAGTTCTCCGCCCATGACCGATATGAAAAAGGTCTGGCCGAATCCGGATGCAGCCACAGCCAGAAACGCATAAAATGCGAGTCTGGGATTGTTTGAGATGAATGTCGGCAATTTTATCATAATGAGACAGTAATTCCGTTGAAATGGTTGTTTGTCAGGATAAAAAATTACCATATGAAATGCAATGGCCAGCGCTGCATTTTTTACCGGGTATGCTTCATACCGGCTGAAAACCGGACATATACCACTTGAAAAGGCCGGGCAAAAAAGATATCAATGGCTCTACAAGATAAAAATTTGCGCACATATGTATCAAGTGGACAGATGAAACAACCAAAACCCTACACCAAACCGTCTGATTCTGCCGGACAGGAGCATATGCCCTGCAGGCCCGACAGAAAGCATGCCCTGTCGGTCAGTGAGGCCCGTTACAAAACCATGGTGGAAACCATGGGTGACGGGTTGAGCGAAATTGATGAAAACCAGATCACTACCTATGCCAATGACACCCTGTGCCGCATGTGGAAAAGATCCAGGGAGGAGATCATTGGTGTTCCGGTGACCCGGTTTGTGGATGAAAAAAACCGTGCCATCCTCATGGCCCAGCTGAAAAAGCGGCGCCGGGGTGAAAGCTATGCCTATGAAATCGTCTGGAACTGCAAAGACGATACAAAGCTGCACACCATCATGACCCCCACCCCCTATTTTGATGCTGATGGCCGGTTCAAGGGCAGTTTTGCCGTGGTCACAGATATTTCCCGGCAGAAAAAAGAAAAAGACCTGCTGGAGATGCTGGTGCAGCAAAGAACCAGGGAGCTGCAGACCAAAACCCATAATCTGGAAGAAGTGAACACCGCCCTGCGGGTACTACTCAAAAAACGCGAACAGGACAGGCAGCACATGGAAGAACAGATGCTGGTGAATATCCGGGAATTGGTCATGCCGTATGTCGATCGTATGCGGAACAGCCGGCTGGATGAGCGCCAGACCGCCTGTCTGGATGTCATGACCGCCACCCTGGAGGATATCGTTTCCCCGTTTCTTCACAAGCTGTCGCTGGAATTTCTCCATCTTACCCCGTCTGAAATCCAGGTGGCCAACCTGATCAAACACGGCAAAACCACCAAGGAGATCGCCCAGATGCTGATTCTTTCAGAAAAAACCGTTGCGTTTTACAGAAAACGCATCCGCAAAAAACTGGGCATCACCAACAAGGCCGTTAATCTGCGGACCTTTCTTACCGCAGGGCATGTGTCGGCGCATCAAAGGTAACCGCAACAACTATAACCATGTGTTGATCTTCAATTTCAACCTTAGGAAGGGGATTTCAATGAGCGCTAAAAAACACGAGAGCACCCTAGCCAGAGAAAGTTGGCACACATTCACAGATCAAGAAATCAATGATGAGTTGAAAACCTCGGAACATGGGTTGACCACAGAGGAAGTCAGCCAGCGTCTGCAATTTTATGGTGAAAACACCCTGCCGCCGGGAAAGGGTGTTTCATTGGTGCAAATCATCCTTCACCAGCTCATAAACCCACTTATTTTCATACTGATCGCTGCTGCCGTTGCATCCATCGCCATTGGCGAAGGCAAGGACGCCGTATTTATATTTCTGGTGATTCTTATCAACAGTGCACTGGGGACGTATCAGGAGTACAATGCTGAAAAAAGTGCGGCCGGACTGCAAAAACTGCTGAAAATAAAGGCAAAGGTCAAAAGAGACGGCAAAGAGGTACAAGTGCCTTCGGAAGTTATTGTGCCGGGGGATGTTGTTTTTCTGGAATCCGGTATCAAGGTGCCGGCTGATATCCGGCTGATGGATGTATCAAACCTGGAAATAGATGAAAGCTTTTTGACTGGAGAATCCATGGCAGTCATAAAACGGGTCGGACTGCTGGCGGAAAAATCGGGAATCAGTGAAAGAACCAATATGGCATTTGCCGGTGCTACCGTCATGAAGGGCCGGGGGTGGGGTTTTGCGGTCTGCACCGGTGTGGATACGCAGGTGGGAAAGATCGCTCAGGATGTCACCGAATCCACCTCTGCCAAACCACCGCTGGTCCTGCGCATGGAAAAATTTATAAAACAGGTCAGTATTTTTATCATTGCTCTCAGTGTTGTCCTGGCCTTTGTGCTGCGCGCCCAGGGCATGGACATGACAGCGATTTTCTTTTTTGTGGTGGCGCTGGCGGTGTCGGCCATTCCCGAAGGCCTGCCCGTGGCATTGACCGTGGCCTTGTCCATTGCCACCAAGCGCATGGCGAAACGCAATGTCATTGTCCGCAAGCTGACATCCGTGGAAAGCCTTGGCAGCTGTACCGTGATCGCCAGTGATAAAACCGGCACCCTCACAGTGAACGAGCAGACCGCCAAACGGATTTTGCTGCCTGATGGCCGGCGGTTCACCATTTCCGGTCAGGGATACAACGGGGACGGTCGGGTGGCAGACAGTGAAAACCCGGAAAAGAACGTGAATACCTCTGATATTGATTCCCTTGAAAAAGTATGCAGAATCGCTGTATTTGCCAATGAAGCCTCACTGGTTCAAGAAGATGGCAAATGGGTGTTTCATGGCGATGCCATGGACATTGCATTGCTGGGAATGGGCTACAAACTGGGTATTGATCCCGAAGCATGGCGGGCCAAAAACATAACTGTCGGGAAAATCGCCTATGAATCGGAAAGAAAATTCTCCGCTGCATTCTGCAGCCGGGATGACGGGGTGTATATCGGGATGAAGGGGGCGGTGGAGACTGTTCTTGATTTCTGCAGCACCATGTGGGTGAATGGGGCGGCAGAAAAACTTGACAAGGAAAAAATTCTGGAGGATGCCCGGGTAAATGCAAAAAAAGGGTACCGCATCCTGGCATTTGCCGGTGGAGAGTATCCGGACTACAAAAAACAGGAAACCTACCAGGATGAAGACATCCCGCCATTGACCTTTTACGGCCTGGTGGGGTTTATTGATCCGCTGCGGTTTGAAGCAATAGAATCGGTTGTCCAATGCAAAGACGCGGGAATAAAGGTCATGATGATTACCGGTGATCACCCGGAGACCGCGGGTACCATTGCCATGGAGCTGGGTATTTCAGACACCGCCACCCGTGTTGTCACAGGATCGATGCTTGCGGACGCAGGGGCTGTGGACAGCCCGGCCTATGAAAAACTTGTGGCATCCACAACGGTTTTCGCCCGTATTTCTCCGACCCAGAAACTGGAAATTGTGGATGTGCTCATACGAAAAGGCGAGTTTGTGGCGGTCACAGGAGACGGCGTAAACGATGCGCCTGCGTTGAAACGGGCCAATATCGGTGTTGCCATGGGGTCTGGAACCGATGTGGCAAAGGAAGTGGGGTCAATGATCGTGGTGGATGACAATTTTTCTTCCATTGTTGCCGGGGTTGAAGAGGGGCGTTTCGCTTATGACAATGTCCGCAAGGTAATTTTGTTGTTGATTTCAACCGGTGCTGCGGAAATCATTCTTTTTCTCGGGGCCATCGCCGCGGGATTACCTCTGCCGCTGCTTGCAGTTCAGCTACTGTGGCTGAATCTGGTTACCAATGGTATTCAGGATGTGGCTTTGGCCTTTGAGGGCGGGGAACCCGGTGCCATGAAACGTCGGCCAAGAAGTCCGTCTGAAAAAATATTCAATCCGTTGATGATCAAACAGACCCTTGTGTCCAGCATGACCATGGGCGGTATTGTCTTTGCCTTGTGGTTCTGGCTGAACCATTATACCCAAATGGATGAGACCCATGCCCGGGATCTTATCTTGCTGTTGATGGTATTCATGCAGAATTTTCATGCGTTCAACTGCCGGTCTGAAACCATTTCAGCGTTCAAGGTGCCCATCAAAAGAAATATTATCCTGGTTTTCGGGGTGATTGCTGCCCAGGGCATTCATATCTTGAGCATGCAGATTCCATTTATGCAGTCGATCCTGAGAATTGAACCGGTCACCTTTACCGAATGGATGTATATACTGGTGCTGGCAATCCCGGTGGTTGCGGCAATGGAATTGTTTAAACGGTTCAATAAAACCACGTAACATCCTGACGTCCGATCATTGCATCAGATATTGGTATCTGGACATTACCGGGTATATTTTATACCCGGTAATTACCTGTAATATACCCCTTGCGTCCAAAAAGTTTACAGGGTACCAATGACATATGCAATTGGTGAAAACAGTGAAAGGGGGTGGTGGTGATATTCAGGTGTTTATATAAAAAGGTTGCCGCAAACGCACAATAACATTAAAGGAGTAGGATAAGATGCGAAAATTAACAGGTTTTTTTTGGCTTTTTGTCATGGTATTCGGATTGTTGTTTTTCTGTTCTTCTCTTTATGCCAAAACCATTAAACTCAATTATTCCAATTTTTTCCCCCCCACCCATGTGCAGAGCAAACTGGCACAGTCCTGGTGTGATGAAGTCGAAAAACGCACCGACGGACAGGTGGTGGTGGAATATTATCCCGGCCAGACCCTGACCAAGGGCACCCAGAATTATGACGGGGTGGTAACCGGGCTGTCGGATATCGGCATGTGTTTGTTTGCCTATACCCGGGGCCGGTTTCCGGTAATGGAAGCGGTGGACCTGCCCCTGGGATATGACAGCGGTATTACCGCCACCAAAGTGGTCAATGCAGTATATGAAAAATTCAAACCCGCAGAGCTGCAGGATACCCAGGTGATGTACCTGCATGCGCATGGGGCCGGCCTGCTGCATACTTCCGGCAAAGCGGTGCGCACTCTGGAGGATTTTAATGGGATGAAACTGAGGGGCCATGGTACCTCGGCCCAGATGATCTCCGCTTTGGGGGGCACCCCCGTATCCCTGCCCATGCCCGAGCTCTACCAGAGCCTGCAAAAAGGCATTGTGCAGGGTGCGCTGTATCCCATTGAAACCAACAAGGGATGGCGCATGGGTGAGGTGGTGGATTATCTGACGATGAGCACCCCTATTGCCTATACCTCTTCATTTTACGTGGTGATGAACAAGACAAAGTGGGCACAGATCCCGGATGATCTCAAAAGTGTGATCATGGAAATCAACAAAGAATGGATTCCCAAACACGGTCTGGCCTGGGATGAATCAGACAAGGAAGGACTGGCGTTTTTCAAGGAGCTTGGCGGTGAGGTGATTGAACTGTCTGATTCAGAAGGTGCAAGGTGGCAGGCAGCCATAGCCCCGGTGGTGGATGCCTATATCGAGAAAATGAATAAAAATGGATTTGACGGTAAAAAAATTGTGGATTTTGTCAAAGCACAGCTGGCTGAATTTAAATAAGGCCGCATTTCCAGGCTGCTGGGGGTATTTGCCGGTTCAATCTGACCTCCTGGAGCAGTGATTTCTTTTTGGCAGTCTGGTTTTTCAATACAACAAGGATGGTTCAGATGACTGAGAATGAATTTTGGAACCCGTTTCTGGAAACTCTGCCCAGACAGAAACTGGAACAGTTGCAGCTCTTTAAATTCAAGCGCATATTTGCCTGGGCATATCAGCACTCAAAGTTTCACAGAAAACTGTATGATGCGGCAAAGATTACACCTGATGACATCCGGTCCCTGGATGATGTAAGAAAAGTGCCCAAGGTGGAAAAATCCATGATGCAGGGGATCCAGAACAAGGCCCCGTTTCCCTACGGGGATGCCCTGTGTGTGCCTTTAGAAGAGGTATCCGCCTTCCGCCAGACATCCGGTACCACAGGACAGCCGGTGTACCAGCCAGATACCTGGCAGGACTGGGAATGGTGGGCTGAATGCTGGGCCTACATACTCTGGTCCCAGGGATACCGGTCATCTGACCGGGTGTTTCTGCCCTTTGGCTACAATATTTTTGTGGCATTCTGGGCTGGTCACTACGGCGCGGAAAAACTGGGATGCGAGGTGGTACCCGGCGGGGTTCTGGATACCCAGGCACGCATTCTCAAGATCCAGGAGCTGCAGGCCACAGCCATGATGGCCACCCCCACCTATGTGCTGCGCATGGCAGATGTGGCAAAAAACAAACTGGGCATTGATCCGGCGACCCTGTCCATTGACAAGATCACCTGTGCGGGTGAGCCCGGGGCCGGGATCCCGGCCACCAAAAAACGGATGGAAGAGGCATTCGGCGCCAAGGTGTATGACCATTCCGGTGCCACCGAGATCGGTGCCTGGTCCTATGAGTGCCGGCACCAGCCTTTTGGCATGCATGTGAACGAGGCCATGTTCCTGGTGGAGATCGAGGACCTGGAAACCGGAGAACTTATCACAGAACCCGGGAAAAAAGGGAAAATGGTGATCACGGCCCTGGACCGCATGGCCCAGCCCTGCATCCGGTTTGATTCCAAGGATGTGATCCAGTGGGACCCGGACCCCTGTGCCTGCGGCAGGACCTTTCGGGTGATCAAAGGCGGTGTCATCGGCCGGGCAGACGACATCACCAAGGTCAAGGGGGTACTTTTCAGCCCGGCTGCGGTGGAGGCGGTGGTAAGGTCCTTTGACGGACTGGGGGATGAGTATGAACTGGTGGTGGAAAGACCAGGGGACGTGGACCATATCACCCTGAAAGTGGAACTGCGGCCCGGGGTGGGGCAGGCAGAGGTGGAATCAGGGCTCCGGGATCAGCTGCGGTTGAAAACCAACCTGCGATATGAGATACAGTTTTCTGATTACGGGTCTCTGCCCCGGTACAAGCTTAAAGCCAGGCGGTTCAAGGATCTGCGCAAAAACAACCGGGAATGAACAAATACCTGCTAAGATGGGGCGTGCAAAAAAAGCGCTCCCATATATGGATGAAAGGAATAAAATAGATGCAGGACTTTACACAAAGACCTTCATTGACGGCCATCAATGAAAATATTGCAGCCTTAAGAAAAACCGCCGGGTTTCTGGAAACCCAGACCACGGATTTTCCCGCATTGCAAAGGAATGTAAAACGGATATCCGCCAGCATTAAAATGCTGGAACTGAACCTAAGTGATGCCCTGGCTCTTGATCAGGAAGATGCGCCGGGCATGTGATCCAAAAAAAATGAAAATATATATATAAGAGAAGAGCAAGGTGATGCAGGCCGGACCCGGGTTTCCGGTCCGGCCTGCCTGTTACAGATAATTATTCTTTTTCAAATTCGTCCTTGGCTGCACCGCAGATGGGGCAGGTCCAGTCATCGGGCAGATCTTCAAACGCGGTCCCGGGTTTTACGCCGTTGTCCGGATCTCCGTCAGCAGGGTCATACACATAGCCGCAGGGGCCGCATACATATCTGTCCATAATCATTTCTCCTTTTATCTATTGGTTTATGGTGATTGACGGGCGCAGTGCAGCCCGTTTAATAAGCTTCTTCCATATCCAGGTCTTCCTGGGTTACGGGATTTTTAAACATATGATAGGCCCAGATCTGGTAACAGATGACAATGGGAATGAACACCAGGACCACAGCCAGCATGATTTTCAATGTCAGGGGACTGGAAGATGCGTTAAACGCGGTAAGGTGCCAGTCCGGGTTCATGCTGGAAGGAAACAGGGCAGGGAACAGTCCGATGATGCCGAAAAAGGTGCACAGCACAATGGTTACAGCCGATGCAAACCAGGCCTTGAAATAGGTTTTTTTGTGTACAAAATACCGGATACTCAACAGGGCTGCCACATTCACCAGGGTTACGAAAAATAACACCGGGTACTGAAAATAATTGGCATACAGGTCAGTGGCAAAATAACTGGCAATCAAAAATATGACCGCAACTGGCACCAGAACCAGCCAGGCTCTCTGAGAAATCAGCACCATGCGTGCCTGCAGCACACCTGAAGATCTAATTGCCATCCAGTTGGCACCGTGGACAATGAACAGCAGAACAAATAAAAGTCCCCCCAGCAGCCCGTAGGGATTGAGGAGCCTGAGGGTGTTGCCGTGGTATACCCCCTGGTCATCAAAGGGAATACCCTGGAATATATTGGCAAAAGCAACCCCGAACAGCAGGGCCGGGAAAAAGCTGCCGATAAAGATCAGAAAATCCCACACTTTTTTCCAGGCAGGCGTGTCGATCTTGCTTCTGAAATGGATGGCAACCCCGCGGAAAATAAGGGCAAAAAGAATCAGCATCAGCGGGGTATAAAGCGCAGAAAACATGGTGGCGTAGACCAGAGGGAAAGCGGCAAAGGTCACCCCGCCGGCCGTGATGAGCCACACCTCATTGCCGTCCCACAAAGGGCCTATGGCATTGAGCATGGTACGCCGGTCTGTATCGGTTTTGCCGGCAAACGGGTAGATGGTGCCGATGCCGAAGTCAAACCCGGAGGTCATGAAAAATACCGCCCATAAAAGGCCCCACAGGAAAAACCAGATCGTTTGCAGTTCCATTATTTATGTACTCCTTTTTATCGGGTTGCGGCTTCAGGGCCTTCTTTGACAGTTTTGGCCATCAAAAAGAATCCCACAGCTCCCAGCAGACCGTACACCAGAATAAATCCCATCAATGAGGTGAACACCTGGGTGGTGGATATGGGGGAGACAGCTTCTGCAGTTTTCATCAGGCCGTATACGATCCAGGGCTGCCTGCCCACCTCTGATACGATCCACCCCATTTCTATGGCAATATAGGGCAAAGGAAGGGAAAACATCATGATTTTCAGGTAGAAGGGGTTTTCCAGCAGTTTGTTGCGTTTGAACCATCCGTAAACGGTCAGCAGGATAAACAGGGTGCCCAGGCCCACCATGGTTCTGAAACCGATGAATGTAAGCAGCACCGGGGGCCGCTCATCTTTGGGGATATCCCGCAGCCCTGTGACTTCGGCATTGAAATCATGAAACCCCAGAAAGCTCAAGATACCGGGAATCGCACCTATTTCAATACTGTTTCTTTCATTTTCCTCATCCGGGATGGCAAACAGCACCAGGGGTGCCCGGGTCTGGGTTTCCCAGTGGGATTCCATGGCAGCCAGCTTGGCCGGCTGGGTCTTGGATACATTCACCCCGTGCATATCCCCGGTGACGGCAACCAGGACAGCACTGACAAGACCCACCACCAGGCCGATACGGAAAGAAGGCTCAAATACATCCAGATGCTGTTTTTTCAGCAGATGCCAGGCAGCGACACCCATGATGAAAAAAGCGGACAGCAGCAGGGCTGAGGGTATCACATGAATGATTTCCAGAATTCCGTGTTTGTTGGTGATCAGGGCAAAAAAACTGTCCAGTTCGGCTCTGCCGTCCCGGATCACATACCCCACAGGATTTTGCATAAACCCGTTGGCCAGCAGGATCCACACAGCCGACATGTTTCCGGCAAAGGCAATGAGCCACATTACCCCGGCATGGGCTTTGGCGGACAGCTTTTTCCACCCGAAGATCCAGATGCCGATAAAGGTGGATTCCAGAAAAAAAGCCACCGATGCTTCAATGGCCAGAAGCGAGCCGAAAATATCCCCCACATAAGCGGAATATCTTGACCAGTTGGTGCCGAACTGAAATTCCAGGGTGATACCCGTGACCACGCCCAGAGCGAAATTGATCAAAAACAGCTTTCCCCAGAATTTGGTCATGCGCAGATAGGTTTCATCCCCGGTCCTGGCGTATTTGGTTTCCATGTAGGCAACGAGAATGGAAAGCCCCAGGGTCAGGGGAACAAACAGAAAATGGAACATGGTGGCTGCGGCAAACTGCAGTCGGGACAAAAAAACCGGATCCATTGATTCCTCCAGATATTGTGTTTAATGCAAAATCTCAGATTGGAAAAAGCAATTCATGTGCCATCATATGGAAAAAGTGATGATCCATGCCAAAATTACTGAAAGCTGATATACTATAGCCAATTTTATTCAGGTTTTCAAGCATGTTTGCTACATGGTGTCGGTCGGGCATCAGAAGCGTTAAAAACGTCAAACTGTCCGAAAAGGGGAAAGCAGACCAGGTCTTCCTGAGCAAAGTGCACTTGCCATATTTGATATGATCAAGTGTATCATATGGACAGATGATTGAGGCAAATTTGTATCATCTGCTTTTGCAAGCCGTGACAGCCGGGAAGACTTGCCACTTCGGTATTCTCCACAAGCCGCATAAAAGAGAATGGGTAAATGAATTCATGACAGAGCAGGTTGACAGGGAATTGTTGCGCAGCCGGGTACAGCCGTTTACCACCTCGTACCCCGGCATTGCTGCCGGCTATCTGTAAACTAAGCAGACTCAAACTGCATGGAAGACAGATCTTTTGGTGAAGTTCTTTTTGAAACGTTCAGGATCTCAAATCCAAGGACCTGATTGGATTCATCAAAATCAAGAATAACACCTGGCTGGACTTCTTCCGATTCAACAATTTTGTTCTCGTCAAGGCGAAAATACAGCGCATCTGCCTCTTTATCCACCTTTATTCTCATTTTGTATTCTCCTTAAACGTCTATCGAAAAACGCAGTGATTCTTTTTGGAGGCTCGCTTTTTATGTTTACGACAACACGCAGCCATCTCTCCCCCTCAGTTTCAAACTGTTTCAAGAAATGTTTTGTGCCATCCTCCATTTCTTCGGTTCGATCCGGAACAGCCAAGGCCAAATCAACCATTTCCATGGGAATTCATGGGAATTCTAAGTTTCTTCAACATTTCTATAAAATGTTTGGAGTCAATCATGATTCCCAATATTAAAAGACCGGGCAGATTAAGTCAACGACTACTCGAAATCTGTCTCATGATTACATAGTTTGAACAGCTTCATTGCCCTGCAGGTCAACGGCTTTGAGATGAAATGAGTTGGTCTCGTTTCCCTTTCATTGAAAAAAAGTGAGATGACTGTCGAGATAATCATAAATCCCCGGGCATGATGGATCATGCCCGGGGATTTATATCGGCAGGTTATATTATAAATTCACGCTTTTTTGGTGGCCTTGGTTTCCCATTCCTCGATCCGGGTGGTATCGTGAATCTCTTCCCATCCGGTGATCATGCCGCTGATGTGGCTGAACAAAGAGTGGCCGGTGGTGGTCATGTACACATGGATGATCAGAAAATTTACCAGCAAAAACGCCACCAGGGTATGAATGATAGCCAAAGGGGCCAGGGGCATGCCGGGAAAGCTGTTGTACAAATAATACAGCAGGCCTGTTACCATCTGAACAGGCAGCAGCATGGCGGAAATGCCCAGGTAGGCCAGGCGCTGAAGCGGATTGTGCTTGGCACCTGGCGTTTTTTGCACCGGATGGGCCTGCCCTTTGAAAATTCCCCACATATAGTACTGGATAACATCAAACAATTTGCGGGTGGTGGGAATGTATTGTTTCCATTCGCCGGTGATCGCCAGCCAGAATGCAAAAAAAGCAAAGGATCCCAGCCAGAACAGGCCTACAAAATTGTGGATGTTCACGGCAGTTTCAAACCCCATGAGGGTATAGGTGCCGTGAACCTCAAACCCGGTGATCATCAGCAAAATTATCATCAGGGACTGGGACCAGTGCCATAACCGTTCAAACCGGGTATACAGATATATTTTTTTTATATGCTTTTGCGCCATATTATTCCTCCTTGCCGTTGCGGGTGAAAAAGCGGCCCAGTCCATGGAGCATCACCCCTGCAAAGGCCCCCAGTACCGCGATCAGGCCGATGGTGTCCACAAAATCGGATTTATCCCTGCCGGGTAGATACACACCGGTGATACCGGCCAGGCGGGAGTTTTCGCTGATATGACATGCACTGCATTCCAGAGAACGGCTTGCCGGTGCCACCATATGGGTGATGGGAAAGGCATAGGTGGTTTCCACATAGTCAAATTCACCTGAATAGGGTACATCCAGGGTCTGGTTTCCTACAGTTATGGCGTCATCCATGTCAAAGGTGGTCCAGAATCCTTTGGGTCCGGAAAGCAGCGGCGCCACCAGCTGTTTGTTGATCTTGTCATAGGGTTGTTTTCCCCGGTGGATCTTGAAAGGATGAATCCGCGCATTGGGGTCATCAGGCGATCCCAGGGGATGGCTCACCTCCACAATCTGCTGGGGGTCTATTTTATCTTTGATACCGATATTGTCAAAAGACCCGTTGTACCAGAAATACTGGGGCACCACATTTTTTGCCCAGATGAAATCGCCTTTAATGGATTTATAGACAGGTTTGCCGAACTCCCCTGTTAATTCATAAGGTTTGCCGTCTTTCATCTTTCCGGCTGTGGACCAGTCCCACCACATTTTTGTGGGGTTGACCCGGGCAAATTCCGGGATATGGCAGCTCTGGCAGGCCACCTTGTCTGTATGATCGTTCATTTTTGTGGTGGCGCTGTGTGGGGTGGCACTGTGACAGGATTCACAGGTGATCTTACTTGCCATGTCATCTTCGATCAGGCTCGTACGTTCTGCTGCGGCAGGCCGGGTGTACAGCCTGCCTGCAATGCGATGCTTCACCGTGGTGTGGCACCGGGTACAGGCAAAATCAGGCCCGTCTGCTGCCATGTGAACATCGAGCATCCGGTTGGGATTGGTCATGGAAGTGTCCAGGTCCCCGTGTTTGACCCCATCACCGCCGCCGCCTTTAAAATGGCATTCTCCGCAGTTGTTGCGCTGGGGCAGGGTGATGTTCTCCACCGCCTTTCTGATACCGGCATGGAGTTCTGTTACAATTTCCTGGAGGTCCGGGTCATCATCTCCTTCAAAAGCAGCCAGGTCTGCAAAGGTTTCCTTGAAGGGAAATTTTTCTTCTCCATGACAGGCCAGGCAGTTGACCAGACCGTCCTTGCCGTCCCACCCGGCATGGCATGACACACAGCCCTTGTCTTCCATGGCATTGCCGGAAATGCAAAAATTGTTTACTGCATGGCCTGCCTTGCCGTTCATGATGCCTTCTTTTTCGGAAGGCACTTCCCAGGTCCAGTGGATGGTTTCTTCAAACTGCATGGATGCATCTGTATGGCAGGAAAGACATGCCTGGGTGATCTGGTCCCCGGATGAAAAGTCCTGGTTCAATATCTCTATTTTGGAATGGTCCGCTGTGGTCCAGTGCTTGTCGGACCGCACCGCCTGTTTGGCCAGTTTGATACCTAAGGCTTCATCCTCTGTGGCAGCGAAAACAGCAGATGAACCAGGACCGGCGGCAAGCAGAACCACAAAAAGCAGTGCCGCCATCCAGTCGGGTGTTGCATTGTTGCCCCACCCCATCCTTTTCATGTTTTTTCCCATATTCCCTCCGAAAATTGCAATGACAGGATATGTCCGGAAAACAGCCATGCCGTTTTCCGGACAACAGTCTGGTAGTTATTTACAGGTGGCAGGTGTGGGAGAATCTGCGGCAGAGGAATAAAAATAGGCATAAATATCCATGATATCGCTGTCAGACTGGGCTTCCCACTCCGGCAGACATCCAAAGGCGGAAAAGTTTTTGTTTTCAAAGATCTCTTTCCATTCCGAGCGTTTCATGTCAGCCGGGCTGACTTTGGGAGTGGCAGAATCCACCTCTCCTCTTTCATGGCATGCTTTTATCACTTTGCGGTAGGTGTATTTGCCTTTGCGGCTGTTGCCGTCAGGACCGTCATCTGCAAAAACCGCTGGAAAAGATCCAAGAGTAAAGATGGCCAGGGTGAAAAAGATAGTGATGTACTTAAACATGGTATGTCTCCTTATGTGCTATTGTTATGGTTATTATATTCTGCAATGTGTTGTTGTTCTAAGGTTTTACTTTATCAGGGCTATTTTGGGGCTTTGATGGTATAGGTGCCGTCAGAATTGAAGCTGACCTGGGCTTCCACATAATACACATCTGTCAAAGATTCTCTCACATCCTTGACCATGTAGTAGGCTTCACCACTTCTGGCCCCTGTGGAACATACAAATACCACCGGTTTGTCTGCCGGCAGTCCTGCAATTTTGGGCTCAAGTTTTTCCACCGGGATGTTCACGGCAGTAGTAAAATGGCCTTTGGCAAATTCATCCGGGTCACGGGTGTCTATCAGCATGATGGATTCCGGATTGTTGGCGATAATGGTTTTAAACCGGTCCAGGTCAATGGAACCTTCGATTTCACCTGCCGTGACTGCCACGGTATCAGCAGCTGCACCAAATTGCTTTTTCCATTCAGGATATCCTAAAGCAAACACGGACACATCTTTGTATCCCATGACAAGGGCCCTGGCAGCACTTTTGTGGCTCAACCGGCATTCAAGCCCACCGCAATAAAAAATAATGGGTGTTTCAAGGCTTCGGGGCAGTTTGCCGGACAGTTCATCAAAATGGGTAAAAGGAATGCTGATGGCCGTGGGAACATGGCCTTTGTCGTACATGGGTTTCTGGGGACGGGAGTCCACCACCAGGGTTTTGTTTTCCGAAATTTTTGCAGCCACATACTCTGCTGATACAGCTGCATAGGCCCCGGGCTGATTCATATATTCCGGAAATCCCTTGGCAAAAACCTTTACATTGGTATAGCCCAGCTTTTGTGCTTTTCTGGCGGATTTGTGGCTGAGTTTGCATTCCACACCCCCGCAGTAATAGATGAGCAGGGCGTTTTTGTCTTTGGGCAGAAGATCAATTTTTTTGTCAAAATCAGTGAACGGAATGCTCACGGCACCTGGTATGTGCCCTTTGATATACATAGGTTTGTAAGGCCGTGCATCGATGATCATGACATTGTCCGCCATGGGTACGGTGACATGGGATATTACAAAATCCGCCTCCACAATGTCATGGTACATCCAGTCTTCGGCGGCTGCATGCATGGCGCCGGTCAAAAGAACCAGGCAGGCTGCCATGGCAAGAAACGTGTGTCTTAATGGATGACTTTTCATGGTTTCTCCTAATGGTTTGATGGTTATTTTACATGTGATTTATTATGTTTGCGGAACTCTCCGCATGGCATCCATGGTTTTGTCTGCCCCTGTAGTAGAGCAACCTGTGTGCCACCAGGAAAATAAATGGAGAAATATTATATAACATTCTTTTTTTACTACTTATTTTTATTTTTGTAAAGCAAAAAATATTTTTTGTGAAAGGGCTGGTGTTGCCAAAGTGTTAATTTTGCGTTAATATATAGGTTAACGCTATGGTTAACAGGAGATATATATGGATATTGGAAAACACTGGCGGGTGATCATAGATTCTGCCCAGGATGGGATTATACTGCTGGATGAACAGGGCAACTTTATTGCTGCCAATCACTCAGCCCAGCTCATAACAGGCTATACAGAAGACCAGCTCATCGGCCAATCCTGCCGGATGCTCAACTGCACCGGGTGTGAAATCAAGGGTATTGGAAAGGGAAAAGACTGGTGCATGCTTTTTTCCCAGGGTCTGGTCCGGGATAAAAAATGCATGATAACCGACAGCCGTAAACAGACCATCCCTATAGTCAAAACCGCCACTGTGCTGTACGATGATGCTGGGCAGATCATAGGCGCAGTGGAGACCCTCAAGGATATTTCAGAAAATATCAGTTATAAAAATGAACTGGACACCATTAAGCGCATTTACCATATTGATGACGGGTTCCATGGCATTATCGGCCGCACCCCGGTGATGCAGAATCTTTTTGAACATATCCAGGGGGTTGCCTCCCTGGACACGCCGGTGATTATTCTCGGAGAAAGCGGTACCGGCAAGGAGATGGTGGCCAAGGCCCTGCACGAAAAAGGAAACCGGGCAGACAAACCCTTTGTCAAGGTCAATTGTGCGGCTTTGAGTGAAACCATTCTGGAAAGCGAATTGTTCGGTCATGTGAAAGGGGCGTATACCGGGGCTGCAAATGACCGTATCGGCCGGTTTGAATCAGCCCACCAGGGCACGATTTTTCTGGATGAAATCGGGGATATCCCCTTGTCAGTCCAGGTGAAACTTCTGCGGGTGCTGGAGGAACAGATGATCCAGCGGGTGGGGGATAACCAGTCCATTCCTATTAATGTGCGCATCATCACCGCCACCAACAAGGACCTTGAAAAAATGATTCTCCAGGGAGAATTTCGTCAGGATCTGTATTTCAGGATCAATGTGTTTCCTTTGACCTGTCCGCCTTTGCGCCATCGCAAGGATGATATCACCTTGATCATCCAGCATTTTATCAGTATTCTGGCACAAAAAACAAAGAAAAACATTCTCGGGTTTACCCCCCAGGCCATGCGGATCATGGTGATCTATCCCTGGCCAGGCAATATCAGGGAGTTGCGCAATGCCGTGGAATATGCCTTTGTGCTTGCAAAAGGAAAAAGTATCGGCACCGAACACCTGCCGGAAAAAATGCTCCAGCATAATCCCGCCACATCCACGCCCATGACCACCCTGACTGATCCGGTTGTTCCGGAAAAAATATCCTGCAAGCAATCGGAAAAAGCCGCTCTGGTGGAGGCTTTGCAGAAAAGCGACGGCAACCAGACAAAGGCGGCACAGATGCTGGGGGTATCCCGTGTAACGGTGTGGAAACGCATGAAAAAACATGGGGTAGTCCTGAAAAATGCACAAGGTTAACACCTGCAGAGAAGACAAGACAGGTGGGATCTGCTGACATGCACCAAAATTTTTTGAGATAATTTCATGTAATATACTGACAAAACAATGTTTTTTAATTTCTATTAAATTAAGTTACTGGTGAATATATGTTTTTGGCATCATGTTTGCTTAAATATTTAAACAGGGGCTGTCTGCAGCAAAAAACAGGATCCGGCCCTGATATGAAAAAGGAGTATAAATGAAAAAAGAAAATATACTGGTCATTGGACTGGTGGCCATTGCCCTGGCTGGTTTGGTCTGGTTTTTTAGTTCCGATTCAGGGCAGAAAAATCTCGGCGGCAACAAACAGGTTGCGCAAACACAGGCACCAGTAACAGGTAACGCTGATTCGGGGAACGGTAACGCCACCCGGAATAGCAAGATAAACTGGAAAGACTATACCCCGGGCCTGGCCCAGGCCAAAACCCAGGAAAAAAATGTGTTCCTGTATTTTTATGCCCAGTGGTGCACCTATTGCACCAAATTAAAGAAAACTACGTTTCTGGATGAAAAGGTTCTGGCATATCTGGAGAAAAATTTTGTCAGTATTTCCGTTGATACAGACCAGGAGCAGACGCTGTCACAATCATGGCAGGTTCAGGGGCTGCCCACCATGTGGTTTCTTACCCCTGACGGCAGCAAAATCAGCAGTCTTCCCGGTTATGTCGACGGATCCCAGCTTTTGCAGATACTCAGATATATTCATACCAAAAGCTATGACACCATGAGTTTTCAGGATTTTTTAAAAACCTGATCCACAATGATATAAAAAAAAGCGAGATAGCCATGAGTTCACCGATTTCACGACGGCATTTTTTAAAAACCTCTGTTTTTGCGGCCGGTACAGCAATCGTCGGCACAGGTGCGGCAAATGCAGCAATTACTTCTGATGAAGAAAAAGAATCCCTGGTAACCCTGATCGATATCAGCCGGTGCATCGGGTGTGAAGAATGTGTATATGCCTGTCGGGATGCCAATGCCCATAAATTTGCCGATCCCAAAAAACCGTTTCCCAAAATGTATCCGGACCGGGTGCCGGTGGAAGACTGGTCAGACCGCCGGGATGTTACAGACCGCCTGACCCCGTATAACTGGCTGTATATCCAGTATGCCAGCGCCACCACCAAAGAGGGAGAAAATATTTCTTTGACCATTCCCCGGCGGTGTATGCACTGTCAGAACCCGCCCTGTGTCAAGTTATGTCCCTGGGGCGCTGCCAAACAGGAAAAAAACGGGCTTTCCCGCATCGATTCACAGATCTGCCTGGGCGGATCCAAGTGCAAAAAGGCCTGCCCCTGGGATATCCCCCAGCGCCAGACCGGTACGGGCCTTTACCTGGATCTGTTACCAGCCTTTGCCGGTAACGGGGTCATGTACAAATGCGACCGGTGTTACCAGAAAATAGATAAAGGAGAGCAGCCGGCCTGTATTGAAGCCTGCCCTGAAGATGTCCAGACTATCGGCAAAAGATCTGATATCATCAAAATGGCAAAGGATCTGGCAAAAGAGATGGACGGCTATATTTACGGCCTTGATGAAAACGGGGGAACCAATACCATTTATGTGTCCCCGGTGCCCTTTGACCAGCTGGTCTATGACACAGGCAAGGGCAAACCCCATATGCATCCGGTAAAAGATACCATGGCAGCC
Organism: Desulfotignum sp.; assembly: GCA_011390335.1. Classification (GTDB taxonomy): domain Bacteria; phylum Desulfobacterota; class Desulfobacteria; order Desulfobacterales; family Desulfobacteraceae; genus Desulfotignum. Next base: position 29,660 of record JAABSO010000028.1, on the reverse strand, counting down.
GGGTCCAACCTGGCCATTGCCATGGTCATTGCACCAATTGCCGGTGCTGCAGCCGCCGTTGGAAAATATTACAGGCAGATGAAAGAGGAGGCCTAATGGTTTATCATTTTAAGAGCCGCCGTATAATATACGGCCTAACACTGCTTTTCATTGCTTTGAGCGGATTTGCCCAGATGCCCATATTCAAACGTTATTACATCGCTGATATCCCGGGGCTGGGATGGCTGGCACAGTTTTATGTCACCCATGCCATTCACTATGCCCTGGCTGCAGTGCTCATGGGGCTTTGCGCATATGTGGTACTCGATTATTATTTTGCCCGCAAAACCAGCGGTACAAAAAGAATTCAGATAACCAAAGACACCCGGATTGCCGCATCTGCACAGCTAAAAATAGCTGCGCTTTCCGGGCTCATTATCACAGGTTTTTTCATGGTGGTGAAAAATCTGTCCGGCATCTATTTCCCCCATGGCGTGGTTATTGGTCTGGATCTTTTGCACCTGCTGTTTGCCATGGTGCTGCTGGGGGCAACCGCCTATACCTGGGTGCGCCGCAGAACCTGGATCTTGTGATCTGATAAAATCCGTTACCGGTTACCACGCTTATCAGCAGGCATTGCAATTTTAAATCAGAGGGATGTGCTCTGCCAGGAGCAAAAGGGGTGGTGCACCAGACTGGCGTTATAATACCGGGTATCTTCTGTGACCTCTTTGCCTGCCCAGGGAGGCAGTGCAAAGACCTGGTCCCTGGATGACAGTTCAACCTCTGCCACCACAAGCCCCTGGTTGGCTCCGTAAAACCGGTCAATGACCCATTTTGTGCCCTTGTGGTCAAGGGTATGCCGGCATTTTTCTATCACAGGGGTTTCACACAACAGGTCCAGCATCTGCCGGGCGTCGGACACAGGGATTTCATATTCAAATTCCGGCCGTACTGCTGCCACAGTCAGGCCTTTTACGGTCAGAAACCCCTGATTTTCCGTAATGCGTACCCGGACCACCTTGCCGGGCGTGTTGAGTATATATCCCTGGCAGATGTCAATGCCCGGTCCCAGATCGGCAGGTAATGCGGTCACCAGAAATTTTTTTTCGATTTCAACTGCCATGGCAAGAACCCTTTTCCGGGTTTGGTCAGCGGATCAAACCGGTTTTTTTAATTTTTTGGGTCATGACTTCCCTGTTAAAGGGTTTGATTATGTATCCGTCACATTTTCCCGAACATGCCTTCACGGTTTCAACGTCCGAGTGGGAAGTTACCATCAAAATTTTGCTTTTTTCATCATCTGCAAGACCCCGGTCTGTTTCCATTTTCCGGACTGCGGTCAGCACCTCGACCCCGCTGATATCAGGCATGGAAACATCAAGGGTAATCAGGTTATAGAGTTTCCAGTTCTCCAATGCTGTTTTTACGGTGCGCAATGCTTCTTTCCCGGTTTTCACCCCGTCACAGGTGCCGAATCCGGAAAGGATTCTCATCATTTTTTTTTGGCTTACTATCTCATCATCCACCACGAGAATATTCATCTGGCAGGTATCCTTTTGTCTTTGGTAAATCTATTTGGTATTTCAAAAATCTGTTTTATTTTATGGTTATGGTTAGCTCCATCATACCATATTTGCGGCTGATTTTAACACAAATTGCAGGTATACTGTGGTAAAAAATATCAGGAGAGGGATATGAACAAGCTGAAATCCTGGCCCATTGCACTGCTTACTGATTTTGGGGACAGTGATCCATTTACAGGCATTCTCAAGGGGGTGATCCTGTCCATCAATCCCGGGGCTGTGATTGTGGATCTGTGCCATAAGGTACCCCCCCAGGACATCAGTTGTGGCGCCTTCATGCTGGATACTGCCATGGATTATTTTCCTAAGGGCACGATTTTCTGTGCAGTGGTGGATCCAGGGGTGGGATCCTCCCGCAGGGCCATGCTGGTGGAAACCAGCGATTATTTCATGGTGGGGCCGGACAACGGCATCCTGTGGCAGGCAGCACAGCGGAACACCATCAAAAATGTGGTGCACCTGACCCGGTCCCAATATTTTCTTCCCAGCGTAAGTCCGACCTTCCACGGCCGGGATATTTTTGCGCCGGTTGCCGCCCATCTTTCCACAGGCATACAGGCTTCTGCTTTAGGAGATCCAGGCGGGGACCTGACACGCCTGGTTACGGATGAACCGGAACCTGTCGAAAATGGATTGATCCTTACCGTACGCCACATCGATACCTTTGGCAATATCGGATTGAATCTGACCTGGGATCAATTTAAACCCTTTTTTGACAAGGGATTCTGCCTGCAGGTCAATAACACGGTCATTTCCGGATATTTTCAGAACTATGCATCAGCCCCGGAGGGCCGGCCCTTTGTCCTCACCGCGTCCACAGGGCATATGGAAATTGCCGTCAAAAACAGCCATGCTGCTGCAATGACAGGTGTTTCTCGGCACGACAAGGTGATATTAACGGCAAAAGAGGATATGGAAAGCATGGATATATAATTGTGCTGGACAATGGAAAATGCTATGTAATACTCGATGATCAAGTTTTTGTGTTTGGTGTTTGGAAAGCGGGGACAGAAAAAATGGGGTCAGGCTTGCGTTATTGTCGTTATTGCTTACTTGGCAAAAATTTTGTAATTTTCTTTCCAATAACGACAATACCGCAAGCCTGACCCCTCACATGTAAAATAATTTTCCGGGAGGCATAACAGCGCAAATGAATCTCAAAGAAACCATCAGAAGTATTCCAGACTGGCCAATTGCAGGAGTTATTTTCAGGGACCTGACCACCTTGATGCAGGACCCGAAAGCGTTTGCACATTCCTGCGATATGCTTTTTGAGCGGTACACAAACAAGGGTATTGATAAAATTGTGGGCATTGATGCCAGGGGATTTGTTTTCGGCGGGGTGCTGGCGTATAAACTGGGCATCGGGTTTGTGCCGGTCAGGAAAACCGGAAAACTGCCCTGCAAAACCATCCAGGAAAGTTATGACCTGGAGTATGGTACCGACACGCTTGAGATCCATGAAGATGCCATAAAACCCGGAGAAAAAGTGGTGATTGTGGATGACCTGATTGCCACAGGCGGCACGGTCGGCGCCACAGTAAAACTGATCAGAAAACTGGGGGCAGACCTTGTTGAATGTGCTTTTATTGTGGAACTGCCCGACCTGAAGGGCAGACAACAGATACCGGGCTGTCCGGTATTTTCCATGGTTACCTTTGAAGGGGAATAACCACAGGTGTAACATCACCGGGTGTAACACCAAGGAGGTGTGATATGAAATATTTCTACCACAGGCATGATGCCAAAAGATCTTATCAGCACGAAAACATATTTGATGCCAGGCACCTGTCAAAAGGCATCTGCGTAGCACTAATGGCGGCTTTTATTATGATTGCCGGCTGTATGGGATCATATGGAAAACTTGTTTCAAATCCTGTGATTCAAAAGCAGTATAATACAAGAAACCTGCCCGATGCATACCAGTATTACTACAGCGGCAGGTCCGGCCTGCCCTATGCTGTGGTGGGCATAGACCCGAAATACCAGTTCAATGCCCGGCTCTGGTTTAAGATTGATGACATGGAACAGGTATATCAGAAAATCAGGAACTTAAGCGATATGCATCCTGATGCCACCAGAATGCGGGCAGCAGATATCCTGGATCATGAAGGGAACCTGATCGGCGTGTGGTTTTCCTATTATTACTATACACCGGTGCGTATCGATCCGAAAACCGGGGAGGTGGAAATCTTTAATCCCTATGATCCCAATCAAGATGACCGGGGCTGGTCAATACGATAGTTTTCTGGCGGGCACAGTTTTCGGGTCCTGGTTTTTACTGCATGGCATTGTCCATTTTTTGGGCATGAAATCCTCTGATATAGGTATCATTCACAAAAAAGACAGGGGTTGAACTGATCCCCAGTGCCTGGGCAGCACTGCTTTCCCTTCGTACAGCAGCCCCGAATGTCTGTGTCAGATACGCCAGGGCTGAAGCAGGATCCTGCCCCCATTTTTTTGCAAGTTCTGGAAACGCATCCATGAACTGCTCCAGGATTTTTTGGGGATCAGGTGCAGACTGCAGCTGGGTATAGGCAAAATCAACAATGTCAAAAACCCTGAACTGCCGGTGATGGGCATCAGCCATGACCATGCAGGCGGCTTCTGAAGCAGCATTCAGGGGGAAATGGGCCAATCTGAAGGTTTTGAGCCGGTCCTGGTGCAGCTTAATATATTCCCACCCTTTGCGGCAGTGGGGGCAGAAAGGATCAGAGACAGCGGTAACGGCATGGGCCCCGTCCCCTGTGAAAATCTCTTTCCCAAAACCCGGCGGCAGGTCCCGGACATCCACATGCTGCAGCTGGTTCACTGCATCCTGCATCAGGTTGGCCCCTGTTGCCAGATCATGCAGCCCACTGATCTGCAGGGTGCCGGTTTTATCCACAATCAGGGTGATGACTTCGTTCACCCCTTCCGCCCCCGGGGTATGCAATTTTAGTTTGACCGCAAAAAAAGCGGTTCCCCGGATATGGACGCAAATTGTTTCCGCAATCTCCACCAGGTCCGGGCTGTAAAGCTTGTACCGCTCATCTCTGGCACCCCGGGTCTCCCTGATCCTTTGGGCAATACCGGCCTTGAGTGCGGCATCATCAAATGCAGGTGCCAAGACAGTTTTCTGGCTGTCTGTTTTTTTTGCAGGCTGTGCCAAATCATCTGCCAGCACCTGGCAGGGCAGAATTCCTGAAACACCCAGAACAAAGACCAGGCACAACAATACAGAAGGCAAAAACCGCAGCATGCGGCGGGCTGATGAACACCAGCCAAAAGTCAGTGCTTTAAGAATAATCATGGTTTCCTCTTTGTCGGCGTTATCAAAAGCGCACCCGCCAAGGCAATGCCCGGCACCAAACCTACCAGCAACCCAAATGGGTTTATATGCAAGCCGTCAGCCTTCAGCACCCAGTTATCAACTTCCAGTAACAATTACAAATTTTTCCCTGCTGGTTACTACCGGCTAACAGCTAACAGCTAAAAGCTAAAAGCTATAATGCCGCCACCAGCCCCATTTCAGTTGCCGGGTGCAATCTTGTTATACCGGGCAAAATTGCCGGTAAACGTGTTGATCACTTTATAAGTCAGATCAATGGTCTTTTTTTCTTTAGCATCAAGATGAATATCAAACACCAGGGTTTCGTGGTCTGTGAGGGTATAGGCATGGCCCATGTTCACAGGCTCCCACTGGCCCGAAATCGTGTCTGTGAGGGTCAGTATCACCGGAACCGCCTTGGTGTTTTCCAGGATGAACCGGTCGGTGATTATCTCGTCAAATACCTGGACAGCCCCTTTGTTATTGCGCCGGACCCTTGTCTGTTCCCTGTGGATTCTGCGCTTGAAGACCAGGATATCCCGGCTGTTACCGATTTTCAGAAAGGCGGTGCCGCCTTTGGGCACAAAGGGCATCACATCTTCTCCTGAAAATATGGTACCGTCCCGGCCGTCTTCCTGAAATATTCTGGTTTTTCCCGAAACCAGATCACAGGTACCCAGCCCTGCATCACTGGTGTTTTTGATCTTGTATCCCGTGGGAATGCCCGGGGCATGGGGCGCGTTTTCAGGGTCATGGGGCATGGTTCTTCCATCCCAGTCATAGGCCTTGACCACGGGCAGGTCTTTTTGTTCAAAAAACTGGATCTGCCGGGTTTCACGGTGCTGGAGCCGGGTGTTGAAAACGGTATCCGGGGTGAGCCAGAACAGGGTATTATCAAAATCTTGTCCTGAAAAATTGCGCAGGATGAGACGGGCATCCAGGTCCAGGGTATTTTCTTGGTCATCTGCCAGGGCGGTGTAGGTGACCAGGTTGTCCAGTCCGGCCAGCAGATAGGAGATGACAACCGGCTGGTCCGTATCCCTGCTGCTGTAAATTTCCCACACCAGTGCGGATGCATCCGGGGGCCGGGCAACGGACAAAAGGGCGATATCATCAGGATCTGCCAGGGTGTCCAGGTAAACGGCATCAGGATCGATGTGAACATTCTGCCAGGAAAAATCGATTTTGTTGATACCAGCAACAAGGGCGAGAACCCGTTTTTCCTGCACCAGGGCAGTGTTCCGGCCGGCCAGGCGGATGAAGACCTGTTCCTGCAGGGGCAGGGTTGCCAGCTGGGTTCTGGCAAAAGATGCACCGGGCAAAGCGAGGATAGAGCCCAGGCCCATGAGCAGGATAAACCATCCAGCCATAAGTGTTTTCAGGCCCAGCCCTTTATGATCGGGCAGTCTCATGAAGATGGGACAGGTGTCTGCTGCCATTTTCTGTCTCCTTTATACGTGGTGATGGTGTAGCGGATGGTCTTTTTTGTAACCGGATCCAGGGTGACAAAAAATGTGAACCGGGTCTGGTCGATTTTTTCAAACCGGTCCTGGCCGCTGATGTCTGTGATGGTGAAATCAGGATCAGGCATCTGGCGGGTAATTTCGAATGCTGCGGGCATATCTGAAAAATTGGTGATTTCCAGGGCCATGGTCCGGACATCATCAAAACCGGACAGGTTGCCCTGGTCATCAAACGCCAGTTTGGTTTTGGCAAATTTTGTAACCTTTGGTGCAACCGTCACCCGGGGGTCCGGCCCAAGGATGAGGCCCGCTTTTTTCCCCACAGGGATGTAATCTGTTTCAGCGGTACCGGCAAAGATCATCCCGCCTTTTTGGTCGATTTTATGAAACACCCTGAACCCACCCCCGGGAAGGGGAAATTTTCCAAGACCTGCGTCAGTATCGTTGGTAAAAGACAGCATCTGCACCGGTTGTGCCCCAAATTGCAGGTCATCATACACGTAAATGGTCTTTGCTAAAACTGCCGGGGCATCAAAGGAAACAAGCTGGCTGGACCAGCCATGGGCAATGGTCTGGGTGCCTTCTATGGTATAAAGAAAGTATTCCGACACCCCGGTTTTTTCAATTTTTTTCGGGGCAAAAGCTGCCATGGATTTCTGTACTGCCATTGCCGGTGCACTTTCCAGAAGGGCTTTTCCCCGGGCAAATGCATCCTGCTGCCGGTTGTCAAGGGAATCTGGTTCCGGCCGGCCATGGGGATAAGGCCTTTGGGCCAGGTCTGAGATCCGGTCCAGAAGATGGATTTTCCCCACCACAAGACGAATCCGGACATTGTCATAATCTTCTCCTGACCGGTTCTGTATTCGGACATATCCTGTCAGCCGTATCCGGGATCTGTCCGGGGACAGAAAGGCCATATAGTGTGGCTCCCAAAAGATGCCGGAGGTGAAATAGCTGATATTAATTTCAGCTGTGCAGGATTTTTCGGCAAAGACATGCCAGATGGCAAGATCTTTTGTGTCAGGCGGAAAGCGCATCTGTTCAATGGTGACAGCTGTAGGTGCATCAGTGACTGCAAGGGACAGGGATGTGGGATCGATGCGGGTACCGGCCCATGAAAACCGGATCTGGTTCATGCCTTGGGCAAGCGGAAGGATGCGGCTGTCTGCGACAAGGGTCAGGTCTGCCGGGTTGTAAATGGTGATCTGGATTTCCCGGCTTTGGGATACAGCCGTAAGATCGATCCCGGCCCAGGCCGGAAAAGCATATGCCAGAATGCACACCAGCAGCACCAGGTATGTGTTGCACTTCATTGCATGTTGCATGGCAAAGATATCTCCAAAAAATTATTTTTATCAAAATACCATACCCGCAAAAAAAACCAAAGTGCAAATGATTATGGTTTGATTGCCCCGGCCGGGTCTGGTATGGTGCACAAGGCTGTAAAAATATCATTTTTTTCAAGGATTTTTTTTTGCTCAATCTGGTCAAAAGCAACCGCATGGAAGTGCTCATAAAGGCACTGGCAGCACTTGTTGCCCAGGGACCGGATGATCCGTTCACCCCTGAATGGATCGGAATCCAGTCCCGGGGGATGAAGCAGTGGATCTCCCTGCGTCTGGCTGATATTCTGGGTATCAGTGCCCATATCAAATTTTTGTTTCCCAGGGAAATCATCCAGCTTTTTTTAGACAAAAATCAAGATATGCAGGAAACGCTGGCTGTGGATGAAGACACCCTGATCTGGTCGGTGATGGCCCAGCTTGACAATGCTGCTGACACACCCTTGTTCAATGATCTGACCGCCTATTTTACAGATGATGCCACAGGGAAAAAACAGGTGCAGTTGGCCTCCAGGATTGCCTGTGTCCTGGATGACTACCAGGTTTACCGGCCAAAAATGCTCATGGCCTGGGAACAGCATGCCGGGCCGCAATATCCCGGAAATCCTGCGGAAAAATGGCAGGCGGTTTTATGGCGCAGCATTGTGGAAAAAAGAGAAACCCCCTCTGTGCCAAAGCAGATGGACGTCCTGTTGGATGCGGCTGCAAACAAAAAACTGTCCGACCTGCCGAACCGCATCTGCCTGTTCGGCCTGTCCATGGTGCCTCCTTCATTTACAGCCTTGTTCTCAGCTTTGGATACAGAGGTGTTTTTGTTTTTGCTGACCCCGTCCAACCAGTTCTTTTTTGATATTGCTTCTCCCAGACAGATGGAACGGCTTGCCCTGGAAACCCATAGGACAGATCCGGCAGACAGCCATTATGAAATCACCAATCCCCTGCTGGCATCTTTGGGCCGCTCCGGCAGGCAATTTCATGCCGGCCTGGAAGCATTGCCCTATCTGGAACCATTCGGGGACCTGTTCATGGACCCGGTTCGGGATGAAGCCCCTGCCTGCATGCTGCACCAGCTGCAGTCAGATATTCTGCACCTGATTGACCGGGGCAGGGGCGGTCAACATGACCCTGTTCCTGTGGCGGAAAATGATGGCTCCATCTGTGTCCATGCCTGCCATTCCCCCATGCGGGAGGCCCAGGTGTTAAAGGACCTGCTTCTGGATGCATTTGTCAGAAACCCGGATCTCGCCCCCCATGAGGTGGTGGTGATGATGCCTGATATCGAGGCCTATGCCCCGTATATAGAAGCCGTGTTTTCCCTGGAGCATCCGTTGCCTTACGGCATTTCCGACAGGCGGCATGCAACCGAATCTTCCACCATCGGGGCTTTTTTAAAGATCCTGGACATGAAAGGATCACGCCTGGAACAGTCCCGGGTTCTGGATCTGCTTTTGTGCCCGGCCATAGCTGAAAAATTCAGCATCACCCACACCGATATCCAGAACCTGGAACAGATGGTCAGCCAGGCCGGCATCCTCTGGGGAAAAGATATGGTCCACCGCCAGGCGGTTGCGGGCAAAGGATTTTTGGAAAACACCTGGGAGTTTGGTTTTCAGCGCCTGTTCATGGGATATGCCATGCCCCGGACCTGCGAGATGCTGGTGGGCAGTGTACTGCCCTGTCCCTATTTTGAGGGGCTGGATGCAGATATTCTGGGACGGTTTGCACATTTCTGCCATACCCTTTTTTATCATCTGGCAGAACTGGATCACAAAAAAAACCCGTCCCAATGGGAAGCCGTTTTCACCGGTCTGGTTTCCGGCATGATGGCATCAGATGAATCCAGCCAGGCAGACATCAGGTATATTATCCAGACATGTGAAAACCTGTCTTATGATGCGGGTCACGGCGGATACACTGGTGCCCTGTCCTTTGAAGCCATCCAGGATATGCTGATTTCCCGGCTGGACCAGAGCATTGCCCAGGGCAGTTTTCTGGCCGGGGGCATCACGTTCTGCAACCTGATGCCCATGCGCAGCATCCCCTTCAAGGTGGTGGCCCTCATGGGCATGGATGAGGCATCTTTCCCCAGAAAAGTGTTTGCCCCGGGGTTTGATCTCATGTCCGCCTTTCCCAGGCCAGGAGACAAAAATATCAGGGATGAAGACCGGTACCTTTTTCTGGAAACCCTGCTGTCCGCCCGGCATAGGCTCATCATCACCTATACCGGCATGGGCATCAAAGACAATGCCCCCATTCCCTGTTCCGGGGTGGTCAGCGAACTGGCTGATGTCATGGAACAAAGCTTTGTGTTTGGGCCCGGATACAGGTGGTGGTTTACCCATCCTTTGCACGGCTTCAGCCAGGCCTATTTTGACCGGACCCTGGATTTTTTTTCCTATTCCCAACATCAGTGCTGCATTGCCCGATCCATGTATGGCCCGGCAGATGGAGACAGCCGGGCACAAGAAGATCAGCGCTTCCAGGATCAAACCCTGGAGAACCTGTTTCCACAGGATCCGGCAGCAGCCATCTCCCTTGCAGCCCTGCACCGGTTTTTCCGAAATCCTTTGGAACTGTTCTGCAAAACATCTCTGACCATGGAATTTCCCCTGGTGGAAGAACCGCTGCCTGACAGGGAACCGTTCCAGGTATCAGGGCTGGTCCGATACCATTTGGGAACCCGGGTCCTTGAAAAAGAATCAGATGCCGGCATGAATGCCGCACAGGCATGGTATCCCGTGGTACGGGCAGGGGGACAGCTTCCTTTAGGAAACCAGGGCAGGCTGCAGTGGCAGTCGGTTGTGGAAACAACCTATCCTGTAAAAGTTCTGGCACAACAGCATATGCCTGAAACCCGGCTGGATCCGTTACACCTTGATATTGTCCTGGAAAACACACGGCTTTCCGGGCCTGTTACGGATCTGTTTGCAGAAGATGGCGGCATTATCCGGTGTGTGGCAGGGGTTGGCCGCATCAATGCCCGCCGCCTGCTGATTAACTGGATCACCCATCTGGCCCTTACCCTGGCAGTTCCGGAGACCCCCGTGGAAACCAGGATCATCGGCCGGGACCCCAAAGGCAGACAGCCCGGGGTTGTCCAGAAATTTGTGCCGGTGGGGGCGCAGGCCAAAACCATTTTGTCTGATCTTGTGTCCATGTATGAAAAAGGGCTGGGCCAGGCATGGGCATTTTTCCCGGACACCTGTTTTGTTCTGGCAAAAACCCTGGCGGAAAAAGGCTATGAGATTACAAAAGAAACCCTTGGGCCGGCCCTGAAGGCGGCCGGACCTGTCTGGTTCAGCCCCTACAACAAAACCGGAGAAAAAACAGACAGGTATGCTGCTGCCTGGCTTGCCGGCCGGCCTGATCCCTTTGACTCCACGGACCAGCTTCTGGCATCCGGGCTTGTGGAAAGCGCCCTTGAGGTATACCGGCCCCTGCTGGAACACATGGAGCCCCACCCATGATACCCCTGGATCCCTTTTCACTGGACCTTCAGAAAACCACCCTGATTGAAGCCAGTGCAGGCACGGGCAAGACTTACACCATCACCACCCTGGTGGTGCGGCTCATTGCAGCCGGATATCCTGTTGAATCCATTCTGGTGGTGACCTTTACCGAAGCTGCGGCAGCGGAACTCAAGCTGCGCATCCGCATGCGCCTCTCCCGGGCCCTGGCAGGGCTGCGTGCAGCAGACCTGGAAAATAAAAATTTGTCCTCCGACTGGCAGACAACCAAAGACCAAATATCTGCCATCCAGGAAGACAATGGCAGGACAGACAATGGCCAGGCAGACAATGGCCGGACCAGCACAGAACAGGGCAGGGAGGCTTCGGAAGAAAAAGATGACCTGGTGCAGTTTCTGGCAGGCATGGCTGACCCTGCTCTGATATGCCGGCGCATCAGCCTGGCACTCACCTGTTTTGACCAGGCCGCTATCATGACCATCCATGCCTTTTGCCTGCAGACCCTCAAGGAGCATGCCTTTGAAACAGGCAGCGCCTTTGACATGGAGCTTATGGCAGATCAGACAGGTTTTCTGCGCCAGGTGAGCATGGATTTTTTCATGGCAAGGATCAATGACCTGGACCCCCTTATGCTCAAGCTTCTGGCCCACAAAGGCATCACCCCCCAAACCCTGGCCCGGGACATGCAGCCGGCAGTTGTCCGTCCGGGCTTGCGTATTATCCCTGCGCCTTCCGGGTTTGCACAGGTCTGTGACCGGTACCGGCAGATTGTAGCCCGGATACATGCATGCCTGAGAGAGGATGCCCGGGGGGTGGCTGATCTTATCCAGGTCCATGCCGGGCTGGACAAGCGCAGTTATTCCAAAAAAAACGTGCCGGCCTGGCTTGGGACAGCATTGGAAAAATGTGACGTCCAGGGGGAAGATACCCTGTTTATCATGACGGAAAAAGGTGACAGCCTGTATAAATTCACCCCTGCCCGCATGAAAGAAAAGACAAAGGCAGACGCTGATCCGCCGGCACATCTGCTTTTTGACCTGTGCAAAGAGTTGTCTGATCTCTATCAGATAATGGAAACCAATGTGATCAGCCTGAAATGTGATTTTCCAAAGTTTTATGACCAGGAACTTGCCCGGATGAAACAGCACCAGGGGCAATGTTTTTTTGATGACCTGGTCAATGACCTGGCCTGTGCCCTGGATACTTTTGGCAAAAAACAGCTCATCTCGGCAGTGCAAAAAAAATATGAGGCATGCCTGATTGATGAGTTCCAGGATACGGATCCTGCCCAGTACAAGATTTTTTCCACCCTGTTTTCAAAGGCCCCATCCAGGTTCGGGGGCAGCCGGCCGTTTTTTATGATCGGAGATCCCAAGCAGGCAATTTATGCTTTCAGGGGCGGGGATATTTTTGCCTATCTTGCCGCCTGCAGGGACAGTGACCAGATGTTCACCCTGGAAAAGAACTTCCGGTCTTCTCCGCTGCTGGTACAGGCGGTCAATGACCTGTTTTCTGCGGTATCGAATCCGTTTTTGTTTGACGGCATCGGCTTTACCCGGGTGGGGACCCCGGATACCGCTGAAAACCGCCTGCAAGACAAAAAAAACAACGCGGCTGTGCCTTTGCAGTTTGTATTTGTGCCCAGAGCGGATCTGGACCTGGACCGGCAGGGATATGTGACAAAGCAGCATGCCAAAACCCTGATCCCGAAAATCGTGGCAAAAGAAATCCTTCGGGACTTGACTGCTGGATTCACCCTTTTGAACAAAACAGGCGTGCCTGCCCCTGTCACCCCCGGAGATATGGCAGTTCTGGTGCGCACCAACCAGGAGGCCGAAGATGTGCACACAGCCCTGACACAGCAGAATATTGCCGCTTTTGTCTCCAAAACAGGATCGGTATTTGATTCTCCCCAGGCAGTCGCACTCAATGATATCCTCTGGGCGGTGTTCCGGCCGGACCGCATCAGTTTCATGAAAGCGGCCCTGGCCGCACCTGTGTTCGGTTTTTCCATGGCACAGCTTGAAACCCTGTCCCGGGAAGCGCTTGAACAATGGCAGGACCGGTTCCAGGAATACAAACAGATCTGGGAAACAAAAGGCTTTATCGCCATGATCATGGCGCTGCTGCATTCCCCGGGCGGGCTGCTCCGGGAAGATGCCGGCATCAGTGAACGGGAGGTTACCAATCTGTATCACCTGGTGGAACTGACCGCCCAGGCGGAACAGAACCGGCATCTGTCCCTGTTTTATCTCATGAGATGGTTCCAGGGCCAGTTGTTTGCCGACACCCGGGATGAGGCGGCAGACGAACTCAGGCTGGAAAGTGACCGCCAGGCTGTGACCATTGTCACCATCCACAAAAGCAAGGGCCTGGAATATCCCATTGTCTACCTTCCGTTCCTGTGGTCCGGCACCAGGGCCGTATCCGGCCAGCCTGTGCTGTTTCATGACCCGGATGTTGATCTGCAGCTGTGCATGGACCTGCGCAGTACAGATTATCATGGTCCTGATACAGCCGGGATGGAAAAATCCCGGGCCCTGTACACCCTGGAGGAAAAGGCGGAACAGCGGCGGTTGCTGTATGTGGCTTTGACCCGGGCCTCGGCCATGTGCCGCATTTTCTGGTGCGGCATTTCAGGCATTGCAGATTCCGCCCTGGGCAGCATGGTACATCCCAAAGGATGTGCAGATGATGCAGACATGGCAGCAGATCTCCAGGCACTGGCCAATGATCAAAAAAAAATATGTGTACAGTTCCTGACGTCACCCGGGTCGGATACGCCCTTATGGGATGAAAAAAAGCAACTGCCTGAACTGCAGGCCAGACAGCTGACCCGGCAGATCAGGCCCTTTTACGGCATCACCAGTTTCAGTGCCCTGGCCCGGGGCGCTGCCGCACAGCCGGGCCGCACGGCTGACACTGATCAGGACCGCACGGCTGCCCCGGACCCCAAGACAGATATTGCATCCCCAAAGACAGGTATTGCAGTTCCGGGGAAAAAGATTTCAACCGGTAGCCCTGTGGCCGACACCGCCATTTGTCTGCAGACATTTCCCAAAGGGGCCGGATCCGGAGATTTTTTCCATGCCGTACTGGAGCACATGGATTTTCAGGGGGATGCAGCACATGTGGCAGCCTGTGTTTCCCAATACCTGCCCCGGTTCGGGCTTGTTGATCCAGCGCTTTTGGAACCGGCAAAGGCCGCAGTGGCAGATATTGTATCCACACAGCTTGTGACCGGTCCCGGTGCTTTCAGCCTCAAGGATATTGCCGGGGTCGACCGGATAACAGAGACTGAATTTTTATGTGATGCACACACCTTGCATCTGCCAGGGCTGGCAGATCTGCTTTCAATCCAGAAGAAACGGAAAGCCTATGCCGACAGACTGCGGAGCCTGGACCAGGGCAGTGCCACAGGATTTGTCAAAGGATTCATTGACCTTGTGGTCAGGGTCCGGGGCCGGTATTATATCATTGACTATAAATCCAATTTCCTGGGGGACACCTATGCTGACTACAATCTGTCCGCCATGACCGCTGCCATGGAAGACCACCATTATATTCTGCAGTACCATTTGTATGTGATGGCCCTGTACCGGTATCTGTCTTTACGGTGCAAAGATTACGACCATGACCGTGATTTTGGCGGCGTTTTGTACCTGTTCATCCGGGGGATGCACCCGGATCTTCCCGGATCAGGCGTGTTTTTTGACCGGCCTCCTCAAGCACTTGTCCAAAAAATGATAAACCATGACAGGTAAATATCCATGATCACATTTATCCATGCAGCTGACATTCACCTGGACAGTCCTCTGAAAGGGCTTGAGGCCCATGAGGATGCACCGGTACAGGAGATCCGCAGTGCCACCAGGCGGGCCTTTGACAACCTGATCCATCTGGCCGTGGAAAAGGCGGTTGATTTTGTCCTTATCAGCGGTGATCTGTATGACGGAGACTGGAAAGACTACAATACCGGTCTTTTTTTTGCCGACCGCATGGGACAGCTGGCCAGGGCCGGTATCAGGGTCTTTATTGTGTCAGGCAACCACGATGCTGCCAGCCAGATCACCCGGACCATGCCGCTGCCTGACAACGTTTTTGTGTTTCCCCACAAAGCCCCTGACTCAATTGTCCTGGAGAATCTCAAAATGGTCATCCACGGCCAGAGTTATGCCTTTCGTGCCGTGACTGACAACCTTGCCGCAGGATATCCGCCCTTCCATGCGGGGTATTTCAATATCGGGATGCTCCATACCGCCCTGACCGGCCGGCCGGGACATGAGGACTATGCCCCATGCACCATGGATGACCTGCGATCCAGGGGGTATGATTACTGGGCCCTGGGCCATGTGCACAAAACAGAAGTCCTGGATAAAGACCCCTGGGTGGTGTTTCCCGGCAATATCCAGGGCCGGCACATCAATGAAACCGGTGCCAAAGGGGCCATCCTGGTAACCGTGGCAGATGGCCGGGTCATTGAAGAACAGATGATTGAACTGGATGTACTGCGCTGGAAGGTTTGCAGCATCGATCTGTCTGCATGCGACACCATCGCATCTGTCCATGATACTGTGCAGGAATCCTGTGAGATCGCAAAGGAGAAGGCTGACGGCAGAATTCTGGCCCTGCGCCTGGTTTTGACCGGGAAATGCCCGGTCCATGACACCTTAATGGACAATCCAGCCGGGTGGGTCCAGGAATTTCGCGGCATTGCCGCGGCAATGGGGGATGTGTGGCTGGAACAGGTGAAATTTCATACACAGCGCCAAAAAGATCCGGCACAGATGTTCGGGAAAAACACCCCTGTTGCAGGTTTGATTCAATCCATTGAAAACCTCAATCTGGATGAAGACACCATTCTGGAGTTGGTGCCGGAGCTGTCCCAGTTGAAAAGCAAACTGCCTGCGGAACTCCATGCAGGCGGGGACCTGTTTGCAGATCCTGCTTCCGAGACTATGGCACTACTGCGCACAGCGGTCCAGGAACTGTTGATTGCCAGACTCCTTGGCCACGGGGAGGATGAGAAATGAAACTCAACCAGCTCTATCTGAAGGCATTCGGGCCTTTCACAGACAGGGAGCCTCTGGATTTTGATGCCGTTTTCCCCGGGCTGCACATCATTTACGGTCCCAACGAGGCAGGCAAAAGCAGTTCTCTTCGGGCCCTCAGGGCCTTGTTGTACGGATTCGACCACCAGACTCCGGACAATTTTATTCACAGCTATGATCAGTTGCTGGTGGGGGGATGCCTTGAAAATGATGCAGGGCAGAAGATTGTTTTTTTTCGCCGCAAAAAAAGGGTGAATGACATTGTTGATGAAGCAGGGGACCCCCTTGATCCGGGGATACTGGCACCGTTTTTATCCGGGGTGGAACCTAATATTTTTGAATCCCTTTACGGCATTGACCATGACAGGCTGGTGAGGGGGGGCAAAGATATTCTGGACCAGAAAGGGGAGCTGGGCCAGGCCCTGTTTGCTGCAGGGGCAGGTATGTCTTCCTTGCAGAACCTCATCAGCCGCCTGGAAAATGAAGCAAAAGCTTTGTTCAAACCATCTGGACAAAATCCTGAGATCAACCAGGCAATCAAAAGATTCAAGGAGCTCCAGAAACGGGCCAGGGAAAAAAGCCTTTCCTACAGGGACTGGAAAAAACACAAGGATGCCCTGACAGCGGCTGAAAAAACACGGGATGACCTGGAAAAAGAGCGGGACCATCTGAACAGAAAACTGCAGGGATTGGCCCGGCTGCAGCAGGCCATTCCTGAACTGGCATCTCTGGCCTCCCGGGAAAAACAGCAGCAGGATCTCGGAGAGGTCCCGCCGTTGACCCCGGATTTTGAAAAACAGGTTGATCAGGTAAGCAGGGAGATGCAGGCGGCGGAGCAGCAGCTGCAAAAAGACAGGGAGCGAAAAAAAATCCTTGCTGAAAAACTGGCGGCAATCCAGCCCAATGAGGGGCTTTTGTGCCAGGCAGAGCTGGTGAATGATTTTGTACAGCGGCTGGGGGAATTTCGCAAAGGGCAAAAAGACCGGCCCAGATTAGACGGCATGCGCATCAGCCTGCGAAGGGAGGCGGCACAGCTACTGCAGCAGGTGCGGCCGGATGTGTCCCTGGATGCACTGGAAACCCTGGGGCCGGTGTTGCAGAAAAAAAGAACAATCCAGAGGTTAAGTGCCCAATATGAGGCCACAAATCAGCAGATGACATCAGCAGAAAAACACCTTGACACTGCTGCCTGCAAATCCAGGGACCTGAAAACAGCCCTGGCGGACAAGCTGGAACCAAAAGATGTGTCCCCCCTTGTCCGGGCGGTCAAGCTGGCCCGGAAAGCCGGCGATATTGACCAGCACCTGGAAAAAAGTGTCCAGGCCCTTGGTGGGCTCAAAAATGAATGCCGGTCCGACCTGCAGCGTATGGGGATGTGGTCAGGGGATCTGGCTGATCTCATGCAGCTTCCCCTGCCGTTGTCTGAGACACTCCAGGCATTTGAAAACCGGTTTGCCATTGTGTCTGATGCGCTTCGGGAAGTTGAAAAAAGCCGGAAAGCCCATGAAAAGGAATTGCTAACCGTTACCCGGGATATCAGTAAACTGGTATATGCAGGGCAGGTTCCCACTGAACAGGATCTGGTTTCCGTTCGTGAAAAACGGGACCAGGGATGGCTGCTTCTGCGCCGGCAATGGCTTGAGAAGGAGGACGTTGCAGCTCAAAGCACGGCATTTGATCCTGATCTGCCCCTGCCTGATGCCTATGAAGGGTATGTGGGCAAAGCAGATATGATTGCTGACAGGTTGTGGCGGGAGGCGGACCGGGTGGCCACTGCAGCAGGATTACAGGCCAGAGAACAGGGTCTGAAAACGGCATTGACCGATAATGACAAAGAGGAACAGGCGCTTGTAAAGCAGTCAGGTGCCCTTGAAAAAGAGTGGCGCAGGGTATGGGCGCCTGCGGGCATTACCCCGCTGTCTCCGAAGGAAATGGGCGGGTGGCTGGCACAGATGGATCAGCTGCGGTTCAAGGTGAAAGAGCTCTTTAAAAATGAGCACCAGGTCCGGCAGGACACTGACCGGCAAAAAGCGCTGGTTTCCCGGGTGAAAAGCGCCCTGCACCTTGTGGCAAAAGAAAAAATTCCCGCACAAGAAACCCTTGATCCTGTTCTGGTGTTTGCTGAGACCGTTATAGAGGATGTCGAAAACCGTAAAAAAGCGCGTGACCTGTTGGACCAGAAAATGCAAAACGCCCAGACAGAGCTCCAGCAGGCCCGGCAGGACCTTGCTGCGGCCCAAAAGGCCTGGGCTGTATGGGAAACCCAGTGGCACAAAGCGGTTTTACACCTGGGTGTTAAATCTGATGTGTCCCCTATGGAAGCGGTTGACATGATGGAGACCCTGCAGCAGTGCTTTGACCGGCACAAAGAAGCAGATGACATGAAAAAACGGATCCAGGGTATTGACCGGGATGCCGCAGACCTTGAAAAAGCAGTAAACACCCTTGTTGAAAAGGTGGCCCCGCAACTGACACTGCTGCCTTTGGACCAGAGGATAATCCAGCTGCAAAGCCTGCTCAACCAGGCGCAAAAAGACCGTATCCTGCACGATAAGATAGGAGAAGAACTGGATCTGCTGGAAAAAGAGGCGGATGCTGCACAGGAAAAACACAGGATCGCCCAGGCCCGGATGCAGACATTTTTGTCGACTGCCAGGTGCAGCAAACCAGAAGACCTGCCCGAAGCCATCAACAGGTTTGTCCGGTTCCAACAGCTGCAGCAGAAAATTTCCGACACCAAGGCGGTGCTGGCAAAGATAGGGGCGGGCGTGGACAGAAAAACCCTTGCAGAACAGGCAGCAGCCGTTGAAGCAGATGAACTGCCGGCCATGATTGCAGCACTGGAAAAAGATATTTCCCAGAGGATACACCCTGCCATAAACGCAATCTCCCAGGTGATCGGTGAGGAAAATACCCGGCTGGCTGCCATGGACGGCAATGCCACTGCAGCTGAAATAGCAGAAGAGATGGAACAGGAACTGGCCATGATCCGCAGGCTCTCAGACAGGTATACCATAACAAAGCTTGCAGCCGGCATTTTGCAGCAGGAGATTGAACACTACAGAGAAGCCCATCAGGATCCTGTTTTACAACTTGCCTCCAGATATTTTCATGACCTGACCCAGGGGTCTTTTGCCGGTTTGCGCACTGATGTGGATGACAGGGCAGAACCTGTTCTCGTGGGGGTGCGGCAGGAAAATGTCCGCCTGACAGTGGAAAAAATGAGTTCCGGCACCCGGGACCAGCTTTTTCTTGCCCTGCGCCTTGCCACCCTGGAATGGCGCCTGGAAAAAACCGAATCCATGCCCTTTATTGTGGATGACATTCTGATCAATTTTGATGATGCCAGGTCCAGGGCAACACTGGAGGTCCTGGCGGAACTGTCCCGTAAAACCCAGGTGATTCTGTTTACCCACCACCGGCAGATCGTGCAGGCGGCAGAACAGATTACAGACAAGAACACCATCCACATCCATGAATTGTGATGGGTTGTGACGGTGTGCCGGTATTCAGGCGAACCTGTCGTCCGACCGTTTATCTCTGATCTCCGCTTCACTGGCCGTAAGCCATCCGGAACGGCTGTCTGCCACAGCATCAAATTTCTGTATATAGGGTTTGATGTCCAGTAATGGCGTGCCGTCCAGAATATCAATATCCTGGACCACAAGGGTATTGCCTTGGATTTTTTTCAGCCGGACAATGGACAGACCGATATGGTTGGGCCGCAGCGGAGAGCGGGTGGAAAAAACCCCCCGGGTCCGGGTATCCATAAAAGGGGTGACACGCAGCTGTGTCCGCTCTGCCTTGTGAAAAGTGTAAATAAGATAGATATGGCTGAACCCGTCAAGGTCCTGCAGGCCGTCCATAAAGGTTTTATTCACCAAAACATGGCCTTCAATACCTGCTGCCCCTTTTGGTTGAATGGGCATGTCCCTGAGGTTTTTATGGGGTGAATGAATTGTTCCTATCGGTTGAATTTCATGCATGGGATCAGGTTTTTCCTTTCTTGCCGTGCCAGCCGTTTAATCGGTCAGGATGGACTGGTAGAGGACATAATATTTGTTGGTGTTACTGACATACTGGACTGTTTCCCGGCCGATGGTGCGAAGGGCTGCCAGTTCAACATTTCTGAACCATCTGTTTTTGTCCAGGCCCATTTTTTCGGCCATTTTTCTTGCTTTGCTGATATTGGCCGGACCGGCATTATAGGCTGCCAGCGAAAGCCGGATCTGTTCCTGGCGGGGTATGTCTTCAGAACTGAAGTAGTGGTCTCTGAGAAATGCCAGGTATTTGACGCCTGCATGGACATTGCTGTCCAGCCTGTCCACATGCGGGATCCCGATATTTTTGTCCATGGCTGTTGCAGGCAATACCTGCATAAGGCCTACGGCACCGGCACTACTTTTTTGGTTATGGTCCAGCTCTGATTCCTGAAATGCCATTGCCAGAATGAGCAGCCAGTCAAAATCATATTTTTTGGCATATTTTTTTATGACCCCTTTGTATTGTTTGAGTTTTTCCCATTCTTCAGGGTCCAGGGGATTTTTCAGACGTCCGGTATCATTATAATACCGGTTAAAATATATATTGCCCAGCAGGGTTCCTTTTTTATGGGTGTCTAAAAAGGCATTAAGGCTGGACAGCAAAATCGGATTGTTCTCTCGCACCATCCATGCAATTTTGGAATTTTTGCGCAGCACCACATCTTCATTAATCTCTATGTTCTCAAGCATTTCTGACCATGCCCGGGCAATATGGCTGTCTGCGACAGTGATGTCAATTGCGCCGTTATCAACCATTTCCAGGGCGGTTTCTGTTTCCAGCTCTTCGTTGAGAAAAATTATTTTTACCGGTTTTTTGTTTTTTTTGCGCAATTTTTTATTCAGCCTGAGCAGGCTGTCATAGTAGCTGCTGCTTTTGCGGACATAAACTTTTTTTGCACTTAAATCAAAAACATTTTTCAGCCGGAATCTTCCTTTCCGGGTTATCACCACTTCATTGATCCCGGTTAAATAGGGTCTTGTAAAATCCACCCTGTCTTTTCTTTCAGGGGTGATGGTCAGCCCTGCAGCAGCTATGTCACCATATCCAGAGACCAGTTTGGGAATCAGCTGATCCCTGGATACCGTAATAAACTCCAGCACGACTTTTAATCCGTTCTGGTCCGTCCGGTTGTTGAGAAATTCTTCATACCCTTTGACCAGTGCATATTCATACCCCACCAGATGCCCTTCGGAAATATAAAAATTGGTCCTGTTAAGGGTTGTCAGGACCCGGATATATTTTTTTTCCAGCAAACCGGGCAGGTCATCATCATAGGATTCTGATATGTGCACATTCAGGGGCAGGCTATTGTCTTTTGCACACATGGCATTGCCTGGAAAAATCAGGCATAATACAAGCAGGAATAATAAAAAACAGCAGCGGTATACTTTTTTCATGAAAACCTATGCAAAGTTTCAGCTATGGATAAGCCCCATTGTTGTTTAAGCCTGATACAGCCCGGCATTCTGCAGGGAGCCCAGTCAATCAACTTGTCCAGTACCATCCACATAGTACCATCCAACGGGATGGATGAACAAGGACTAATACCGGAAAACCGGTGTTACACATATCATATCCCGGCGTGCATTCCTCTTGGGGCCGCGGCAGACAAAGATTAAATCCTTGACAACCCGCCTTGGTAAACAGCATATTGTCAAAAAAAGTTGCCTTCAGGAGGGTGTAAAAAAAAGAGTATATGGCACATAAATCAGCTTTCAAAATGCCGGCAGTTATCCATACCCGGAATCAAAAAATGCGCAGGGTGGGATTTGAAATGGAATTTGCCGGCCTTGATCTTAACCAGACCACGGCTGTTGTTCAGCAGGTGTTTTCCGGGAAAATTACCAGTGTGTCTCCTGCAGCATGCAAGGTGGCGGTAGAGGGGCTGGGGGACTTTAGCATTGAACTGGACTGGCACTTTCTGAAAAAAAAAGCAGCGCAGCAGAATCAGGGCAGCCCTGGTGACTGGCTTGACCTGCTCAGCCAGGCAGCGGCCCTGCTGGTGCCCATGGAGGTCGTCTGCCCTCCCATTGCCATGTCTGATCTGGACAGCCTTGAGCCCCTTGTCACAGAACTGCGCCGGGCAGGGGCCAGGGGGACTGAAGACTCCATGATTGCGGCCTACGGTGTCCATATCAACACAGAGGTACCAGGCCTGGATGCGTTTTGCCTGTCCGGGTATTTGCGGTCCTTTGCCCTGCTGCAATGGTGGCTGGTGGATGCACATCAGGTGGATTTTGCCCGCCGCATAAGCCCCTATGTTGATCTGTATCCAGAGGCATATCTCAAACAATTGTTTTTTCGGACAGCGCCGGATATCAATCAGGTCTGCGATGATTACCTGCAGTACAATGCCAGCCGCAACCGGGCCCTTGACCTGCTGCCCCTGCTTGCACATATGGACGTAGACCAGGTCAACAGGGCGGTTTTTGATAAAAAAATCAAGGGCCGGCCGGCATTTCATTACCGCCTGCCCAATTGCCAGATCGATAAGCCTGACTGGTCTCTGGCCGGTCCCTGGAACACCTGGTGGGTGGTGGAAGAACTGGCACAGCGCCCGGATGACCTGCAGGATCTGTCGGCACTTTTTCTGAACATGCACCGGCCGCTTTTAGGGGTTTCCCGCAGTGAATGGACCGCATTGATGGGCAGATGGCTGCAAGACCACGCATTGGCGTAACCGGGTCCTCCCGGCGCTGGGCACCTGCCTGGTGGTGTTCCAGAACAGCCTTGCAGCTGGCTGGTGCCTCTGCCCTGCGGATCAGTGTAAAACATGAGATCCCGGATATCGCCCTGGATGCACTGATTATCGGCGGCGGCAATGATATCGCACCGGAACATTACAAAGGGGATCTGACAGCGCCGGTAAGATTTGACCCGGAACGGGATCTGCTGGAAATAAGGTGGATCAAATATGCCCTGGAACATAAAATTCCCTTGCTGGGGATCTGCCGGGGTGCCCAGCTCATAAATGTGGTGCTGGGGGGCAACCTGTTCCAGGATATCCGCTCCCTGCGGCGCCTGACCTATAACCGGCCAGGGCTGCTGCCCACCAAACAGGTACTTCTGGAAGAAAAATCACTGGTTTCCAGGGTCTGCGGCACAAAAAAACTCAGGGTGAACAGCCTGCACCACCAGGCCATAAGAGAATCAGGCAAGGGACTGCAGGTGGTGGGCCGGGATCTTGACGGAATTATCCAGGCCGTGGAAGCCGGTGAAGGCCAGAAGATCATCGGGGTCCAGTGGCACCCGGAATATCTTTTTTATATGCCGGCACAGTTTGCCCTGTTCAAATGGCTGGTTGGGTAATTCTTTTATGGTGACTTCCGCTTTACTCTTATTCGGGTCCGCTTTTCTGGCTGCCACAATTCTGCCTTTTTATTCCGAGGTCGTGCTGTTTGCCCTGCTGCGCCAGGGGGGGGATCCATTGCTGCTGCTGGTCATCGCCACCTTCGGCAACACCCTGGGATCTGTTGTCAACTGGTGGCTGGGGCTGTATCTGCTGCGGTTCCAGGACCGGCGCTGGTTTTATTTCACCCCGGCCCAGATTGCCCGGTCCCAGTACTGGTTCCAGCGCTATGGATACTGGACCCTTTTGATGGCATGGCTGCCCATTGGCGGAGATCCCCTCACCCTGGTGGCCGGAATAATGAAAATCCGTCTGGGGGTGTTTCTCCCTTTGGTGGCCATCGGCAAAGGGCTGCGGTATGTTGCCGTGATCTATTTCAGCGCATGGTGGTAGTGAAAGCAGCAGCATTTCTGCTGTCTGCCGCTGCAAGCTGTCCGGTGATGCACTGCACCAGCAGCAAAGAGATAATGCTCATTCCTGCACCGGCTATGAACGGTATCCGGTAATCCACAATCCAGAGCAGGCCGCCGATGGCCGGGAGCACCACGGCGGCAATATGGTTGATGGTAAATCCCATGGCCATGCTCGGGGCAATATCCCTGGGATCGGCAATCTTTTGAAAAAAGGTGTTGATGGCAATGGCAAAGTTGAAAAAGATATGGTCCAGAATATACAGAAATCCGGCCACCATCCGTGATTCCACCAGGGCATAGGAAACAAAAATAATGACAAGGGATAGATATTCCAGGCTCAACACCTTTCTTTCACCAAACCGTACAATACATTTTCCGATGAAAGGGCTGAGAAAATAGTTTACTGTATTGTTTATGAAAAAAAGAACAGCAATGGCCTGTACTGAATATTCGAATTTCTTCACAAGCAGAAACACGGCAAACGCCATGAATATCTGCCGCCTTGCCCCGGCCATAAAGGTCATCATATAGTAGAGCCAGTAGCATTTTTTAAAAATCATTTTTTTGTGCTGGGGGACGATATCCTCTGATGCCGGTTTTTTTGAAAACGCCCACAGCCCGACGCCTGCCACAATTGTGCCAAATAAGAGATACACCTGAGTAAAGGATAAAAAAGGGGCCAGAACAAAAACCAGAACCCCTGCACCCATGCTGCTCAGGGCTGCATAGGAGCGCAGCTTTCCAAAGACCACCGGGGCGACATTTTTTTCAAAATACTGCAGCCCCAGGGACTGGTAAGTAGTTTCAAAATAGTGAAACCCGAAGCTCATCACAAGGGTGGTGAAAATCAGCCCGTAAAAGGTCGGAAACAGCCCCGTGGCAGCAAGGCCAAGTCCCAGAACCAGAACAGACAGTGCAGACAGCCTGTGTTCTCTGATGATAAACAGCACATACACCACCAGCAGGGCCAGAAATCCGGGGATCTCCCGTATGGACTGGATAATTCCCACATGGTGACCCTCCAGATGTACCACAGTGACGGCAAAGTTATCAAAAAGGGTCTGCCATATATGCAGGCCCCCGGAAACCGTAATGGTGAGAACCAGAAGATAGATGTACATGGGATTGCGGGTCAGCTGTTTTTTCATCGCATATGTGCTTTCCAGGGCAGGGTATCAGGCATGGCGGCATCAGTTTTCAGCAGCAGGTGTTTGTGTGTACAGATGAATATCTGTCTGGGGATAGGGAAGGCAAATACCTTATCCATGATGCCTCCTTTGCTGGTTAATACTGCTGAGAAATCAGGTGGAACTGTCTCCGGCATTTTTTTTCGGGATGAAGATCTTTCCGATAAACAGATAGAGCAGTAAAGAAAAGAGAATAAAATAGCCGAACAGCTCTACATTCCGGGTTTTCAGAACAAAGGCAATAACCATGACTGTAATCGCGCTCAAGGTAAAAAATAAGGGCCTGGGAACCTTTTTTAAAATAATACGTCCCAGATGGGCAAACCTGATGGTGCTCACCATCAGGCCTGTGGTAATGACCACAACAGCCCACATCAAGTGGACCGGCATGACAAGGGCTGCACCAAGTACGATCAGGGCACCTGCCGGACATGGCAGGCCGTTGAATACACCAGGGGGAAGATCGGCGCGTTTTTTATCAACCGCCAGAAACCGGATCAGCCGAAAGGCCACCCCTGCAATATAAATGGCAGCAAACAGCCAGGCATGGGAACCGCCGATTTTAACCAGTACATAGGCCGGGGCCAGGCCGAAACTGACAAAATCCGCAATATCGTCCAGGTAGGGGCCATATTTGGTACCGCCGTGCTTTTCTGCCATTCTTCCGTCAAACAGGTCAAACAACTGTCCCACAATGATGATAATGACCGCTCTGGCAAAAAAACCCTGATATGTCAAAAAAAGACTGGAAATGCCGCAAATGAAGTTAAGGGCGGAAAGAATATCCGCATACAGCCGGTTGGGAACAAATTTAAAGACAATGGAGGCGGCAGACAGAACAATGCAGGAGAGCAGAATCTGGTCGCCGATGTGAATGACATCAGGATTTGCATCCAGCAATGCACAGAATATGACAAGGGCAAAGCAGATGATGGCCTTTATTTTGCCGAAATTATTGGCAGCTCCGGACGTTTTCATAAAAGCAAGCAGCCTGCGGGCGGCAAACTGGCCGAAAATCTCAATGACAATCAGTATCCACACCAGTTTTACCGAGATAATGCCCAGATAGGCAAACCCCAGCAGGGGCGGCAGATAGGTCAGTTTGTCACATAACGGGTCAAGCCATTCCCCCAGCCGGGAAACCAGATTGCATCCCCTTGCAACCAGGCCGTCCACCCCGTCAAGTATTGCCGCAAAGGTGAAAATGATGATGGCGGCGGACTGAAACCCTGTCCAGAAGTAAAGAAAAAAACCGACCATGGCCATTGCTGTCCGCCAGTAGCAGATGGCATTCGGGTGCAAAAGCCATTGATGGGTCAAAATGTATTCCTGCATGGCTTTTTTTTTCATCATCCAGGCAAACCAGTAATAAAATCCCGTGCCGATCACAGCACCCACACTAATCACCAGTAACCGTTCCATATCCCCAGGTACCAAATTAAACCGCCATTAAAAGAATGACAGACAAAACAACCCATTTTGTTTTGCCTGTGTACCTGCTTTCATTATCAAATAGCGGTATTTATTGCAATGGAAAGAACCGGCCTGGCATTTCTATCAAGGGTCGGTTTTGTCCTTTTCATCCGGATCAACTTCAGGTTCCTCAGCGTTGCGTACCACTTCCTTGGATGCTCCAAATTCCGATTGATGCTGGATTTCAGCTTCCGGATGATCTTCGCTGAGATCTGATTCGATGGCCCGGGGAGGTTCAGCCGCCGTTTGAGACGCTTTGAGAAGATGCATGGGCGGGGCAGCCCCTTTTTTGTCCTCTCCAAACCAGATGGTCTGGTGAGGGAATGGAATCTCGATGCCGCGCTCGTCAAAAACACGTTTCATTCTTTCCAGAAAAGCCCGGCGAACTGCAAACTGGCGCATGGGTCTGGTTTTCAGCCTGACCCGGACTTCTACTGCGGAATCCCCCAGATTGTTAAGGCCAAAGAGTTCCAGCTCCCCGATGATATCCGGTCCCCAGGTTTCATCCTGCTGCAGCTCTGTTGCCACATCCTGCAGGGCCTGGACAACCTCGCCGTAATCTTCCCTGTAAGCGACGCCCGCGTCCACCAGGGCGTAACCGTAGTCGCGGTTGCTGTTTTTCACGGTAGTCACATCCCCGAAGGGAATCACAAATATTGCCCCTGTCAGGTCACGCAGGGTCAGGGTCCGAATGGTGAGGTGTTCAACGGTTCCTGCATATCCGCCTGCCTCAACCCAGTCACCCACTGAAATGGAGTCTTCCATCAGGATAAAGGCGCCCGTAATTACATCCCGGACCAGGGTCTGGGCGCCAAAGCCCACAGCCAGGCCGACAACCCCTGCACCGGCCAGCAGAGGGGCGATATTGATGCCTATATGGGATAAGACGCTCATGCCTGCCACCAGGACCAGGGCAATCCGGATAACGTTGTTAAACAGAGGCAGCAGGGTCAGTATTCTTTTGTTGGCCGTCCGTCCGGTAACGCCTTCCCGCTCCCTGGTCATGTAGGCTTCTATTTTCAAACTCACCAGCTCCCAAAACACAAAGGCACCGCCGATAATCAGTGTAATTACCAGCAGCTTGGAAATGATAGTGCCGCCCTGGGGCGACAGTATCCAGCTGTAGGTCCCGATTCCCCAGGCCTGCAGGATCGAAAAGGTGGCAATGATGTACAGGACCCCTTTGACGGTATGTCTGAGCAAAGGAAGATACCGGTTGGCTCTGGCTTCCAGGTCCGGATAGCTCTTTTTCAATTCATCACTGACTTTGAACAATTGATCCAGACCCCGCTGACTGATGCGGAAAAGAAAGGCGGTCAGGACAACAACCATGATGGTAAGGATCAGTGCCCTGACCACAAAGTAAACCCCGCCCTCTATTTCCAGAGCCCAGGTTCCGAACATGCCCAGGGTAAACAATATGGCAGCGATGTGCCAGAAATCGGCAAATCGGCGACGCAAAGCGGTTACAGCCTGGATCTTTCGCAAACGGGTATCAGAGGTTTTCGATTCTATTTGCGGTTCTGGCGCCTCTGTCTGTTTATAGCCTCCGCGCAGCCACCAGGCCACATCCGTGCGATTTTGCAGCACAAGAATGATTACCATCAGGGCAATGACCAGCCCCAGCATTTTGAGAAGAAAAAAGTGAAGACTGGCGGCAGCACCTAGAATCAAGACTGCTTCAAGGATAAAATAGCCGTAAACTGAAATTCTGACGACTCTTCTGACCCAGATATATAGATAGTGCACGGACTCGCTGTCCAGAGGCAATATTCTGAGGGAAGGGATGCCGGGCATGAGCAACAGCCTGGTAAAGGCCAGGATCACCCTGACCAGGACATTGGCGTTTATCAGGGTCAAGGCCACAAGCTGGGTGCCTTCGCGCGGGTGAAGCAGGGGAAGCAGTCCATAGGCTGCCGCGGCAAAAGCAGCGATGGGAATCAATTCCAGCAGTGTATTGCCGAACATCAGAAGGACTCTGACCCCCTTGCTGTAAGTTACCCGATCTTCCAGAGAGCTGCGGACCCTGCCCAGGAGGCGGGAAACCAGCAACTGCGCCAGAAAACCTGCCAGCAGGACCAGTATGACTTTGCCACCCATTTCCCCCCAGCTCCTGAGTATTTCCGGATCCCGGGCCTGCCCGGCAATATTCCTGGCCAGATCGGGTAGCTGGAGCATGTTCTGCCCTACGTCTGCCAACACCTGGTTGATGTTTTGCATATAACCGGACATTGCCCTCAGCAGCTGTCCGGCAAAGCCTTTGGATTCAGCCTTTGTATCTTCGGAAGATGCTTCGCCGGCCTGAAGAAGCACCCGCAGGTCCTGTTTCAGGTTTTCCAGCCTTTGCGGATCTTCCAGATCCTGCAGTAATTTTTCAATACTGACTCTGGAAGGATCAGTGCCCCCGGAGTGATCCTCCTGGGCGCCTGCCTTGAATGGGTGCAGGGTGAAAACAAATAATACCAGGACGAACCAGACATAACCACATGAACGTATTAAAGCGTGCCGCATGAATTCTCCTTAAATGATTGGATCCGGGTAGAAATTTTCTTTTTTGTGCCCATAACATCCGGTTAGTCATCTGTTTGTTGCTGCCAGGCAAATACCATATTTTTGCCTTTTATGCAATCGCCGCAAAAACAAAGACAGACATATTTGCACCACCCATGATTTGCTATCTTTAATTTCGCTTGTTCAAAACAAACTGTGGATAATTAGAAAATAAGAGGGCTATGGAAGGGGAATTCCGGCGGGGATGTTAAACAACAAGAAAGTATAATAAATACAATGATGTTTCATTCATTTTTGATTTTTGGACAATTGAATGGAACAGTATTGAGAATAAAGGAGATATTGCCTATGCAGCCGTACAAAGACGAGCAATCAATAACCTATAGTGACTACTCCCACCACTAAGCTGCCGCTATAGTGGGGGCTTCTTGAGCTGAAAGGCCCTGACCCTGTAGCCCCAGGGTCAAAATATTGATAGCGGCAT